>NC_015321.1:3971637-4633577 GCF_000194605.1 Fluviicola taffensis DSM 16823
TTCAACGTTCACATAACCTTGTGCAGTTAAATTCACTTCATGATTTGTCCAATCTTCCAATTCAAATTCCACACGTGAAATAGTATCTGTAAAGCTAGCAATTTGCGTATCCGTTTTTGATACAAGTACTTGATACGTATCTGGGTAACTAGGATCAAACGATTTCGCTCTCCATTTTAAGTAATTCCCAAAAGTTCCGATCGTAATTGCTGGAGAAATCAACCAGCGACTTGCTTTTCCTGCAACTGTAAAATAAGAAGTAGCTGCTGCAACGGTATCTGATAAATTATTGGGATCAGGAATAGCAATCCATCCTGGAGCGTATTGTGAGTTTTGTTCAATGTAAGAGTCTGCTTTTATAACTGTCCAATTTGCTGGAATTCCTTGTTGGAAATCCTCGTCCAAAATGGTCGTTTGTGCATGAACTGAAAGCGCTGAAATTAAAACGCTTGTAAAAAAGGCAATTTGTTTTAACATAAGACAAAAATACAAAGACTTTAGCTACGATGCTAGATTTATCAAGATATCCTTAAATTCTTGGTAAAACGCATCAAAATGAATCAAACGCTCAGATAAAAAGTTTATTATTTCAGGATGATCTTCTTTCCTGTAAAAATTCAAATCCCTTCGTTCCCAAATAATCCGATTAAAGTCGGAAACAACTGAAGTACTGGCATTTTCAATCCAAACACCTTCTGTTCCCATTTCTTCTTCTAAGACAATTTTCAACTCCGTAAGTTGTTCCCATAAGATTGCACGCACACCTTCATCTTTCCCTTGGATATCGAAGGTAAAACGAGCGCCTTTTCCATCCACATCCACTCGAACATAGATATCCTTCACTTCAGTAGGATAAGCCAACCAGTTCATTCTTCGTCCATTGGAAGAGCGCACTTTCTGCATATGAACCTTAAACTGGTTCCAGAAATCGGCTTTGAGTTGCTTTGCTTCTTCTTTGGAATACATGTATTAAAAACTTTGATGCAAATATACAGTTGTATTCGAGGAATGGAAATTCAGGTTTTTTGATTTAACAACATGTAACGAATATTTCAAAAAAAATAACCGCAAAGAAGCAAAGAGCGCAAGGGGATTTGAATAAACTTGGCGTTCTCCGCGTCTCTGCGGTTAAAAAAGGATATTTGTAGTTAATTCTTATTCAAAAAGCATCTTGCGTGTTCCCACTTTTCCTTCTTTAGTCTCTACTTTCAATATGGCAACTCCTTTGTAGTCCGAATCGAAGGTGATTTGTGAAATTCCTTCAGAAACCTCACCTTGATATAGGATTCTTCCATCCAAGGCTACCAATTGCATGCTTGCAGTTTGCTCCATCGCAACCATAAAACGACCATTGCTCACTGGATTCGGATAAGCTGAAAAATCAGCTTCATTGGAAAGTTCCTCGACAGCTAAATTGCTCGTAGGTCCGTAAGTCAGCTGTAGTATATAAATACTTCCTTTTGTTGCTCCGGCAGTTGGATTTCGATATCCTGTCAATAAAATCTTGTTATTAGTTGTAATGTCTACGTCCATGAAATTGGCCAATTTCCCATTCCAACCAGAAGTTCCTACCATTCCATGATCGAAAATCATGTAGCCGTTTCCGTTGAATGCAGTATTTAACTGCCCCTGCGCATTCATACTGACAATCAATCCTTTGTTTTGGAAGTTTCCGCTAACATAATCCGTAGTAAAACCACAGATTAAAAATTCATTCGGACTTTTTTCGATGATTTTATTAAAGAACGTCGCACTGTCTTGCACAAAATCGAAGTTCGAGAATCCGTTTGGAATACTCATGTCCAACGTTCCATTTGCATTGACAAAAGCCACAAATCCTCTGTTTGCTCGACCGTATGAATAAACGTAATAATTGTTTACAGGCATGTTATAACCTGCAACCAATAATTTCCCTGAGCTGGCTAATACAATAGAAAGTGGGGTATCAGTATTATCTGTCCCGAATTCAAAAATGCCGTTTATTCCAAAACTTTGGTCAAGTGTTCCGGTTGGAGTGAGTTTAAACACCGCATTGTCTGTGTAATTAGCAGAATCGTAAGACATTGCTGTTTGATTCCAAGTGTCGGTAATCAACAATCCGTAAGCTTCTCCGTTCGCCCCGATTGCCATATTCACAAATTGTGCTCGTGAAATATTCAAAAAGCTAAAAACGCCATTTGTTCCATACGTGTTATCTGGAAAACCATTCGAATTTAGACGGACAATTACGGGTTTTCCACTCGGACCACGTCCACCAACCATAAACTTTCCATTTGGAAGAATATGTAAGCTTTTGGGAATAGAAAACGTTCCATTGCTCCCGAAAACATCAGAAGTCAAAATATGGCCGTTTGTTCCGAAAGTAGAGTCTAAATCGCCATTTGTTTTCAAACGCATCATCACGAATTGTTTTGCGCCACAGATTCCGTTAGTACAATATTCTGATTCACCAATTAATACAATCTTTTGATCTGATTGGATTTCGACATCAAAACCGGTGCTTCGTGTTCCGCAGAAGATTTTTGATGAGCCACCAATTCCAAAAGCGGGATCAGGCATTCCATCCGACAAATAGCGATAAATGTACATGAACAGGTCGTTTGAATTGTTATCTCTACCAAGAACGGTAACAATCTTCCCATCAGACTGGATTGCAGAAGCCTGACCAGATCCCAGATTTCCTTGACTATTAGAATTGCTGCCAAGATAGGGGAGGTAACCGTTGGTATTAAACGTAGAATCAAGGTATTGTGCAGACGCATTCATTGTGAAAACAGGCGAACTGATCAAAACCGCGAGTAGAATTTTCTTCATATATATAGTATTTAGTAATTGGGTTTGGAAGTAAGACTCCTGTTTTAGTGGAAAAGTTTCATGAAAAACTCCTTTTTTTTGATTGATTTATCAATGGAATAGGCTGTTAATCGTCGTTTTTTTTGTAAGGTTCTCAATTATTCTTTGTTGTTAGGAGGAGAATTATTCTATTTAACATAATTCGTGAATCACTCAATTTTTGAGCGTTTTGTAAATCGGATTTGTTATTTCGAATATTCTTTCGAGGTTTAGTTCTCACATAGAAGGAAACTCTAATCGATTGCAACACTTATAAATGACATATCCTGAAATATTTCTCAATAAAATGATTCTAAGCAATTCTCGTGAATAACTTTTTAGAGGTTTCTGGATTGGTTTCATTGGATCAATGGTTCGAAGATTAGATTTTAGACAATTCTCACGAGTTTATTTTGATCCAAATTTTCAATGGATCTGATAGATTCTCAAGTGATCATTTTTTAAGCGATTCTCAGAGAGAGATTGTTTGACAGTTTATCTAATAAATAGAATTCTGTAGAATTGAATAATTCGCACAAATTCCCAAATAAAAAATTCTAGACGATTCTCAGAGAGAAGAGATATGAGGGGAATAAAAGACGAAGTTGTAGAAGAGTATTCAAAAGAAATAAAGGACTTGCACAATAAATGTCAAATGAGGATCGTTAAGCTATTTAACATAATATTAATTATACGACATTTTGGTTTTTGAAATAATCTTCGAAGATTTTCTTCTTTCTTGTGTGTGGTGGTTAATTTAAATTGTGGAATTTGGTTATTTTAAAATGTGGAATTGACTAATCATCATAAAATCCCCAATAAACAAAAAGCCCGATTAGAATAGTATAAACAAGATTGTTTAATGTGAATAACCATCTGGAAAATAGATTCCAATGCTGCTCTTTGAAAAGCCTCCTATTAACGACCCAAAATGGTACAATTAGAACTAATAGCAGAGAAGGAATGTACGCGGTTAAACTGACAAAAACACTTGCTGGGTCTTTGTATGGCGCTGGAAAATAAAAACGATTAACACTACCAACACATAGCACAACCATATAACAGAACAGGATTAGCCCTAGAATGAACATCAATAGGTGGATGTACTGATGTTTACCATTCTGTTTTCTTCTGAAATACATGATTAGAAAGTAGATGGAGGAGAATAAAAATAAGCCTGCGGAAGCAATTAAGAACACAGCGATTAACGCACTGTTTTTAGGGGTTTTGTAGTTGCGCAATTTTTCGAATTCACTGTTCGAAGGAAACAAAGGTTCAATAGCAATTAGATGATCTCCTTTGCCCAATTCTTCTTTTAAGTTGAATTGAACGGTAGTTTTGTATTGGTGATAGAAATACAGGTTCACTGTTCCCTTATTCAAATCCCAAATGGAAGTCAGCAATGTTCCGTCGCCGATCTTTTCTCGACATACGTGCATGGTATCTGATAAAGCCTTACAAAATTCAAGCGTAGTGTCAATGTTATTTTTCAAAAAGGAAACTCCATTTCTGTATCTTTCCAACTGATTTGCATCTTTTTTTGATGTTATCGAAGGACAAAAATTGGAGATGACGTATGTTGGGTCGTTTCCAATGGTCAAGGTGTAAGGTTCCACAATAAGGTATTTACCAGATTTATCCACGTAGATAAAGATATCTTCAATGAAATAGCTGTGGTCATATTTGCTGATGTATTTCTGAACTTCTTCTACTGTTTTGCAAGAGTGAAGGATGTCTTTTAAGTATTTTGTCGGATTGGTTATCGCTTTTCTATTTGGAAAACCTTTAGACTGTGGGTGGTGTGAAGAAAGTCTTTCAAAAACAACTCCCATTTCATTCATTCCAGATTGTGGCGCATACCCGTTTTCTCCGTCATATCGTGAGCCCGTAAATGCTGCTCCATACTCACCTTTTCCTCTTGCATTTTCAAACCAAATATGTGGAGTTACCCTCCATGCATCTTCGTTGCTGCCAAACAGGGTTTTATTCCCAATAGTGACTTTGTACCCGCTACACGTATATCCGTTTTGAAAAACAACAAGTAACATAAAGGTCAATAAGATAACTCTTAAAAAGAGTGTTCGTTGTGTTCCAGTTTCCATGGCTTTTTCGAATTGATAGCGTTCATTGATACTATCACTTACAATTCATTAATTTTCAATAGTAACAATTCATAGCAAAATACCCCAGCTATTGTAACAGTACGAGACAAATTAGATTATCGACTAAAAGGTTAACTTTGATAAACATTACACCTGAAAAACGATGAATAAATCCAAATCCTATCTACTCATTTTGACTTTGCTTTCTTTTTTCAGCTCTGACTATATATTTGCTCAAACAACTAATTTAATTTCAAACTCAGGCTTTGAATTATTCAAAAAACTTCCCACTGATGTTGCGCAAGCCAAAGACTGCATGATTTCTTGGGTAATTCCAAATGATGTTGGAAAGGGAGAATACTATCATCAGCAATGTTCTACGAAAAAAGCAGGAACACAAAAGAACCACTTCGGTGAACAAAATCCACATTCCGGACAAGCATATGTAGGATTATGCATTGCCAAAAATTTTCGTGAATACCTCCAAACTGAATTAAAGTCTTCCTTAATAAAGGGAGAAAAGTATACTGTTAAATTGTATATCAGCTGTGCTGATAAAGGATGGTTAAGCACTGTAAGTGAATTTAACATCTTATTTTCTAAGGGCTCATTTTCGATTCCTGAAAATGAAAATTTACAGGTTGCGCCTGAAATAAAATTTACGGGTGATTTCAGCCACAAAAAAGATTGGATAGAGCTTTCCACCACTTACACTGCAAATGGTACAGAGAAGTTCATGACTTTTGGTTCTTTTGTGTATAAAGATAAGGGCGAGATACATGGGGAAATTAACGGTGCTTTCAAATATGCTCATTATTATGTTGACGACATTTTTATTGGTTTGGAAGAGAACAAAAAGCCACCTGTTCAAGATAGTATTCATGAAAAAGCAAACACTGTTGATACATCAATAAATTTAACAGTAGGAGATGTATATGTTTTGCATAACCTTCAATTTGAATCTGGAAAATCCATTCTATTACCCAATGAATACCCCGAACTGGAGAATTTTATTCGCCACGTTGAAAAGTATCCGAACCAGACACTTTTGGTAACTGGCCATACAGATAATGTTGGAAATAAGGGAGATAACAAGATGCTTTCATTAGAAAGGGCAAATGCCATCAAACAATACCTGGTTGCAAAAGGAATAAACAAAAACAAGATCGTCATTGAAGGAAAAGGAGATGAAATCCCGTTAGATTCGAATGAAACGGAAGAAGGTCGAAAAAAGAATCGACGTGTTGAAATTTCAATCATAAAATAAGAGGTTTTCCACTTTTTAGATAGAAGAACTCCCCTATTCTATTTTTTAAGAATTTTAAGCCCGCGTGACTTTTAGTGGGTACGTTTTGGTAGTAAGTTGATCCAAACATTTTTTTTAATTTTCTTTCTCTTCCCCATCTTGTTTCCAACACAAAACTTCCTTATCTTAGATCATTAACAACGAATTCTACATGAAAAAACTCAGTTATACCCAAGAAATATCAGCTTCCCCTGAACGCGTTTACGATTTAATGCTCGGTCTCAGTGACAAGCGTACTTACGAGCAATGGTGTGCCACTTTTAACCCTACTTCTACCTGGGAAGGTGGCTGGAACACTGGCGACAAGATCTTGTTCATCGGGATATCTGAAGATGGCAGCAAGGGAGGAATGGTTGCCCGAATTGCAGAAAATGATCCGGGAAAATATGTGTCCATCGAGCACTGTGGAATTATGGAAAACGGCGTAGAAATAACGGAAGGTGAAAAAGTAGACAGTTGGAAAGGAGCTCATGAAAATTATCGGTTTGAGGCTACTGCCAACGGAACGCGTGTAACAGCTGAAGTAGATACGGTGGATGAGTACGCTTCCTATTTCGACGAGACCTGGCCGAAAGCCTTGGATGAATTGAAGAAGATTTGTGAGTAGTAGTTTACTGACTGTTTTTCGATATAACAACAAAGCTCCGACATGTTACGATCGGAGCTTTGTTTACAAGTAAGGTGTTCGCGCTAGCGATCTACTTTACTTCATCTTTAACTAACTGATGTCTAAACTGTACTTAAGACATTCTTTAATGCACATCAATGTTGTGTAAGATGCGCATGCCCGGTTTGATGTGTTTTTTCACTTCTCTGAAAAGTGATTCAGATTGTGTTTTTCCGTTAATTATTAAGATTTTCTCATTCAATTCGAAGGAGTGAATTTCGCCCTTGTAACCTGCTTTTTTTAGATCATCGATAACAATTTGGGTGATGTCTTTGTCAGGAGCTAATCTCATCTCTTTTTCCTGCTGTTTCAATTTTGCATCAATCTTGCGCGATTGTTCATCGATTTTGCGTGACTGCTCGTCAATTTTTCGTGCTTCGATATCGATTTTATCTGATTCCACCTGAATCTTAGCCTGTTCTTCTTCGATACGGCGCTGTGCGTCATCGTGTTTTTTCCAGTTAATCTTCCCGTCTTTTTTTTGAGTTTCGGCTTCGAGTATCTTCACCTGCTTGTCAATAACTGCTACATGTTTATCAATAACTGCTGAATGCTTGTCAATGATTGCCGAGTGTGAGTTTATGATTTTGGATGCTTCATCAATGATGCGTTGCTCTTCTGTGAGATCAACTTCTGGATAATCACCAGCTGTATATCCATCAATTTCTGAAGAAGCAATGGCGGCTTCATACCCGTTAATCAACTGCTTGATTTGAGGAAGGTACTTCTCACGGTTTTTTCTGGTAATCAGTTCACCGTCGACCTTCAAATTTTCCAGATTCTCCGGAATCTGATACAGAACCCCATCTTTCTTAAAAATGTATACGTATGATTTCTTGTTTTTTGCCTCATCCACATACCGGATTGCAGTTCCTTCTGGAATATCCTTCGGATTGTATTTTTCGTTACTCAGGGCATCCGATGCAGGCAATTTAATTTCTTGTGCAGATGAAGAATTCACGTTCAAAACAACTAGAAATAGAACCACACTCATCGCGACACAAGCCGACAGAAAGTACTTTTCCCGAACGCTGAGCATCTTGTTACTGTTGAAAAGAATCCGTTTTGCGCGGTCTGCTAGCTTCATTTTCTGATCACCGAATTGCAGGGCGAACCGCTGTGTATTCATGTTGTATTCCTGGAAGGAAATCAGGGCATTTACAAATTCCTTTTTATTGTTTGTCACACTGATTGCTAAATCATCGCAGCAATTTTCACGTTCGTCTTTCAACAAGGAGGAAATCCACAAAATACCAGGATTAAAGAAAAATAAGATTTCAATGAATGTTTGCATGAGGTTAACGGCATAATCACTCCGACGAATGTGTGCAAGCTCGTGCAGCAAAATAGCCTCTACCTGGTCTTGGGGGATATTGTTCAATAATCCGACTGGTACCAGAACAACTGGTTTGAAAAATCCTGTTACCGATGGAATCGTCACTAATTTGGATTCCAATAATTGAACATTGCGTTTGATGCGGAGTGAAACTTGAAGTTCTGATACGCGTTTCCGCCACATTTCTGGTGGAGCAATCGTTTGATAATTTCGTGCACGGTAAACTTGCCGTAAATCGCCCGTCATTCGGATGCATTTGAACATGAAAACGACAAACCAACTGAAAACGATCCATGAACCAAACTTACTTATGAATGTGGAGATTAGTGAAAGAGGAGTACTCGCCTCTTCAGTGGTTACTGCTCCAGAAAATGAAACAAGATGTTCTGTTTTAAAATTACTTTTCACCAATTTATCCGCTTGTAAAACGAATGTTTGCGTTTCGAATTCATTGTAGAAAATGAAACCGATTGTCACTAAAAATACAATACTCAATCCTGCGAGCAAATTGTACCGTATTGCCGACGTTGCTTTTTTTGTAAGCAAAAGTGTAAGTCCTGCCAGTAAGGCCGCTGCGAGTCCCAGCCAAAGCGAATGGATGATTGTCCAGCTGACTGCTTTGATAATTGAGTCGTTCACTAAAAAATTCATAGTATCGAGTTTAAAAGGTTTTTATTTCTTGTCCAGTTGGTCCAACATAGCGCGAATTGCATCCAATTCTTCCGGTGAAGTTTTTTTGTTGCCTAACAACTGCATCATGAGGTTGGTACTTGAACCGTTGAACATTGTATCGATGAACTTGTCCAATAAAACAGTTTTCGTCTGATTTTCTTCGATTGCTGGGCTGTAAATGTGCTTCATACTCGATGCGTCCCGCAATAACATTTCTTTCTCAGTCATGATTTGCATGAGCTTCAATGTGGAAGTATATTGTACGGCACGTTTCTGTTCGTTCAGATAATCATTTACGAAACGAACAGTTGAAGGACCGTTTTTCCAAAGAACCTGCAAAATCTCCAATTCTGATTTTGTCGGTTCCGATTGCGAATTATTTCCAGAGTTATTTGCTTTCATTTTTCAAAGGTAGGAAATTTTTCGTACGAAACAAGTGATAGGTTTGTTTTAACAAAAAAAAGAGCGCTTTTGTTCTTCTGTGCTGCTGATTAATCTGCCGAATAACAAGGATGATTCTGCTTCAGAAGTAATATTTATATGGAGGTAATTGGGAACAATAAAACTTTGAAGCAGGTGCTTTCAATATCGTTCAATGTAGCTTCTGAGCTTATTTTTGGAAGAACAGCTGCACTGTCAACCTATCGCAAATCCATGACAGGACATTTTAATCAACAACTAAAGTCCAATTTACTTTATGACTTTCTACGATCTTTGTGAAAATTGCGGAAGTCCCTCTATTTTTAGCCAAGATAACAGTGTCAGATCCTTTAATGATTTCCAAACGCTTAAACAATACGAAATCAGAAATCCGATCAAGATCTTCGTTCATTGTATTGACAAGATAACATAGTCTGCCCGGGGCAATCACAAAAGAATGCACTTTAGTTATGCTGTCATATTTTTCCTCAAATCGACCATGACCGGTGGGTCCAACACCAGGGCCACCATCAAAACGAAGACTATCATCATGTTCCAATAAGATGTAATTTACATGAAGAGTGTCTGAACTATTGTTCTGAATTTGAACATGAAAGAAATTCGAATCACACGAAGTGAAAAACATAGCGCTCAGTAGAAGAATGAAGGTTATCGTTGGTTTTAGCATCATCTTATGTATTTGATAGGGATTCTAATCCCATGTTTCTGAATGGAGTTGGAAATATAAGGAAACAATAAAACTTTTTCGCCCTTTTGAAATGAAATAAAACAGTGTCTCCTCTCCTGCCAGAATTTTCTCAATTCATCAAAGCCGATTTCACCTCTCGCGGATCTTTCGGCGGATTTTTCGATCTTCTTTTTGGATTGTAAAACTCATCCAGCTTTTGATAAAGCTCCGGGTGTTCCAGTTTCATTTTTTCCGGACTTTCGAAAAAGAATTCAGTGACTACTGCCAAAAACTCGGCATGATTGGTCGATCCGTATTCGCGGATACTGGAATTCCCAGTATGCATAGCTTTCATTTTAGTATGGATAATCTGCAACCAAGGATTGATGTCGATTTCCTTCATGATTTTTTTATTATTACTAAGTAATAGAGCTGTTTTTTGTATTCTGATCTTATCGGTCTGAAAAACTGATTGTAGTTAGGAAAACTACTACTGCCATTATTGATTTTTTCATGTTTACTTTTATTAAATTCTTAAAATGGAAAAAACAAAATATAGATTAATAATTTTCACATTAAAAAAAATCGATAAGATTAGTCTCTCCAAGGCTCTTATTCTGCCACCTTCGCACTAATTAACTGAACCTGAAAAGTTGAATAAGCTTGAGGGTATGATTCAATTTTGAAAGAAAAGCTAATGGATGAATTGGGCTCTAGGTATTCGTAAATGGTATACGTTTTTTCTTCAATCAGTGAATTCGTTCTGGAGTAAAAAAGGATTTTTATTTTCGCGTCTTTAAACTGTCCTAATGTAGCCTTATTATGTATGTTTCCAGTAAAAATTGCCCCATCAGGTTCATATTCCGCATCTCGAAAAAGTCCCTCGCTTCTTGTTTGGATTGTTTGCTCACTCATTTTCACATCTTCACATGACAGATATTCTAAGGGGGAATTTTCTTCAGATGCTTTCAATTCTGCTCTTAGTTCTTCAGGACTTTTTTCTATTTCAGACGCTGGAGATTTTTTTTCGATCTGATTACTGGAATTAGTGTCTTGAGAACTGTTTTCGCAATTCGTAAGTGTGAAAAGAATTGTGATTAGGAATAAATGAATGAATAGTTTCATGTGTCGGCAACAATTTAGGATCCGAATGTAAGTATTAGATTTTCAAATTGCAAACGGGATCATGTCAGGTAAATATCGAAATATCAGAACCCGACCGAAAAATCACTCATTAAGAACAGAAAAATGCTTAACATCAAATCGAGAGACGCTAGAAAAAGAAAAAAGACAAATAAATTTGATTTGTACCGAATTTTATCTTTTCGGAAAATCCAGTAATAGATACTAATCACGAGTATATTTAATACGCTTGGTCCATACATGAATACAGCTTGTTGCAGACTTCCTTCTGGAACATTTTCAATCCCCAATCCAGAAAGTATGTTTGTACCAAAAAACAAATCACAAGCACAAACGATTCTTAAGAAAAAGGATAAGAGAATCATTAAAATCAAGACAATAAACATACTTTTCATTATCTTAAAAATACTGAATATCAATTAATTAGATGGATAAATATTCGTAATTATTTCTTATACTGCTTCATGGTATAATCGTAATTAAAGAACATATCGTAATAAACTTTAATATTATCGGGAACTGAATTGCTGTCGAAATCAAAGTCAATGTAAAATGATCCTGCAGAAACATTCTTGAAGACTTGAGTCAAATCTTCAGTGGAAATAGTGTAAGTGATTTTAGTACTACTACAGTTACTGAATGTCGCAATCGTTGTTTCCGTATTCATGTCTTTAAACACAATTTTTGAATTCGTTAAATGATCTTGCATAAACGATCCTTGCGTTACAATATTTACAACAGCTGTACTTGCTTTGATATTAGAAATTTGAATTTCATTAAATTTAACTGGTTTTCCGTCGTCAGTTGTTTCATTGGCAGACTTCGCTACCTGACCCATCATTTCAATGTAAGGATCAGCTCCTTCCAAGACTATTCGGTCCATAAAAACTACAGGTCTAATCTCATGTGGATATTCATAACTGGAACGGTATGCCAAACCTGAACTTCCACCTTGGGTCATTTCTTTCTTTTTACAAGAAAACAAGCTTACTGCGAGGATTAAAAAAGTAGCTACATGTAGTTTCATAGGATGAAAATTAAATTTGGAAGTAAATATAATTGGTTTTCTTGGAAGAAGAAATTTTGGCATTGAAAAACAAGTGTAACTTAACCTTTCTGCAAAGTAATTATCTTTAGACCTATGAAAAAAACATCCTTTCTCCTTCACTTTATATTCTTCTTTGCCTCCCTTCCTCTTTTCGCTCAGGTGGAATACGAAGTGATTGAAGCGCCAAGAACTGAAGTAATAGAAACAAAGGAAGAAGAGCGAGAAGTTTATATCTCGGATGGTACTTATGTCAAATACTTGGGAAATCGTATTATTGCTTCTGGTTTTCATAAAAAGAAAGTGTTCGAGGGAGTGTATAAAGAATTTGATGCAAACGGAAAAATAGAAACGATCCGGAATTATAAAAATGGTCTTCTGGATGGCGAAGTAATCAACTATTTCGGAGTGCTAACGCTGAAGAGGTATTATACCAATGATATTCAAACAGGTTATGAAACCAGGACTAATAGTATGGGTGAGGAAGAGTTTAAAGCAGGACCTTTTTTTGCCGGCGCTAAAAAAGAGCATGTATTTCTGTACAAGGAGCTTTTCCCCTTTAAACAGGATCAATGGATAGGAAAATTTGACACTATTTTTTTAAAATCCAATAAGGCTCCTGAAATTCACCGCTGGTATTTTCTTTTGAGCAAGGGTTCCGTAATAGATACTCTTTTTCATGGGGTCTGCAGCTTAAAAAACGCTCAATTGGCGGAATATACGGTTGGCAATATCCAGCTTTTATTGATGGATGATGTAGTTTATCGAACACAGGATTTCGAATACCTGACTTTCGATCGTCCGAAAGAAGTGATTATTTACGAAAAAAATGGCTTCCTTCGTGCGAAAACTTTCCCTTCTTACCGATTGGAATATTACCCAAATGGAAAACTGAAAGATTCCATCACTGCTGCTGAGGCTGGTGATTATTATCATTTCCGGTTTGATGAATCTGGCAATGAATTGTTCAAATCAAAAAAAGAGGTGTTTTCAGAGGATGAATATGGAATGAATAAAAAAATCCGTTTGACTTATGACTACCTTCGAAATAAGCAGGTTTTTTACCGGATTACGAGTGTGAATTATATACCTAAAAAAGTAAGTAGTTCAAATGATTCGATCAATGATGTGATTCAAAAAGGAGCATTTACAGATTATTACGGAACAACATACATCACTCGTCCCGATGGTGAGATCGATACTTCTTATTCAAAGGAATTGTTTGCGATCCGCTACCTTAAAAAACTTAAACCCGGTCGGTATTATTATCTGGGCACTGCTAATGCGGGTTCTTTAGAATACCTGGACGTAAGCGAATCCGGTAATATTACAGTTGTTAGAACTTCACTTACCAGGCTGAATGCTTTGAGCTATCGCGACGAGATGAAGATCGTATTTCAAAAGGATTCACTTTATCAGTTATATGACGGGATTAACTCTACCTCTACTACCCGGAAAGTGATATGGAGCAAAACCGGTAAGTTGTATTCCGTGGATTCCAAACGGAATGTGCTGGATTATCCCAATTTTACGACTATAGAGCAATTGATATTTGAATCTTACAAAGATAGTATTCATCGTTTTCGGAGTATCATGCTGACGGAAAAGGAATACCAGGCTGCGTTGAAATTGAAACATATCTCCAGCATTTCCAAAAAGGATTTTATGGGTTACATGGAGGAATTGGAGGCTATTCGAATCACTGAGCGTGACTTTAAAAAGAATTATAGTTCCGATGAAGCCAAAATGATTCGACTGGAATCACGTCAACTATTTGAGCTTTTATACAAGAAAGGGTTCAATCCTTATTTTTCGGAGTCAGAATTTGGAAAGTTAATGGAAAGCTATCAGCTTACGAAGGAAGAAAAATCTTCTGTAAAGCGTACTCTACGAAATCCTTGAATTGGTTACTATTTTACTTCTTTTAATTTCCGAAAAATCTAAAACAAAAAAAACGGCTTTCACCGTTTTCTTGATTTGATGGTTAGAATGCCTTCAGTTTACTTCTGAACCTGAAATTTGAATGTGTAGTTGAACGTGTTTCCGACCAAACTTTGGGGTACTTTAATCTTGATCTGCTGCACTTGTTTTTCGATTATTGCTTTCATTTCCTCAGAATCTGAAGCTATTTGAAGGATTTCCAATTTATTCTCTGCTAGAATTCGCACTTTAACGTAAACACTTGCTTCAACTCCTTTTTCTCGAAGTGATTCTGGATAAGAAATTTTACGGTGTATAATACGATCTAAACTATTGTCGCCATGCCCAGCAAATGCGGATGTAAAAGTGGTTAAGAAGAGTGTGATAACTAAGATTGTTGCTTTCATAATACGAAGATTGAATTGGTTTCCCGTAAGACCAACTCACTCTCGATTTGTTACAGCATGTACAATTATTTGATTGTTAAAGAATGTGAAAAATCTTCCTAGCTCTTCATTCCAGCCTTCTGACGCTGTTTAATATCGTCTGGGATCTCTCCTGAAAGGAGCCACTCTAAATCTAGTTTGTATTGCACAGCAGCATTTTTTAAAATTTCATGGGCTTCGATTAATTCTCCCAACTTTTCCAAATCGGATCTGAAATCTGCGCGATAATCTTCATGGGTTCCTTGAATGAGAATCAATGTTTTGAAAATTTTCGTAATCAGATAACTGATAAACTTCAATGTCTTTTTATCGTTTAAATTTCGAATGATTGCGCCTTTTTTTTCGATCGAATTATTGAGCAATAATAAATTTAAGCTAATTTCTCCAAGCTTATCATTTGTTGTTTTCACATGTGAAGTGATTGCTCCGCTCAGATAACGAATTTGCATCTGGAGTTCGCCGATTGATTTTGAATAACTCGAAATTCTTTCTAAACGATTCACAATCACTACTTCTAATTCCTCACGAAGTTCTTCAGCAGTTTGCGTGCTTACCAATTCAAAATAAAGTTTTTTGGCGAGTGAAATGTCTCGTTTCAATAAACGTAGAAACAACTTATCTTTCTCCTTGACAGGTAAATTCAATAAAGCTTCTTTGAATTCTTTTTCAAATGTCATGATTTTCTAATTCGTTATATTCCTGTTTCGCTACCAATTACAGGCTGTCTGTTTCTTGGAATAGTTAAAAAAGTAATGATAAATACGCAATTCCCTATTCCAAGCAGGCCATTGTCTGAAACAAAATCGGAGAAGTCTCCCAATAATTCAGGGGAATTGAATGAAAACAACAGCATCCCCAAACCAAATCCAATCCAATGGAACCATTTTCCGTGATTTAGAAGTGCCGCAAAAAGTAACCAAATTAAGGGCAACGATAGCAAAAAGTGTTCTGTATCTGTGGTGAAAAAATTCGGGATGAATGCAGAGAAAATTGCAGTCCAAACAAAGAGAACTTCTGTTTCCGACTTTTTGAATCGGAATACATCGTTTATTAAAAGTAAAATGAGTGTCAATAGACAAATCAACGGAGTAATCCAAGCTGCTGAGAATCCAGTATGAATTTTCACCAAAGTTGCAATTGAATTATTACTTGTTAAGTATTCCCCATGAGCAGAAATTGCTTTGAACCAGTCTTGCCAAAGAGTCCAATTCGCTTTAAATCCAACATGAATTGCTGGGAAAAGGAAAAATAAGATTCCAAATCCAGCCATGAGTGCGATAGATTTCCATTGTTTTGTGAATACGAGTGGCAATAAGACGAAGATCATAATGGGTTTCAAAACAACCATCAAACTCCACCAAATAGCAACTGGAAGGTTTTTTTTCTGAAGCACTGCCTTTAAACCAAGATTAAAGAAAAGTAATAGCAACAAATTGACATTCCCCAAGTGAAGTTCCCGCGTGATATGAATCGCTACGCAAGCAAAAGCCAAATACAGCATTCCAGATGGAATTTTTCGACTTCCCATAACGGGAAATCTCTCCAACAATGTACGGATATTCAAGAAGGAATAAATCAATGAAAATGCCAGTAAAATAAGGTGAATACACTGACCTACTCCAAATGAAACTGCGGTTTGAGGAGCAAATAAGTATAAGGTAAATGGTGTGTACTTGAAGAACCCGGTATCAAGTCCGTAATTGTGTTGATACGGATTGTTTCCTGCAAAGAAATCACGTGTAGCTTCGTAATAGACCTGAAAATCACTTGTCCATAAGCGACCGTTGTTCCATTCGACAAAAGCAAACAACGTGCAAAAAGCGACCAGAAATAAGGTGAATATCCATTCAGATCGTGTTATTCTACTCCAGCTTTTTGTGTACTCCATACCTTACTTTAATGCATGTAAAAATAAGGAATGCTCAGAGATAGAGGCAAAATTTGGGATAATATAAATCAAAGTAATCGAGAAGAACTTAAAAATCCAATATGTCGGAATCTAAGTTTGCCCTTTTTTCTTTTGGGGGAGCACTAATCGCTTTCGTAAAAGATTGAGTAATCAAGACTACTTGGGCGATGAGTAGTAAATAAAACCCTAACAACATTGAATCTGGTAGCGGATACCCATGTCCTTCTGAAGTACCATAAATCAATGCTACTAATGAAACTCCAAATATGAAAGCGGTGGAAATAGCCGTTGCGAAAGATTTCGGAAAGTAAAAGCGAGCAAATACTAATAAAACAGCTAATCCCAAATTTGTAAGAGCAAACAAAGAGCCAAAACCATTGAATACAATCATTCGCGCTCTGAATTCGGTTGATTGATAGATTTCTACAATGAAAAAAGAGTCTTTTGAAAAATTCATTTGTGGTCTAAATCCTTCATAAAACGGAAGAAACATGGAGATAAGAATAATCCCAAAACAAACAAGCGTAAAGAAGGCTGAATTATTTTTCATGCTAAAAGTCTGTCAAAAGCTAGTTTTATGGCGTTAAACTATCTTTTTTAAGTGAAATCGCCCAATTTTCATCTTAAATTTATTCCAAGAATTACTTTTTATAATGGATTTACTTTCAGAAACACTTCAGATTATCGACAACGGTCCTATTTATAGAGAGACGAAAGATCTTTCACTACTCATTGTAGAACCTTGGAATGCATGGTCTTCGCTTACATTTTTAGTTCCGGCATTGATTTTTCTATGGCAACTTCGGGGACACTACTCTGAATACAAGTTTATCATTTGGTTTTGTTGTCCTTTGCTCGTTTTAGGAGGATTGGGAAGTACTTTTTTTCATGCATTCAGAGCTTCTTACTTGTTATTGTTGATGGATGCACTTCCAATTATTGTGTTGGTACTAGGAATTAGTATTTGGATGTGGCTCAAGGTTCTTCCTCAAAAAATTTATTTAGTTTGGATTTTATTGATTTTTGGGGGGTTAACGATTCTTTCAGGATTTTTTTTAGAAGGTCAAGATCGGATTTCAGCTAGTTACTTTTTCCGTGGATGGATGTTATTGCTCCCATGTTATTTGTTTTTGAGACGTACGGCGTTTCAAAATGCCACTAAATTTCTCGTTGCACTATTGTTCTTTGTCCTTGCACTTCTATTTCGATTTTTAGATGAAAAGCTCTATGTATCATTTATGCCCTGGGGAACACATTGGCTATGGCATGTCTCAACAGCATTTGGCGCATATTTTTTAGGTGATTATTTGATTAAAAATGCGGTGTTAAAAACGGAAATAATCAAGAAAAAATAGTGTTTCTGCCGACTTTTTATTTAATTTGCATAAACTTTTGAACTATGAAAAAACTAATTATCCTGTCTTTTTGTGTGATTTCTGCGATGTCTTGTACAAAAGAAAAGTTTTCTGGAACTCAATCTTTTTGGTACGATGAAGACACTGCAGATGATTTAGTTGCATATGGAATTACTGAGATTAGTATGTATGTAGACGGTAATTTATTAAATACCGTTGATGCATCTGATCACTTTATAAAGGATCCAGGATGTGGTTCAGGAAATTTTGTTTTTGTTGATCCAGGAATGTTCAAAAGAGAAAATAAAACACATTCATACAAGGTTTACAATCAGGTAGACAGTTTAATTTGGGAAGGTGTTTTCCAAATGTCACAGGGTAAATGCAATTCGCTTAGACTGGTTAAATAATTTAGAATCTAATATTAGATGAAAGTCCACTTTAGATTTCTAAGGTGGACTTTCTATTTTAAGTAGATAATTCTCCAAATAAAAGATTGAAATGAAATTTCTTCCAATACACAAGACATTGAAAGATGGACGAATTGTTTTGATTCGAGCTGTTGAAATTGCTGATGCCACTAAAATCATTGAATTTGTTCATGGATTTGTGTACGATTCAGAATTCGTTCCGCTAGTTGAAGGAGAATTTAATCCAACTTTGCCTGAAGAAGAGTTAATCTTGAAAAACTATGTGGATCGCAGTAATTCCTTATTCTTAGTTGCTGAATTTGAAGGACAGATCATTGCAAATATAAACTTAGACGGAAACCAACGCCAAATTATGCGACATACCGCTGTTTTTGGAATGGGAATGCATTTAGAATGGCAAAATTGTGGTTTGGGAACGATTATTCTTCAATCCGCTATTGATTGGGCAAGAAATCATTCAGAATTGGAACTCTTATTTTTACAAGTTTATGCGGAGAATGAAGCTGGCATAGCACTTTATAAGAAATTGGGGTTTGTAGAGAATGGCCGAATGCCTAATATGTTTAAGCAAAATAATCGCTATCACGATGAAATTACGATGCATTTGTCCCTGAAATGAGGAGTTCGATTTTCTTGTTTTAAATTTAATTAAGAACCTTAATCTGATAATCTTGTTATATTTAAGAAAATCAAGTTTTATTTTATGGAAAACGCTCAAGTTAATTATCAGAAACGCATTTTCAATATCCTACTCCTAGTAGTCATTGGTGTAATTGTTTTTTTAGGAAGTGATATCCTCTTCCCTGTTATTTTAGCTTTTATCTTTGGTGTTTTAATCCGACCAATCGACTCGTTTTTACAGAAAAAATGGCGATTTCCGAAAATTCTATCTGTTATTATTACGGTTGCCATAGCGATTGTCATTTTTGCAGGAGTATTGTTTTTGCTTGGACTTCAACTGAAAGATTTCTTCAGTGATCTTCCAAAATTAGAGAAGAACATGATGAAGGTCATTCATGACATAGGAGATTGGATCAATCATACTTTTGGTATTTCAAACTTAAAGCAGGAAAAGATTGTTAAGGAGAATTTAATGAAAGGTGGAAGTTTGGTTTCCATGGAAAGTTTTGGAACACTAACCGGAGCTTTGGTAAACTTTATTTTAGTTCCACTTTACTTGTTCCTGTTTTTATTTTATCGAGAGCTTTTATTGGGGTTTTTAATGAGATTAGTTTCAGCAAAAAGTTCCGAAAGAATGCAAATTATTGTCAATGATATCAAAGTCATTATTCGCATGTATATTTTAGGATTGTTACTTGAAATTGCAATTGTGGCTGCATTGACAACATTGGGATTGTGGCTCATTGGGGTGAAATACTCCCTTTTCTTAGGACTTTTGGTCGCACTGTTGAATTTGATTCCTTACGTTGGAATACTTGTTGCTAACTTTCTAAGTTGCTTGATCTCACTCTCGAATAATCCAGATATTCAACAATCTGTTTTAGGAATGGTCGCTGTTATTGGTGTGGTTCAACTGATTGACAACAATATATTATTGCCACGTATTGTTGGCTCCAAAGTTAGAATTAATGCGCTAGCGTCTATTTTATCAGTGATTGTTGGTGGAGCGCTAGCTGGAGTTTCAGGGATGTTTTTAGCCATACCAATTACGGCAATTTTAAAAGTTGTTTTTGATGCAGTCCCAAGCCTAGAACCTTATGGGTTTCTATTAGGTGATGAAATACCGAAAGCCTTATTCTGGACGAAAAAGAAAAAGGTAACCAAGCAAATTGTGAAGGAACAAATTAAAAACCCTAATCCAGAAGAAAAACCTAAATCGGAATAAGGTCCTGAAACCAAAATCCATATTCGATAGTTTCTTTTTCAGTTGTTTTGGCTTCGTAGGTTTTGTAAACGATTTCTCCTTTTTCGAAAAGAATTGGATTTTCAAAGATGGGCCCATCAAATACAAAGGTGTGGAACTCCCCATTTTCTCCACATGGATCTACCGTTGAAGGTAAATCGGATATAAACTCTTTGTCAATCACTCGACCTACAAACTCCTCTCCTAGTTTGGATGAATCGACACAAACAACAATTGTTTTGAATCCCAAATCAATGAATTCATGAATGAGCTCTTTGGTGTCTCTTTTCCATATCGGAAAATATGCCGAAATGCCCACTTCTTTGAGTTTTTGTTCCCGATACATGCGTAAATCCTCCAAGAAAATGTCTCCAAAAAGACAGTCGGAAATTCCTTCAGCTTTCAATTCAGTGATTGCCTGATTCATAACAGCTTCATAAGCCGACATGTCAGAACTAGTTGGTAAATGAACTGTTTTTGTTGGTATTCCGATTGATCCCGCCTGTGCTTGCAATAATTCACTGCGAACTCCATGCATGGAAATTCGATCCGCTTCTTGATTTAAAGTTGTGAGCAAATAACGAATATCAAAAGTATTTGATTGAAGTGCCTTATATAAGGCTAATGTGCTGTCCTTTCCTCCACTCCAATTGAAATATGCAGGAATTAAACGTCCCATTCTTCATTCAAGAACGTTACAATTTTACGCGCAGTTGTATTGAAATACCGTTTCGTTCGGTAACCTCCAATCCACGTAATTCCACGCACTGCATTGGTTAAGAATACTTCATCTGCCACCAATAAATTAGATGGTAAAATCGGACATTCGTAAACTTTTAATCCGTTTTTCAATGCCAAGTTGATTACTTGCATGCGCATTGTTCCCGCCAAGCAACCGTCTGAAAGACTTGGAGTGTAAAGAACTCCATTGCTAACGACGAAAATATTGCTATGTGAACTTTCTAGAATCTGACCATTGTCATTGGTTATCAACATATCGTCCAATCCTTTTTCTTTTGCTGAGATAGCAGCTAAGACGTATAGAAGTCCATTTTTTGTTTTAAAATTGGAAAGGATATTCTTCGTTTTCTTGATATCTTGATACAAATCAACTTCCAATCCTTTCGCATTCAATCCGAACAAATTCTGCTCAATAGGATAGATTTCAATAAAGTAACTAACTTCATTGGTATCAGGAAGATAAGTTCCTCCACCTAAACGATCAATTGAAAGCCTTATTCTTGCTCCTTCAGAAATTTTACACATTTGAATAAGCTCTTCAATTTGCTGTTGGAAAAATTCGGTCGTGTAAAAAGCAGGTAAACGCATTTTTAGAATTTTCGCGCCCTCTGTTAAGCGTGAGAAGTGATGTCCAAGGTTTAGAACTTTCCCGTTCATGACGCGCATGCTCTCAAAAAGTCCATCGCCATAAGTGTATCCTCTGTTTCCAGCTGCAATGGAATGTCCTGTATTACTGATGATTTTACCGTTGTTGTTTACGAATAATTCTTGGTCGCTCATTGGAGAAGGTTTTGAAATGCCGAAATCACTTGTTCAATATTAGTAATTAAAATGAAAATAATACCGAAAATCGCACCGGATATATGCGCATCGTGTGCAATATTTGTTTTTCGATTACGGTCTGAATAAATTTCAAAGGCTAAATAAATTGGCCCGAAAACCCAAGCTGGAATTGGCACAGGAATGAACATGAATCCGATTTTCATTTCTGGCTCCAACATAATCATTGCAAAAAGAATCGCCGAAGCAACTCCAGAAAGCCCCAACGATCTGTAGTTTGGATTGTCTTTGTGGCGGAAATATGAAACAGAACTGGAGGCAAACATTGAAATAATTACAAATCCCCAAAAAACAACTTCCCCAATTCTAAGTCCATAAAATTCAATCAACTTACTTTCGAAGGCTGTACCAAAGAAAAAAACAGTAATTCCATTGAACAATAAATGACCGAAATCTCCATGTAAAAAAGCATGTGTGATAAATCGATAAGATTCTCTCTCGTGCTTCACCAAATAGGGGCTAAATAGGTATTTCTCCATGAAATCACGGTTATTAAATGCCGTAAGTGACATCACTATCATGATTCCAAGAAGAATGTATGTTGAATAAATTTGAGGCTCCATATTTGAGGAAATAAGTATCTTGCAGTAAAATTGCTCATTATTTTTTGATCCTTTATGAAATTTAGCAGACTTCTATTACTTTTTCTTCCACTTGCACTCACTTTTACATTCATTAGATGTTCTGCAGACATTGACAAATCAGATCCCATTTTTGACCAAAAAGTTTCGTTGAAAAAGAGAATTTCGTTGGCCGTTGAATCCGATTTATTAACAAAATTAGATTTTCCAAAAGGAATTGTCGATTCTGTTTATGTGTTTTACAAATCACGTGATTTCAAACCTGTTTGGGCAAATGATTCCATGTTGGTGAAAAAGGGCGAAAATTGGAAAGAATTACTCAAATTCCCTTGTGCTCTTGGGCTTCCAGATAACCGTCCGTTTAAATTTAAGCAAGACTCATTAACCAATACTTCCATTGTTCAAGAGTTTATATTAACCGCTCGACTAGCTCAGTTGCAACAAGACTTAAAGGTTGGATTTTTAGATACTTCAATCAATAATTACCGCCCAATCGTTTCCATTGATGTAAAATCATTATCTAAGAGTGTTGCTCAAATGGACACGGTCAAAAAATGGGGAACTTGGCTTGCTAATATGGGACCAAAACGCCGCGAGTATCGATATTTGGCAATTGGTTTGTATCAATTTGCTTCTAAAAAAACACTTTCCAATATTCACTTTGAAATTCCAGCCCTTGTTGAAGATTCATTACGTTGTGTAGAGTTATCGAAAGAATCGTTGATCGACAAAGGATATTTGGATCCTAAAAAGAATGATGACGAGTCATTTTGGGATGCTATGAGCCGTTTTCAAGCCGATAATGGACTAAAAGCAGATGGAGTAATTGGAATTTATACACGGAAATCCTTGAATGAATCAGTTCGTTTTAAATGTCACCGTGCCATATTATCCATGGAAAGATGGCGTTGGAGAGCTCCATTTCCAGATCGTTATTTGTGGGTAAATATTCCTGAATACAAATTGCGCCTTTTTTACAATGATTCTTTACTCTCAGAACACAGAGTAGTTGTTGGCAAACCAGAAAACCAAACACCGGAGTTAAGTTCTAAATTGAGAGCAATCATTTCATTGCCTTATTGGACACAACCGCATACTATTGCAAGTAAAGAGTTTTTGCCAGCGATCCAAAACAATTCAAATTATGCAGCAAAGAACAATTACAAGGTATATCGTGGGGAAACTGAAGTAGATCCAACTACAATCAATTGGAAACGTTATAAGGAGAAAAATTTCCCATTCCGAGTTCGCCAAGAACCTGGTTCCGACAATGCCTTGGGATTGGTGAAATTTGAATTCAACAATAAATTCGGAGTTTACATCCACGATACACCATCGAAAGGATTTTTCAACAAAGATATTCGTGCATATTCTCATGGATGTATGCGTTGCGAACTGCCAGATTCATTGGCGCGTTTCATTTTAACAAGAGATGATAGGCAAAAAATGACCCGCGATTCCTTGGATACACTAATTGCTCGTAAGGAACATTTTACCATTCATTTACACAAGCCCATTCAATTGCAAGTAGATTATATCACGGTTACTACAAACGGAAAAGGCCGATTGCTTTTTTATCCAGATGTGTATGATCGCGATGAGAAATACTTGAAGATGATGAAGGTTTACCAGAAGGTGAATTAGTAATTGTCAATGTCACAATTATCAAGAGGAACTCTTTTAGATAATTTACAAAAAAGGATTTAGTACTTTTGTGGAAAATTAAAAAATATGTCTGTTATCATTGCTCCTTCTATACTCTCATGCGATTTTGGAAACCTAGAACGCGATTTCGAATTGATTAATCAAAGTGAGGCTGATTGGTTTCATGTAGATGTGATGGATGGCGTATTTGTTCCCAATATTTCTTTTGGATTTCCTATTATTTCTGCTTTGAAAAAGGTGGCGAAAAAGACCATTGATTGTCACATTATGATTGTGAATCCAGATCAATTTATTGCTGAATTCGCGAAAGCTGGAGTAGATATTTTGACAGTTCACTATGAAGCCTGTACGCATTTACACCGAACAATTGGAGCAATTCATGAAGCAGGAATGAAAGCTGGAGTTGCATTGAATCCACACACACCCGTTTCGGTTTTGGAAAATGTAATTGCTGATTTGGACTTAGTTCTGATCATGTCTGTAAATCCAGGATTCGGTGGACAAAAGTTCATTCATCAAGCAATCGAAAAAGTAAAGCAAACAAAAGCTTTGATTGAAAAAACAGGATCAAAGGCAATCATTGAAGTAGATGGCGGAGTGAATTTAGAAACCGGGAAATTATTGGTTGATGCAGGTGCTCAGGCTTTGGTTGCGGGTAGTTTTGTCTTCAATAGCCCTAATCCAACAGCTACCATTTCTTCTTTGAAACAACTGTAAATGCTCGATTTTTTTCAGCAACGATTTTCATATGTTCATCAGTTAAATTTGAGTTGGATCTCTCATTTAATGAAAGATGATCGAGATATTCCATGGGATTTGAAAGTTGCTGTTTCACAATTGATTAATTCACAACATATTGCAGTTTGTGAAATTTTAGATTTGGAAATCGAATCTGATTTGAATGATGTTCTCCCTGAAATGCATTGGGAATCATTGGAGCGCGAAAATTACAAGCAATGGATGACTGTTTTCTTGCAGTTCAACCAAGGACTTCAGGATAATGTGGAATGGCTTACTCCTCTTCTATTCAAATCGCTGCATGAAAATGCGCAATATATTGGTCAATTGAAGTTGTTGCTGGCCCAACATGAATTGGAACAATTCGATGAAACATTGATTCGTGTAGAATAAAATTGAAAAGTGTTTACCTTTTCAAAAAAAAGACATCTGTCAGCATGAATAAACTAATTCCTTTTGTATTTGTGCTAATCAGCACTTTTCATTCAAATGCTCAGGACTTTTGCAAAGCAAGTAGCGTATTTTTCGACCTCAACAAATCTGAATTAAAGTCGGGAGGACAAATGATGGTTGATAGTTTGGTGAAATCCATGAATGGAACTGACTTCATCCTTGAAGTTTACGGCTACACAGACACCTCAAATACATTGGATTATAACCGAAAACTTTCTCAAAGCAGGATTGATGCGGTTTTAGCATATTTGAAATCCAAACAAATTGCTCCAAAAGAAATCCGGACATTCAATGAAGGCGAAGATTTCAATTCCAGTAATCAGAGTAAAAATGCAGCTTTTCAACGTCGGGTAGATATTTACCTCACTCCCATGGAAGGAAATGATGTGGTATTCAAATCGCCTGATGGGGTGATTATAAAAAGAGATCTTTCTTCATTTGGAAATTGCGGGATTTGTGCTTTGAAACCGAAGATGAAATACCTGCAAACCGAAAGTGAAGCAAATGCCAATGGGATTGATCTGATTACAGAGAAAGGAGAACGTTTAGTGACTTACGGAATGGTTTTGTTTGATATTGATACTTGCTCTTCTCTTTCAGCTGATGAGCTGAAGAAGATAGAAACTTGCATTCAAATGCCTGCTGTGCGTTGGGATAATCGTGTGGAATTATTTGAACTAATTGCCCAGCCTGGAAATGATAACTGGAGACTTTTAAATGATTCGTTATGCCGCGATTCGATACAAAAAACAGTACGCTTTTGCACAAGAGCGGGATGCGTTAATCTCGATGTCCGATTTCCACCACTTGGATTAATTTTACCTGAAGAATCTCTATTAGGAAAATCCTTTTTCACCTATGATAGAGATAAAAAGCCTGAGAAACTATCTAATGATACACTTCCTTTACCTATTGAAGTGAAAAAAGTTGTCAGTTATTTTGAGGTTAACAAAGAGTGGTACCTGTATCAGGATGCTTCTCAGAAAATTCGAAAAGAGTTTACCAATCGGGACTCTGTGTCGCCCAATTTTGCGATTATCTACACTTCAGATTACAATATTGTCCCTCCTAAAGGAGAAATTGAGTTAAAAGTAAAACTGAAAGATATCGATAAAATGGGTTATTATCATCCTGATTTCGACTTATTCCTGCCACTTGAAAGAAGAGGATTAAATACCTGGTATGGAACGGTTTATCAGGATGGTTTTGAGTTGTGTTACATCAAGAATAACAAATATTATCTGGAGAAGAATAAAGCAAAGAAGTTGAAAATAAAACTGAAAAATGGGCATCCAAAAGCGAAGGTCAAACAACTTTACTTATTCAAAAAGAACAAACTAAGTTGGAAAAAGGCAAAAAGACGCGAATTAGAATAAATCTGTATTTTTAAGGAGTCAACTTTAGATATTTATGCGTCTTTTATTTTTCTTTAAACACTATCATTTAGAAACCCGCTAATATGAATCTTCCTCCTTTCTCCGTTTTCCCCGAATTACAATCAGAACAAGTTTTTCTGCGGGAAACAAAGCAAGCAGACGTCCCCAATCTGCTCGAAATTCTCACTTACGATGGAAAAGTAGCTGAATCGTTGAAAGAAGGAATCCGAATTATGGAAAGAATTCATCAAAATTATTTGGATAGAGATACTGTGAATTGGGTGATTGAAGACCGTGTAACTCATCAGCCAGTAGGGTTTGTAGGTTATTACCGCGGATTTAAAGATGGAATCGGAGAGTTAGGATGTATTCTGAAAGAAGAATTTAGAGGTAAAGGGTTCATGTTTCCTTCCCTGCTTTTAGCTGCCGAATTTGGAATCAATTACATGAAACTGAATCAGGTGATTGCGATTACAAGCTCTGAAAACGAGAAAGCGATTGCCTTGTTGAATCGGAATTCTTTTGTTCTGACGGAAAAACATGCAGATGGAATATTGACCTTTAATTATAAGAATTAATATGAAGGTAAGTGTCTGATAGTGATTTGTTTATATCTATTTAAATGCGATTTTAGAAAAAATCATCAATTTTCCACTTTCCGTTCTCTAATAAATGACTACTTTTGCGCTGGGGTAAGTCTTTTACGACCAGCTCCCTCTTAATCCTCCAGGACGGGAACGTAGCAAAGGTATGAGGTTGTAGCGGTGCGATAAGAGTAGCTTACCCCTCTTTTTTTTATCATTTTTCTTTCCTGTTTTTGAGCTTGACGTAATATTGCGGAATTACACAAAAAATCAGTTGTGTAAAACTTCCTTCGCTAATCTATCCTTCTCTTACTAAATGGGTTTATTTTTGTATCAAAATAAAACAAACATGAAATTTTTCATCGATACTGCAAACCTCAACGATATTCGTGAAGCAAATGATTTAGGAATCTTGGATGGTGTCACTACCAATCCTACTTTGATGGCTAAAGAAGGAATCACAGGTCAAAATAATATTTTGAAACACTACGTAGAAATCTGCAAAATTGTAGACGGGCCCGTAAGTGCAGAAGTCATTGCAACTGATTTTGAGGGAATGATTCGCGAAGGAGAAGCTTTGTCTGAATTACATAAAAATATTGTAGTAAAAATCCCTATGATTCCAGAAGGAATTAAAGCGATTAAATATTTTTCATCCAAAGGAATTAAAACAAATTGCACCCTTATTTTTAGTGCAGGTCAAGCTTTATTGGCAGCAAAAGCAGGAGCTAGTTATGTTTCTCCATTTGTTGGTCGATTAGATGATATTTCAACAAATGGAATGGATTTGATTCAGCAAATTCGTATCATTTTTGATAATTACGGATTTGAAACAGAAATTCTTGCCGCTTCAGTGCGTCATCCGATGCATATTATTCAGTGTGCAGAAATCGGTTCAGATGTAATGACGGGACCATTGAGTGCGATTTTAGCACTAGCAAAACACCCTTTGACAGATACAGGTTTGGCTCAATTCCTCGCAGATCACGCGAAGGGAAATCAATAATATTGCGAACAGAAGGTACGCGATGCTTCGCGTACCTTCTGTTTAATTTACATCACTTTCCTATGGTGTAATTCGTAAAATCAATCCTTTATCCGATTAATTCCAACCTTCAACCGAATAATTCTTCCTTTAATCCAAAATTGGTTGTCTTCTCTCAGCATTCTGTTATTTTTGTAATAATAATCTATTTATGAAGGAACTTCTTGCAGTATTTACTTTTTTTTTCGTTGGACTTTCTGCGAATGCGCATGAGTTTTACTTTGCTTTTGCAGAGGTAGAATACAATGCTACGAGTAAAAAACTGGAGATTACTCTCGAAGTAACAGCCCATGATCTGGAAGTAGATATGAAAAAATCTGGGATTGTCTTGGATAAACACATTGAAAACCAAAATGGGAATACTGATTTCAAAAAGCAATTGGAATCACATCTTTCCAAAGGATTCGAAATTACTACTGGAGATTCTTCTGTTTCCTTGAAAGTAATCGGATTTGATGTCATGCCAACTGGCTTGCTTTATGTTTATCTTGAGAGTACTACTGTTGTACCCAAACGATCCATTGATTTTAAGTTCGATTTGCTGATGGAGACTTTCCCCAATCAACAAAATAAGATCACATTCATTCGAAATAACCAAAAACAAACAGCTGTATTTCTGCCTACTAAACGGACAGAGAGCATAACCCTGTAATTATGAAAAAAACGTTGTCATTCTTAGTTGTATGTTCAGCTTTAAGTGCATCAGCACAAACTAAATTTGCTCAGTTGGATATTGAACTTCCAACTCCAAATGAATACAGAACAGCTGCTGGAGCTCCTGGGCATAATTATTATCAGCAAAAGGCAGATTACAAAATGAATTTGACCTTGGATGATACCAAACAAATCATTCGAGGAGAAGAAGTGATTACTTACACGAATAATTCGCCAGATGTTTTGGAGTATCTGTGGTTGCAATTGGATCAGAATATTTTCAAGGCTGATTCTGATAGTAAACTGATTGCAGTTGAGAAAATGGAAGATTTCGAATCAATCAAAGATGTAGAGCGTAAATTAATGACTTTTGAAGGTGGATTTAACATTGAGATGGTTGCAACAGTAAATGGCGAGAAAATGCGTTACGCAATCAACAAAACAATGATGCGAATTGATCCTGCGAAGCCACTTGGTCCAAAACAAAGCATTTCTTTCAAAATAAAATGGTGGTATAACATCAATGATCGTATGAAATTTGGCGGAAGATCAGGCTATGAATACTTTGAGAAAGAGGATAATTATTTATATACGATTGCACAGTTTTTTCCAAGAATGTGTGTTTATAATGACGTTGAAGGCTGGCAAAATAAACAATTCTTAGGAAAAGGAGAGTTCACGCTTCCTTTTGGAGATTACGAGGTTTCGATTACAGTTCCTTCCGATCATATTGTAGCCGGAACTGGTGAATTACAAAATGGAGCTTCAGTTATGACTGCTGAACAAAGATCACGAATGGATAAAGCGAAAATTTCCAATACTCCAATCTTAATTGTCACACAAGCAGAAGCTGAAAATGCAGAGAAAAATAAAGCTACAGGAACAAAGACTTGGACATATAAAGCGAAAAATGTGCGCGACTTTGCTTTTGCCACTTCTCGTAAATTCATGTGGGATGCTCAGAATACAGTGGTAAAAGGGAAAAACATTTTGTGTATGTCTTTCTACCCGAAAGAAGGAAATCCACTTTGGGAACGTTATTCTACAAAATTGGTGGCACATACAATTCAAACGTATTCGAAATATACGATTGATTATACGTACCCTGTTGCAATATCCGTTCACTCCAATCAAATCGGGATGGAATACCCGATGATTTGTTTCAATGGCGGAAGACCAAATGAAGACGGAACTTATTCGGAGCAAACAAAATACGGAATGTGGGGAGTGATTATTCACGAAGTTGGGCACAACTTTTTCCCAATGATTATTAATTCGGATGAACGCCAGTGGTCTTGGATGGATGAAGGATTGAACACATTCGTGCAATACTTGACAGAACAAGAGTGGGAACGCGGATATCCTTCCAGAAGAGGTCCAGCAGCAATGATTACAGACTATATGCGGGGGGATCAAAAATTCATTTCTCCCATCATGACAAATTCGGAATCCATTTGGCAATTTGGAAACAATGCTTATGGAAAACCTGCAACAGCCTTGAATATTCTCCGAGAAACAATCATGGGACGTGAATTATTCGATTTTGCATTCAAAACGTATTGTGAACGCTGGAAATTCAAACATCCTACTCCTGCTGATTTCTTCCGTACGATGGAAGATGCATCTGGAGTTGATTTGGATTGGTTTTGGAGAGGTTGGTTCTACTCCACTGAGTACGTAGACATTTCTTTAGATTATGTAAAGAATTTTGAGTTAAACTCGAATAATCCAGAAATTGAAAAGGCAGAAAATAAAAAAGCGGCTGACTCAAGGCCACAGTTTATTGGTGATGCTCGTAACAAAGAATCCATCAAACAAACGGTGAATGAACGAGATACTTTAATTGACGATTTTTACGCGAAAAGAGACATCTATCAAGTCGATCGTTTGGATAAAAAGGAATATGAAGAGCTTCAGTCTAAACTGACTCCAGAACAGAAGAAAATTTTGGAATCTAAAAAGCAATTTTATGAGCTTTCATTCACAAATAAAGGCGGTTTAGTTACTCCATTGATTATTCAAGCGACTTTTGAAGATGGTTCTACAAAAGTGATTAATATTCCAGCAGAGATTTGGAAAATGGATGATATTACGGTAACGAAAGTCTTAATTTTTGATAAACCAGTCGTTTCCTTTCAATTAGATCCTTTCTTGGAAACTGCAGATTGTGATGTAAATAACAATGCCTTCCCTCCGACTTCAAAACCAACTCGTTTTCAATTGTTCCAACAAAAACAAGGAAATGAGAACCCGATGCAACGTCAGAAGCGTTTGGAGAGTGGAAACTAACAAGACTTTTTAGAATTACAAATGGAAAAATTCAAACAATTAGCAAAGATCAAAGAGATTTATTCTAAAGGAGAAAACATCATAAAATACCTGAAAGGAAAGAAACCAAACGAACAAAATACAATTGAAGAGATTCTAATTAGTTATGATTTTCAAGCTGGTTCTTATACCAAAGCATTTTTAGAAAATCCAGAATTTAGAACAATCTATTCCTGTTCTTTAGCTTCAATTGTTGATAATTTGGGTAGTTTCAATTCGATTATGGAAGCTGGAGTTGGAGAAGCTACAACCTTGAATAATGTAGTTCGTCAATTAAAACAACAGCCAAAAAACATCCTAGGTTTTGATATTTCTTGGTCGCGCTTGAAATTTGCAAAAGAGTTTTTAGCTGATTTCAACGTGAAGAATATTTCCTTGTTTACGGCCAATTTATTTGAAATTCCGTTGTGTGATAATTCAATTGATGTTGTTTACACTTCTCATTCTATCGAACCAAATGGTGGAAAGGAAAAAGAAGCCTTGGAGGAATTGTATAGAATTACTGGTAAATATCTGATTTTATTGGAGCCATCCTTTGAATTTGCTTCCCCTGAAGCTCAAGACCGTATGAAAGAACACGGATACGTGACTAAATTACATGCTACTGCTTTGGAATTAGGATATAAAGTCATTGAACACCGTCTTTTTGATCATTCTATCAATCCTTTAAATCCAACAGGATTAATTGTTATTGAGAAACTCAGTTCTGAATCCAATGAACCAAGCTTAAGATGTCCCATTACTTTGACAGAATTAACCAAACTAAGCGATTCTTTCTTATATTCAAAAGAAAGTTTTTTAACTTATCCAATTTTGGATGGAATTCCGTGTTTGTTGAAAGATAATTCCATTTTAGCAGCTCATCTATTGACTGATTATTCGGAATATAAAAAAGAGAATGGGATTGTGTTTTGAAAAGACTATCATAAAACAGAAACAATAAATAAATTTTTCTGAATCTACATGAAAATCACTTTAATCTTATTCTTTTTGTTTTCATGGAATCTTTTTTCTCAAGACTCAATAGTTGTTGTTTCAAACTCATCACACAATTTTTTATATGCTCGTGTTCCTAATCTGATTAAGATCGGGTTTTCTAAAATGGATGAGCCATATTATTTGAATTGTAATTGCGAAAAGATAACCAACATGGATTCATTGGGAAATTTATTACCTCCTCATAATTTCATCGTTCTTCCGTCGAATAATTTGAGGACCTTTATTGAGATTTATAATACTTCAAATCAAGATACAGTATTGATTTCAGAAATAGAATTTTACAATATTCCATTACCAGATCCTGGATTATATTTTGGAGCTACAGATCCAGAAGGATTTGTTTATTGGAAAGAGACTCGATTATTTTTAAAATCAAATTTTTATCCAATTAATGAGAATTACGAATATAGAATCTTAGATTGGAAAGTGAAAATTGGGAATAAAGAGTATTCAGGTAATGGGAACGAACTAACGTCCGAAGTTCAGATTCAGATAAAGAAATTGAAAGAAAATCACAAAATAGAAATTGAGGTTAGATGCACTGCAGATGACAAAAAAGAGCGGATTATCCGAACCTTTTTTAGAAGAGCTCCTGATTCGTGGTATTCTCATCCTGAAGAAATTCCAGATGAGGACGGGAACTATCTGCGTAATTGAAAAAAAATCAATTGTTTGAAACTTCATAATTTAATTATTGTACTCAGATAAAGAGCTGAAAGATAAGATAATGACTAAAACAGGGCTACATAAAGAAGACTCTAAAAAGTTGTTAGCTGAGCTTAAAAAAGACGGAACTAAAATAAATCGCCTCTACCCGATGGCTACTTTTGATGAAGTAACTGTTTCTAATGGGAAGATTGCATTGAAGAAACGATTCAATCACGAGCAAACAGCACGTTTTTTATCCATTGTGAATGATCCAACCTCATTTAATTGGTCGGAAATAACTTCCAAGCCTGATATACAGGTGGCTTTCCTCAAAAATGGCAAAATGGTAGGTGTTTTAAATATCGAGTCTGATAAATTGGTTGTAAAGCCTTCGCCCGAATTACCTGGGTTTTTAAAAATGAAATTGGGAACACTGAATGCTGAACCACGGCAAAAATTAGTTGATTTATTTGCTGAAATTGGGTATTAGAATATCATGAATTCCACTTTGAATGAATGAATTTTAAAGATCTGATTTATAAATTTTGAACGATAAATCGCGTTTTATTTCCTCCTCAAAACAATCTCAGTAATCTCTGGATAAATTCCTACTCTACCTGGAAATCCCAAATATCCAAATCCACGATTCACGTATAAAAACTGCTTTCCTGTTTGGTACAATCCAGCCCATTTTTTATAACGCAACGAAACGGGGCTCCATTTAATTCCAAAACGTTCAATTCCGAATTGCATCCCATGTGTGTGACCAGATAAAGTCAAATCGACACCCGTTTTAATTACTTCTTCATCAAAATGACTTGGATCGTGCGAAAGCAATAATTTGAAGGAATTAAGTGGTACTTTTCCCAATGTTTTTTCAAGCTCTCCGCTTTGTCTAAAAGGAGGTTTACCCCAGTTTTCAACTCCAAGAAGCCAAAATCCAGGCTTTAATTCGATTGATTCATTCAATAGTGGAGTAAATCCAATTTCTTTGTGAATTGCAATTAGCTTCGCTAGATTGGCATTTTTGGTTTCTTCCTTTTCCCACGGAACATAATCTCCGTAATCGTGATTCCCCAAAATACTATATTTCCCTTCTTTTGCTTGAATTTTTGAGAAAACAGGTTCCCATCCAAGCATTTCTTCTGCAATATTGTTGACTAAATCACCAGTGAAGAATACAAAATCAGCTTCTAATTGATTGATTTGTTGAATTGCTTTTTCTACTTTATCGTACTTGTTGAAGAAACTTCCCACGTGAATATCACTGATTTGAACGATTCTTAATCCATCTAAATCAGCAGGAAGATTTTCGAACGGAATTTCGATAGTATGTGTTTTCCAATTCCATCTTCCCCAAATAATTCCAACTAGAATGGCAAAAAACAACGAAAGCGCGATACCAAAACCAAGGTATTCGATAAACACAAAACCAGTGATGATGTAAATAAGTCCAAATAAAAAGAATCCCAGAGTTGGTACTCCAGTTGCAATCATGACACCAAAAGCATTGAATCCTTTTCGGTAATCTGCCGTTCTACTTTGACGAAAGCTCTTCATGGTGATAATTACAGCACCAAAAAATAAAATCAATTGCAAAATCCCAAGAATCAATAAAATGGGATTTTGAGTTTCAAAAAGCGAATAAGAAAATGTAGCCTGAGAGACTAATAAAAGAAGGAAAACAAGACCAAACATGTTGCTGTATTAATATACCGTAAAAGTATACTACACAGTTAATAACAACTTAATACCGGTGCCAATGTTCGTTAAAAAAGCCGAAATAATCAATCAACATTGAAATGTTAAAAATTAATGCACTCATGCTAACAAGTTTTTTCCTATTTTGGTGAAAAATAATCGCTATGAGTCGAAATTTATACATAGTTCCACACGATTTAACTGAAGTTGGAAATACAGCTTTAGATTATGCTTTGTTCCTTGGGAGACATGTTCGAACAGATATTATGCTTTTAAATTTAGTGGATAACAAAGCAAAAATTGCTGGTGTTGAAGCAAAATTATGGGACATCATTAAAGCAAAAGTTATTCCAGAGAGTGTGGAAATGTTCGTACTTGTAGCGGTTGGGGATATTTTTACTGATATTAGTAAAATTGCAAATAGAGAGCACGCGCAGTTAATTTTGATGGGAACTCATGGGGCAAAAGGCTTTCAAAAATTAACAGGGAGTTTCGCCATGAAAGTTATTACAAGTTGTGATGTACCTTTCATCATTGTACAAAAAGAAACAAAGCATCAAGAAATTAAAAATATTGTAGTTCCAATCGATTTAACCAAAGAAAGCTTACAAATTGTAAGTTCGGCTGGAGATTTAGCCAATATCTTTGGCGCAACTGTTCACGTAATTGGAGAAAAACACTCGGACGAAGGATTGTCTCAGCAAACAAAAAATAGAGTGCTTCTAATTCGCAATAAATACGATGAAAAATCTACGAAATGTGAAGTGAATCTCCTTCCTTCTGGAGGTGGATACTCTAAAAAGGTGATTAAATATGTAGCTGAGAAAAATATTGATTTGATTGCTATAGCTTATCATTCTGAAAGCTTACTTCCGCAGTTCGATAATTTTGCTCAATCTTTAATTACGAATGACTTGAAGCTTCCTTGTATGATTATCGCAGCAAAACAAGCTGGGAATTTATATTTCTAAAGCATTTGAAGATTAATTGAACTTTTTAAGATTTAAATAAAATGATTATACTGAAGTAATAGTGAGAAATTATGTTTTCCATTTTTAGTTACTTCACTTTCACCATAGCGAAACGATCTTTAGCGAACTCTCCTTTTTGCATCCCTGAAATCTCTGCAATTACGGAATCTCCTTTATGTGTATAGGTGATTACCTGAGGAAAATCATGCTGCTGATTTTCAAACACCAAAAGGTCATCCTCCTGTTTACTTAATTTAAAAACAACGGGCTTTGCATTGTTTTGATCTGGAATAGTAATGATACAATGAAGTGTTTTACCAGCCTTGTTTATTCGTGAATATTCACGAAAAACAGTATCGGTACCATACACTAAGTAAGTTTCCGCTTTATAAGAATTATTACTAGACTTCACCCAGGTTTCAGACAACCTACCTTCTTCAGATGCATCCTCCCAGCTCCCCAGAAGCCAATCAGCCTTTTCGAGACTAATTTTCTCTTCTATCTCTTTTTGAAGTCTCGGCTCTTCGCTATTACAAGAAGATACAGCTATCGAAATTATAAATAAACTGAATAGAATATTCCGTTTCATAGATCAAAATTTGAATATAAAAATGCAAATAAATCTAATAACACGGTGAATCTTTAGTTAATGACGAGAAAATTAATCAGTTTATAACATAATAATTTCCTTTTAAATTTTTACATTTTAAATTCTCAATTCTTAAATAACTACCTTTGCTCTGTGGAATTAGGAGTTTATAATGAATTACGCTTGGATCGTTTTACGAGTCCTGGAGCGTATTTGGTCGATGAAGATGGTAATGATGTATTGTTGCCGACAAAATATATTGACCCGGATTTTCAGATTGACGACATGGTTAATGTGTTCTTATACAAGGATTCTGAAGGTCGAATTATCGCAACAACATTAACCCCTAAAGTACTTGTTAATCAATTCGCATTCTTAAAAATTGCAGAAGTCAATCAATACGGTGCTTTTGCAGAATGGGGAGTAGAAAAACATTTACTCATTCCCTATCGTGAACAACCGAAGCCTTTGGAAGAAGGAAAACATTACTTCATTTACATGTACATTGATGAAGCAACTGAGCGTTTGGTCGGCACATCTCGTATTGGAATGTATATGGAAACTGTGAAGGATGAATTGCAGGCAGATGACGAAGTGGATATAATGGTTTGGGAATTTACGGATCTTGGGCTCAAAGTATTAGTCAACAACCGCTTTCAAGGATTGATCTTTAAAAATGAATTACACCGCCGTGTAAGAATGGGGGAAACCTTGAGAGGTTTTGTCAAAACCGTTAGACCTGATGGCAAATTAGACATTGTACTAGAGCGAGCTGGTTACGATAAAATCGATACCCATGCTCAAAAATTGCTTACAATGCTTGAGAATAACGGTGGATTTTTAGACTTGACGGATAAATCTGATCCCGAAGAAATTCAATACAGAACTGGCTGGTCGAAGAAAGTATTCAAACAAGTGATAGGAAATCTTTACAAGCAACGTTTGATTAGTCTTCACGAGAATGGAATCACGCTGATTGAGAATTGATTCAAGTATTGTCTCTTCGAGTATTCTGCTCCTTATTCTCGATACTTACCCGATTTTATCGAAAAACTAGAATTGACAGGGCAGAATGTATCGAGAAGGACAATATTTAAATAGAGAATAACTCTTTAAATTTAATCGCTTGACGTCTAGAAATTTCTATTTTCTCTCCTTCGCGAATTTCTTCTCCGTTTGCGGTTTTGATAATTACTGGTTTCAACTCTACTTGCAATCCACCATTAAACCAGTTTTCCACCTTTTGAATCCAGTTTAAATTGATGATGAATTTTCGATTAGCTCGAAAGAAATGTTGTGGCTCTAGACGTTCCTCTAGACTATTTAACGATCTTAAAATCAATGGTCTACTTTTATCGAAATAAACTTTTACATAATTCCCATCACTCTCAAAAACACGTACTTTATCCAACGAAATGTAAAAACATTTTTCACCGTCTTTGATGAATATCGAATCGGAAATTGTTAATGGTCGAGATGATCGATCTGTTTTGGGAGCTTTGGCAGTTGATTGAAAATCCGCTTCCGAATTATTAAGTAGCTTCTTTACTGTTTCATCCAAACGCGCTGGATCAACAGGTTTTAGAACATAATCCAGTGCATTGACTTCAAATGCTTTTAATGCAAAATCATCAAAAGCTGTTACAAAAACTACTTGCGGAATCTCATCCAATTTCTTGAGCATGTCAAAACCTGTCATTCCAGGCATTTGAATATCCAAAAAGATTAAGTCAGGCTTTAGAGCTTTGATTTTTTCGATTGCCTCTTCTGGGTTTTTTGCTTCGTCAATGATTTCAATTTCGTGATAATCCTTCAAGAGTTTCTTTAACTCTTCACGTGCAAGTCTTTCATCATCAATGATTATTGTTCTCATGATTCTTTAATTTCAATAATTGCTATTACAGTATTTGATGTCTTTTGTTTCAATTCGAATTGAGCTTTTCCTTTGTATTGTAATTCCAGTCTTCTCAATGTATTTGCAACTCCAATTCCTGTCGATACTTTTTTTGTCGTTTTCAAAACCCCATTGTTCTCTACTTCAAGTCGAATCGTATCTCCATTTTTTGAAACTCTTATCCAAACTGTTCCACCTTCTATCAACTGAGAAACACCATGTTTTAATGCGTTCTCTACCAAGGTTTGAAGAATAAATGGTGGGATTAGAAAATTCAGAATTTTAGAATCAAGTTCTTGTCTAATTTCCAAGCGTTCTTCGAATCGTACTTTCTCTAAATCCAAATAATCCTGAACAATTGATAACTCCTCTTCTATTGGTACCAATTGTTCACTTCCAATAATCAATGATTTACGTAATAAATTCGAGAGTTTCGTAATGTTTTCTTGAGCTCGATAAGGTTCAATATCAATCAATGCGCGAATCGAATTCAACGAATTAAATAAGAAGTGTGGATTGAGTTGAGAGCGTAAATTCTTTAACTCAATTTCATTGTGGCTTGCCGTTAACTGAAGATTGCTGACCTCCTGTTCTCTGGATCTTTGAAAAAAATGGAATGTAAAATAAACACTATTCCAAAGGATGAAGAAGATAAGTGTTCCAGCAACGTCTAATGAAAATTCAACAACAGAAAATTTAAAGGGGGTTTTAGGAGAAGAAACCAAATGTGATACAAGCATATTTAGTATCGACATTAAAGCAGCAACCACAATTGAAGTGATTAAAACTCGTGAGATTAAATTCGATAGACGCAAGTTTAACCAACCCATTACAATGTAGAAGTAACGCATCAAATGAGTCAATGCAATTCCGAAAACAAAGAAACAGGCCGTTGAGATGCCAATCGTCTCTAAATCGATGCTTTGATTGGAAAATTTAGAAGCGGAAAAAATAAGCATGGAAAGTAAAGCCCATCCTCCTATTTGCGCTAGCCAATATGTTTTTCGTGCTTTAAACATGAATCAAATTTAATGAATTAGTTAGTGAAAGTAATCAGTATAAATTAAACGGAGTGAATCCCTGTTAATTGGTAGTATTTCGTGAAGACAGCATTTTTCGGTCTGAAAATTGTAAATTCGTTTCTCATGAGTCGCCTCTTATTTTTATTCTTCTTGTTCCCTATTTTGGCATTTGGGCAAAATCGGTGGAAACCCAATGCAGGAATAAAAGCGACCGTGTTAATCACTTTTGGTTCTCATCAAAATTCACTCGGATTAAAACTTGATTCCTATTTAGGGAATGATTTCACACAATTAAACGCTGGAGTAACAACTCGTTATTTTCTGACAAACTTTGGGAATCGCTCCAATTTTGGAGAGCTCAGATTGAGTGCAGGTGGGGGTGTTATGTTTGGCAAAGGAAATAACCCATTAAACATGGATTGGGAAGGAACTTTACATCAGTCCAAATCGGAATATTCTATTGGTTATGCACATTATTGGTATTTAGATCGGATTGGTACAGCTCAGCGTTCAGGCGCATGGAATATAGGCATTCAACGATTCGATATCTTGATGGAAAACGATGTATTTGGCGGACAGGCAAAAGACCGTTTTCGAACAGGAGGTTTGATAGTGTCTTATCGTGATAGCTTGTACAAAGCGAGTATTGGACTAGCTATCTGGACGGGCGAAACTGGAAATACAACTTGGGATAGAACTCCACGACCAGGAGCTCCAAATGGAATTCGAGATTTAACAAATAATCCTTTTGGGAAATTGAATCATGGAATTCTCTATGGAGAAATAAAACATCGTTTTGTTGGAGTTCAAACTGTTGGAGGAAGAATTGGATGGGATAGCGAACAAATCAGACACGTTTTTCAGAATAAAATCAGTCATGATTTAGTTCTTTTACCTAAAAAAATGAAGCGGAATACGCCTCACTATCCGAGGTTAAATGAAGAGGGCGAAAACGTTTTTACAAAGAAAGAAGTCAGAAAACCACGGTTTTATTTTCAAACATTTTTAAACGATGGATTACCCTATTGATTCAGTTGATTTGCGTCTTCGGTTGCGAATTCGCGATATTAGGAACAGCCCTTTGTTTGAAAGAGTTTCATGATGATTATTAACTTATTTTTCACCATTTCTATTGATTAAAAACACTTAAAACCAAATTATCTCTTTTCCATTTAAAGACTAAGTAACCAACCACCGAGGATTTTGACACCTATAAATGACGTAATGAACCGTTCACCGATTATTTCTGAAAAACCAATCCAAACATTCGTGTTTATTCATTTATTTGATGTAATTTTGCGCCCCGTAGTTACAATTTTTTTATATGTCCAATTCAACAAAATACGTATTTGTAACCGGGGGGGTAACATCATCCTTAGGTAAAGGAATTATCTCAGCTTCATTAGCAAAATTGCTTCAAGCACGCGGTTACTCTACGACAATCCAAAAATTAGATCCTTACATCAACATTGATCCAGGAACATTAAATCCGTATGAGCATGGAGAATGTTTCGTTACAGATGATGGAGCTGAAACAGATTTGGACTTAGGACATTACGAACGTTTCTTAAACGTTCCTACATCTCAAGCAAACAATGTAACAACCGGTAGAATCTACCAAAATGTGATTGAAAAAGAGCGTAAAGGTGAATACCTTGGAAAGACAGTTCAGATCATTCCTCATATTACAGATGAAATTAAAGAACGTATTCAAATTCTTGGGAAAACTGGGAAATTTGACATCGTAATTACTGAGATTGGTGGAACAGTTGGTGATATTGAATCACTTCCTTTCGTTGAAGCTGTTCGTCAAATGATGTGGGAATTTGAAAGTGACTGCTTGGTTATTCACTTAACATTGATTCCTTATTTATCTGCAGCAGGTGAATTAAAGACAAAACCAACACAGCATTCGGTGAAACAATTATTGGAATTAGGTGTTCAGCCTGATATTTTATGTTGTAGAACAGAGCATGAATTGGATTTAACGATTCGTAAGAAAATCGCGAAATTCTGTAATGTAAGCATGAATGCTGTTATTGAATCTCGTGATGCAGAATCAATTTATGACGTTCCTCTATTAATGCAAGCGGAAGAATTGGATAAAGTTGCCCTAGAAAAACTAGGTCTACCTTCTAAAAATTCTCCAGATCTTACTAAATGGAAAGAGTTTTTGACTCGCTTAAAGAATCCAATTCAAGAAGTAAATATTGGATTGGTTGGTAAATATGTAGAATTGAAAGATTCGTACAAGTCCATTTCAGAAGCATTTATTCACGGGGGTGTTGCAAATGAAGCACGCGTAAACGTGAAATGGATTCATTCCGAATCATTGACAAAACAAAATATCGAAGCTGAATTAGGTGGTTTGGATGGAATCTTAGTTGCTCCAGGATTTGGTTCTAGAGGAATTAGCGGGAAGATTGAAGCGGTACGTTTTGCACGTGAAAACAAAGTTCCATTCTTCGGAATCTGCTTAGGTATGCAGTGTGCGGTGATTGAATTTGCTCGCCACGTCCTGAAATACGAAGATGCTCATACAACAGAAATCGCAGAAGATTCTAAATATCCAGTAATTTCCATGATGGCAGAGCAAAAAAGCATCTCAAATATGGGAGGAACTATGCGATTAGGGTCGTATAAATGTCAGTTAAGACCAGATACACAAGTGGCTTCAGCTTACAATACAGAGTCTATCGAGGAAAGACACCGTCACCGTTATGAATTCAATAACGACTATTTAGAAGCTTTTGAAAAAGCAGGAATGATTGCTACAGGAAAAAATCCAGAAACTGGATTGGTTGAAGTGATTGAAATCCCTGATCATCCTTGGTTCGTTGGTGCGCAATACCACCCAGAATACAAGAGTACGGTGGATAATCCACATCCTTTATTTGTTGCTTTTGTGAAAGCAGCAATTGAACATAAGAAATAAGCCCAGTGGGCTTATTGATAAAAGACAAACGTCAGTGCAGTCATGAGAATTTCAAATGGCTTATTGATAAAAGACAAACGTCAGTGCAGTCATGAGAATTTCAAATGGCTTATTGATAAAAGACAAACGTCAGTGCAGTCATGAGAATTTCAAATGGCTTATTGATAAAAGACAAACGTCAGTGCGGTCATGAGAATTTCAAATGGCTTATTGATAAAAGACAAACGTCAGTGCGGTCATGAGAATTTCAAATGACTTATTGATAAAAGACAAGCGGTAGTGCAGTCAGAAGCATTGTCGATTGCCTTATTAACGAAAGACATACGATATGCAGTCAAGAGTATTACTGATGGCTTATCATAAATAAATTAACGGTTCACCTCGACGGATTGAACATAAATTAAAAATAACAAAGTAGGAATGGATAGGAATACAGTAATTGGTCTAACACTTATTGGCGCTTTATTGGTAGTGTTCACATACATGAGTCAACCAAGCGAAAAGGAAGTGCAAGCCAAGCAAAAAGAACAAAAGGAATTAGCGCTTCAAGCAAAAAAAGAAGCAGATTCACTTGATAAAGAGGCTAAAAACAAGCCTAGACTTGTTGCTAAGAAAGACAAGGACGGAAATCAAATCAAAGATGAAAAAGGTGGTTTGGTTTATGTAAATCAGGTTACAAAAGGTGACACAACGATCGTTCCTCGTGTAAAAGTACCTACTACGGTTATCTCTAAAGGTGAAATCGTTCGTTTGGAGTCTGAAAAATTGATTGTAGATTTTTCCACAAAAGGTGGTGTTGTTTCAGCAGTACAATTGAAAGAGTTCGAATCTTACATGAACTTCGCTAAGAATGATGGTAAAATTACACCACTTTACTTGTTTAAAGACGGAGACCAAAAAAATCAATTGATTTTCAATATTGCAGGAAACAAATATGCAACTGGAAACAAAGAGTTCGAAATTGTTTCTAAATCAAAGCACAAAGTTGTTTTCAGACATGATGTGGCTGAAGGTTCAATCATTTACACATACAATTTAAAAGGTGGTTATGATTTAGGATACACCATTCAATTGAAAGATTTAAACGGGAAAGTTTTACCAAATTCAGTAATGTTGGATTGGCAAATGGAAATGTTGCGCTCTGAGCGTTTACTTTCAGAACAACGCAAAGTTTCTACTATTTGTTATGAATCTGCTGATGGAAAATTAGACTGGAACAGTGAAGTTGCTGAAAGCTATAAAACCGCTGAAACAGATATGAAATGGGTGGCTTACAAACAAAGCTATTTCTCCTCTATTCTAAATGCAGACAATGGTTTTAAAGTAAAAGGAACTAAATTCACTTCCACCAACTACAAAGAAGGCTCTAAAGAATTCTTTACACACATTCGTAAATACCGTTCAAAATTGAATCTGGGAATGCAGTCTGTAAAGGATGGTAAAGCTAGCTTCTCATGGTATTTTGGACCGAATGATTACCACGTATTGGCTTCTTACAATCAAGACTATGACGATATTCTAAACTTAGGCTGGGGTGTTTTCCGTTGGATCAACTTATATGCTGTACAACCCGTATTTACATTCTTCATGAACTTAGGAATAAATGCAGGTCTTGCTATTTTATTACTGACGATTATCTTGAAGTTAGTATTGATGCCTGTTCAGTGGAAAATGTTTGTTTCTTCTGCAAAAATGAAGATTTTGAAACCGCAAATTGATGACATCAATGCGAAGTATCCGAAAAAAGAGGATGCGATGAAAAAACAAATGGATATGATGGCGCTTTACCGAGCGTCTGGAGCTTCTCCCCTTGCTGGTTGTGTTCCTATGCTATTCCAAATGCCGATTCTTTTAGCGGTTTTCCGATTCTTCCCAGCAACATTTGATTTGAGACAACGCGGATTCCTTTGGGCCGAAGATTTGTCGTCATTCGATTCCATTTGGGACTTTGGAACATATATTCCTCTATATGGTAACCACGTTTCTTTGTTTACATTATTGATGGCTGGAACGACTTTGTTGTATACGCATTTGAATTCATCAAACATGACTCAACAGCAACAACCAGGTATGCCAAATATGAAAATCATTATGTACATGTTCCCTTTCATGATGATTTTCTTCTTCAATAATTATTCTTCAGGTTTGAGTTATTATTACTTCATCTCTACTTTAATGACAATTATCTTGATGTTTGTTATCAAGAAATTCTTTGTAAATGAAGAGAAGTTGAAGGCTAAAATGGCAGAAGCTCAAACAAATTCAGCGAAGAAAGGTGCTACTGCTCCCAAGAAAAAATCGAGCTTTATGCAACGATTGGAAGATGCACAACGCCAACAACAAGAAAACGCGAAAAACAAAAAAAAATAACAGCTGATCCATCGAAAAATGGATCAGACACAATTTAATATCAAAAAGACGAGACATTCAATCTCGTCTTTTTGATTTATACTAAGCCCGTAAATCGGGATATTGACATCTCTATCTTCCTCGTTTACCTCCTCCGTTGGAAGGTCTGGAAGCTGGAGCAGTTCTGACAGGAGCACTCTGTCGAATAACGGGTTGACTCTGACGCTCTGGCTTTGGCTGAACCCGTTGAGGATTATTTATCGGTTGCCTTTGCGCTGGCGCAGGTTGTCGTTGATTTGGCTGTTGTTGCGGTTGAACGGTTGGGTTTCTTTTTACTGGTTCCATGGGGCGTGTAACACCTGAATTTCCACCATTATTAATTGTCCCCCTATTATTTGAGTTTATAGGTCTTGGTGCTTGTTCGCGTGTTTTTGGTTCAGTTATTGGAGTTCTATTTGGACGAGTTGGCTCTGTTTTCAATCCTTCCGTTCTTCCACCTGGTCTTTTATCCTGAATAGAACCATTTTCTGGTCTAATTGGTTTTTCAGTTCCAATTCTTCCCCCATTTGCAACTTGATTATTGAGCTTTCTTCCTTTGTAAGATACTTGTTGCGGAGCATATCTTGTTCTCACTGTCGCACTTCTAGTTCGGTGAGATTTGTAAATGACATGCGCATTTGGAACATGATATACATTGGTGTAGTGACACCAACCATGATATCGATAAACTCTTTGATAATAAACGTGCCAATAAACAGGTCTCCAAGGTCTCCACCAAGATGGATAGTAATCCCAATAATAAGGCGAATACCACGGGTCATAAAATGGGTCATACATATATTGAACACAAGGCCAGCCCCAAACGTTTACGAAAATAACGGTGGTTGGAGTCATTAAAATAGAAGGACCTAATGATTGCTTGGTTTCTTTTTCATCAATTGGCTCCATAAGGATTTCTTCACCATAAAGAGTTTCATCTCCAATGATTTGTAATTGAGCTTCTGATTTACCGCGCTTTTCAATAACAATTGCTGCGACATCTTGAGATTCTTTACTATTTACAGGAATTTGAAGTAAAACGGCATGATTATCTCCCTCTTTTTTATCAACTACACGTATGTAATCAATGGCATTATTACCGTCTAAATCAAGGTTGTTAACTCCATTTGATTCTGTATTTAGTTTCTTCTCGAAATCTTCTAAACTCTTAGATTGCTTGAATAATTCCAGTGCACCTTGCAGGTCAAAATTATCCCCGGGCATGCCTGTACTATCAGAACTTTGAGCGAATGTGTTGAATGACAACCCAGTTATCAAAATCAACCCCGAAAAAAATAATCTTTTCATGATATTGGTTTTCAGATAAGTTACCAATAACTATGCAAGGAATCAATGATAGCGCGCCAAAAAAAGTTAATGCAAGGATCTCTTAAAATGAAAAATAGTTATTAATCGAATTAAAAAAGAAAGATTTTTATTCAAGAAAAGAAACCTAATCTTTCAATTCATTCCGCAAACGAATAAAATCTTGAATTTTATCATTTTCTACCAATACGGCTAAATTGTATTGAGCGATTTTCCACTCTTTTCCAATTTTAATCAATACGCCACTTCCTCTACAATCCTTCATCCACGTGTCAATTTTTTCGTCGAACCAAGCAAATTTTCCATCTTTCGAGATTTCAATGTGACGTTCGATTTTTCGAAAATCCCACGCTTTTCCTTTATCAAAATAAGGTTTACAAAATGCTCCGAATTCTTCTTTATTCCACCGTTCTGTGGGATCGGTTCCCAAATAGATGAAATTATCCGACATGAATTGGAAATAGTTGGTATAATTTGCTTCAGCGGCGGCTTTGTGCCAATTATCAATTAATTGATCAATTGTTTCTGTTTCACTTGGTTTTGGCTTAGTAACTCCAGAGGAAACAAGATAGAATCCAATAAAAAGAATGGGGATAAGTTTAATCATTTTCATAAGCAAAAAAAATACCGCCTGAGCAAAGCTTAGACGGTATTAAATATAGACAATAAATAGTTTATTTTTTCACTTTCGCTTTGCACATTTTTACTGCTGCAGCGATATCAATAACACCACCTGTTGTAGAAAGTTTTCCAAAATCAACTGGTGTATCTGTTCCAGGGGAAGGAATCATTGTTCCTTTGTATTGTTTTGCAGAAGCCAACATAATGTCTTTAATTTCTTTCATTGTTAATGAAGGAAAATAAGATTTCAGCAAAGCGGCAACTCCTGAAACCATTGGTGCAGCCATCGACGTTCCTTGCAAAATTTTGTAATCACTTTGTGGAATTGTATTGTAAATCTCAAATCCTGGAGCGAATATATTTACTTGGCGAGAACTATAGTTGGAGAAATTCGCTGCCAATTTTTTCTTATCTCTTGTAGAAGCACCAATACAAATATACATGTCCAGTGGTTTCGTTTGGAATGAATACTCATTTGTTGGGAAATTTGGATGCTCATCTAAGTTTTCACCATCATTTCCAGCAGCATGAACCAAAAGAACACCTTTAGATTCAGCATAAAGCATTGCTTCATACACTTCTTTTGGATGTTTTGAATATGCTTTTCCAAATGACATATTAATAACAGATGCCCCGTTATCAGCAGCATATCGAATAGCTAATGCAATATCTTTATCTTGCTCATCTCCATTAGGAACTGCACGAAGAGACATTAATTTCACATTTTCAGCTACTCCATCACCACCTAATTCGTTGTGTCGAACAGCACCAATAATTCCTCCTACATGTGTTCCATGCAAAGCTTCAGGCCCTTCAACATCATTATTTCCATAATGGATATCATTGAAATCATCTGGATTATCGCCAATAAACTGACGGTCATTGTACTCCATATTCAATTGGTAGTTAATGCTTCCGTTAAAATGATCAACACCTTCTTTGATGCTTTCTTCTGACAATTGACCATTTGCAATATAAGTACCTAATTGCTTCAGCTGCATATCTTCAGGAGTAGTCACTTTCCAAGCATTCACATCATCTTCTGTGAAGTTTGGGCCTAATTTCTCAATCAATTTTGCTTTCAACATTGGAAACATTTCACCCAACTGAGTATACTGCTCCAATGCTTGGATATTTCCATTACGTTCAGTTTCAATTGCTTTGTAAAGTTCTTTGTATGTTGCATAGTCTGCTTTATCTGCAGCTGCAATTTCTGACTCAGATTTCCCGTTGAATTTCTGATGTAATTCAGCACAAATACGTGTTTTCTCTAAACGTGTATAATCTTGATTATCTCCGTTTGGCGCTCCTAAAAAATTCCATCCGTGAATATCATCAATATATCCATTTTTATCATCGTCAATTCCATTATTAGGAATCTCTTTCTCATTTGTCCAGATTTTCCCTTGAAGATCTTTGTGTTCGATATCAATTCCAGAGTCAATAACTGCTACAATAACAGTTGTTGATTGTTGCTTTTTCAAAGAAGAATAAGCTTTTTCAGTATTCATTCCTGGTGTAGCACCATTATACCAATTTTTTATTTCGTCTGTTTTTTGACCGTAAATAAAATTCATTACACCGACAGAAAACAGGGCTAATGATAATGTGAGGATTCTTTTCTTCATGACTATTAATTCTTTTTTTGGAAGGAATACAATTCCTTTGAAACAAATATCTTAATTTGCAGAAAGATATTTTGAGTATTCTATATTAAAGGTTAAAAAAAATGTTCATAGGAAAACTACTACAACAAGCGGTGAAAGTAAATAAAATATTATTTATAGTAGGGTTAATTTTTATTAATTCAATGCAATCTTTTGCCCAAACAGATAATTTTCGATTCAAAAAATTACTAGCAGACCAACCAACTACATCCATGGCGTTTGCTGTAACCAATTCTGGAAACCTTGATGCTTTATTGTCTATTAAAGAAATTTCAGTAAAACAGGTTACTAAAGACTGGATCTATATTCAAACAAATCCAACTTGGATTAAGCAAGCAATGGAGTCTAAAGTGATCAAGTCGTTTTATTTAGAATTTTCGATGCCAAAACCACTCAATGATTCAACCTTAGTAACACATTTCGTAAAACCAGTTCACCAAGGATTAGGAGGATTACAAACACCATTTACAGGAAAAGATGTGATTGTCGCTTTTGTCGATCAAGGATTGGATTATAACCATCCAGATTTTAGGGATGCGAATGGAAATACACGAGTGCTTTATTATTGGGATCATTCACTGCCTAATGCGGCAAACACTCCTATGCCTTACGGTTATGGGCAATTGTGGACGGGAGCAGAAATCCAAGCAGGTACTTGTGGAAGTATTGAAGAATCTTCTGGGCATGGAACATCGGTTACTGGAGCTGGGGTTTCAAATGGATTAGCAAATGGAGAGGAAACAGGAATGGCTCCAGAGGCTAATATCATCGTCATTGAAACAAATTTCAATCTGCCAAATTGGACTCTTACTGTAGCCGACGCTTGTGATTTTGTCTTTAAAAAGGCAGAACAACTAGGTATGCCTGCCGTCGTTAACTTATCGGTTGGCTCTTACTTGGGAAGTCATGACGGAACAGACCCTGCAGCCGTTTTAATGGATAATTTATTGGATGAAAAAAATGGACGAATCATTGTTTGCGCTGCTGGAAATTCAGGTTCTTGGGGCAAATACCATGTTCATGGCGATGTTGATTCAGACACTTCTTTTGTTTGGGTGAAGCCAAATCCAGCAAGTCAACTTGGTCCAAATACCGTTTATTTAGATCTCTGGTCAGATTTAGGAGACGCAACTTGGAGCTATGCTTGGGGAGCTAACAAATCATCTGGCGACTTTCAAGAAAGAGCTACGACTATCTATCGAGCAGCAAACGCAAGTATTGGTACAACGATTAAAGACACTTTGTGGAATGGTTCAAACAGAGTGGCTATTTTAGAGATTTATCCAGAAATTGTTGGTCCGAATTTACATCTAGAATTCTATTTCACACAAGTAGATTCTACTAGCTATTTGTATTCATTTAAAACAAAAGGATCTGGGAAATATGATGCTTGGAGTGGGTCAGAAGTTATTTCATTGAATAACATGTTAGTTACAGGGCTTCCAACTTCCGCAATTTACCCACCAATTCAACACTATCACCTACCCGATTCTCTTCAAACCCTTGTTTCTTCCTGGAACTGCTCACCAAAAGTGGTTACTGTTGGGAATATCAGGAATCGTTGGGGACATGTTGATGCGAATGGTAATAACTACTTGCCAAATCCTCCGAACTACACGAATATAGGGCAATTAACTCCAGCCTCCTCAAAAGGTCCCACAAAATATGGGCATACTAAACCAGATGTAGTTGCATGTGGAGATGTTTCATTGAGTGCAGGACCATTTTGGATTTTGAATGACCCAGGATGGAATGCTTCAAAAAGTCAAAATGGCATGCATGTTAGAAATGGAGGGACTTCTATGGCATCCCCCGTTGTTGCTGGTATAGCAGCTCTTTATTTAGAAAAATGCAGTAAGGGGAATTATCAAAGTTTCTTGGATGGAATTCATTCTACTGCATTTACGGATATTTACACAGGAGTTATTCCGAATAACGCTTATGGCTATGGTAAAATTCACGCATTAAATCTATTGCTGCAATCTAACTTTACCAATACAATCACTGCCGATGCATTCTTTTGTCCAGGTGATAGTGCTGTTTCAACAGCTTCTATTCCAAATTATTCCATTGAATGGATGAATGGTGACACTACATACAAAGTTCCATTAACAGCATCTGGGGAGGTTTATTTCAAAGCCTTTGATCAAAATGGATGTGTTTCATTTTCGGATACTTTAGATGTATTAGCAGCTTCTGCTCCTCCCGCGCCAGTTATATCTGTGAATGGAACTTTACTTTCGACGAGTCCTTATCCCAGTTTGCAATGGTATAAAGATGGAATCTTAATTCCTGGTGCTACGAATTCAAGTTATACCATTACTTTACCTTCGTCTTCTTTCTATACAGTTTCTCGAACAAGTATTGATGGATGTGAAGTTTTCTCTCTTCCATACAACCCTTCTTTGGGATTAGAAGAATTAATTAGTCAAATTCAAGTTTATCCGAATCCGACTCATGGGAATGTAATAATTAACTCTGTAATTCCATTAAGTGATTTACAAATAATTGATTTACAAGGAAGAATGGTGAAATCGAGTTTTGATAATACACAGGAAATTTCTATTTCAGATCTTCAAAACGGAACATATTATTTAATTATTCACACCGATGTTCAATACTTTCAGGTTAAAATTGTGAAGAATTAAAAAGAAGCAGTATTTTTGGACATATAAATTAATCGAATGAATTTAACAGGTATCATTGCAATCTCAGGAAAATCAGGACTGTATAGAGTTTTGGCTCAAGGTAAAAACAACATCATTGTAGAATCATTGGAAGACAAAAAACGTGTTCCAGCATACGCTTCAGACAGAATTTCTGCATTGGATGACATTTCTATCTACACCTACGATGATGATAAACCATTGAAAGAAATTTTGGTTTCTATTTTTGAAAAGGAAAAAGGGAAAGAAACAATTTCACATAAAGAAGACCAAGCGAAGTTGAAAGCTTACTTATTGGAGGTTCTTCCAAATTATGATCAAGAAAGAGTTTACGCTTCTGATATCAAGAAAATTTTCCAGTGGTACAATCTATTGTTCAAAGCTGGAGCATTGGTCATTGAAGAAGAGGTAGCTGAAGAAGCTCCTAAGGAAAAGAAAACTGCAAAAGCAGCAGCTAAGAAAGGTGAAGAAACTTCGACGGATGAAGAAACTCCAGTAAAAAAGGCTCCTGCGAAAAAAGCAGCAACTCCTAAAGCAGCTGTGAAAGCACCAGCAGCGAAAGGCCCCGTAAAATCTGCTGGCAAAGCGACTGGAGCGAAAAAAGTAGCAGCTCCTAAAACAGGTTCATCGAGAGGTAAGTAATTATCCAAAATATTTCATAAAATGAGGGGACGCGACGCATCGCGTCCCCTCATTGTTTTATCTCTTTTTTTTATTTTTGTAGTATGAGAAAATTTGTTTCACCCGACTTCACATGCGAAAGTTGGAAATCTGTAGAGTCTTATCTCTTAGACCTTCAAAATAGAGATATTTCTACGAAAGAATCATTTAAACAATGGTTATTCGATAAAAGTGAATTGGAAGCCGTTTTGGAAGAAAATATGGCTTGGCGTTATATTAAAATGACGATTAACACTTTAGATGAGAAGCTAACTGAGTCTTATCAGTTTTTTGTAACTGAAATACAGCCAAACCTTGCTCCTTTCGAAGATTCCTTGAATCAGAAAATGATGGCTTCTTCATTTGTGAAAGAATTGGCTACGGATAAAGCATATTCAATCTATTTCAGAGGCGTTCAATCTGCATTGGAATTATTTCGAGAAGAGAACATTTCACTTGAAACAGAATTAAGTACTCTGAGTCAACAATTCGGAGCAATTTCTGGTAAACAGATGATATCCTATGAAGGAAAGGAATTAACGATGCCACAAGCCGCCAATTTCTTGAAAGATCCGAATGAAACTGTTCGTAAAGAGGTTTATGAATTAATTACAAGTCGCCGACTAGAAGATCGTGAAGCATTGGATGATTTGTTTAATCAACTAATTCAATTGCGAAATAAGGTCGCTAAGAATGCAGATTGCGTCGATTACCGCGATTATAAATTCAAAGCATTAGGTCGATTCGATTATACAGTAGAAGATTGTTTGGCTTTTCACGATGCTATTGAAACGTTAATTGTGCCGATTGTAAAGCAAATCAGTTTAAAAAAACTTGACAAACTCGGAAAATCGAAGCTAAAGCCATGGGATACTGAGGTTGACCCAGATGGATTGGCTCCTTTAAAACCTTTTGAAAATGGAGAGGAATTACTTGACAAATCAATTGCAGTTTTTCAAAAATTAGATTCATATTTCGGCGATTGTTTGAAAACAATGAAAACTGGTGGCTTTTTAGATTTAGATTCAAAAGCTGGGAAAGCTCCAGGTGGATACAACTATCCTTTGTACGAATCTGGAATTCCGTTCATTTTCATGAATGCAGCAGGAGCTCAGAGAGATTTAACAACCATGGTTCATGAAGGTGGACATGCTGTACATTCCTTTTTGAGTCGTGATTTGGAGCTGACAGGGTTTAAATCCCTGCCTTCTGAAGTGGCTGAATTGGCTTCTATGTCTATGGAATTACTGACAATGGAACTTTGGGGTGAATTCTATACGAACGAAAATGATTTAAAACGCGCTAAATTGGAGCAAATTGAGTCGGTGGTAAAAGTATTACCTTGGATTGCTCAAATTGATGCATTCCAACATTGGATTTATACACATCCAACTCACACAACTGAAGAAAGAACACAAGAATGGTTGAAACTAAGCAAACGCTTTGGAACCGGATTAGTTGATTATAACGGATATGAAGCTGTCTTAGAAAGTTCTTGGCAGAAACAATTACACTTATTCGAAGTTCCTTTCTATTACATCGAATACGGAATTGCTCAATTGGGTGCTTTAGGAGTTTGGAATAACTATAAGAAGAATCCTGCAAAAGCACTAACAGATTATAAGAATGCGCTTTCTTTGGGGTATTCTAAATCAATTCCTGAAATTTACGAGACAGCAGGATTGAAATTTGATTTTTCACAGGTTGCTTTGGAAGATTTAAGTAAAGGTTTAGTTAATTCTATTAATGAATTGAACTAGAATGAAATAGGTTTAAAAACATAAAGGGTAGAAAATTTTCCACCCTTTATGTTTTTTTATAATCGTTTTATTATTTATGCCCCAATTACTCTTCTCAAATCACCAATTTGTGATTCCCAAAGGCGTACAATTTCATCTTTTTCCGTTTTTTCAGCGAAATCTGAAACAGTAAGAATCACCACTTTGGTCATAGGATCAATAGTGTATTTCATTTCAAAGTAAGTTTCTAATTCGTCTTCTTCGTCATTCAACCATTGCCATTTAATATGTTCACCTGCTTTCTTAGAAATTAATCGTGCTTGTTCCTCACTTCCATCCCAGTGAAAAGTATACATATCATCCTTAACAATAACATCTTCAGCAAACCATTCGCTCAATCCATCAGGAGTAGACAATAATTTATCCAAAACCTTTGGAGAGGTTCTTAATACATATTCTAATTCGAATTGTTCCTTTTTTGTCATAGTAGTTTAATATTGTTAACTTCGCGCCGAAAAAATTATTTTCGAAATATACACATTTCTTTTCATGGCATTAGTACATTCATTTGAAAAAAACGGAAACAAGCTCTTCAAATACAGAGGACAAATTCCAGTGATTTTATTCGTTTTAGCTATTCCTGTCATCTATTTTACAGATGTTCAGTGTATTATGGATAACGAACGTTGGTTCTACATTTGTACAGGAGCAGCAATTGCCATGTCTATACTAGGACAAGTAATTCGTGCGATAGCTATTGGAACAAGTAATAAACATACTTCTGGAAGAAATACACAAGAACAAGTTGCTGAAGCCTTGAATACAAAAGGTATTTATTCAACTGTGCGGCACCCACTCTACTTAGGAAATTATTTTATGTGGATTGGAATCGTGTGTTTCACATTCAATATTTATTTCATCGTTATCGTAAGCTTGCTGTTTTGGATCTATTACGAGCGTATTATGTTTGCTGAAGAGCGTTTCTTAGAGCGTAAATTTGGTGAAAGCTACGTGAATTGGTCGAATTCGGTTCCTGCATTTTGGCCAAGTAGAAAAAATTACATCAAAGGAGAGATTTCTTTCTCGATGAAAACAATTTTACGACGTGAATATTCTGGTATCTCTGCAACCGCTTTGGGATTCATTTTCGTAGCTGGATTACGTGAATATTTTATGACAAAAACGATTGCATGTCCACTTTGTTATGTTTATTGGATCGCTGGAGCATTATTGTTTAGCTTGATTTTCAAGTTACTAAAACACAAGACAAAAGTTTTATTCGAAGAAGACCGCTCATAGTCTTGCATAAAATAAAAAAGTAACTATCTTTGTGCCGCCTTTCAGGGATTTGTAAGGATATATGGCGAGATAGCTCAGTTGGTTAGAGCGCAGGATTCATAACCCTGAGGTCCGGAGTTCAACTCTCCGTCTCGCTACAAAAGCTCAGTTTTTACTGAGCTTTTTTTGTTTGTGTAAAGTTGAAGTCCGGAGTTCATCCCGATAGCTATCGGGACTCCGTCTCGCTACAAAAGGGATCAAGACCAAATTCTGGGGACTAAGCATAAATTTGCGTTAATCGGAATAAAAAATATTGGATATCCCTAACACCTCTAAATTGAGATCTAAATGGCTTTTTCAAGAGCGGTTGTTGTCGAAAACATGGTTTTTGTTTCTGGTTGTACGGGTTACGATTATGCTGCAGATAGCTATCGGGACTCCGTCTCGCTACAAAAGCTCAGTTTTTACTGAGCTTTTTTTGTTTGTGTGAAATCTGGGGTCCGGAGTTCATCCCGATAGCTGTCGGGACTCCGTCTCGCTACAAAAAGCTCAGTAAAAACTGAGCTTTTTTTGTTTAAGCAATTTTGTAGGTATGCGATATAGAGCCACCTACAAAATCGGTTCATTCCTTAATCACCAAATCATACTTCGTTAGCAAGCCAATCAATCCATTGGACGAAAAAATAGTCTTCTTCAATCTATTTCGCTCCGGATTGATATCGAAATTAACTGCTGTACTGAAGTCTGCCTTATCTAAATTGGTGCGTTCAAAGATAGTCCTAGTCAAATCACAATTCACGAATTTGGATTCTGATAAATTACATTCCGAAAAATCAACTTCTTTTAAAACAGTATTTGTAAAAATGGTCTTCTTCATGTTTTTCGAATGAAAAGTCGCATAATCAACACTGCAATCCGTGAATTTAACAGAGAAAAGGAATTCATTGCAAGCACTAAAGTCCACTCCTATTATTTTACAATCCTTAAAGTGAATATCCTTTAATCCTGAATGTTTAAAAACAGTGAGTGAAAACATACAAGATTCAAATTCACAATCTACAAAATCAATACTGCTAAAATTGCTTTTTGTAAAATCACAATCAATAAAATGACAACCGCTAAATTCATTGTTGATTAGTTGTTTATTGACATAGTTAACTTTGTTAAATGTTTTGCCTTCGTGAAGTTTATTACTCATTCTGTTTTTTGAATTGAAACAAATCTACGGAGTTGTTAGCGATTTTACTAACTCACTAATTTACTAATTCGCAATATTACGAATCAATAGTTTCCTTATTGAAACTAGTATCCTAAAGTATATTGGTATCTTTTTTATACTAATATGCTATACCTTTGTCGAAAACACAGAAAAGATGAATTTAATTGACACATTAAACTGGCGTTACGCCGTAAAACGAATGACTTCTGAAAAAGTATCAGACGAAAAAGTACAAGAAATCCTTGAAGCAATTAACTTAACAGCAACATCGGCAGGATTACAGCCCTATCGAGTAATCTCCATTTCGAATCCTGAAATCAAGCAAAAATTACAAGCCGCGTCGTTTAATCCGCAAATTTCAGAATCCTCACATCTATTGATTTTCGCTGCTTATACACATGTTTCTCAAGCTCATATAGACGAGTATATTTCCTTAGTTGCGAGAACACGAAATATTCCAGAAGAAAACTTAGCCGATTTCAAGGGCAAACTGTCTGGTTTTATCAATATGCCAGAGGATTTCATTAAGACTTGGACCGCAAAACAAACGTATATTGCTTTAGGCACAGGAATTATTGCGGCTGCAAACTTGAAAGTAGATTCTACTCCGATGGAAGGATTTGATAATGCAGCTTTTGACGAAATCTTAGGACTGAAAGAAAAAGGATTGCAATCTGTTGTAGCTTTGGCTTTAGGATACCGTGATGAAGCAGCTGATGTGCTTGCATACGCGAAAAAAGTTAGAATTCCTTTAGAAGAACTCACAATTACATTGAACTAAACTGAATTTCGAACTAAAATCAAGAGTCTTCATTCAATCGGAGGCTCTTTTTTTATTCAAAAAAAGGCAAGTACAGATTCTCGTTGACTTTCAAATAAATAAACCCGTTTTTCAAATCTAAAACAGTATTAAACCGTTTTAAGAAATTGTTTCCAAAGAAACCAGCCATCTTTTCTGTTGCATCAATTCCTTCTTTCGCAGTTGATAAATTCATTGGAATAGAATAGAATGATTTCTTCTCTACTTTCAATTCTGGAGCTCGAACAATGGCCATTTCATAAGATGATCCATCCGACCCTTGAAAAGTGGCTGTTGCTATTTGATCTGTTTTATGTTTGAAATCGTGTTTCCGTTCATAAGGAGAAGCAATCGTAAGCGCATCACTAGCACCTGTATCCAACCCGAAAAAACCGGTAATTTTCTTTCCCTGAATGACGAGTGTACTCGAAATGGTCGGATAGTTGTTTACGAAATGTATGTTGATTTTATCATAACTACTCAAATCTGCATTGAAAGCTACATGTTCGGTGAATTTCAGTGTTTTTCGATCGTAATTGATTTCAATAACATAGTTTTTCATCAGATTTGTCCCAAAAACACCGTCGAAATCTGTAGTTCCAAACGGAATGAGTGTAAATGATACGTTTTTTTGTTCAAACTCGCTAAACGAAATTAAATTGTTGTTACTCTGAGAGACTTTGTTAGTACCGTTCGATCCTTCGTTCATTGATTCTCCATCAACTTTCAGTTTGATTTGTTTGTTTGAATCGGTATTGATTACTGAACCATCCGCACCAGTATCAAACAGAAAGCGCACACTATCTATATCGTTTACTTTACAATAAATATAGATGCCATTGTTTTCAATCAGGAATGGAGTTTCCCAAGATTTTGTTTGTGACAACGCTTCTAAATGAGATATTGCAATTAGAATTGTAAAAGCAATTTTCATATTAAACCAAAATAGAGACGAGGAAAGTTATTGATGCTGCTTGATTATTTGTGCCAACTGATTTGCTGGCACTACTCCCGATTGTCTCCAAACAGGTTTACCCTTTTTGAAAAGAATCAACGTTGGAATGCTTTTAATCTGATACTTGCTAGCAGCATGTGGATTTTTATCTACATCGACTTTCAAAACAGAAGCGGTATTTCCCAATTTCCCCTTCAAATCATCTAAAATGGGTTTCATTGTTTTACAAGGTCCACACCATTCGGCGAAGAAATCCACCAAAACTGGTTTGTCGGAGTTTATTATTTCAGAAAAAGATGCCATTGCTTAATTTTGTGTCAAAGTTAAAAAACGTCTACTAGTTAGTTCTTATTCTGTTTTGCAATAATTGTTAAGAGCAAGAATCAATTATTTTTGAATCTTTTGTTGAAGACTCGACCAGCCACCTCCATTGTGTACTTCACTAAAACCTTTTGCTTTCAGAATGTTTTTAGCTGATGCACTTCTCATACCTGATGCACAGCAAGTAATGATTGGTTTATTCTTTTGAATGTTCGATAGATTCTGTGGAATAAGAGACAATGGAATATTAACAGATCCGCGAATGTGTCCTGAATTAAATTCAGAAGGTGTGCGTACATCTATAATTTGAGCTCCGCGGCTCATTAACTCATTGAAGTCAACTTTTGGACCAAGTCCGAATAGATTTTTTAAACTTTGCATCATTTTTATTTTTGATTAATTCCTACTTAATTTTAAAGCTACTAAACAGCAATAGCCCCATGAAAGAACCATACAGTGTGCTATTGATTGGTTTTGATGTTATTGTACAATAACCCGAAGAGCAGCCAACGAAATAATAGTATAAATAACCACCAATCGCCCCGATAATTCCACCAATAATCCCCAAGCGATATTTCTTGATAAATGACTTCATTTGCTTTTCTTTTTGATGGTTATTCCAAGTAGCTTATACAATGGGCAAAAACCAATGACACTTGTCAACATGAAAATAATTACGACGACTAGAGCAATTATCGCTAATATTCCTGATATGTATCCAAAAAAATAAAGAGAAACCAATATAATTGATAATATGAGGCGAATGATTCGATCCGTTGAGTACATGTTTCTATTCATGATCACTTATTTTTTACAAAATTGCGACAATGAAAAGTAAGATACTGTGACAATAGTCACAAATTGCTTAATAATTTGATTTGGTTGCGATATAATACCACTTTATTATCCTTTTCAAGACGTTTCAATAAACGCGAAATAACTTCCCTTGAACTCGATAAATCAATCGCAATTTGTTCGTGAGAAAGGTTAATAACAGTGGAATGAGTAGATTTTGATTTTTCTTTCAAATAATGAACAAGACGTTCGTCCAATCGCTGAAAAGCAATTTGATCAATCATGATCAATAGCTCATTAAATCGTGAATGAATGGTTTTCATGATAAAGCTTTTCCAAGAAGCATATTTCATCATCCATTTATCCATTGCAGTTATGGGAATAGTCAGAATGATAGAATCTTCATCTGCTACTGCTCTAATTTCACTGGGAAACTCTTCCATGCAACACGTAAAAGTCATTGCGCAACTTTCATGCGGATGGATGTAATACAAAAACAATTCATGCCCTTCTTCATCTACTCGCGAAATTTTCAATGTTCCAGAAAGCACAATTGGAATTACACGCACAATCTGTCCTGTATCTAATAGAAGATCTCCTTCTTTCAACCTGACTTCGTGAGATTTTTCATTGATTTCTTCAACAAGTTCCTCTTCAAATAAGTCCTTTAATTTATCAAGCGGATTCATGATACTTCATTACTTATCGATTATTTCTAAATTACATGAATAATGTTATTCAGTAGTTGCGGATTCTTCTCGCCTTTTTACTTTTTTCTGCGCTGGAGTTGGATCTTTCACCCATGAATTATCATAAGGTATCAATAAATCGGAAGCACGTAATTCTGCTACTCCAATTTTACCATCCATATAGTTTGCAAGTAATTTGAATCGTTTTTTATCTTCCTTTTGAAGGACTAAAAGGGTTGTATTGATAGATGATTTGATAGCAATTGGAATTCCGCCACCTAAATCCGCCCAATGTCCGCTTAGATATAAGTTTTTTACTGGAGTGATGTAAGATGCGACTTTTCCTTGGTAATTTTCTTTCCCTGGTTTTTGAGCCATCATCGTCCCGTTTTTATTACCAGTGTAGCGGTAATGTGTAATTGGTGTTGCTACATCGCAATACAAAATATGTTTGCGCAAGTTTGGAACCAATCCCTTTTCTACACGATCAATTAATATATCTGCGTACTTATCTTTCAATTTCTGATATTCATCTCCGCGAGAATATGTTCCGTTTTCGTCAGCAACACATCCCCAATAATCGTTGTTATCCATCCAAGCAGGAATAAACAGTGTAATTGTTCCGTGTTCAGGTAGTGAAAGAGATTTATCTCGTACTGTCGATGCCAAAATGTGAATTCCACTTAAGTAAGGATCTCCTTTTCCCAAATCTTCTTTTGGAACTGTCGGATCAGCTAAGAAGACAATTTCTTCACCTAGCCCTAGTTCTTCTGCCGGACAATCAATCCCCAAAGCAACTGTCAAAGCTGAGGCATACAAAGGTGCACCTTTCAATCCATCCTTCATTTTAGCTGGAATGGATTCTTTCGGAAGCATTTTCTCAAACAACGTTTCGGCATCGCAAGCAGCAACTACATATTTACTAGAAATAGTGTGAGTTGTTCCTCGGTGCTCTAATCTTACTCCTTTTGCGACGTTGTCTTGTACTATAACTTCTGTGACTTTAGATTTGAAAAAAATCTCCCCACCCATTGTTTCGATCGTATGCGTCAACCATTCAGGAAAACTTTGGCTCCCACCTTCTGGCGGAAGTTGAAAATCTTTGATATAAGCCCAAGAAATGGGGATTAAGCAGGATAATACATCTGGTTCTGAGCAAAATACACGGTGTAGTTTTTCATCGGTGAAATAACGGCTTAAACCTTTCTTCATCTTTTCGCCCGTAAAACGGATATGTGGAATAAAAGGAAGAGCGAAACGAAGCATTTTTAATCCATGAATCGGGTATTCATACCAACTCATTGAATTCATGGTTCTACTCAAATTTGCATAGCTATCAAATGACTTTCCAATACGTTTAGCGTCTCGAAAAAAGCGAATAATCCCTTTCTTTTCATGCGGAAATTCTTTCAGCCATTGCTCCTTAAGCTCATCCGGATTATTGGTGACTAGGTAATCGAACTCATCACTTACAAAGCGACGAATATTCTTTTGATCTTCACATTTTGGGGAATCATCACCAATGATCTTAAAAATTTTGGTCACTAAACCATTCGGTCCGCAATTATTTAACCAGTGAATGGCAGAGTCGAAGCGAAAATCATGTCGGCGAAAGCCGGCCAAATAACCGCCTGGACGGTTGTCCATTTCGATTACGCAGCATGAAATTCCAGCTTTGCTAAAAAGTGCTGCAGAGGTCAACCCACTAACGCCACCACCAATAATTACAACATCGTAGTGCTGTTTAGGTTCAATTCCTCTCATTGTTTCAATTAAGAGCGCGCAAGTTAGGAATAAATAGGGAAATGAGAAGTACAACAGCTTGTTTTAAAACAACAAGCTGTTGTCATTACTTGTATTGATCGGTACATTTCTGTTCTTCTCAAAAAAGCTCATTACAAGATGATTTTTAAGCAATTAAACATCGTAATCCGGTCTTAATATCTAGATTTTATCCTAAGAAATAATCATCCTAAAAACTAGGAGAACCGGTACTTGCAACACTATGGGAGAAAATTATTTTCTTGGTTTTAGAATCTCTGCATTCCCAAATCTCTCCAATTGCTGGAAAGCTTTTGTCGTCTAGAATCACAACGCTTTTTAATTTCTTTTCCTCGTTAATGGGCTGAATTAGTAAATGCCCATTCGTTGTGCATTTGATCAATTGATTCCAAAGAATGGTTTGTTGATTCGGTTTAAAAGTCGAAAAAGGATTCTTTAGATTCATCGAATCATTGCTTTGAGCGAACTCAATAAAGAGTCCTGACAATAACTCATTGTCCAAATTTAGGAATTCGAGTTTACTCACGTAAACATGGTATTCAGAAGTGTAAAAGTGGAAAAACGTTTGTTCCTCCCATTTTAATTTAACGGTGGTTTCTGTTCTCGTTTGACAAATTGCACCCGATGATGCGACTAAAAAAAATAGAACAATGGCTGCTTTCATAGTAATTCTCAATCAGTGAACAAAAAACGATATTTTTTTCAATTAAACACTTCATTTAACTGAATATATACTCGTGTAGGACGAATATATTTATTTTAAAATAAAAAACAAAGATTATCCCATGTTCAGTATATGATTCAAGTGTTTTCTCTTTCTCAACACATATTAAAACATCCCACAATCCCTAATGAAATCCGAACAATTAACAAAAAGTATCAACGGGAAGGAGCATTTGATTTTGAAGAAACCTTTACGTTCTTTGCTTCTCTGCTGTTAAAACAAAAAATACCAAAATGGACTCCCGTCAATTGATATTTTCGCACTCAATTCGAGTATCCCACATGCCGTTCTCGGTAACCGTTCCGCTAAGGCGGGCGGACTCCAAACGACATCTGTGGGATGTATCGAAAATGACTTAGATAAATTAAACCTTCACCGCATCTCCATGCCCTTTCAGCACTGATTCATACAATTCTTCATACAACGGAAGTACTTCTGTTAATTCAAACTTCTTAGCTTGATCCAATGCGTTTTTACGGAAGAGTTGATGCGTTGCTTTATCTTTCAAAATACGAATTGCATTCTCAGCCATCGAATCCACATCACCTACATCAGATGTGAATCCAGAAAAACCATCAATATTCACTTCAGGAATACCACCTGTATTGGACGAAACAACTGGTACTCCTTCTGCCATTGCTTCCAAAGCTGCTAAACCAAAACTTTCCGTTTCTGATGGCAGTAAAAACAAGTCGCTTAATTCTAAAATCGGGCCAGTTTCACGAACTTTTCCAATAAAGATGATATTGTGACAAATTCCTAAATCTCGCGCTAAGCGTTCTACAATTGCACGATCTGGACCGTCACCAGCCAATAACAATTTCGCTGGAAGTTTCTCTTGTACTTTTTGGAAAATTCGAACCACATCAGCGATACGTTTCACTGGACGAAAATTCGAAATATGGCAGAGAATCAATTCATCGTCTTTTGCATAATGTCTGCGTTTTTCCATATTAATCACAGGCAATTCCGCTTTCGGTTGAATGAAATTTGGAATCACATGGATTTTACGTGTTGTTTCAAAGTGTGCGTAAGTGTCTTTCATCAAGCTCTCTGAAACTGCTGTAACAGCATCAGATGCATTGATACAGAATGAAATTACAGGTTCAAAGGATGGATCTTTACCAACCAAGGTGATATCTGTTCCATGTAGAGTTGTAATGAATGGAATATTGATTCCTTGTGCTTTCAAAATTTGCTGTGCCATAAACGCAGCTGAAGCGTGAGGAATAGCATAATGAACGTGCAATAAATCCAATCCTTCATATTTCACAACATCCACCACTTTACTCGCTAATTCTGTTTCGTAAGGTTGATATTCAAAAAGTGGGTAATCAGAAAGTTGTACTTCGTGATAAAAAATATTTTCGCGAAAACTACCCAAACGAACGGGTTGCGAATAGGTAATAAAATGGACCAAATGTCCTTTTTGGGCTAAGGCCTTGCCTAATTCTGTGGCTACTACACCACTCCCGCCAAATGTGGGATAAAGTACGATTCCGATTTTCATGTTTGTCTGTGTTACTTTTGGCGTGCTTCAAAAAGTGCTTCGTAGATTACTCGTTGAATCTCCGTTCGCACGCTCATCTTTGTTATTTTCCAATTGTCTGCGTCGGGGTAAACTCGGTTCGATAAAAACACGAAGTTTACCTTGTTTTCTGGGTCTGCCCAAGTGATTGTTCCTGTAAATCCGGAATGCCCAAAAGTTGATGGGGAAACTAAATCACATGTTGGACCATTTTTAATACTTACTGTTGGTTTATCGAAGCCAATTCCTCTTCTATTTCCAGGACAAAATTGGCACGCTGTAAACTGATCTACAATTTCTTTTTTGATGATCGATTGGTCTCCTATCTGACCTTTATTCAATAAAAATTGCATCAAAGCTGCCAAATCTGTTGCATTAGAAAACAATCCTGCATGGCCTGCGACCCCGCCCATCATGGCTGCGCCGGGGTCATGTACGTATCCGTGAATCAATTGCTTTCGAAAATCTTTATCGAATTCTGTTGGGACGATTTGTTTCTTGGAGAACTTTTTCAACGGTAAATAGGTCATTCTTTGTAATCCCAAAGGTTTATAAATCTCTTTATCCACAAATTCTTCTTCTCCCATTCCGGTAGTAAGCTCAATGTATTTATTAAAAAAGTAATAACTCAAGTCGGAATATTCGTAGGATTTTTTGCCAGTTAAAGGCGTTTCAACAATAATCTTCAACATCGTTTTCCAATAGTCGTTTCGAATCCAAATATTATCTGCAACAACCCGATTGTAAACTCCTTTATCTATTTTGGCATAAATACTCGAATCCAGGTTTCCATTCTCCATGGTTCGTTTGTAAAATGCAATCCACGGGGTTAATCCTGCTTGGTGAGTCAATAAATCAATGGCTTTTAAATTCGCATAAGGTGTTCCTTTGACATATTCAGAAACTAATTCGTCCAGATCCGATTTCTCGTCAAACTTCCCCAATGTTTTTAAACGCATTAAAGCCGTTGTCGAAGCAGCAATTTTGGTAATCGAAGCAATGTCGTAAATGTGTTCATTGGTAATACTGTCGCCATTTTCATAGATGGTTGTTCCGTAAGATTTTTGAATGACAATCTTTCCATCAATAGCAACAACAATCTGACAACCTGGAAAGGCTTTGGCTTCAATCGCTTTTGCCACAATCTCATCTACTTCTCTCAATTTCGCTGGATTCAACCCCAATTCTTCGGGTTGCGAATACTTCAACCGTCCGTTTTTCTTGATTTGAACTCCGAATCCTATTTTCCAGTAGGCATTCAAATCCATCGCCAATTTTCCTTCCACATCAAATGCTCCCATAATTGCTTGGGCCGTTCTTTCTTGCGCTGCAGCTGTATTTTCATATGCGCACAAAACGGATTTTACAGAACTTGGAAACTCTGTTTCTTCTTGTAAGACTAATGGGTTTCCAAAAAGAACAACAGTCGCATTGGCATCTTTAGGAAGTAAATCAAGTACTTTTTTCCAAGTTCCAAATCCGTAATTGTTCCGAGCACGCTGACCATCTGAATGAAAATCCAGAATGTAATTTGCTTCTGGATTCAACTTGATTTCTTTCAATCTTCGAAGAGCTTCTTCTGATGTAAAATACTTGTAATGAGTTATTTTACCGTAATCATTTAAACGATCTCTAAAAGCGGAAGTATGTGTTCCAATTGCAATGCGAATAATTTCTTTATCCAATTTATCAATCGGTAAATTATCTGCTTCATTCTTGATGCACAATAATGCTTTTTCATAAATCTGATTAATAATCAATCTGCGTTCAGGAGCAGGATCTTTGCGTTTCACTATTGGTTTGTGAACAATTGCTTGATATTTCGCTCTTAAAACACGTTTGCAATGTTCATTTATAACTTCTTTGGTCAATTCACCGCTTTCAACTTTACTATGAATCAATTTGATTGCATCTTCTACATTTTCAGGGAACAACAAAATATCGCAACCAGCAATGTATGCTTTTGCAACCACTTCCGATTTTCCGTATTTATCCGAAACCGCTTTCATATTTAAAGCATCTGAAATCACCAAGCCTTTAAATCCTAATTTCTTCCGTAAATATGTTTCAATCACAACTTTCGATAAACTACTCGGAGTTCCACTCGGATCTAATGATGGAACATTCAAATGGGCAACCATTACAGAACGTGTTCCTGCTTCAATTCCACTTTTAAAGGGCAGAAAATCCTTCGCTTCAAATTCACTGACACTGTGAGAAACAGTCGGAAGTTCTTTGTGCGAGTCTTTGTCTGTATCTCCATGTCCTGGAAAGTGCTTCACACAAGAAATAACACCTGCGTCTTCAATTCCTTTCACCATCGCTGCTGTGTGCTTAGCCACTTGCTGCGGATTGGAGCCAAAAGCTCTAAATCCAATTACAGGATTTTTTGGATTCAAGTTTACATCTGCAACTGGTGAGAAATTCATATGAATCCCAAGCATATCGCACTCCACTCCCATTTGATAACCAATTCGTTCTGTTAAATTCAAGTCATTTGCAGCCCCAATTGTTTGTTGATAAGGGAACCGAGGCTCCCCCGAAAGTCGCATTGCTACACCCCATTCTGCATCCATCCCAATGAGTAAAGGAATTTTTGCATTTGCTTGCATTTGTTGAATAGTCTCTTGTAAATTATCCTTTTCTCCCTGAAAAAAAATAAGTCCGCCAATTTTTTGAATCCGAACCAATTCTTCTGTTTCGTCCAAATGCTCTTTTCCTTTATTGGACCAGCAAGCAACCATGAACGATTGTGCAATACGCTCCTGCATAGAAAGCTTAGCCATTTCAGCTGAAACCCACTGATCTTCTTCTTTATCAGTTGTAAAACTTACTGAATGCTTTTGAACTGATTTATGAGCCGGATTTTTTAAAAGTGCCGAAGTAATCAACCCTGATCCGATGATGAGAAAAAAAATAAGAGTTGCTTTGCGGAATGTCTTTCTGTTCATAGAACAAAATTACGTAAATATTTCACCGCAAAGGCTCAGAAGAAAACGCAAAACGATTGAAAATATAACTTGAGGTAAAGCTAAGTTGTCTTCAAACTCTTTGCGCTCTTTTAACTTCAGATAACGTCAGTAACGGACTATGCTCAGTCTTCACTAGCTGCATCTGGTTCTTCTTTGCAGTTAAATCTATAATTCGGTATTCGTAATTAGCAATTATACTGACAGCATGTCAGCCAAAAAATCTTGGAACGAGAATTGTTAAAAAGACACAGATAAAACTAAGAGATTATCTTAATTTTGTTGGTATTGCACAAATTGAATTCATTCATGTCAGATATTATTCGTTTACTTCCAGATCATGTAGCCAATCAAATTGCGGCTGGAGAGGTTGTTCAAAGGCCTGCTTCCGTGGTGAAAGAATTGGTTGAAAATAGTATTGATGCGGGAGCGACGAAGATTGAATTGCATATCAAAGATGCGGGACGGACATTAATTCAAATTGTGGATAATGGCAAAGGAATGTCGCCTTTAGATGCTCGTATGAGTTTTGAAAGACATGCAACAAGTAAGATTGCGAACGCTGACGACCTTTTTGCCCTGAAAACAAAAGGATTTAGAGGAGAAGCATTGGCTTCGATTGCTGCAATTGCTCACGTTACACTTCAAACTAAACGTGCAACAGATGAATTGGGAACAAAAATCGTGATTGAAGGTACGCAAGTTGTTAATCAAGAACCCACTCAATGTGCTGTTGGATGTAACTTTGAGATTAAGAATTTGTTCTTTAACGTTCCTGCTCGTCGTAATTTTTTGAAATCTGACAACGTAGAGTTTAAACACATTATTGATGAATTTGAACGGGTAGTTTTACCGCATCACGATATCTCTTTCCGATTGGTTCACAACGATCAAGAGATTTATCATTTATCTCCTGGGCCGCTTAGAAAAAGAATTGTAGATGTTTTCGGAAAGAAATTCACCGATCATTTGGTTCCAGTAACCGAGCAAACAGATATCGTTGAATTAAACGGATTTGTAGGAAAGCCTGAAGTTGCTAAGAAATCGCGTGGAGAGCAGTTTTTGTTTGTAAACAATCGTTTTTTCAAGGATACTTATTTCAACCATGCCATTTCGGCGGCTTTTGAACACTTGCTTCCTTCGAAATTATTCCCGAGTTACTTCTTGTTTTTGGATATTGATCCGAAACAAATTGATGTCAACGTACATCCTACAAAAACGGAGATTAAATTCGAAGAAGACAAAGCCATTTACAGCATTATTCGCAGTGCAGTTCGCTTGGGATTGGGGAAATTCAACATCACTCCTACCTTAGATTTTGAGCGAGAAACTGAGTTTGACATCCCTGTTTCTATGATCGGGCAAACTCCAGTTGCTCCAGAAATTAGAGTAGATAAAAATTATAATCCTTTTCATGCTCACAACACTCGTGAAGGTCAGTTTGCCGCAAATCATGCGAATACAAATACCAGCTCAGTTCCAAAAAACGCATCGTTTTCAAGTGCATTAAACAAAGCTGGATTTGGTTCTCAATTTCAATCTTCCAGTTTGGATGAATTATGGAATTCGGAATCTGTTGAGAATGAATTAAAAGAAACTCAAACACAGATTCAAATTGATGTGGAAGCGTTAAAATCGACTGGACCGTTTATTGTAAAAGGTTCTTTTGTCATTTCTTCTGTCCCTGAAGGATTACTGGTTTTTCATTACCGTAGAATTTACGAACGTTTGCTATACAATGATTTGATGCGCGGATTTTTCGTCAACCCACTGGCTTCTCAGCAATTGATCTTCCCGATGGAGAAGAAATTGTCTAAGCAAGAGCAATTGGCATGGAACGAGCATGAAAAAACGCTTTCTCGTATTGGATTCAATTGGAAATGGGAACAGCAAGACATACATATTCATGGAATTCCAGAAATTTTGGATGAATCCACTGTTTTGTCGTGTGTAGATAAGATTTTAGAGCAATTACAAATGGGGACCTTGGATAAAGGTGAAATTGCACATACCGTTTTATCTCAGATTGCTTTCGCAGGAAGTATGTCCTTTAAAATCCCCAACGATCAGCAAGCAATTGCCGATTACATTGCCCGTTTGTTTGAGTCGGATGAACACACCTTCTCTCCTTCTGGCAAACGCATTATTGCGCAAATAACTAATGAACAAATCATTCAACTGTTTTAAGATGTTTTCAAATATACAACCAGTAACTAAGAATTTGTTATTGCTCAATGTAGCAATGTTCCTGTTAACTCTTTTCTTTGAATATCAAGGAAACAGCATTGATTTAGGGAATACACTTGGTGCACATTATTTTGGCACTGCTCTTTTCGAACCGTATCAATTAGTGACTCACTTTTTCATGCATGGTGGATTCTTTCACATCCTCATGAACATGTATATCCTGGTCATGTTTGGAAGCTTTTTAGAACGCCTTTGGGGACCAAAACGGTTTTTTGTTCTTTATTTAGCTTCTGCGTTTGGAGCAATTTTACTTTATAATGGTGTTGGATTTTTTCAAATCATTGATTTAAAAAATGCTATCAATAATTCGGATGCAATTGCAGCGTTAAATGGATTACTAAAAGAAACCCACGGACATATTACTGATCAAAATCTGATGGAAATTGCTCAGAGATATGGAATTTCAACACAAACTCAGTACGACGCTTTTGCGGATTACGCCATTAAATCAATGGTTCCAATGGTTGGCGCATCAGGTGCGATTTTTGGTTTACTTGCTGCTTTCGCAATTCTATTCCCAAATACCGAATTAATGTTGATATTCCCTCCTATTCCAATCAAAGCAAAGTGGTTAATTGGAGGTTACTTTGTATTTGAAGTGTATAGTAGTTTTCAAAATAGCCAAGGAGATAACGTTGCTCATTTAGCTCACGTTGGTGGAGCAATCGTTGGGGCAATTCTTGTTTTGATTTGGAGAAGAAACAGTAAAAACTTTTATTAAGATGCAAGAAAGAAGCTTATCTCAGGAATTGAAGTATCAATTTAAGTATGGTGGAGTTCATATAAAATTGATTTTCATCAATGTACTTGTGTTTTTAACAATCATATTATTTGATTTGATTGGAAAATTAACTGGTGATGCACTTCTTTGGGAATTCCTAAAGGAAATTATCTTTTCATTGCAAACTGATTTAAAGGTGTTAGTTTACACACCTTACGGATTTGTGACCAGTATTTTTTCACACTTTGAATTTTTTCATTTACTGTTCAATATGATTTTCCTCTATTTCATTGGAGGAATCTTTAAACAGTTCTTCTCCGACCGAAGAATGGTTCATGTCTATGTTTGGGGTGGAATTGTTGGTGGAATTTTTGAAGTAATTGCGCATCAAGTGACCAATCAGTATCCAGTTGTTATTGGAGCCTCTGGCTCTATTATGGCGCTGTTTATTGCAATGGCAGTTTATCGTCCAAATATTGAAGTTCGGTTGTTTGGAATAATCCCTGTGAAGCTTTATATCATCGCTTTAATCTATTTGGGTTCGGAAATCCTACAAATGACTCAAATTGATGGAATTGCTCATTTTGCGCATATCGGTGGAGCTTTAATTGGATTATTGTCTGTTGTAAACTTAAATTCTTCTACTAATATTATTAATTGGAGTGAAACTATGCAGCAACGAATTGCACGTTTCTTCACTCGAAAAAACAAGTTAAAAGTAAAGCAAGGAGGAGCTACGAGACCTGTAAAAACAGATGAGCAATACAACATGGAAGCTAAGGCGAAACAGGAAAAGATTAACATCATTTTAGATAAGATTTCAAAATCAGGATATGAGTCATTGACCAAAGCTGAGAAAGACTTCCTATTTTCGCAAAGTAATAAATGATTTGAGTTGGTTTAAAAAAATAGCGCGATTTTCAACAGTGATTAAGATTCTTTCAATCACTGCAATCTGCTGTTTGCTATTAGCTTACTTAGCTCCTTATGTTCATCCGAGTACCATTCGAATCCTTCCTTTTTTCGGATTGATGTATCCGATTTTCATCTGTTTGACCCTTGTTTTAATGATTTATTGGGCTTTTGCTCGCTCAAGATGGTTCTTCTATTTACTCATTGCAATTCTTTTTGGTGGAAATCTCCATTTTAGAACCCTTTCGATTACTTTTTCAGAACCAACTCTTGAAAACGAGTCTTTAGCTTGGAATGTTATGAGTTACAATGTGCGTTTATTTGATGTTTACAATTCTTCACTGGCTGGCAGAAATGAATCTAGAAACAACATTGTTAAATACATTCAAGAGGTGAATCCAGATGTGGTTTGTTTTCAAGAATTTTTCCATCAAGACAAACCCTCTTCGTTTTCAACCAGAGATACCTTGATTGATTTGTTGGATTACAAGTATTATCACGAACGGTATTCTCACCGCATTCGGAACAGACAAAACTTTGGAATTTGTATGCTTTCAAAATATCCCATTATTGCAAAGGGAGATGTGATGTTCGAAAACTTTAAAACCACAGACAATTATTGTATTTTCGCAGATATTGTAAAAGGGGATGATACGATTCGTTTTTACAATATTCACTTGCAGTCAATCAAATTACAGCAGGAAGATTACGAATTATTCGGTGAGAAAAATAAGCAGGCTGGCGGTAAAAAATCAACAGCGCGTTTGTTGATTGACAAATTGAGAATTGCTTATCCTGAACGAGCTGAACAAGCAGAACGAGTTGTCGAACATCTCAAAACATCTCCTTACCCCGTAGTTATTTGTGGAGATTTCAATGACACTCCGATGTCTTATGTCTACAATCAATTCAACTCAGATTTAGTAGATTCTTTCCGCGAAACGCAAACTGGAATCGGAATAACCTACGTTGGCCGTGTTCCAGCTGGGAGAATTGATTACATCTTCCATTCTGGAGATTTAGGAGCTGTTAATTTTCAAATTCAAGCGGTTCCTTATTCTGACCACAGAGCTGTACATTGCAAAATTTATAAAAAAGCTTTGTAAATTTTAGCGTAAAATCAGATTCTAATTGAATTATTCCGTTATATTTAGTCCATGAAGTACGCGATTCTTTTCTTTTCTTTAGTATCTTTTTCTAGTATAATTAGTTCTTGTTCATCTGACAGTAAGGGTGTTACTAAAAAAAACACAGGAAAAGAAGAGATTTCGGTATTAGGAAGATGGGTGTTAATCAAGTCGGAAGATTTAGATTCTCGTAAAACAAATCATCAAAATCAACCTTCAAATGTTGTGTTGAATTTTCAGAAAAATGGATTTTTTATTATTTACGACACCTTTGTTGATCCTAGTTGGAGAAAAAAAGGATTTCCGTTGATTCAAGAACGCACTTCTGGTCAATGGGAATTAAAAGATTCAGCATTGACATTGGTTCATCAAGAAAAAGACACTTCTTATACTGAAAACTTTAAGATTATTCGTTGTAACAAAAAAGAACTTGTCACTGAACGATCAAACAAGAAAACAACCATCTATAAAACTTACGGTAAAAAGTAAGAGCAAGCAAAACTTGCGATAAGAGCAAATGAAGTTTGTGAAGACTAAACTAAGCAATTTTTATTGCTTAAAGTGAAGGAACAAACGTTAGTGCAGTTTTAAAAATAAGCAAAGCTTGCGATAGAAATCAATGACAGTCGATTCACTTATTATTCCGAAACAATTAAAAAACCCACACAGCGTCCGCCAAAGGCGAAAATATCTGAACGTCTCAGAAGGCACGATTTGGTTCGCTGTTTTTCTTTGTAATCTGCCGATAGTCAGTTGACTAATTCCGAAGAATTGCAGCCCGCCATTGAAAAATCAAGACTCCCCGTTCGCAAGAAAATGTTAGACGTCAATAATCTCACTGCGTGGGTTTGTTTGAAATGAATCAAACCGCCATTTACACCTTGTCAGTTGACGAGCGAATGACACTTTAAAAGTACGAAAAAAATGGCTGCTCTTGATTTTTTTAGACTCATACTGCTATTGCGAATAATCTTTTTTAACAGGTTATGTAATAACTCTCTAACGACTTGTTAAAAAAAGATTAATTTTAACTCAAAATTGTGAAAATGGAACGAATTGGGATTGTTGGATGTGGGAACTTAGGATTGTCATTGTTAAAAGGCCTTCGAAAACAATATCCAAATTCATCCATTATAGCTTCGAGAAGAAACATTTCTGAGTTGGTCTCATTGCAAGATGATTTAACTCACTTCACAACAAATAATCAAGAGTTACTCGACTCTTGTGACTATTTGATTATTGCTTTGAAACCTTATACGATTATTTCCTTTTTGGAAGAACACCGCAACTTCATCGATACAAAAAGACATACGATAATCAGTGTAGCAACAGGAATTCGGATTCAGGAAATCCAAACAGCTCTGCAATCAACTCAAATTTCAGTTTACAGAGGAATGCCAAATACTGCAGCGGATGTACAAGAAAGCATGACTGCTTTGAGCGTGATAGTAGACCCTTTAAATCGCAAAGAACAAGTGAGTGAATTGTTCGGAGCAATCGGTGAAACGGTTTGGATTGATGAACAATTAATGGAATCTGCTACAATTCTTGGAGCGTGTGGAATTGCTTATGCGTTGCGTTTTATTCGTGCCATGATTCAAGGAGGAATTGAAGTGGGATTTGATGCGAAAACTGCTAATAAAATTGTCAATCAGACGGTAAAGGGTGCTGCTCAACTATTGATTCAAAATGGATTACATCCGGAAGAAGAAATTGATAAGGTAACTACTCCCAAAGGTTGCACAATTGTTGGTTTGAATGAAATGGAACACAGTGGCTTTAGTTCTGCTTTAATTAAAGGGATTGTTACGAGTTATCAGAAAATTGAGAGGTAGTAATTGTTAATGATTTTACTAACAAGTAAATTTGCTAATTTGCTAATTTGCATTTTTATAAAATTGCTTCATTTACACAGACAAAGCTGTACCTTTGCTCCATGAATACTCCACAATCCAATTTCTCTCTTGAAAAACTAGGTATTACGTCTTTGAATGAGATGCAAAATGAAATGCTCCAAACTTCAGAGAAGAATTCCGAAATCATCTTACATGCACCAACTGGTTCGGGAAAAACGGTTGCTTTTTTATTGACTGCTTTGACGAAATTGAATCCAGATCAAAGTTCCGTTCAATTGTTGATTATTGCTCCTACTCGTGAGCTTTCCATTCAAATTGAAGATGTATTCAAGAAGTTGAGTACTGGATTTAAAGTAAACACTTGTTATGGAGGACATTCCATTCGAGTAGAAGAAAATAATTTATCCGTTCCACCAGCTGTTTTAATAGGAACTCCTGGAAGATTAGCTGATCATGTAAGAAGAAGTAATATTGATTTATCCGAAGTTCATTCATTGGTTTTGGATGAATTTGATAAATCGTTGGAAATGGGATTTGAGTCTGATATGACGGAGATTATTCAGGAACTCAAATCTCTGCAAAACAAATACTTAGTTTCAGCAACAAAGCTTTCTGAAATCCCAGCTTTTACTCAAATAAAAAAGGCTGTAACGATTGATTTCACGAATGAGAACAAACATCAAATCAATTATTTTGGAGTTCAAATTGGAGATTCTGACAAACAAGAATTGCTCTTCGAGTTGCTTTGTAATTTACCCGAAGGAAAAACAATTATTTTTTGCAATCACAGGGAACCTGTTGTTGAAATCACCGATTTTCTAAGAGAAAACGGAGTGATTGCTGTTGCTTATCACGGTGGAATGGAGCAAGATGATCGAGAACGTGCTTTGATTCGTTTTAGAAATGGAAGCGCCGATTTCTTGGTATCCACAGATTTAGCTGCTCGGGGATTAGACATTCCAGCAGTCGAACACGTGATTCACTATCAATTGTCCCTGAAGGAACCTGAATTTATTCATAGAAGTGGTAGAACTGGCCGACAAGATGCACCTGGTGTAGTTTTCATGTTTTTAGATTCATCGAAAAACATTCCTGATTTTGTTCCAAATCATCATGACTATGAAGTCATTGCAAACGAACCGCTTCCAGAACCTCCAAAATGGAAAACAATCTATATAAGCGCAGGGAAGAAAGACAAAGTCAACAAGATCGATATCGTTGGATTTTTGCACAAAATTGGCGGATTACGACCTAATGAAATTGGATTAATCACCGTAATGGATTACAGTTCATTCGTCGCAATTAGCAGTGATATTGTAGAAGATGTTGTTCCTCAACTCAGAGATCAGAAAATCAAAGGAAAGAAACAGAAAATTGGATTTGCACGATAATTACTGATTCATGTCATGTCGAGTTTTTGCATGAGTTCTCGATATGCTATGCACTCGAATTGACATGCAAAAGTATCGAGACAGACATCAATCAGTAATTCGGAATTTCAATTAGCCTTAAGCTAATTGAGGGAATTTCTTCATCGTTTCAATGACCACTCCTGGAGTTGGATTCGCCAATTTGCGTTTTATCGTATCAATCCAAGCGCCATCAATGGTAATTGTAGCACACAAATCCCCTTTTTGGTTCGTAAGAAGATGCTGCATTGTCCAACGAGAACCATCTTCATTCACAGATTTCATCGATAAACTAATTGTGATGTGATCTCCCATGTGGATTTCTTTTCTGAAAACACATTCTTCTCGAAATAAAATAGGTCCGAAATTATTTTCCTGCATCACACGCATCGAAAGTCCTAAGTTATTCAACACTTCAACACGTTGTTGCGCTCCCCAATCATAGTAAGCACTATGTCTCACGTGATAATTTGGATCTAAATCTGACCAACGAATAGATACAATTGAACTGAATAATTCCATTTTGTTTTTCTTACAAAAATACCAATTATTTATGTACGCATAATAATTTTGAGATTTTCAACAAGCAAAATATTAATGAATAAACGAATCCTCGGTTGCTTACTTCGATTAATGAATTATTTTTGCCTTTTATCAAAATGAACGAGCGATTTTATCGTTAGTGAAACAGAACAATTGCGTAAATGAAAAAAGTCTTAGGGATTTCCGCTTTCTATCATGATTCAGCAGCTGCCTTAGTTATTGGTGGTAAAATCATTGCGGCAGCACAAGAAGAACGATTTACGCGCGATAAGCATACGCCAGATTTTCCGGTGCAAGCAGTGAAATATTGTTTAGAAGAAGCTGGACTAGAATTGAATGATTTAGATGCCATCGTTTTTTACGATAAACCACTTTTGAAATTTGAGCGCTTACTGCAAACCTATTATTCATTTTCTCCTAAAGGTTTGCTGTCTTTTCTGAAAGCTATCCCAGTCTGGATCAACGAAAAGATGTTTCTTAAGAAAATGATCCATGAAGGATTAGCTGAAGTTGGAACGTATGATAAGAAGCAAGTCAACTTGTTGTTCCCCGAACATCATCTGTCTCATGCTGCAAGTGCTTTCTACCCTTCTTCTTTCTCAGAATCTGCTATATTGACAATTGATGGTGTTGGAGAATGGTGTACCGCTTCGATTGGTTTAGGAAAAGGAGAAAGGATTGAACTTTTGCGAGAAATGGAGTTTCCACATTCTGTTGGATTATTGTATAGCGCATTCACTTATTATTTAGGATTCACTGTGAATTCTGGAGAATATAAACTAATGGGGCTAGCTCCTTATGGAAATGAACATGCTGATCAAACCAAAGAATTTATTACTAAAATAAAATCTGAATTAGTTGATATTAAACAAGATGGGTCTATTTGGCTAAACCAAAAGTATTTTAGCTATGCTACTGGACTTCGAATGGTTTACGACCATAAATGGAAAGAATTATTTGGTGTAGCTCGGAGGAATGAAGATTCTGAATTAGAACAAATTCATTGTAACCTAGCAATTGCAATTCAGAAGGTGACTGAAGAGATTGTGATAAAAATGGCCAAAGAAGCCAAGCGAATTACGAATTCCGATTACTTGTGTATGGCAGGAGGAGTTGCTTTAAACTGCGTTGCAAATGGCAAGTTATTAGAAGAAAATATCTTCAAAGAAATTTATATTCAAGCAGCTTCTGGCGATGCTGGAGGAGCTTTGGGTGCTGCTTTGGCAGTATCTCACATGTATTTCGAAGAAGAACGAATTATTGACTATAAATATGACCAAATGAATGGAACTTATCTGGGACCAGATTACTCAGAAAAGGAAATTCAATCCATGAATAAAAAGACGAATGCAAATTATCGCAAATACGAGGATTTTAAAGATCTAACGGCATTTGTAGCTTCGAAATTAGCAGATGGAAACGTTGTTGGTTGGTTTCAAGGAAGGATGGAATTTGGGCCAAGAGCTTTAGGAAACAGAAGTATCTTGGGAGATGCCCGAAATCCAGAAATGCAAAAGAAATTGAATCTTAAAATCAAATACAGAGAAGGATTTAGACCATTTGCCCCGTCCGTTTTAGCTGAAGATGCTCGAGAATATTTTGATTTAAAAGCTGATTCACCCTATATGCTGATAGTTGCTCCTGTTAAAGAGAGCCGACGGATGAAACTTCCTAACGATTATAATGATCTCCCACTTTGGGAACGTTTATACCAGCAAAGAAGTGATTTGCAATCCATTACACATTTAGATTTTTCTGCACGCGTTCAATCTGTGTATTCGGAAACAAATCCAAGATACCATGCTTTGATCCAGGAATTCAAGAATCAAACAGCTTATGGATTGGTTGTTAATACAAGTTTCAATGTGCGCGGTGAACCAATCGTTTGCACTCCTTACGATGCCTTTCGTTGTTTCATGAGTACGGAAATGGATTATTTGGTCATTGGCGATTTTGTGTATACAAAAACAGAACAAATAGATTGGGAAAACAAGGAGAAATGGATGGTCAAATTTAAAATGGATTAATGGTTTTTATGGAAAAATTCAAATCTTTTGTCAAATCCAATAAACGGACATTCTTTGTTCTAGTTTTAGGTCTAATTAGCTTCTTTTGCTTCAACGTTACCAAAAACGGAATTGGCTCAGAAATTTTTGGTTGGTTACGACTTTGGAAGTATAGTTCTTTTTTGATTGTTTTACTTTCGTTTTACATCCTGTTCTTAAAAGGAAAACGAGTTATTCTAGCCAATATCACACTCATTGGATTATTGGTTGTTATTCTAGAAACAGCTTTGTTTTTCGTTCTTGGAATGCCATCTGCATTCAAAAAAGATTTCAGTATCATTCCTTTGGAAGACGACCACATGGCCAAACAAGTTGGAATGTATTATAGTCCAGATTCTATTTACACAGATTTTAAACTAACAGAAACAAATGACACTTCCTTCAATGTTCATTATTCGATTGACCATTGGAATAAAAGAATAACTCCTGGGTATGATTCTACCAAAACAGATTATGCTTTATTTTTTGGTTGTTCTATCGGATTTGGATACGGCTTAGAAGACAACCAAACATTGGCCTATCAAGTTCAGCAACAATCGTCCAATGTGAATGCTTATAACTTCTGTATGTCAAGTACGGGAACAAATCACATGCTAGCTCTTTTGAAATTCCGAGATCTATCCAAACAAGTAACCGAAAAAAATGGGAGTGGTTATTACATTTTCTTTTGGGATCATATTTATCGATCCATCGGAACAATGAAACGATACACCGATTGGTTACATTCAGCACCATATTACACCATGGAAGATGAAAAGTTAGTTCGTAAAAAAACATTCAAAGAAGGCAGACCGTTTATCTCTGGAATGTATGAGCGACTTTATCAAACAAATATTGTCAAGTATTTTGAAACCGATTTGCCATTAGCATTGAATGACGGCCACTTTGATTTAGTAACAGAAATGATTTTAGAATCTAAAAAGGAATACGAAAAACAATTTGGAAATGATCAGTTTTATTTGGTATTCTATCCTTCATACATAGCTTATAAAGCAGATGAAATGCGTACTTTTAAATCCTATTTGACTAAGAAAAAAATTAAGTTCATAGATTTGTCCCATGTTATCGAATATCATGGAGGATATACACTTCCTGGAGATGGACATCCGAATGCTGAAACAAATAAACTAATTGCAAATTTTCTTCTTCAAAAAAAGAAGAAACAACAGTTGAAATAAATGGAATTTTTACGTGACTTATGGCGCTTTATGAAAGAGCGAAAGAAATTTTGGCTAGCACCCGTTATTATCATTTTGCTTTTAATTGGACTATTGATTGTTTTTGGTGGTACAAGTGCTATTGCACCATTTATTTATTCTTTGTTCTAAATTCAAGGTATGAGTACTCCAAAACAAAAAGCACCTACTCCTGCTAAAACAGTTCTAACAATTGTGGTAGGTTTTTTACTTGTATACTTAATTACCAAATGGAAATGGAGTTTATCGGTTGCTTTTTTTGTTGGGCTAGCAGGTGTTTTATCTGATTTTATCTCTAAACAGATTGATTTTATTTGGATGAAATTGGCACTTGTTTTAAGCTACATCGTACCAAACATTGTATTGAGTCTTATTTTCTATTTATTCCTCTTCCCTATTGCACTATTGAATAAGCTTTTTGGAAAAAAAGACCCGATGTATCTTAAAAACAGAACCCCTAGTTTATTCAAAAGTAATAATACGATTTTTGATAAAGCATATTTTGAAAAGCACTGGTAATTCTCATTAATTCTTATAAAATTGCAATGGCAAATTCTCTTAAATCATTTGTAAAACTATTGATGCCCAAATATCAAAAGTTAATTTTGGAGTATAAAATCGAAATGAAACCACGATATGGCTATGGGACTAAACCTCATGGCCTTCTTTACGAAATTATCGATAAAAACAGATCTGTTTATGAAGTATTTTTGAAAGAAATATTAACTCATAAAGATACTTTTCAAGCAATTAAATCAGAAAATAGTGATGAAAATCAACCTGCATGGAACAATCATTTTTTACCAGGACTAGATATCATTTCTTTGTACACACTTTTGGATCATTTTAAACCAAAAAACTATATTGAAATTGGATCTGGAAACTCTACTAAAGTTGCGCGAAAGTCAATACAAGAAAACTCGTTACCAACAAAAATAACGTCAATAGACCCGTTTCCACGAGCAAACATTGATCATTTGGCAGATGTGGTTATTAGACAGCCTTTAGAAAATATAAAAGACTATCAGTTTATCATCGATGAATTGAATGAGAACGATATTTTATTTATAGACAATTCACACCGTTGTTTACCCAATTCGGATGCCACCGTATGTTTTTTAGATTTGTTGCCTTACCTCAAAAAAGGAGTAATCGTTCATATTCACGATATTTATTTGCCGTATGATTACCCACAATTCATGTGTGATCGTTTTTATTCGGAACAATACGTATTGGCAGCTTTCGTTTTAGCTAATCCCGAAAAATACAAACCAATTTTCCCTGGAATTTTCATCAGTGAAGACAAGGAGCTGTCTTCTATTGTGTCTCCAATTTGGGATCATCCAAACACAAGGAATGTAGAGAGACACGGAGGTTCATTTTGGTTGCAAATTAATTAGGTTCCAGAAATAGTTTCATATATTAACCATTCTATGAAATACTATCAACTTCATTTGAAGATTGATTGTTGGCAGAAATAAAAACCAGTTGATTATTAAAATCTAAAAATAAAGCCAATCTAATGAAAGCCGCTATTAGAAGAACGTATGGTTCACACCAAGTCATTCAAGTAGAAGAAATTGAAAAACCGATTCCAAAAGAGGATGAAATTCTAATTCGAGTACATGCAACAACTGTTAATCGAACAGATTGTGCAAATCTGACTGCCAAACCATTTATCATGCGCTTTTTATTGGGTTTATTTAAACCACGAAAAGTAATTTTGGGAACTGATTTTGCTGGAATTGTTGAGGGTATTGGAAAAAACGTTCAATCTCTTACTGTCAATGATCGTGTATTTGGTTTCACAGACATGGGATTGCAATCTCAAGCAGAATATATGTTATTGGTTCCAAAAGGAAATATCCTGATAATACCCAAAAACACAAACTTTAAACAAGCTGCTGCCAGTTTGGAAGGCGCTCATTATGCCTACTCATTTACTCATAAAGTGAATCTAAAATCTGGACAAAACATCTTAATCAATGGTGGAACAGGAGCGATTGGATCGGCACTTATCCAATTTGTAAAACAGTTTGATGTTCAAATAACGGCAACAAGCAATACTAAAAACATGGAATTGATTCGCTCTCTTGGAGCTAACAAAGTCATTGATTATACCAAAGAAGATTTCACCAAGAGTAATGAGAAATATGATTTTATCTTTGATGCTGTTGGGAAAAGCACTTTTGGAAAATGTAAACCCTTATTGAAAGAGCGAGGTATTTATATTTCTTCCGAATTAGGTCCAAATGCACAAAATCCCTTTTTAGCACTATTCACTTCTTTTGCAAGTAAAAAGAAAGTCATCTTCCCCATTCCATTTAAGATTCAAACAACTTTGCTTTTCATTCAAGCCCTTTTAGAAGAAGAAAAATTCAAACCATTAATTGATCGCGAGTATACATTGGAAGGAATCTCGAAAGCTTATGGATATGTGATGACAGGAGAAAAAACTGGGAGTGTTGTTATCTCTATATAAAATGAACTAATATGTTTACAGTAAGTTATCGTTTCAAAATACATTCGAAACAAAATGAATTGTTTGAGGAATCATGGAAAGAAGTCACGCAGTTAATTTATGAGTATTGCGGAAGTTTGGGATCTCGACTTTACAAGTCTGATGGAAACTCCTATTTTGGAATTGCACAATGGCCAGATAAGCAAACTTGGGAAGAATCCAATCTGGAAGATTTTGACACAAATGACTGGCGTTCTAAAATGAGAGCGTGCTGCGAGTCAATGGAAAAACTGGACGAATTGGAATTGATTCATGACCTATGGGCAGAAAAAGCCTTCTAGTATAATTCTAGGCATTCATTCTTTTATTCTCCCGCTCAAAACACCCAATATCTCATCAAAAGTAACTTCCTTTGCTCTCAGTAGAATTAAATAGTGAAATAACAAATCTGCTGCTTCTTCTTTGAATAATTCGGGTTCATTGCGCATGGCTTCAATCACAATTTCCACTCCTTCCTCTCCTACTTTTTGGGCTATTTTGGGTAATCCCTTTTCAATAAGTGCTTGAATGTAAGAACCTTCTTTGGGTGCAGAAAATCGATTATCAATTGTTTGAATCAATTGTTCTAAAGTTGAAAAATCCCTTAAATTCGTTTCGCCCCAACAACTAGATGTTCCTGTATGACAAGTTGGTCCAATAGGAACTGCTTGAATCAACAAAGCATCCTGATCGCAATCCAGTTTGCAATTGATTAGGTTCAGGTAGTTTCCAGATGTTTCTCCTTTTACCCAAATTTCATTGCGCGTGCGGGAAAAGAACGTTACTTTCTGTGTTTCTTTCGTTAATTTGAATGCTTCATCATTCATGTATCCCAACATTAACACTTCTTTCGTATTTGCATGTTGAATGATCGCTGGGAACAATCCATTTTTATCAGTTTTCATCGTTTTTTTCTTTTTTAATCAGTTCCTAATTCTTACTTTTTTGCTCAATCCTTTTTTCAATTCTGGAATTGAAATTTCACTAAAGTGAAAAATACTGGCAGCCAATCCACCTGTAATACCTGTTTTCGAAAACAATTCCTCAAAATGCTCAATTGTTCCTGCTCCTCCAGAGGCAATAATTGGAACAGAAACCAATTGTTCTATTTCCTGATAAAAATCCAGCGCGAAACCTTTTTTTGTTCCATCTCCATCCATAGAAGTAATTAACAATTCTCCAGCTCCTCGAAGAACTGCATCTTCCGCCCATTTTAACGCATCAATTCCTGTATCTTGCTTTCCTCCATGTGTGTGAACTGTCCAGCCACTTTCTACTTTCCGAATATCAATTGCTACCACCACACATTGATTTCCAAATGCTTCAGCCAATTCCGAAATTAATTCGGGTCTTTTAACTGCTGACGAATTCACTGAAATTTTGTCTGCTCCGCTTCGTAGTAAATTCCTTGCAGCTTCGACGGATGAGATTCCTCCTCCTACCGTGAAAGGAATATTCACCTGAGCTGCAACAGCTTCCACAATTGGAATAAAAGTGGCCCGTTCTTCATTCGTTGCAGAAATATCCAATAAGACCAGTTCATCTGCTCCTTGTTCGGCGTAAAATTTTGCCAATTGAACTGGATCTCCAGCATCGCGTATCGATTCAAATTGGATTCCTTTTACTGTTCTTCCATTTTGAACATCCAAACAAGGAATAATTCGCTTATATACTTGCATCGTTAAAATCTTTTAGTTCTTTTAAAGTGATTTTCCCATCCAGCAGAGCTTTCCCAATTACGCAGCCATAACAGCCCGCTTCTCGGAGTTCTTCAAGATCTGACAATGATTCCACTCCACCACTTGCAATCCAACGTTGATTCGGAAATTTTTGAATGAGCTCTTTGTACAGATTCGTGCTTGGGCCATTTCCCGTGCCATCTTTTCGAATATCTGTTGTTAGAATGGTTAATTCATCAAATTGCTCAAAGTACTTCATGTTTGCTTCCAAAGTGATTCCAGCTTCATCTTGCCATCCATTGATTTTCAGGTTTGTGCCATCAGTATCCAAAGCCAATATAAATTGATTTATGCCAAATTCTTTTATCCAAGAAACTACTGTTTCCGGTTCTTTCACGCATAAGCTTCCTATTACAACCTGATTTGCACCCAATTGAAGTAATTTCTTCACGTCTTTATTGGTTTTTACACCTCCTCCAAAGTCCACTTTCAAGGTTGTTTTCGAAACAATCTCAGCTAGTAGTTCCCGATGCACAATTTGTCCAACTTTGGCACCCGAAAGATCTACCAAGTGTAAATAGTCCAATCCATTCGCAGCAATTTCTCTTGCATATTCAAGCGGCTTCAAGGAATAATTTGTTTGTTGCTGATAGTCGCCTTGAAACAAACGGACTATTTGATTATCAATAATATCTATTGCTGGTATTGCTATCATTCTGCTAAAAATTGATTTAATAAATTTTCTCCTGCTACTCCACTTTTTTCTGGGTGAAATTGTACGCCATAAAAGTTATCTTTCTTCAATGCTGCAGAAAACGGAGTTGGATAAGATGTAATTCCTGATGTCTCTTCACATATTTCGGCTACATAACTGTGTACGAAATAGAATGTTTCGGATTTTCCGTTTAGTTGTACATCATTCCAACCCATGTGAGGTATAGGATAATCTGGAAATTGGGATTTGATTAACTGAATGCGGGCTTGAAAAATTCCCAATCCATCTAAATTTCCTTCCTCATTCCATCCACACATGAGTTGCATTCCCAAACATATTCCCAAGACAGGTTGCTTTAAAGTTGGAATCATTTTATCTAGACCAGTTGATTTCAATTGCTCCATAGCACTTTTAGCATGACCAACTCCTGGGAAAATAACATGTGTTGCAGTCCGAATCTCTGCTTCTTCATTACTCAAAGTAGCTTCAATTCCCAATCGCTTGAATGCTTGTTGCACAGAAAAAATGTTCCCCGCTCCGTAATCAATAATCACTACTTTCATTACAATTCGTTTTTTGTTGTTGGTAGAATGTCCAAATCTCCATATCTGCGTTTTGCTATTAAAATTGCCTTTGCAAAAGCTTTGAATATGGATTCCACTTTGTGGTGCTCATTTTCACCTATTGCTTGAATATAGATATTGCAACGCGCTGTAAAACAGAATGATTTAAAAAAATGTTTTACCATTTCAGTGGGTAGTTTCCCAACAAATTCTCGTTTCAATTCAACATCCCAAATCAATTCTGACCTTCCCCCAAAATCAATGGCGCAAGTGGCAAAACAATCGTCCATCGGTAATGAAAATCCGTACCGCTCAATTCCTCTTTTTGAACCCAAGGCTTTGTCAATAGCCTGACCAAGTGTGAGAGCAGTATCTTCTATCGTATGGTGTTCATCAATATTCAAATCTCCATTCATTGTTAAATCCAAATCCAACTGACCATGACGAGCAATCTGATCCAACATATGATCGAAGAAATCAATTCCTGTTTGAATTTTTGATATTCCAGCTCCATCCAAATCAAGTACAATAGAGCAATCTGTTTCAGCAGTCTTCCTACGGATATTAACTTTTCGAACACCCAATCTTAAATCAGCAACCAAATCATTCCAGTTTGCTACTTTTCGCTGAATAATGTTTTCCAATTCTTCTTTTGAAACACTTATTTCAGAGCCAACTTCGATTTCTTGTACTGAGATCAAGAAGGCTTTACAACCTAAATTTTTCGCTAATTCTACATCTGTCCAGCGATCACCAATCACAAAAGAATTTTCCAGATCGTATTCCTCGGAGAAATATTTCGTGAGCAATCCAGTTCGTGGTTTTCGATTTGGTGAATTCTCTTCTGGAAAAGAACAGTCAATGAATTCCTCTGAAAACACAATTCCTTCGCTCGCTAATACATCTAACATCAATTGGTGTGGACCAATGAATTCTTCATAAGGAAAAGCTCCTGTTCCCAATCCATCTTGATTTGTGACTAAAACTAATTCGTATTCTTTCCAAGAAACAATTGTTTTTAAAGCTGAAATAACACCTTCTAAAAACGACAATTTGGAGAATGAATCAATTTGATACCCTTTAGGTTCTTTGATGATTGTCCCATCTCGGTCAATAAAGATTACTTTCTTTTTCATAATTTTTGCATCATTTGAATGAATTTGTCATTTTCTATTTTTGTACCTACACTCACTCTCAGGGTATCTGCACAATTGTATTGTGTGCTTCGATTTCTAACAATTACTCCCTTTTTAATGAGCTTGTTGTAAATTTCTGTCGCATTTGGAATTCGGAATAAGATGAAGTTGGCTTCTGTTGGAAACACTTCTATCACTTTTTTATTCGACTTTAAAAAACTTATCAAACGTTCTCTTTCGTTAATAATTCCCGTTTTAATAGCTTTCCAATTGATAGATTTCAATTCATTTATTGCTGTTTTTTGAACCAACGAACTTAAATTATAAGGTGGTTTAATGGAGTTTAGAGCCGTAATCCATTCACTTGAAGCAATTGCCATTCCAATTCTTAACCCAGCCATTCCATAAGCCTTAGAAAGCGTTTGAACGACAATCAAATTGGGATAATTATTCACTTCATCAACCACCGAATTTGAGGTGCAAAAATCAATGTAAGCTTCATCAATGACAACAACTCCATTGAATTCTTTTACAATTTCTAAGATTTTCGTTTTGCATATGATTCCACCTGTTGGATTGTTTGGATTACAAATGACTAGCAATTTTGAACCATTAGCCTGAGACAATATTTCAGAAACTGAAATATTAAATTTAGAATCTAAATTGATAGGAATAGTTCGTACTCCATTTACTTTTGCAAGCACTGGATACATTCCATAGGAAGGATTCAAGTATGCTGCCGAATCTAAAAAAGGAGTTGCTGTGAGTCTGAAAATCAAGTCCAGCACTTCATCCGAACCATTTCCGAGGAAGATGTTTTCACTTGGAACATTCTTTGCAATTGATATTTCTGATTTCAATTCAAACTGCAAAGGATCTGGATACCGATTGTAAGCCGTCACCAATCCATTTTCATTGGCATCCAAAAATACTTCTCCCAAACCTTCAAATTCATCACGAGCAGAACTGTACGATTTTACATCTCGGAAATCATTTCGAATAAATGTTTGGATTTTAGAAACTGAATCGGAGGTTTGCTGTTCTCTTATCGATGAAGCATATTCTAAGCGTACTTTCACCGCATTTGCATGTCCTTGCAGTTCTTCGGCTTCAGCCATTGTAATAACAGTTTGCGCTAAATTTCGGATTCCTTCATCACTTACTTTTTGATACGTAATTTTCTTTACGAAGGAATCCAAAGATACCCCACTATACGATCGTGCAAATCCAGAAGTAGGCAAAGTATGATTGGTTCCAGAGGCATAATCGCCAAAACTCTCAGCTGTATTTTTTCCAATAAAAACACTTCCAGCATTGATTACTTTTTTCAACACAAGTTCTTCATATTTCCCCATAATTATCAAGTGTTCTGGAGCATATGAATTGATGATTTCAGACCAGTTTTCAGCTTCAACAACAATTGCAGTACTCGCTTTCATAGCTTCCCTAGCAATTCCGGCTCTTGGGAGAATTGCAAGTTGCTTCTCTATTTCAGTGAGAACTTCATCCACGAATAAGATTTGATCACTGAGAAAAATCACTTGTGAATCTGTTCCGTGCTCTGCTTGAGCCAATAAATCCGCTGCCACAAACGATGCAGGAATCGAATTATCTGCCGCCACAAGCACTTCTGAAGGCCCAGCTGGCATATCGATTGCAATTCCTAAACGCTGTGCATATTGCTTCGCTGCTGTTACGTATTGATTTCCTGGACCAAATATTTTATCAGCTTTTGGAATAGATTCTGTTCCAAAACTCATAGCTGCAATTGCCTGTGCTCCGCCAACTTTATAAACAGTTTCAATTCCTGCCATTTTAGCTGCAAATAAAATCGCAGGATGGATTTTTCCTTCTCTATTTGGAGGAGTACACAAATATCTGATGCTACTTCCTGCAATTTTAGCAGGAATTCCAAGCATTAAAACCGTCGAAAACAAAGGCGCGGTTCCTCCTGGAACATACAAACCAACTCGTTGAATGGGGAGGGATTTTCTCCAACAAACCACTCCTGGAGAGGTTTCTACTTCATACTCCTTGTTTTCCTGAGATCGATGAAAACGTTCAATATTTTGAGCTGCAACTTGAATGGCTTCTTTCAACTCAAATGAAACCAATTGATTGGCTTCATCAAATTCAGGTTTAGAAACTGCTAAATCAGTAATTGAAACCTGATCAAATTGAAGTGTCAATGCTTTCAACGCTTTGTCCTTGTCGGATTCAACCTGAGTAAAAATATCCGAAATTATGGATTCAAGATTCGTGGATTCTAACTTTGGACGATTCAGTGCAAGTGTTAGTTCCAACTGACTGGGATTTATCAGGACTTTCATGACTAAGAAACCATTTTTTCGATGGGACAAACCAATATTCCTTCAGCTCCTGCCGTCTTTAATTGTTGCACAATTTGCCAAACTTCCTTTTGCTTTACAACAGAATGAACACTCATCCATCCTTCAATTGCTAATGGTAAAATAGTTGGGCTTTTCATTCCAGGGAGAATTTTGCAAATGGTTTCCAATTCACCTTCAGGAGCATTTAGAAGAATATACTTGTTTTCATTTCCTGCCAAAACCGATTGAATTCGGAATACCAATTCATCCAACAAAGCCTGTTTCTCCGAATTGAAATTTTTGCCTTTGATTAAAACAGCTTCCGAATATAAAAATGGAAAAACTTCCCTTAAATTATTCTGAAACAAGGTGTTTCCTGTTGAAACAATGTCTGCAATGGCATCTGCTAAGTCTAGAGATGGAGCAATTTCCACAGAACCCGAAATGGTATGAATATCAGCTGTAATCCCTTCTTTCAATAAGTATTTTCGCACCGAATTGGGATAAGATGTAGCAATGCGTTTTTCGTGTAAATCTTGTGCAGTTTGAATGTTTGAAGTCTTCGGAACAGCAAAAGAAACGCGACACTTCGAAAAATTGAGTGCTTGAACGATTTCTATGGGAGTTTCATCTTCTTCCAATAGATTTGAACCTACAATTCCCAAATCAACTACTCCATCTGCCACATATTGAGGAATATCACTATTTCTCAAGAATAGTAATTCAGCTGGATAATCTGAAGTAAAGACTTTGAGCTGTCCATTGCGGTAATCCACTTTTAAGCCACATTCTTTCAATAGTTCCAAAGAACCTTCTTGGAGTCGACCTGATTTTTGTAAAGCAATAATTAAACGTTTCATGTTTTAAATTAGAGCCTGACTTTCAAAAGAGTTTTGGAAACAAAAAGACAACAAAAAACCCACTTGAAAACCAAGCGGGTTAAAGATTTTATAGATATACAATCATCTCACCAAAGCGCTTAGCTGAGCAAACAATGATGATGTTGATGTAAGAATGTTGTCATTTTCATGAAGCAAATGTAGAGCAATTATTTAGAAAACAAGCTGTTTTGAAAAATATTTTGTTTTTGATTCGATTCTTTCAATTGAACTTGGGTAATGTGTTGAATATTAAAAAATCCTGATCTACCGAAGTAAAACAGGATTTCAATTATTTTTTTATTCGTGGAATTACTCAATAGTAATACAACCATCTTTGATTACAATTTTTGAGCTGTCTTTTACTTTCACCCAACCACAAGAAGTTTTGATTTCAACTTCTCCAGCACTTGTTTGAACAGAAGCAGAACTTGTTGTAGAACTACTGAATTCAATTTTTTGCGTTGAACCATTCGAACGAACTTCCATCGTGTAGCTTTTCGAATCTTTGTTGTAATAACGAATTGTGAAAGCGCTTGCGATATTTGCAACTAGCAAAAATGCAACCGACATAAAAATCATTTTTAATTTCATGTTAATAGATTTTGAGTTAATATTTGAAAGTAAATATACTAATTTGAATACCAATTAAAAACATCCTGTGCAGATTCAATTGGTATTCGTTGAGAACAAATAAATATGTGTACGATGAATAGTGGTCTATTTTAAAGTAGACTCACTAATTCATAAAATAAAATAGATTCGCTTTAATATTAGAACTGCATTTTCAATCTATCTCTTCATCATCCTCGCCGCATCTGGAGCAAAATATGTCAAAATTCCATCTGCACCCGCTCTTCGAATGCTCAACAACATTTCCATAACGGCTCTGTCATAATCCAACCACCCGTTTTTTGCTGCTGCATGAACCATTGCACATTCTCCACTTACGTTGTAAGCAGTAATTGGTGTTGCGAAATTATCTTTCAATAAGTGAATGATGTCCAAATAGCACAAAGCGGGTTTTACCATAATAAAATCTGCTCCTTCGGCGATATCCAACTGGGCTTCAATCAACGCTTCACGCTTATTTGCTGGATTCATCTGATACGTTTTTTTATCTCCACTTTTTGGCGCAGAATTCAACGCATCTCGAAATGGCCCGTAAAAAGCACTGGCGTATTTTGCAGTGTATGACATAATCGAAACATCTGTAAAACCAGTATCATCTAAAGCTTCGCGAATCACACCTACTCGACCATCCATCATATCTGAAGGTCCAATAATATCAATTCCAGCTTGTGCTTGGGCAACCGACATTTTAGCCAAAATGGGCAATGTGAGATCATTTACGATTTTTCCATCAACAACAACTCCATCATGTCCGTCAGAAGAATACGGATCGAGTGCCACGTCTGACATTAAAACAGCTTCTGGAAATCGTTCTTTTAAGGCACGAATTGCATGCAGATAGAAATTTTCATCTGCATAACTATAGCTTCCCATCTGATCCTTCAGCATTTCATCAACAGCAGGAAATAAATCAAACGTTCGAATTCCTAACTCCATCCATTTTTCGAATTCGGGAATCAAGGTGTCTAAACTCCAACGATAATTTCCAGGAAGCGATTTCACTTCATCCTTTACATTTTTTCCATCGAACAAAAAAAGAGGGTAGATTAAGTGCTGAGGACCTAATTGAGTCTCCTCAACCATTGCTCGGATTGCCGAATTTTTGCGATTTCTTCTTGGACGAATATTCATGATATCTCTTTTTATGTGTCAGAATGAAGATTTTTTTAATAGTATTGATAAATCGAAAACTTCACTTTTTTCTAGTCTTTGCAGTTAAAAATCAAAACCTGCACATCACTATTTTTTAAAGTGGATTTATCTTCCCGCAAATTTAATTAGAATCTAGAACTATTCATTCAAACACATGATTTAAACAATTCTATTTCACATTTATCAACAACCAAGTTCTGTTAACATTTTTTTGTATATTTTCGTCTGTATGTTAACGAGAAATAATTGCGACTTATGAATAAGCTATTAACTACTTTCACACTAAGTACTGGGATTGTACTTATGATAAGCTCTTGTGGTTCAGAGGAGGAAAAGAAGCCTGAAATAAGCAAAGAGGTTATTGATCCGAATAGTTCTTTGAATGCAAAGTTCGATGACAAAATTTTCAGTATTCCTTCTCCTATGCAGATGGCGGTGCTTTTAGAAGAATCGAATTCGCCTTACAATGAATTCTTACTCAATGATTTAGATAAAGTGGGAGATTACACCTCGGAGTATCAAAAAGCATTGAATTTAGGTGTTTATGGAACTGACTTAGGATATGTTTCTATTTACAAGCAAAATAGTATTGCTCTAAAATATCTTTCAACTATTGAAAAATTAACGAGTAAACTTGGTTTAGAAGGTGCTTTTGACAAAGATTTCATGTCTCGCTTTGAGAAAAACTCTACGAATAAAGATTCGATGATGATTATTGTTTCAGATGCATTCAAAAAATCGGATAATTTCTTAAAATCAAATAACCGTAAACATGTTTCAGCACTTATTTTAGTTGGTGGCTGGATTGAATCCATGTATCTGGCTTGTAATATCAATAAAGAACATTCTAATCAGAAAATTTTAGATCGTATTGCAGAACAAACAGAAACATTGAACACAATTATCGAATTGTTATCTGATTACAACAAAAAAGGCGAATGGGATGAATTAATTAAGGACATGAAAGATTTGAAATTCTATTTCGATCAAATTTCAATTAACTATGAGTTTTTACCTCCTGTGACAAACGCAAAAACGAAAACAACGACTTTAAAACACAAAACAGTTGTTTCAATTGATACAAATATCTTGAATTTTATCAATCAAAAAATCGAATCAATTCGAGGAAAAGTAATCGAATAATACTTATCACTATGAAAAAATTAGCGCTATATTCCATTTTTACTTTGTTCGTTGGATTCGGAGTAAAAGCTCAAGATTGTGAAACATTGGTAAAGGATTGTGAAGTCCTTTTAAAAGGAAAAGAAAAGAATTTCGTTTCTGATGGACAAGTCTACACCGCGTTTTTAGACCGCGAAAAAGCAGAGTTCAAAACTACTTTTTTCGGAGGTACAACTTATCGAATTGCTGCTACAGCAGGAACAGATGATGAATACGTTATTTTTACAGTAAAAGATTTACAAGGAAACATCATCTTTTCCAATAGAAAATATAAAAACTCAAGTTATTGGGATTTCAAAGTTCCCATAACAATTCCTGTTATCATTGAAACCGAGTTAGACATGGATAAAAAAATCACAGGTTGTGCTGTGATGATGATTGGTTTTAAACGTTAATATTTTAGTACTCATTTTTAAATAGGAAGATAGCATGAGTGAACGCATACTCCGCGCTCTAATGCAGTTATTCGCGATTATCGCGAAGGTTGATGAAGTTACAGACCCAACAAGTGAAGCCATTGAAAGTTCTAATGGACGACGAATTGTAGAAGCATTTTTACGTACTGAATTAAATGATGAATTACTCCAAAAGTACATTCAATTATTTGATGAGTTTTTATTGGTTCACCACCAAGGATCTGCTAAAAAAGATGGCCAACGGAAAAGAACTTCTGTAAATTCAGTAAAGGTTCTTCGAATTTGTGCACAAATCAATGAGGAGTTGACTCAACGTCAAAAAATGATCGTTTTGTTGCGAATTTTTGACTTTATCCATGCAAACGACCAAGTTCACGAACAAGAACAAGAATTCGTACACACCGTTTCTGAATCATTCAACATTCCGAACTTTGAATATCTTCAATTAAAATCATTCATTGAGTCGAATTCTAGAACAATTATGGATGATGATCATTTCATGTATGTGAATGATCAGACAATTGATCTGAAAAATGCCAAACAAATAAAAGTAGATGGATTAGAAGGTTCCATTCTAGTAATTCGCCTAGAAAGTGTTAATATTTTATTCTTTAAATATTTCGGTCAAGACGAGTTGATTCTAAACGGTCAAATTGTTTCCAATGAACGAAGACATATCTTAAATCAAGGGTCTTCTCTTCGTACCAATAAATCAACGCCAATTTATTACAGTGATGTTATTTCTCGCTTTTTAAATGATGCAAATCAAGAGAAAATAACCTTCAAAGTAGACCATTTACAATTCCATTTCAATAGTGGTAAAATTGGTTTGCACGAAATTAATTTCATGGAGCAATCTGGAAAGTTAATTGGTGTGATGGGAGGTTCTGGTGCTGGGAAATCCACTTTCTTGAATGTCTTGAATGGAAATTACATTCCATCTCATGGAGCTGTAACAATAAATGGAGTTGATTTACACCGTGAAAAATCGAAATTAGAAGGGGTTATCGGTTTTGTTTCGCAAGATGATCTACTTATAGAGGAATTAACCGTATTCCAAAATTTATATTTCAATGCAAAATTGTGTTTCAATGATCTTTCGGAACAACAACTAAAGAAGAAAGTACTTGATTTGCTTTCTGATATTGGATTAGGAGAAGCAAAGAACCTAAAAGTTGGAAGCCCACTTGAGAAAACAATTTCTGGAGGACAACGAAAACGATTAAATATTGCACTCGAATTGATTCGTCAGCCTGCAGTGATGTTTGTGGATGAGCCAACATCTGGTTTGTCTTCACGGGATTCTGAAAACATTATGGATATGTTGAAGGAATTAGCATTGAAAGGCAAGTTGATTTTTGTTGTAATTCATCAACCTTCATCAGACATTTTTAAGATGTTTGATAAACTGATGATTTTAGATCAAGGTGGATATCCTATTTTTGATGGAAATCCAATTGATGCTGTTGTTTATTTCAAAACTCATGTTCATCACGTAAATGCCAATGAGCGTGAATGCCCGATTTGTGGTAACGTAAATCCGGAACAGATTTTCAATATCATTGAATCGAAAGTGGTAGATGAATACGGAAATCAAACAAAGGTTCGAAAAGTAACTCCTCGTGAATGGAACGAGCGTTATTTATCGAATTTCAAAACGTCGGATATTGAGGAAATTATTGAGCCAGTTAAGGGAACCTCAAGAATAGCAAATAAACTCAGACAATTCAAAGTTTTCTTCCTACGGGATGTGTTGAGTAAATTGGCAAATAAACAATACATGTTTATCAATATGCTTGAAGCTCCTGTTTTGGCAGCAATCCTCTCTTTCTTCGTAAAGTTTTTTAATTCAGATGGAAAAGGAAATCAGGATTACGTCTTTTATCAAAATGAAAACATCCCCCAATACTTGTTTATTTCTGTTGTTGTTGCACTTTTCTTAGGTCTTACTGTTGCTGCAGAGGAAATCATCAAAGACAAGAAAATATTGAAACGAGAAAGTTTCTTGAATTTATCATTAGGTTCTTACTTGTGGTCGAAGATTTTGATCATGTTTATGGTTTCTGCTATTCAAACAGCATGTTTCGTGTTTATTGGAAACTTAATTCTCGAAATTCATGGTTTGTGGTGGGAATACTGGGTTATTTTATTCTCGACTTCCTGTATGGCAAATGTACTTGGCCTAAACATCTCAAGTGCATTTAATTCAGCGAAAGTAATTTACATCATCGTTCCTCTATTAATTATTCCTCAATTGATTTTCTCTGGAGTAATTGTGAAATTCGATAAATTACACCCAATCATTTCATCTAACAATGAAGTTCCTTGGGTTGGTAATGCAATGGCATCAAGGTGGGCTTATGAAGCTTTAGCGGTTGTTCAATCAACGGAAAACGCACATGAAGAAGGTCAATTCAAATTGCACCAAAAACAAAGTAACGCAAGCTGGAAAAGAGATTATTGGATTCCCGAAATGAAAAACCAATTGACGATTTTAGCGGATAAAAAATCGAATGAAAAAGACTTTGAAAAAGCGAAAAGAATCCTCACAAACGAAGTAGAAAAAGAAGTTTCGATTTGGGACAATTTGGAATGTAAGGATTGTATTGAAGGATTGAATAAATTACAAAAAGGCAAAACATCTGTGCAGGAAGTACAATTCAATATTGGTTCCTTCTTGGAAATGCTTAAAAAGCAATACAATATCAATTACAACGAAACAACAGAGGAGCTAGATAAACTTGTTCTAAAAGTTGGTGAGAAGCATTTTGAGGCTTCTCAGGCACAAAATGTCAATGAAAGTTTACAGGATTTAGTAACGAACCGAACGGAAGTACAAAAAATCATCGTTACAGATGATGAATTGCTTCAAAAAGACGATCCGATTTACATTGATCCTAAAAACACGCGTTTGCTGAATGCTCCGTTCTACACGAGTAAGAAATATTGGTTTGGAATTCCAATGAGTACTTTCCTTGCAAACATTCTCGTTCTTTGGGGAATGACCGTTTTAATGATTGTGGCACTTTATTACGACTTGCTACGAAAGTTTCTTGGACTATTTTCAAAAGGAAGTTCTAAAAATAACGCATAAAAAATCCCCGATTCAAACGAATCGGGGATTTTTGTTTTTATATAGTTTTGAATGATATCAATATTCCTTCGCAATGCTTATTACATAAGCATTCCTCCACACACGTGAATGGTTTGTCCTGTAACATACGTAGACATATCTGAAGCTAAGAAAACTACTGCATTTGCCACATCAATTGGCTGACCACCTCTTTTCAATGGAATTGAATTTCTCCACTCCTCCACTACTTTTTGATCCAAAGCAGCAGTCATTTCAGTTTCAATAAACCCTGGAGCAATTGCATTGCAACGAATACTTCTTGAACCTAACTCTTGAGCAATTGATTTTGTAAATCCAATTAAACCAGCTTTAGAAGCAGCATAATTCGATTGTCCAGCATTTCCACTCACACCAACTACTGAAGACATATTGATAATTGATCCAGAACGTGCTTTCAACATTGGGCGTTGAACCGCTTTTGTTAAGTTAAACGCAGATTTCAAGTTCGTGTTCATTACTTCGTCCCATTGCTCTTCAGTCATGCGCATTAAAAGTGTATCACGAGTGATTCCTGCGTTGTTCACAAGAACATCAATAGTTCCAAACTTAGCAACTACATCATCCACCAACTTTTGTGCTTGATCGAAATTTGCAGCATCCGATTTAAATCCTACTGCCTCTCCTCCATTTGCAGTCAGTTCAGTCTCCAAAGCACGTGCTTTTTCTTCTGAAGACAAATAGGTAAACGCCACTTTTGCTCCTTGCTTCACACATTCCTCAGCAATTGATTTACCAATTCCTCTGGAAGCTCCAGTAATTAAAACAATTTTATTATCTAATAATCCCATGAATGTTTTTTTGGTGTTCAAATATAGGAAAGGTTTCTTGGATATAAACGAATTGAGGCGCTAACTTATCCTCAATGGTACGTTCAAAAGGTTGAAATGTTTGAAGAGTCCAAAAATTTAAACCTATTGAGTCTTTAAACTTTTTAAACTTAATTAAACAGCTGGTTTAATTAAAGAAATCCCAAGAAACACCAAACCGAAGTTGAAGTGGTGTTACCGGATATCCTAATCCTTCAAAATTGGTTGGTTTCACAAATGTTTGTTCAATATTTTCAACACGAATAAACCATCTGAAATATCCCAAATCAAATTGACTGAAGAAATGCAATTTCATCATCGGATTAAATTCTCTTCCAGTAGCAATCAAACTATAAGAATTACTCATCGGAGTGAAATCCAATAAACTATAAGCACTAATGTATCCAACTTCAATTCCTGTAACTGTTTTCAGTTTCTTTGCTTTGAATAAACCTCCATTGTATGCAATTCTACCTGAAATCAACCAATTTGGCAACAAACTGCCTGTACTTTCTCGGTAACTAACTCTCGATTGAATCAATAATTTTTTGAATAAATATTCAAATCCAACTTGAATTCCATAGACATTTAGTGTTGTAAGTGTATCCTGTCTCCATTTATTTTGAATGAAAACTGGCATTTTGGAATTTGCTTCAACAGTTCCTTGAACAAAGAATGGAATAATTCGGTTTTTGTTTTGCCAATTTAAATTCCCAGTTGTTCGAGTCCCCAAAATTTTGGTCTCCCAAGAATAGTTTAATGTGTTACCGTAAAATGTTCGCTGATAAATCTCTGGATATTGGCGGGATAATCCACCTGAAACAGAAAAAACATTCTTTGAAAATGCTTTTTTCGCATGCGCTAAAATACTTGTTTCTCCTTTTGCACCAATCAACGTGTAATTTGCTGATCCTCTAAAATAATATCCTTTCGAATTAAAATCGACCGCTGCAAATCCGTAAGCTTCTGTGGTATCTTGATGAATTTTTAAATTGTCATAATCCCAATAACGCGCACCAACACCTGCTTCAATATTCAGGTTTCTAACTTTGTAGAATAATCCTCCGTTCAATTTCAGGGATGAAACTTGCCAATAATCGTAAGTATTTGCAGAATCGTAATTGTAAAAACCATAAATACCCTTCAGCGTGTCTCTTTCAAAATATCGTTGATTTTTAATGTCTAAACGCGGTTGTAAAACCAGTCCAATCTTCTGAAGAGAATCTTTGGTGAAAGAAATATAATTCTTCCAATCAGCATAAAACTCTTTTGTTTTATTTCCTGCATTTGATTTCTGAACTTCCTGAAAATTGAGTGCAAATCCTTCTTGAATACTGTCTCCAATCAATCCATCACTAAAATTCGCGTTGTTTCCATAAAAGGAGAGGTCTAAAATAGTTCCGTAATATCTAGATCGATGCATCAAAGAAAGTTCAACCGTATTTCTTTCGAAGTTCGAGTTCCTTAAATTACCAGCTGAGCTATTTCTAATGTAATCGAGTTGAATAAACGTGTTTGAGTCTAAGGCATGAGTATAGGAAATCCGTCCAAATTGAGCCAATTTAGAACCCATAGAATATTCAAATGCAATATGGGGAATAGAAGAAAATCTTCTTACAGGAAGCTTTAGCCATTTGGTGCTTAAATCTGAAAAGGAGAATTGATATTGAAATGGGTTAAAGTCGCCTGGCAAGGTATGCTGATAGCTCGCAAGGTTTACATCTACGGAATCTAGTTTTCCTGAGATACGATGTCCTGGCTTTAATGAATCTTGAAAATAATTTCCAAAGGGGGATTGTGCCAAGCTATATAGCTGACAGAAGGACGTGACGAGTAAAAACAAAATCCATTTTTTCACGAAACTTTATTAAACACAAAAAGGTCTTATCGCCAATGGCAAACAAGACCTTTTCAATTTCTAATGAAAATTCTTATAATTTATTCACTGAAAGCATCAAACCTGATTTCAAGTTTGCAGCTTTATTCTTGTGAATGATGTTGCGTTTCGCTAATTTATCCAACATAGAAGAAACAAGTGGCAACAATTCGCTTGCTTCTTTCTTATCTTTCAAAGAACGAAGTTTACGTACCGCATTACGCGTTGTTTTGTGTTGATACTTGTTACGCAAACGTTTAACATCGTTAGAACGGATTCGTTTTTGTGCTGACTTATGATTTGCCATTTTTTTGTGTTATTACAAACTAAATTTTGTAGCCCATAGGAGAATCGAACTCCTGTTACCAGGATGAAAACCTGGCGTCCTAACCACTAGACGAATGGGCCATAACCGAATAAACGGTCTTTTCTTTTTTTTGTAGCCCATAGGAGAATCGAACTCCTATTTTACGGATGAAAACCGCATGTCCTAACCGTTAGACGAATGGGCCGTTTTTTAATTTCGGAGTGCAAATATAGCTGGAATTTTGCTATTTGCAATAGGTAACGTGCTTTTTTTTCTAAAAAATATCTCGATCTTCTGCTTCAAATTTGAAACCCAGCCTTTTACCTGTCGACATTTGACTGCTCGCTTCCATCTCATGCATTTGAAAAACGGTCACTTTCGAAACAATTTCATAAGGTGGAGTTAACAAGTCAAACTCTAAAGCATACGCAAATGAAACCTGAATAATGTGTGTCAAAATTGAATCTGTAAGCACTGAATTTGTAAAATCACGAAATAAGAACCCTAATTGTCCCTTTCCTTCAACCATGAAATGTTCGTCTTTATTGATGAACACACGACCAATCAAATACCCCACATCATTCGAGCGATTTTTCAGATAAGACTCTGCTAAGAAATTGTAGATATTGATAATTCCATAATACCCTCTTGATTTGTCTTCTTTCAAATAATCCGTTTGCCATAACGGGTGCTCATCTGGAAGTTTAAAAACGTTTGTATGCATTTGAAAAACAAGCACATCACTTCCGATATATACTTGAATTTGAAACTCACCTTTATACTCAACATGCAGTCTAATTCGGCTATCTTCAACAAGTAGTCTTAACGCTCCAATTTCTTCCAGTAGATGCTTTTTAAATCGCTCAAAATGATTCTTAGTATCTTGGAAAATATCTTGTTTCAATCCTGCCTTTTGTTCCAGGATTGCTTGTATTACCTTGCGTGATTCTTCCATAACGTGTTAATTCAAAATGAAAAATTCAAAATGAAAAAAAAAGGAGACTAAGAATCTATCCAGCCTCCTTTCTCAATACTACTTTTTGAATTTAATATTCATAATTTTTAATTCACTAATATGCTTTGGCGAAAACAACCCTTCCTTTCGAAGGGGCTCCTGTCACCATACATCTCCCTGTTTCCGAAGGAATGCCGATAGGAATACAGCGAATTGTTGCTTTCGTCTCTTCTTTAATTTTTGCTTCAGTTTCTTTTGTTCCATCCCAATGAGCTAAGTAAAATCCGCCGACTTTTTCGAGTTGTGTCTTGAACTCTTCATAAGTATCTACTTCATGCATGTTCTCTTTTCGGAATTGAATCGCTCTTTGGAATAAATTCGATTGAATATCAGCTAACAATTCTACAATTGAATGACCAATATTATCAATATTCATCGCATATTTCTCTTTTGTATCTCTACGAGCAATCTCCACTACACCATTTGCTAAATCTCTTGGGCCAATTGCCAAGCGCACCGGAACACCTTTTGCTTCATGCTCCGCAAACTTCCATCCTGGACGTTTCTGATCGTCTGAATCGTATTTTACTTTCACCTTCAAATCCTTCAATTCAGCAGTTATTTTGGCAACAGCATCATTGATTAATTGCAATTCTTCATCTGTTCTGTAAATCGGAACAATCACCACTTGAATTGGAGCTAAAGCTGGAGGTAAAACCAATCCTTCATCATCCGAATGAGTCATAATTAAAGCGCCCATCAATCGGGTCGAAACTCCCCAAGAAGTTGCCCAAACGTATTCTAATTTCCCTTGAGCATCGCTGTACTTCACGTCAAAAGCCTTAGCGAAGTTCTGTCCTAAGAAATGAGAAGTTCCAGCTTGTAAAGCTTTTCCATCTTGCATCATTGATTCAATGCAATAGGTATCATCAGCACCTGCAAAACGCTCACTCTCTGTTTTATGACCCTTAATTACGGGCATCGCCATGTAAGTCTCCGCAAATTCAGCATAAACATCTAGCATTTGTTCAGTCTCTTTAATTGCCTCTTCTTTTGTAGCATGAGCAGTATGACCTTCTTGCCATAAAAACTCGGAAGTGCGCAAAAACAAACGTGTTTTCATTTCCCATCGAACAACATTCGCCCATTGGTTAATCAATATCGGTAAATCACGGTAAGATTGAATCCATTTTTTATACGAGTTCCAAATGATAGTCTCAGAAGTAGGTCGTACAATTAATTCTTCCTCCAATTTTGCTGATGGATCAACAATAACTCCACCTCCATTTGGATCGCTCATTAAGCGATAGTGAGTAACAACAGCGCATTCTTTTGCAAAACCTTCAATATGAGAAGCTTCTTTACTCAAGTAACTTTTGGGTATTAATAACGGGAAATACGCATTTTGATGACCTGTTTCTTTGAATTTAGCATCTAAGATATCACGCATGTTTTCCCAAATAGCATAACCATAGGGCTTTATAACCATCATTCCTTTGACATCCGAGTGTTCCGCAAGGTCTGCTCTTGAAATCAAATCGTTATACCACTTAGAATAATCTTCTGCGCGAGTAGCGTACTTCTGTGACATTTTGAGTTGTGTTAAAAATTAAAAATAATCTCGTAAAATTAGAAATAAATCAGCTACCTTAGTGAAAGTTAAAATCTTTTAGTCATGAAAAACTCGCTAAAATTTGGTATTTCTGTAGGTCTTACAACGATGTTAGTTAGTTGCGGTACATCTGAGCATTTTATGCAAGATGATGTTTACAATACAAGAACACCCATCATGCCCTTAGGAACAGATTTGAACGACGTTACCGATTACGCTACTTATGTTGCGAAGAAAGAACAAATAGAAAAAACAGAGCAAGTAGCTTACGTTTCTCCCAGACAATTTTATGATAATGGTTATTACAATCAATATCGATTTTATGGATACTCTCCTTACAGTTCCATGCAAGGAATCGGCTATTATGGCTACGGGAACAGTTATTTAGGATATGGGAATCAAGGAATGTTTGTGACACCTCATTTTGGTTTGGGTTATTCCCCTTATTATGGAAACAATCCTTATGCAGGAGGATATTACAACTACCACAACCCATACAATCCGTATAACCCTTACAGCCCCTATTTCGGGCACGACCCTTATGGATACAGTTATGAAAATGGATTCAATAATGGATATTACTCCCCGAATTACAACAATGGATCTTGGGGGACACCTTCAAGTAAACCCAATACAGGAAATCGTAATTCGAACATGAGTGCAGGACTATCTGGTGGTGGTCGCTCATCAGCAAATAACGGTGCTGTAATTTACCCACACAAATCAGCAATCGCTCCTGGAAACAATACTGAGCGCGCTGGAAGAGTTCTTACAACACGTTCTAATAACGGACCCGCAGTTAATAGCGGAACAACGCAACCCGTTAGTTCTTCTAGAAGAAATGCAGCAGTAAGACCTGGGTCGGTTTCTAGACCCACTGTTACAAATACACAAGGAAGTATGGATCAGCAAGGAATTAATAATCCTAGAACTCCAAATACGACACCTTCAGTAAATAGAAGCAATACTCCAGTAAGAACAATTAACACACCCTCGAATAATAACTCCACTCCTACTAGATCAAGTTCACCCACAATTAGAAGTGGCGGTGGTGGTGGAAATGTTAGCACACCTAGTGGTGGCGGTGGAAGAGCAGGTGGAAGAAGATAGATAAAAAAGAATGATAAATAAATTAATTATGGCTTCGGTTTTTACGGGAGCCTTTTTTGCGTTCGGACAGAATGAAGTAGATGTGTATAGGTTATCGAACACTTATGTGCAAGGATCTGCTAGATTTGATGCTATGGGTGGTTCATTTGGAGCGCTCGGAGCTGAAAGTGGTTGCATTGGTATAAATCCTGCGGGGTTTGGTCGCTCATCAGTTAGCTCATTTTCTTTTGGCTTGAGCAGTACGAATGTTCAAACTAAAACTAATTTCAATAGCAATTCATCTAACTTCACTGATTTCAATGTTCGTGTTCCTAATATTGCAGCCACAGTTGTTAGTGATGTTTCAAGTTCAAATTCTGGATTGATCTATACTCAAATTTCCTTTGGGCTGAATCGAGTTGCTAACTTCAACAACTCATTTAATTATAGTGGCCAGCAATTAGCGTCATTATTAGATGTCTTTTCAAATAACGCGTACGGAATAGATCCACTCGATTTATACAACCAACAACCATATACTTCTTCATTGGCATGGATAACATACGCAATCAATGATACGCTTGACAATGGGCAATATTACTACACCCCAAGCTTAAGTAATCAAGGAAATGTAATTCACAATCGAACCGTTTTAAATAAAGGTGGAATCAATGAGTGGTACGTTGCATTGAGTGCCAATTATCTTGATAAAATCTATTTTGGAGCATCCGTTTCTTATAATACAATCAACTTCTCAGAATCCATCATTCATAAAGAAACTGCGGTCGATACGGCAGTCGAAACAATGCGCTCTTTTGTTTATCAATACGATTATAAAACGAAAGGTGGCGGCTTAAATGTAAAACTTGGAGCGATTTTTTTACCTACAGACTTTTTACGATTAGGGATTGCATTACATACCCCTACATTTTATCAATTAACTGACGAATACACAGCAAACATGCAGGCCGTTCACAGTTACGGAGTGAATTCGGTCGATCCAGCCTATGTCCCAGCTGATAAATACAAATACCGCATTTGGACACCAACAAAACTTGTCGGATCACTAGGATTAATTTTTGGAGACAACGGATGTATCAATATTGATTTAGAATACCTAAATTATGGTTGGGGAAGATTAAAAACAACCAATGATGAAGCGTACGTTCCATATAATTATGCGTATGAAAACCAAGTGATTAAAGACCAACTAGTTGATGCTTTAAATATTCGTATTGGTGGAGAATGGGCAATTCAAAACACCTTCTTCATAAGGGCAGGATATGGGTATTACCCAAAAGGAGATACACTCATGCGTACTTACGGAAAAAACTACAACCAAACATTTAGCGGTGGATTAGGCATTCGTGTAAATCGCGTGTATTTCAATGCATCTGTACGATATTTGATGCAATCAAGTGTTTACAAAGCATTTTACGAAAGCAGAACCGAATTGGATATCACTAATATGACATTCAACATCGGTATGCAATATAAGTTTGATTATAAATGATTGTTGTAATTGTTAATTGATTTGGAGAAATCCAATTTATCTAATTTCGAATCAATCCAAGCTGGAAGATGAAAGTAATCAAGAATAACTCGTTCTTGTTGATCTTTCATTAATTCAGCAACTTCAGTTTTCATTTTCAAAAACACCTCATTCCGCTGAGTCGCGCTCATGGTCTTTGCTAATTTTCTCAAATGCTTAATCACTACATTCTCAATCTCGTAATCTCGATCATGTTTACTCAAGTAGCGATTAGTCGATTTTATGACATATTCTAAGAAATCATAATTTTCCAATTCTAAATGAATAATCAAGTTGAAAATTCGAGCAAAACTATAAATATCTTGTCTTAAACGTTGTTCGTTGTCATTTAATACTTCATTCAAAGTGGATAAAGCCTTTTTATAATCGCCTACCCCAAAATAAGTATACGCTTGATTATAGCTAAAAAGAATATTCTGCTCTTTTGAAATCTTATCATCAAAATCGCGCAGTTTCGCACGCACTTCTTCCCCCAATTTAGATGAAGCTTCAAAATTTCCAGTTGCATTATTTAAGGCAAATTCACCGTTGTAAGAGATTGTAAAGATTCTCAAAGATAAATCCATTGAATTGAACCCTTTTGTTCCTTCTAATGATCGAATTTCTTGAATGGTATTTGATGCTTCTTTAAATTGTTTATTATCAATATAACACCTCAATAAATGTGAAAGCGTCAAGATATAACGTTGCCCCAAATCTTCTTTTATGAATGGATTATTATCCAAGATATCTTTCGTTCGATTGAAAAACTGAAAGCTATCTTCATAATTTCTATTTGTTGCGGCACATAAACCTTTGATATAATAACACATAGAAGAAGCTCTTGTTGAAAGAGCAGTATTTTTACCTTTAATCAGGTGATAATCAGCAATGTCATCTACAATTTTTCGCTCATCAATATTTCGAGTAAACCCTCCTGAACGGAATATTAAATTGATTTTAGAATAAATAACTTGATATTCAGCAAGGTTTCTGAGTTTTGCAATGACAGCCTCTTCTTCCGTAATAATATCATCCAAGTTTCTTGTAAATTCACCATCCTCATATGCCGCTTCTAATAGCTTCTTTTCCCAAGAAATTAATTCGTACCAATAATAAAACTCTTCGTGTTCGACAGCTAAATTTTTGGCCCTCTGAACAAATTTCTCACACTCTTTGTAAAGTGCTTTATTGTATAATATTTCTACGTTTTTTAATTCTTGTTTGAGTATACTTGATGCCGATTGCTCTGAATAATACACTCTTAAACTCTTAAGTATCAATCGATAAAGGTGGTTTTTTTCTGAAGGCAAATGCTTCACAAAGGTTTCATCTTGAAAAAAGTCCTTTAACTCCTCTTCTTTGTAAGCTCCTTGTTTTTCAATAAAATCAAAGATTTTCAAATAGTTCTTTTCACCTGATTGAAGAGCAGATGAAAGTTTAAAAAATCGCTTCTCAGATTTTGTTAATGACTTAATTAGCTTATAGAGCTCATTTGAAGGCTTCATAATAACAGGAGTTTTTCAAATTTAACGAAATGTTTCAATCCTAGTTGTTTTTTTAAAAAGATTTTTAGAACTTAAAACCCTTCTTTACTAGTTGCTTTGAAAAATTTCAGTTGAAATCCTAGTAATAAAAAAAGGTTGCATAACACAACCTTTCACAAACAACAACAATAAACTTCAACGCAAACAATTTGCCTAACGAAGAAGGATTTTTTGTCCTTTTTGGACAGTTACTTTATCAGATGTAAAACCATTCATCTTAACCAATTTTTTTAATTTGATTCCTTCATTTTGAGAAACTTCAATCAATGTTATATCCTTTTTTGCTACAAATGTCGCTCCTTTTGTTCGAGATCGATTTCTTTTGGGTTCCAGATAAACAATATCCCCTTCTTCCAGTAAATCTTTTTTGTCAACGAAATTGTTGTACTTATACATTTGCCACATTGCTAAGTCATATTCTTTCGCAATTTTATAATAGGTATCCCCTTTTCTTGCAAGAATATATTTGACATCATTTTTATTTTCTTTGGCAATATGCGCTTGATACTTCAAGCAAGACTCATCTATTTTCATCGAAGAATTCGTTTCCTTTGTAGAAGATGTTTTTGGCTTTACTTTTGAGTCTTTCGAATCTTTTACAGCAGTAGCGAGCAATTCAGTTCCTTGATTGGCAGGTGCCGTCTTGTCATCGTATTCATACAATTTCAAACGTTCTATTAAATCAATTAGCTTCTCTGCGTATTCTGGATGTGTTGCATATCCTGCTTTTTTCAATCCTTTCGCCCATGATTTATAATCATCTGTGGGGAATTGAAACAAACCTGCGTAACGCGGTTTCTTTGTTAAAAACAAACTGTGATCGTTGTATGAATCTGTAGCCGTTGGATATTTCCGAAAACATTCACCTTTTGCATCATCATCAAAATAGATTTTTTCTCCTGTCCAATCACTGCATTTAATTCCAAAATGATTATTTGCCTCAACAGCCAAAGGGGAATTTCCATTACCACTTTCTAAAAGTCCTTGTGCCAATGTGATACTCGCTGGTATCCGATGTATAATCATTTGCTCAACGGCAACATTAGACCATAAATTCACATAATCCGTTTGACTCGTTTTAGCTTGAATTTCACCACCAAAAGAGAAGAACGAGAACCCGATTCCTACAATTGCTAAACTTTTCATTATCTCAAAATGCTTTGAATTACTGTTTAGAATACGTAAAAGTAGCGACTTGGTTACAAAAAATGTTGAAAACTCTAAATGTCATTGTTAATAACTCTGCCTAATGGCAAGTTTAAAGGTTTAAACATTCAATAAAAAGAAAACCCCAGGATTCGCAAGATCTTGATTTGAACCATTTAACTTTTGAACTTTTTGAACTCTGATTAACTCAGCGAATTCAACCAACTACAGGTATCCACTCCGTCAGCAAAATCGGAAATATCTGGAGCTTGTGCTTTACCAAAAGGAATAAACCCGTGACCAACAATTGCTTGTAATTCGTCTTTCATTCCTTCAATTTTTGCTAATATCTCTTCCTGATTTGTATAAAATTCATAATAAATGACAGAAAGCGGAGCATGGATCCCTTCATCTTCCTTCAACATAAAAACGTTGTTATCTAAAAATGGAATTTGATTCATTAGAAAAATCGTGCGATTGTAATCGTAGTTGTTACCGTATTTGTGATGATTAATCAAATGTTGCTGATCGAGAAAATTTTCAAAAATGCGATTCAAATTAAATCCTGTAGGAAGGTATAATTTGGACGCATTTCGGCATCCCATTCCAAAAAAATCAAAACAATCAGAACTTAACGCTTTTAACTCATCGTCTGTTTCTGTGCCGTCCAACAAAGCAATCGATGTTCTGTTTTTTCGAAACAAATGTGGGATATGTCCAAAGTAGGTTTCAAATTGAGCAATACTATTGTTGCTTCCAGTTGCAATTACTGCATCGTAATTTTTAATTGGCCCTATTGAAACTTGAATATATTCTTTCAACTCAGGATTCCACTGAATTAACCATTGGATTATTCTTAGAGGAACCCTAGAATCTGAACTGCTTAACTTACAAAGCGCTTTATTTCCAGTAAGTAGTGTGCAAAGCAAATCATGAAACCCAACAAAAGGAATATTCCCTGCCATTATTAGTGCTACCAATTTAGGTTTACTTGTAAACTGATAATTTTCAGAAAATGTCGTAAGTGATTCATTATCCAATAAATGAACAATTCCACCTAAAGCTTTTAAGCAGTTTTCTTTCGTAAACCACGGATTTAATTGAAACTCTTTATTGATCATCTTTTTGAAGCTCAAAAACTCTTCTTCTGTTAATCCACAAGTGTAACCAGGCCATTCATCGTTTGCTATTACAGCATTTAATGATTTTCTAAGTTGACCAAAAACTTCTATGATTGCTTTTCTTTCCACGGTACAAAATTAATTCCTCTGAGAGAAATTCGTTATTTTTTTCAACTATTTCAATGGATAAATCTTAGACCTGCGTATATTTGCACAAAAAAGAGTCAATTATGGCAATCATGATAACAGACGAATGCATCAACTGTGGTGCATGCGAACCGGAATGTCCAAACAATGCAATCTACGAAGGTGGAGCTGAGTGGACGTATGCGGATGGCACGTCATTGAAAGGATTGATTACAACTTTAAGTGGCGATGATGTTCAGGCAGATGATAATTTCGAGCCAAAAGACATGGACGTTTATTACATAGTTACAGATAAATGTACAGAATGTGTTGGTTTTCATGATGAGCCTCAATGCGCAGCTGTTTGCCCCGTTGATTGTTGTGTAGATGATCCAGAATATCGTGAAAGTGATGATGAATTACTTGCGAAAAAGGATTTCATGCATCTAAATTAATTTGGATTTTAGTCCAAATTGTAACACATTTACTTTTTAAGCGTTCTAGTGTTATGAAGTTTTCAATTCTTTTTTTCGTTTCATTCTTCAGCATCCAAAGCTTTGGTCAATTTGATGTAACAGCTAGAGAACAAGAATTATGTGTTCTTTTGGATTCCGTGCGTGCTTCAAAAACCAATGATCAAAAAGAATTCTGGAACGTTCAATTCAAAGCACTATTAGATAATACTCTGCACGAACCAACAGTATTTGATCTTTCGTTTCCAAAATTGCGAACACTTGGGGTGATTGATAGCCCCGACAACATGGTTCGAATTATAAATTGGAATGTGGAACAAGAGGATGCTAGTCAAAAGTACTATGCGTATGTCATTCACAGAGAATCAAAAACGGGCAAAACCAAAATTTTCGAATTGATTGATAACTCCATGATGCTTCCTGGAAAACCGGAAGAAACATTAGCTTCGAATATGTGGTACGGAGCACTTTATTACCAGATTATTCCTGTTGAAAAGGGAAATAAACTCTACTACACCGTTCTTGGGTGGGATGGTGGAACAAGAATGAGTAACACCAAATTAATTGATGTACTTTATTTCACTGGAAGTACTCTTAAATTAGGCTATCCCCTATTCAAAATCGGTGAGAACACTGTCAAAAGAGTCTTTTTCGAACATTCTGAACGCTCAGTTATGTCTTTAAAATACGAGCCTGAATACAAACGAATCATTTTCGATCATTTATCTCCTGAAACACCAACTATGGAAGGTTTTCATGAGTTTTATGTTCCTGATATGTCTTACGATGCATTGGTTTTAGAAAATAATCGGTGGCTTTTGGTTGAAGATGTAATTGGCATAAACAAAAAGCAACACATTGTTTCCTTGAGTCAAATCAATGAAAAAAGTGGAGAAGTCTCTAGCTCATCGATTGATAGTAAATGGGAAGATCCAACTGGAACAGGTTCTTCTGGTTCGAGCGATGAAGTTCATGTTGCGGTGTTGCCTGATGCAAATTCAACAAACACAACCAATAAGAACCAAAAAACGGTCAAAAAGGATGAAAACAATCCGTTGAATATTAGCACCTACAAACAAGATAAAAAACGTAAAAAGGAAAAACGATCTAGTTTAACGGGTGACTTATCTAAAACAAAGAAAAGTAAGAAGTAACTTTTTATTTAAAAACCTTGTATTTGTTCAAATAAAAATTCATATTTGTTTTGCTGCAACCTCAGATATATTATGCAAAACGAACCGGATTACGATTCTCAAAGAGAAGTCTATACAAAATTGGTAAAGGCTGGAAAACGCACCTACTTCTTTGATATTAAAACAACTAAAGGTCAGGACCACTTCATTACCATCACAGAAAGCAAGAAAGTAAACCTGAATGGAAAAGAGGTTTTTCAGAAGCATAAAATTTTTCTATACAAAGAAGATTTTGAGAAATTTTCAGAATCAATTCTAGAAGTCATTGAAAAAGCAAATGAGCTGAATATGAGTGAAAATTCAAATACTTCAGTTGCTTCAGATATTCAATTCGAAGATTTATAAGAACTTTTAATATTCTTTCAACATCATTATCGTTGATAAAATAGAAGAAATAAATCTGCTTAGGTCATTTCATTAACGTATCTTTATACTCAAATTTACAGTGCTCTTATGGGTAAAATAATCGCAATAGCGAATCAAAAAGGTGGTGTTGGTAAAACAACTACGGCTATTAATTTAGGCGGGTGTTTTGGTGTTTTGGAGTACAAAACATTATTGGTTGATGCGGATCCACAAGCAAATGCTACATCTGGTGTTGGATTAGATCCGAAAAACTCTCGTAACATCTACGATTGTTTGATCAATGATGTACATCCATCTGAGTTAATTATTCCAACAAACAATCCAAATTTGGATATCATTCCTTCTCACATCGATTTAGTTGGTGCAGAATTGGAAATGATCAATATGCCAAATAGAGAGCACATGCTCAAAAAGGCTTTGGATAAAATCAAAGATCAATACGACTTTATCATTATCGATTGTTCACCTTCATTGGGGTTAATTACCGTAAATGCATTAGCAGCTGCGGATTCTGTAATGGTTCCAGTTCAATGTGAATATTTTGCATTGGAAGGTCTGGGTAAATTATTGAATACCATTAAAATTATTCAAGGAAGATTAAATCCGGAATTAGAAATAGAAGGGATTGTTTTAACCATGTATGATACTCGTTTGCGCTTAGCGAATCAAGTGGTTGAAGAAGTTAAAACACATTTCCAAGACTTGGTTTTTGATACCGTAATTCACAGAAACACCAAATTGGGAGAAGCTCCTAGTTTTGGAGAAACGATTGTATTACATGATGCTACGAGTAAAGGAGCTATCAATTATTTGAATTTCGCTCGAGAAATTCTACAAAGAAACGATTTGACAAAAATCGGTAATAATGACAAACAATTTCAAGTAGGAAATGACATCTAATCCGAAAAAACGTTCCGCTTTAGGTAAAGGTTTAGGGGCTTTATTAGAAAGCTCATCTGCAGATATTACAACAACTGTTAGCGCCCCAAGTTCTGGTGGAGTGGCATTGATTTCAATTGAATCTATTGAGGCAAATCCATTCAATCCGCGTACAAACTTTGAGAAAGACGCACTCAACGAGTTGAAAGAATCTATTTCAATCCATGGAATCATTCAACCGCTTACAGTACGTAAACTCGGAAAGGATAAATACCAATTAATCTCTGGAGAACGTCGTTTCAGAGCTTCTCAATTAGCTGGATTGGAAGAAGTTCCTGCATATATCCGTGTAGCGAATGATCAATCCATGTTGGAAATGGCTTTGGTTGAAAACATTCAACGTGAAGACTTGAATGCAGTAGAGGTTGCACTCTCCTATCAACGGTTGATTGATGAAATTGGACTTACTCAAGATCAATTGTCTCAAAAAATATCTAAAAGTCGAACAAGTATTACGAATCATTTGCGTTTGCTAAAGCTTCCAGCTGAAATTCAATTGGGAGTTAGAGATAGTTTGATTTCCATGGGGCATGCAAGAGCATTGGTTTCTGCGGGTGATGAAAACAGACAACTTGATTTATACAGACAAATCATTGATTTTCAATTATCTGTTCGTGAAATCGAGGAATTAATTCGCACAAATACGTCACGAACTTCTGAAGAAACACCCTCAAGCCCGAAAACTGCTTCAACGCCCGAGCTTTCGAGTATTCAAGAGGTTTTTAAAAATCATTTAAGTGATCGTATTTCATCAAAAGTGGAAATCAAGAAAACACATTCTGGAAGTGGGAAAATCACAATCAATTTCTCTTCAGAAGTAGATTTAAATCGCATCATCGAGTTATTGAATAAATCGAAATAATGCTCAAATTCATTGGTGTTATATCCTTGGTTTGGTTTTCTTTTCAAGTAAATGCACAAGACTCATTAGCAACTTCAGCTGATACAGTTAAAAAACACCCGTGGAAAAGAGCGTGTCTTTTTTCAGCTATACTTCCAGGTGCTGGACAAGTTTACAATCACATTGCAATGCCCAAAGGAAAAAAGAAAGCCTATTGGAAAGTTCCATTGATTTATGCTGGATTAGGAGCAACTACTTATTTTGCATTGAAGAATAACAGCATGAAAAACCAATACCGTAATGAATATGAATCTCGGAAAATTGGAAATTCCCCAGCAAATTTTTTAGAATATGACGACCAAAGTTTGCTAACCTTATTTACAACATCTAGAAATCGACGAGATTTTGCAATTTTAGGAATTGGATTAGTTTACCTATTAAATATTGTTGACGCTGGCGTTGAAGCTCATTTCACCCGATTTGATATTAGTGAAGATTTAACGCTCTCCATTAATCCAACAGCATACGGAACATCTGCAGTTGGAATTTCATTTCAACTTAATTTTCGTTAAATAATAGGTTCAGAACCTGAAAACAGTATTTTTGCGCTACATGAAAATTGGATTAATCGGATACGGAAAAATGGGAAAAGCAATCGAACGAATTGCTTTGGAACGCGGACATACTATTTCATATAAAATAGATTCTAAAAACACCATTGATCAAGTCCAATTAAACCAAGCAGATGTTGCCATTGAGTTTACTCAACCAAGTTTAGTAATCAATCATATTGAACAGTGTATTTCCCAAGGAACACCTGTTGTAATTGGTACCACAGCTTGGCAAGAGCAATTGGGACATGTGTCAAAACTTGTTGCTGAGAATAACGGAGCCTTGCTTCATGCCTCCAATTTTAGTGTTGGAGTAAATATCCTATTCAATATCAATGAAAAATTAGCTGCTTTAATGTCGACTCATCCCGATTATAAAGCACAAATAGAAGAAATCCATCACATTCAAAAATTAGATGCTCCAAGCGGAACAGCCGTTTCTTTAGCGCAGGGAATTATTGAAAACAATGAAAATTATTCTTCTTGGAAAGCAGAAACGGGTTCTTGGCCAACAGTAAATACTGGTGAACTACCCATTCAAGCAATCAGAGAGCCAGAGGTTCCTGGTACACATACGATTTCTTACACTTCAACAATAGATACTTTAACCCTGAGTCATGAGGCACATTCTAGAGATGGATTTGCTTTGGGCTCTGTCATTGCAGCTGAATTTCTTCTTGGAAAAAAAGGAGTTTTTACTATGCGTGATGTATTAGCATTTTAAGCCTTATGGAATTTTTACACTACAAATATTACTTACTTGTTCTCGTTATTATTCATCCGATACTTTCGCTTTGGTGGAAATCTTTCGAGCGAATGGGAGCAAAATCTTGGCAAGCATTTATACCCGTTTACAATTATTATATTGTCTTTAAATTTGGCTCAGGAAAACCTTGGTGGTCATTGTTAATGTTCGTTCCGGGAATTCACATCATCATGTGGATGGTCGCTAACCTTTCTTATATTCGAAGATTTGGATTCTTTTCTGTGGGAGACACCTTGCAAGGGATTTTCTTTCCATATTTAATTTTGTGGAAAATTGCGAATGCAACGGATGAAACACTTCCAGTTTTAGCACCTACAAATTGGGCTAGTCCGGTAGAAGTTGCTAAAAGAACAAACAGCGATCACGTAACTCTGTTTTTAATATTGCCTGTTATCGGTCACATTGCGGCGTATGTATTGTCATTCCGTTCGAAAAGAATTGGTAAAAAATCTGCCATTAAAGAATGGGGAGATTCCATCATTTTTGCTTTAGTAGCAGCAAGTATTATTCGTACCTATGTGTTTGAGCCGTTTCAAATTCCTACTGGATCGATGGAAAAAACATTATTGGTTGGCGATTTCTTATTTGTGAACAAATTGTCTTACGGGCCAAAGGTTCCTGTAACTCCTTTCTCGTTTCCGTTAGCTCACAATACGATTCCATTTATTAATGTGAAATCGTATTTAGGAATTGAAACTGCTAATTTCTACCGTTTACCTGGTTTTGGAGATATTCAACGAAATGATGTGATGGTTTTCAATTATCCATCGGGAGATACGGCGGTTTATGATCCTCGCGTACCAGATGGTTTGATGGGACACGATTATCATGGGATTTTAATTGAAGAAGCAAAATTGCTTTTTTCAGAAAAATATGCTGGTGAACGAAATATTATATCCACCCGAATTTACGATAGCATTACCCAAGAATTTGCAAAGAATGGTCAAGTTTCAAGTGATCCTGCAGGACTCAAATCATATACTGATTATTTAGCTGTAAAAGGTGTGATCGATTCCAAAGGCGCTGAATTTATACGTGACTTTGAAAAGTGGAAAGCAAAAGCAAGAATCGTTTTGAGCGAACAAAAAATTGCGCATACTGGCGAGGGTATTATTAAGCATTACGGATTGATTTACAGACCAGTAGATAAACGGGAGAACTACATTAAACGATGTGTTGGTTTACCTGGGGATGAATTAGAAATCAAAAAATCAGTACTTTACGTAAATGGAAAAGTGGCGTGGAAGGCTCCTTATCAAAATATTATGTACTATGTTTTGGGAACTAAAATTCCAGGAAGATATTTAGAAGACATTGGACTTTCCGCATCCCCTGAAATCGGAGACTATACAATAGATGATAGCTCTTATGTAACTGTTGCATACTTGACAAGAGAAAAACTAGCTCAGTTGAAAAAACGTTCTCCAAATACTAAATTTGAGGTGAGTTTAACTCCTCAATATTCAGATGATTCGAATTACAAACCAACCAACACTGAATTAATTGAAAATCTGGGAATGTTCCCGAAGGATTTTTACATAAACAATACCGTTTCAGATTTTACCAAATTCCGTATTCCTGCAAAAGGTGCTGTTGTTAAACTATCTGGTAAAAATATTGCTTGGTACCGAAGAATCATTACAGCATACGAAGGTCATAAATTACAGGAAAAGAAAGATGGAATTTACATTGATGGCAAGAAGGTGACTTCGTACAAGTTTGCAATGAATTACTATTGGTTAATGGGAGATAATCGCTATAAATCTGCAGATTCGAGAGTCTGGGGATTTGTTCCTGAAGATCATGTTGTTGGTAAGGCTTCTATTGTTTGGTTCTCTAAAGGTGCAGAAATTCGCTGGGATCGAATTTTTAAAGCCATTCGTTGATGTCTTTTCCAGTTTTTCCCATAGCCTATTTTGGAAGTGTTCGTTATTTTCAAGATTTAGCTCAAGAGAAACAGGTTTGCCTAGAAATTAGTGATCATTTACCGAAACAAACTTTTCGTAATAGAATGATTATTTTGGGTTCTCAAGGTCCGCAAGTGCTAACAATGCCACTTGAAAAACCTGCTGGATCTAAGACTCTAACAAAAGATGTAGTAATCTCCTATCAGCAAAACTGGCCAACGATTCATTGGAGATCTTTGAAAACAAGTTATGCTGCAGCTCCATTTTTCGAGCATTACGCATCCGATATAGAACAATTGCTTTTCAAAAAATTCAAATTCTTAGTTGATTTGAATTTGGAAATAAATGCATTCATCCAGGATGCTTTTCAGTTTTCGGTTGAATCTACCCTTACCGAAACTTACGAAACTTCTTATTCTACAGATTATCGAGAATCGAACTACGAAACCTTAGCAATGATCGGAACATACAATCAAGTGCTTTTCACACAAAAACAATTTGTTCCCGAAGTTTCTATTCTAGATTTGCTATTTTGCGAAGGTCCAATTGGTAGAAAGCTGATTCTTTAAATGCATTCCGTAAATAACTAAATAGCTGTAAATCAACACGTTTTATTTTGTTGTAATTTTTTATCGGTATTTTTTTACATAAAATTATGTCTATCAGATTTCTTATTGTATATTTGAACTGATTTAGGTGGTTAGGTTAGGTTGATTAGTGAATGGAGTTAGGACGCCCGTCTTGACTCCATTTACGCTTTTAAGGCTTTACCACTTCTACCATCGTTCCCTGATTCAATTTTTGCGTCTTATATTGAACGGGTAATCTTTCCCGATACAAGTATTTTTTCTGAGTAGTTTCAAAAGGACGATAAATGTAATAGACACTATTCGACTTAATTTGAATGTTCTCTGGATACTTAAAATGCAATTCAATCGGTTGACTCAATTTTCCAGTTGAAGTATTGAAATGTCTTAATTGAGCTTTTCCTGCCACTTCATAATAGATGTAAATCTCCCCCGTTTCATAATCTTGAATCAAACGTTTTTTCCACCCATTTTCTTTCGGTTGTAGGTGATAGTAAATAGGAACACTATCCAATAAATCTCCTTTATAAGAATACTTGAACAATAAATTCTTGTAATGATCAAACAAAAACACCGAATCGTTTCGAGCAAAAATCGGAGCGTATAGTTGTTTGTAATAGATCGATCCTGTAAAATGATACATTCCTACCCAAATCTCTTTATCAATCCCCGTTTCATTCTCTTTATCCATTGCCCATAATTTAGTTCGTACATCCACATACTTAAACTCAGAGCGGTACAATTCCATCATTAAATCATCTTGAACCTTTGCAATTTTTTTGTATGTTGAATCAACTACGTCGTAGGTGAAATAATCAAACGCAGGGAAATTGGGATTGAAATTGGAAAAATAGAACTTCGTATATGCAGAATCTACAATTGGAGCAATGTAAGCCATGTAATAATCCTTCTCAATTTGAGCGATTTCAATTCTACGTTCTGTTTCAACGATTCCATAGATTTTTTTATCCGTAACTACATGAGGATTTCCCCTATAATCGCGAATCAATTCTTTTGCTTGTTCTGGGAGAGAGATTTCACCCAAAGATTTAAACCCATCATACAAAAGCAATTCAGTGCCTTTCTTTAAGTTTTTAGGATAAGTTAATAGGACTAAATGATCGTTTGGAAGGAATTCAAAATCGGAAACAGAAACTCTGGAAGATTCAAAAATAGTATCTGGTGATCCTGGTGGCTTAATAACCACTTCTTCAATCAATCTTTCTTTGCTGTAATACATCCTTACTTGAATGGTAAGCGTATCTGTGGATTTTCCAGAGAATACTTTTGTAGGAATCTTTTCAATGGAGTTAAACGCGATATGTTCCAATTCAAAGGTCGTTGCTTTACTTGTTGAAACAGTAAAATAACTTACTCCTTTGAGCGAAGTATATACTGAAGTAACGAGTGAATCTCCTTGAAATTGCCGAATAAAAACCCGAGAAATCGGATCGGAATTACTTCTATCCTTCGCTATAATACGAATGGTTGTTGTTTGAGCGAATGCCGTAATCAGATAAAAATGAATACAAATTAGTGTAAGAATTGGTTTCATGGCTCATCGTTTCTTTAGAGATGCATTTGATGTCAAATTTCCATAAAAAAAAATAGTGGGAGCACGATTAATCGCACCCCCACAGTATTCTTTTTGTTTAAAAATTATATTTTAGAAAGCCAACCAAAGGTATCTTCCACTTTACCAGATTTAATATCATCTAAATAAGCGTGAACTTTCAATGAAAAAGTTCTCGTTTCAATTGCTGGAAGAATTAAATCTTCTTCTCTGTATCCAATTTTTGCGATATGTGCAATTGTTGCAGCGGTACCAGCTCCAAAAGCCTCTGTCAATCTACCTTCACGGTGTGCTTGAACAACTTCAGCAACAGAAACCTGACGCTCTTCTACAGGCATTCCCCACATTTTAGCCACTTCAACTACTGAACGTTTTGTAATACCACGCAAAATAGTATCTGTTTCTTCAGAAGGAGTAATTAACACTCCGTCAATCACAAACATCACATTCATTGTACCTGATTCTTCAATGTACTCGTGTGTTTTTCCGTCTGTCCAAACCAACTGATGGTATCCCTTTTGTTGACCTAACCTTGCAGGATACAAAGCAGCAGCATAATTACCAGCTGTTTTTGCTCTTCCTACTCCACCAACAGATGCTCTTGTATAGAATTCTTCAATTTTCACATTCACTGGCTCATTGTAGTAAGCTCCAACAGGGCATGCGAAAATCACGAATCGATACGTGTCAGAAGGTTTGATTCCGATATACTCATCCGTTCCAAACAAAAAAGGTCTCAAATACAACGAGAATCCTTCTTTCGTAGGAATCCAATCACTTTCTATTTCAACGAATTTACGAGTCAATTCAACAAAAACTTTTTCAGGAATTACTGGCATACACATACGTGCACAAGATTCCTCAAAGCGTTTGGCATTCATATCTGGTCGGAAAATTGCGATTTCCCCACCATCCATTCTGTAGGCTTTTAAGCCCTCAAAAATAGATTGCCCATAATGAATAACTGAAGTTGCAGGATGCATGGAAAGAGGTCCAAAAGGCATAATCTCAGGATCTTGCCAAGCTCCGTCTTTGTAATCCATAATTAGCATGTGATCTGAAAAAACTTTACCAAATGGCAAGTTGTCCCAATCAACAGCACTTAATTTTGACTCTTGGGTACGAGTAACTTTAATGGTGTCTTGTAATATCATAACGACTAATAGATACGCGAATATACCTAAATAAGTTGACGATTCCATGAACATTTGGGAAGTAATTCCAATATTTGTACCAACAAGTATTTTTAATGGATTCAAATAAATGCTAAGATATTGTACACTTTTACAGAACAGATTTTTAAGAAACGTAAAGCTTCTAATCATTCTTCTTTTGCTCATTTCTTCGAGAACAATTCATGGGCAAACACATTCATTTAGTGGGACAATTGGGAAATACCCCATCTATTTACAACTTTCATTCAAGGGGGCTCACGTTGATGGGTACTACTTTTACAAGAATAAATTGATTGATATTTCATTAACTGGTACAACTAAAGATGGACTAATTACCATGAATTCTTCCAAAGATTTTGAAGAGGACGAATCAAATAGAGAAATTTTCAAATTCAAATGGCCTAGTAAAACTATTGAAGGGAGTTGGACTAAAAACGGAAAATCCTTAACTCTCAAACTCTATCAATTATCTCCTAAAGAAACAAGTAATCCAAAATGTTTGAACACTCATTTAGTGAATTCATTTGGGAAATTAAGTGAATTAACAAAAGTGAAAATTGGACTTTTCAAATTGAAGGAGATTGATTCAATTCAAGTGATTAACGGAATAAAGATTCGCTACTTTGAAGAGATTCTTACAGGAATTCAACTTTTTAGAATTGATTCAGGAATGACAGAAAGCAAACAAAAAGATGCTAATCTTTTTTTAGAATCGCTACAAATAGCTGAATTTTTAGATGGCTTAGATTGTGCTTCTTACTCAAGTTATGGAATGGATTATGATTACACATTTTATGACATTAATCTTTCAACTGATTTTATTTCCTATGCTGTATTTACAAGTTATTATTGTGGTGGGGCTCATCCCAGTGAAGCTAATTATGGCATCAACTACAATTTGAATTCTAAAAAGAAAATAAAAGTCACTGATTACCTCAATCCAAATCAAGAAGCCGATTTCAATAAGCGTATTTATACATACTTAGCGAAAATTGAACCTTCCTATTTTGATGAAAATAATCAATTGGATGAAATGGGAATGGAATGTCAATATTTCAAAAAAGAACTTTGGACTACTGAATGTGAATTCGTTTTTACAGCTAAAGGGATCAAATTGCTACCAAGCTTTTCACATTACAATGCACCATGTATGGACCCTCAATGGGCTGTCATTCCCTATTCTGAAGTGAAAGATCTAATAAAACCTGAATACTGGAAAGCATTAAATGGATGGAAACCTTAATTTTGTAATCAATGAAAGACCAAAACATCTTTCAGAGTATGACGTAATATTGCGGAATTACGTCACGAGGAAATCATCGCTTTAAGCAAAATATATGTCAAAAAAGAGTCAAGAAATTCTTTCTAAATATTGGGGTTATTCGGAGTTTCGTCCTATGCAGGAAGAAATTATCGAAGCTTCCATCTATGGAAAAGATGTCATTGCTCTCTTACCAACTGGAGGCGGAAAGTCTATTTGCTTTCAGGTTCCAGGAATTGCTCGTGAAGGAATTACCATTGTTGTTTCGCCCCTAATTGCATTGATGGAGGACCAAGTGAATCAATTGCAAAAAAGAGGAATTCGAGCAAAGGCATTAACCAGCGGACTTTCCTTTCGAGAAATTGACATTTTACTAGACAATGCCAAATTTGGAGGGATTGACTTTCTATACATTTCTCCAGAGCGCATTCAAACACGCTTATTTCAGGAACGCGTTAAACAAATGGAAATCGCCTTGTTTGTAGTCGATGAGGCACATTGTATTTCTGAGTGGGGACATGATTTTCGACCTGCTTACATGGAGATTTCAAAACTTCGTGAATATCATCCAGAAGTGCCAATTATTGCCGTTACTGCAACTGCTACACCCAAGGTAAAGGAAGATATTGCGAGTCATTTGAAATTGAAGAATCCAGAAATTTTTGAGGCTTCCTTTGAACGCACCAACGTTAGTTATGAGGTTTATCCTGTTTCCAACAAGTTAGATGCCATTGCAAAATGGATTCTCAAAAACCCCAATGATGTAGGGATTATCTATTGTCAAACTCGCAAAAGCGTGAAAGATGTGATGATTTATTTGCAAGCTCTGAAAATCAAAGCAAATATGTATCATGGTGGAATGAATGGCAAAGAGCGAAGTTTGGCATTAACGAACTGGCTTAGCGAACACACGCCCATCATGGTTGCAACAAACGCATTCGGTATGGGAATTGACAAACCTAATGTCCGATTTGTCTCTCACTACGAAATACCCAATAATCCGGAATCGTATTTTCAAGAAGCAGGTAGAGCTGGTAGAGATGGTAATGAATCTCGTACGTTTGCATTTGTCGAACCTGTAGATTTGAATGAAATTGCAGTTCGAGTGATGGCACAATTCCCAAGTCCTGATAAAATCCGATTGATTTACAGGGCTTTGTGTAATTATTTGAAAGTTGCTATTGGCTCTGGTGAACACGAATCATACATCTTGCTCTTCAAGGATTTCGTGAAAAAGTTTAATTTGAACATGGCAGAAGTTTATCCAGCTTTCAGATTACTGGAAATGAACGGAAGTATTCTCTTTTCTGAACAAGGATTGAAAGGTTCACGGATTAAAATCAGCATTGACAATACACACTTGTACGGTTTTCAATTGAAGAACCCAGTACTCGATCCATTGATAACTTGGATTTCTAGAAATCACAGTGAAGTGTTTGATTCATTCTGTGAAATTGATGAAGAGGAAGCTTGCAAACGCCTAAAGATTTCAAATCAAGAATTGGAAAGGCAATTGAAATATTTGGAAGAACACGGAATCATCGATATTACTTGGCGAACAGACTTACCTATGATTACGTTTCTACACGAAAGACTTCCAGATGATTACATTGAATTGAAACCAGAAGTCTATCATTTTAGAAAAGAACGTGCTTTGGAACGAATGAACGTGATGAAAGCCTACATTGAAGGAAGACATTGCAGACCTCAATTCATCATTGCATATTTTGGACAAACAAGTATTCCTTGTGGCAAATGTGACTATTGCTTGGAACAGCGTTTATTGGAAAAACACCCCCGATTGGAATTGGAACTCATTGAACTTTTGGAGCAAAAACCAATGACTTTAGCAGAAATCGTGAGTCAATTTGACGCATCCTTTGCTACCAAAATAAAATCCATTCTGAAAGAGCTGATCAATCAAGAACGAGTAACTTTCAGTGAGATGTATTTCTCGCTCCCCCAGTAACAGTTCGTTTCAAATCGATGATTTCTCGCTGCAAATCCTGAATACTTCGCGTCAATTGTGAATCATCGATACGCATTTCGGGTAAACTCGGAGAAATGTAATTGACAAATTTCCACATCTCCACAATCTCATTCACATTGACATAGTAAGGTAAATACAAGGGATTCGTTGAGCACAATTCAAAAGACTGTTGAGTCTCAATGAAGTTGTTGACAATTTTAAAAACAATTCCATCATCTTTAGTAACTACAATACAAGGCGTTCCATTGCGAACACTTCCCCAATTTTGAATATACTCAGCAACAACGAAAGAACCTTCATCCACTGGAGGCATAGAATCGCCAACTATTGGGAAAGAGCGGTATTTTCTATTTTTAGATAAAAATGGTAAACTAAACGTTGGTAGAACTTTCAAATAATCAGGATCGGCATAACCCGTTGTGTAGCCTGCTCTCGCCTGCTGAGGAATTAATTCAATCATTTCATTATCATCCGCATCAACTAAAGAAGTTAAAACACGTAAATTATTCCCATTGATATCAGCATACAATCCAGAAGAAATCGTTGTCCAATCGCTATCTGTAAACGTAGAAAAATCCTTGGTCAATAAAGCATCAATCGGTACTCCGTAATAACTGCTAAGTGCAATTAAGGTATCAATACCAGGTTCTGCAATTTGATTCTCATAACCCGAATAACTACTTCGTGTTAATCCTAAATCAGCAGCCACTTCTTCCTGCGACTTTTTCTTGCTTTTTCGAACGAGTTTTAGATTGTTCCCTAATTTCATACTGACCAATTTTTAGTCAAATATATGATTATTTTTTAATCTTTAGGGATTTAAATGAAAATTTTACACTTTCAAAGAGGAACAAAAGTCAATTCATTCCTTCTTCTTTTGATGCATCTTTTGAAGAAATCGATGCACTTCAAACGTAATTGGCCTGCCGATTACCTCGGAATATACTTTTACAAATTTCGCTCCTAGGAAGATGATTTGAGAAGAATAATACATCCAAGCCAAGAAAATCAGTAAAGTTCCTGCAATTCCCATTTGACTTCCAAAAAAGTACTTCGTCAAGTAAAATTTCAACCCAATTTGTCCAACATATAGCAGACAAGAAGTTAGTAATCCCCCCGATAAAGCCAATTTCCAAAGCACTTTTCCGTCATGAAGATATTTATAAACGATTGAAAATAAGATTGTATTAATTCCAATTGCAACCAAATGCTCAATCAAATTCATAATCCACTTTTGCTGTAAATGCAATGATTCATACAACTCGCCACTAATCGACATGAAAATAGTTTCCCCTGTATAAAGGAGTACAATCGATATTCCAAATACAGCCAACATAAAAACAGATCCCAATTTGATGAGAATGGTATACAAAATCTGAGTTTTTCGATCGTCAATTTTAACATGAATATCATAGAACTCATTGATACTCATTCGGAGGGAAGAAATCAAAGCAGAGCTTGAAAACATCAACGCAATGATTCCGACAATATTGAGGATTACGCTGCTTTTTTCGAAATGAACTTCCGATAAAAAGTCGAGAATTCCAGAACTGTCTTTCATTCCAACTTGTTCTTCCAGCAACGTTTTTATGAGCTTCAGAATAGCTTCTTGTCCCATGATTGAGCCAAAACTAATTACCGCCAAATAAATGATTGGAATAATCGCGAAAACTGCATAATAAGCCAATGCAGCCCCATGAAAAAAGGATTTCTCCCCAAAAAACTCTACAAAAGTTGTTTTAAAAAGTTGCAGAACTTCCTTCCAACTAAGCTTTGGTACTTTTCTTTTTGAGTCCAATTCGTTTTATTTTTTTGAGTGACTTATTTGCATATAAAACCAATGTTTCTCCATTGTTTGTGCGGAAAAATGATTTCCAATATGCTCCAAAAAAAACAGCATCCATAAATTCAACTTCGATTCCACCCTTTTCTACTGCTTTATATTCGCAAGGTCGAAATAAAATTTTAGTTTTTCCTTCCTTCACTTCATTTAATTCACCGAAATATGCTCCTTCATTGAAACTTGTTGGATTAAAATAAAATTCGTGAGGTGAATCTACACGTGTTAATTTTCCTTTATCTAGAAAACCAATCTTCGAACACCACTGCATTACCTCTGCCCCTTCATGAGAAACTAAAATACAAAGTGTATTACGGATTTCGATGAGTTGTTTGATGTAGGCGCCAATTTTCAAGCGTAAATGAGCATCAAGATGAGAAAACGGTTCGTCTAAAAGTAATACTTCAGATTCCATAGCCAATGCTCTAGCAATTGCCAATCGTTGTTGTTCGCCACCAGATATAAAACGAGCTTGCTGATCTTCAATATGAGTCAATTCAACCAAATCGAGTAATTCATAGCAAAATTGAAGTCGCGCTTTTTCTGGCAAATGCAGTATTTTCAGGAGTACATTCTCTTTCACTGTATGGAATAAATCCAAACTGAAATTTTGATTCACCAGTTGAATTTCTTCGTGACCAGGAACCAATTTCTGACTGGGACCTTTCACCTGTGTTCCATTCCATGAAACAGAACCTTTCGTTGCATCTAACAAACCTGCAACTATTTTTAAAAAAGTAGATTTACCCCCTCCACTTGAACCAACAATTCCAAATACTTCACCAGGTTTTAACTCCAATGAAATTCCTTTTAATACTTGGTGCTCTTTGCTGTAAGAAAAATAAAGCGTATCGAGTGAAAGCATTAACTTCTCAATTCCTTTGGAAAAGAACTTAAAACGATATACACTCCTGGAATTGGATTTTCAACTACTTCATTATCATTCAAGTAAACTTTCAACTTTTGATGATCGTGATCAATTGTGTATTCATCCAAACATTTCTCCGAGAAAACAATCCGTGTTTCATCTTCTCCATGAAATACAAATTGAATCACATCTTCAATTTCATATTGAAAAGGAACTCCTTCTTCAAATTCACCTGCAAGAATAAACGATTCTTCACGTACAATTTCCAAGACATCTGTTGAATCCGTTAAACGAAACTCATCTTCCCATTCGTAACGAACATTTTCTAGAGAATCTTTTCCTTCATGCTTCTCTTGAGCATATTCTTCCGAAAAAGAGTTGTTTTTTAAAAACACTTGAATTGAATAAGACATTTTTCTTTTTATAAGATAGATTACAAAGATAATTTAAATTGAATTCTAAATGTCGAATTATATACAGATCCGAATTCCGAACAGTGAGCTTATCAAACACAAACAAACTTTTCAATTCGGAATTCGGAATTCATCATTCGTAATTAACCAAATCACCTCCGTACTAACGTTTGTCGTGATCTAGTCTTCAAAAGCTGCGCTTTTTCTTATCTTTGCACAAAATTTCATCTTATGTACGCCAGCGTTCAATTACTTCCACACAAAACCCAATCTATGGAAAGAAAACATCCGTGGATTTTTTCGGGTGCTTTGAAAGAAATGCCCAAAACAGTTGAGGACGGAGAAGTTGTGGTTGTATTTGACTCACGCAACAATGAAATTGCGAAGGGTCATTTTCAACATGGATCTATTGCTGTAAGAATCCTAACCTTTAAAAACGAATTAATCGATCAGGATTTTTTCAATATGCGTATTTCAAATGCTGTTGAGTTGCGAAAAAAGCTACACTTATTCCGAGAAGATAATTCGATTTGCAGATTGGTTCACGGTGAAGGAGATGAAATGCCAGGGTTGGTTATCGATTATTACGGTGGCGTAGCAGTTATTCAATGCCACAGTTTGGGTATGTATTTGCAAATTGATTTAATCAAAAACGCATTAATTCATGCTTTAGGAGATGATTTAATTGCTGTTTACAATAAATCGAAGGAAACACTTCCAGGAAGAATTCCAGTTGAAGACGGGTATTTATTTGGAGCGTGTGACACGCCCCACATCGCCTTAGAAAATGGTGTGAAATATCAACTTGATTGGATTACCGGGCAAAAAACTGGTTTCTTTATTGATCAACGTGAAAACAGAGCCTTATTGGCTAAATATGCGGAAGGAGCGAAAATTTTAAATACGTTTTGTTATTCTGGCGGATTCAGTTTAGCAGCTTTGAAAGAAGGTGCGCGAGAAGTTCATTCCTTGGATAGCTCCAAAAAAGCAATCGAACTAACGGATGCAAATATTGAATTGAACAACTTCAAAAATCACCAATCCATTGTAGCTGATGCGATGAATTTCATTCGTGAAACAGGTGAAGAATACGATATCGTGATTTTAGATCCGCCTGCTTTTGCAAAACACCGCGACAAAAGACATCAAGCTGTTCAAGGATACAAGCGTTTGAATGCGATGGCTATCCAGCACATTCGTCCAGGCGGTTTGTTGATGACTTACAGTTGTTCGCAAGTTGTCGATAAACAATTATTTACCAATACAATTATTGCTGCAGCTATTGAGTCTGGAAGAACTGTAAAGATTCTAGAACAATTGCACCAACCAGCAGATCATCCTATTAACGCGTTTCATCCGGAAGGAGAATACTTAAAAGGATTGCTTTTACAGATTATTTAATGTTAGACATACGTTACAGCAGCATTCTAAAAATGGCATTGCCTATGATGCTGAGCGGATTCATTCAGTCTGTTATTTCCATTACTGATGCCGCTTTTTTAAGTCGATACAGCACACTTGCTTACGATGCTTCAGGAAGCGCGGGACTTTGGTACATCACACTTTACATGGTTTTCATGGGGCTTGGTGATGGTGCTCAAATTGCAATGGCTCAAAAAGTAGGAGAAAAAAACTCGAAAGGATTCGTTGCCGTTTTTCAATCTAACTTTATCATTTTAGTAATTGCTGCCGCATTATTGACGCTACTCGTTCAGCTATGTATGCCAACACTCATGGGATACATGGTTACCAATCACGAATTGGCTCATGCAGAACAATCTTTTCTTGAAATACGCAGCTATTCATTCTGGGCAGCCACCATTACAATTAGTATTCAAGCATCCTACTTAGCCGTAGGAAAAACATCTTTAGTTCTTGTCGCTTCTTTAATTGCCGCAATCTCAAACATTATTTTGGATTATTTCTTGATTTTTGGCATTGGTCCATTTCCAAGATTGGGATTAGAAGGCGCTGCAATTGCATCGACAACAGCCGAGTTTTTAGCGATGTTATTTCTGTTATCTACTTTGATTGGAGGAAGATTAAAGAACGAATATCCTATTTGGAAAGAGCGTTTAATTAGTAAGTTTCAATTGAAAGAAAATTTAAAAATTGGAGTCCCTCTCCTATTCCAAGGAATGGTGGCCCTTTCTATCTGGACAATCTTTTTCATTTGGATTGAACAAATGGGTGGAGACAATTTAACTGTTTCACTGAATATTAGATATGTCTATTTTCTAGCTTTCATACCCATTTGGGGATTTGCAGCAGCTACAAAAACATACATAGCTCAATATTTTGGCGCAAATCAATTGGATAAACTGCAACTAATTCAAGGTCGTATTCAATTACTAACCATTGGTTTCCTTCTCTTAACTTTTCACGGAGCAATTCTTTATCCAGAAGCATTGATTCGCTTAGTATCTGAAAAACCTGAGCACATAGAAGAAAGTGCACAAATTCTTCGAATTGTTAGTGGTTCCATTTTAATCTATGGATTCGGAAGCGTTTATTTTCAAACTATCAGTGGGATTGGACGAACACGCATCACTTTTTTAGTAGAATGTTTATCTACTGCTTTGTACATACTTTCAGCTTACCTTTTCATTAAAGTATGGAAATGGCAGTTACAATGGGTTTGGTTAGTCGAATATGTTTATTTCATCACCATGGGATTGAGCTCATTGATTTATTTGAAATTATCTAATTGGACAAAAGAAGAAAAAGCACAGCTTTTGAAAAAATAATCAAACGTTGCGCCTTCGCTGACCTTGCTCCACCGAAGCTATTACGCAAAGGTGAAGAGCTACTGCGTAAGCGTTAGTACAGATTAAAAAAGAGAAGATATGAGAAATAATTTACGTATTGTTTTTATGGGGACCCCCCATTTTTCAGTTGGAATTTTGGAAGCTATCCAACGTGCCGAACTGAATTTGGTAGGAATCGTGACAGTTGCAGATAAACCAGCAGGAAGAGGTCAACTCATGCACGAAAGTCCGGTAAAACAATTTGGAGTACAACATAACATTCCTGTTCTCCAACCTTTAAAACTGAAGGACGCCGATTTTCAAAAAGAATTGAAAACACTGAATGCGGATGTCTTTGTAGTTGTAGCATTTAGAATGCTTCCTGCTGAAGTTTGGAAAATGCCTGCAAAAGGAACATTCAATCTACACGCTTCACTCCTTCCTGATTATAGAGGAGCAGCGCCAATCAACTGGACAATCATTAATGGCGATTCTGAAACAGGTTTGAGCACCTTCTTTATTGATGAAGAAATTGATACTGGGAATGTGATTCAGCAAATTCACATGCCTATCTCTGAAAACGAGTCTGCTGGTCAATTACACGATCGCATGATATTAGAAGGTGGGCGTTTAGTAGTAGAGAGCTTAAACAATATTGCTACTGACTCCGTGAAACCTATTCCTCAATCAGAATTTACGCATTCATTAAAAAGACCTGCTCCTAAATTATTCAAGGAGAATACAAAAATTGATTGGAAAGCAAATCCAGCAACCATTCATAATTTAGTAAGAGGATTGAATCCATATCCTGCAGCGTGGACCACTTGGAAAAATGCAAAAGGAGAATCAAAGAATATAAAAGTATTTAGCACATTAATAAGCGAAGAACTTGGAGCAGGAACCCTTCAATTTACTTCCACTAAAACACAATTGTTAGTCGATACAACGGGCAAAAAGCTGGAAATTGTCGAATTTCAGGTCGAAGGGAAGAAAAAAATGACCGCAAAAGAGTGGTTGGTGGGGAACAATTCTGCTGATTGGACGATTGAATTCAACTAATTTTTATCGAAGAAATTTACAAATTAGTCGGAAAAGCCCCTAAAAACGGGAGGTTTATCAACAATTACGTTTATTTATCAACAAAATCGGCGCTTTTTAGTGTTTGGCCTTGGTAGAGAAGCATATTCCTATATTTTTGTTGTGTTAATTATTAGAAATCATTCAAAAAAAAACCAAACTATGAACAAAGCAGAATTAATTGATGCGATTGCTTCTGAAGCAGGATTATCTAAAGCTGATGCGAAAAAAGCATTGGATGCATTTGTAGGTGCTACAGCTGGAGCATTGAAAAAAGGAGACCGTATTTCTTTAGTAGGATTCGGTTCTTTCTCAGTATCTAAGCGTGAAGCTAGAACTGGTCGTAACCCGCAAACTGGAAAAGAAATCGCAATCGCAGCTAAAAACGTGGTACGTTTCAAAGCTGGGGCTGAGTTATCTGGAGCAGTTAACTAAGAACGATATTCTTAAAAAAGAAAAATCCTTTCCGTTAGTTCGGAAAGGATTTTTTTTTGAATTGGCCATTTTTTTTATATAACTTGTTAAATCAATCATTCTTATTAGATTCACAACACTTAAAACCAAATTATTCACTTATTATGAACCTCTAACTATTTCAGATACTTTTAAAATAGAACCGAAAGCCGAAATCGTTTCTTTTAATCCATTTGGTAGTATTACATTAAAAGGGTATTATTATCATTTTATTGGTATATATGACCCGCAAATTGGAGTCGGCGGGAGTATAACATCAGAAAATTTTTGGTATCCGATTAATCCATCCATTCAATCACCTAGAATGGCTTTTAGTGTCTATTTAAAAGATTCGTTGGCTCCTTTTTATACTTTTTCTTGTGATTCATTAAATGCATTGGTCGATACTTTACTTAACTTACAATCTCATTATGTAAATCCAAACAATGTGTTTTTGTATCCAAATCCAAGTAATGGGATCCTGAAAATAGGAAGTTCCCTAAAAGAGTTTAATTTGAAATCAATTGAGTTAATTGGAGTGAATGGAATGGCGGTAGGGCAAAAAAACAGTTCAGAAGATATAAAAACTTCGCTTTATGAATTTGATTTTTCTAGCTTAGCAAGCGGTCTTTATACTGTTATCCTTATAAGTAAGGACAATCAACGTTACATTAAAAAATGGTCCAAATTATGAAATCACTTCTAATACTATTTTCGATCTCTTTTGTTATGTCTGTTTACTCTCAATCTTGGCATACCATTACCAAACAACAATTGGGAATTGTTTCTTCAACGATGTTCGGTGGTTATGCACCAACTGGAACTCGTTACTTTAAAATAAATCCATATAATAATTCTATCTGGTTTGCCTTGAACTTTAAAGCATTTCAGTTGACAAACGATGGGCAATTTCACAAATACGACACTTCCAATACCAGCGTACTACAAACAAATTCGAAAGTTTTTGATTTTGCATTCACTCCCAATTACACTTTTGTAATGGATGGAACGTATGGATTACAGCAATTTAACGGGACTACTTGGAATTTGGCGATTCCTTTCAGCAACGGAATAAATCTTGCTTATGACTCTGATTCAATCTGGTGTATTCGCACCAATCAAAATTACATCAAATGGTTTGGTGGTTTTAATAGCCAAGGCAATTACGCTGGCTTTAGGAAGGCTATTTCAAAAAATGGAGCATTTTGGGGAGGAGGAGAGACTTCTGGTGTATCAAGTCTAGACAACAATGATGTTCATCATTTATACTCTCCCGATACTTGTAAATTAATTGACTGGGGTAACTATGATTTTAAATTCTGCCGAAATACAGATTCTATGTATGTAAGTTGTACAGGCGGGTTATCCATTGCAGATGGTTATCATTTCATTGACAGTATTTGTCCTGCAAACAGCACCAATATGCCCTCAGGAATTATCATTGAATTTGAGTTTGATAAAAACGACAATATTTGGGCACTATTTGGTGATTCCTTTTTCAAATCTTCTTCCATTGCCTTTTTAAATACCACAACCAAAGTATGGTCAAATTTTTACAACACCAGTAACTCGCCAATTAAATTCAACACTGTTAGAACCAGCATTGAGATAGATACTACCGGAAACCTATGGGTCATTGATCAGGATAAATTGAATGTATTGGATTTGGGTACTACACCTGTTTGGTTGGGATTGAAAGATTTTACACAAGACAACTCCATTGAAGTAATCCCTAATCCCACAACAGAATACGTTCAAATCAATTTTTCAGAGGCACAAGCCCAGCTTCGAATAATGGATTTACAAGGAAAAGAAATAGAATCTCGCTCCATCCAAAATGAAGAAACTATTTCTGTAGCTCATCTCAAACAAGGAGTTTATTTATTTGAAGTAACCACCCATCAGGGAAAAAACACCAAACGCATTGTTAAAAATTAAAGCTACACGCAATAAGATTAGAATTGTTATCATTTACTAAACAGATGCGACATTCTAACCAATTCGGCATTCGTAATTAGGAATTCGTAATTCGTTTTAATTAGTAGCTTTGCCCCATGAAAAACGAATTGCTTCAAGCATTTTATGAATTAATCCCAGAAGTAAAAGGTCAGATGTTTGACGAAGTTGCTTCGATGCGAACCCGCCATTTAACGGTTCTATTGGAAGAAATTTTCCAAGAACACAATGCAAGTGCAGTTATTCGAAGCTGCGACTGTTTTGGAATTCAAGAATTACACGTCGTTGAAAGTAAGAATAAATACAAAGTACAACGAGATATTGCACGAGGTGCAGGAAGATGGGTCGATTTGTTCAATTACAATGAAGGTCCTACTCCACTTTTAGATGCTGTCAATAAATTAAAATCAAAAGGATACAAAATCGCAGCGCTGACTCCAGATGCAGAACATTCCATTTTCGATTTACCACTGGATCAGCCAGTAGCACTTTCATTTGGAACAGAATGGGAAGGGATTTCAGATGAAATTCGAGAAATTGCCGATTACAAAGTATCCATTCCCATGGTTGGATTTACGGAAAGTTTCAATGTTTCAGTTTCCGTGGCATTAACCTTACAAGCTTTGAGGCAACGATTAATCGAATCAGAGATTGATTGGAAGCTCAACGAGACAGATCAAACAGACGTTAAACTGAAATGGTGCGAACGTTACATGCGCAATGGCGATGTTGTTCGAAGAGAATTGGAAAAAAGACTTGAGAGTTCAAATGGTTGAAAAGTTTAATAGTTCAATAAAACAGTTGATTTCAACCCTTAAACTTTTTGAACATTTTTAAACCTTTTGAACATTTTATACCTTCTAACTCAAAGAGAACGTTATATTTGTATGACTTTTCGAACTAAAAAACAAAAATAAAACTATTATGGGAAAAGGTGATATCAAAACGGCAAAGGGAAAACGCACACGCGGATCCTATGGTAATACCCGTAAAAGAAAATCAACTACAACAACTGTTGTTAAACCAGCAACAGCTAAAAAAGCAACTGCAGAAGCAGGTGAGAAAAAAGTAGCAGCTAAAAAGCCAGCTACAAAAACTGCAACGAAGCCAGCAGCAGAGAAAAAGCCTGCAGCTAAAAAGCCAGCTGCAAAAACGGTGAAAAAAACTGAGGAATAATTCGGATGATTAATCCTTCAACATATTAAAAGCTCTGCCTGTTGGTGGGGCTTTTTTTGTGAAATATTTTTAACTTGAATGAAGGATCAGAATACCGTCAGAATTCTTAAAGGACTTGGTTGTAAGGCGGATTTTTGAGAGATGGTATACTATCGTGAGAAAATTCAACGTAGTAAACGAGGTTTTTAAGAATAGCATTGGGAAATTTCGTTTTTGAACAGTAATCTACTTCCTCTTGAATCTTTGTAATAACCCGTTATTACTTCAAATTCAAGATTCGTATCTCACTATTCAAAAAGCGATCTGACAAAATTCTTTTCCTTCATTCAAGTTATTTAGTAAAACACTTCGCTTTTCGTATAAAATTCTCGAAATTTGTAACACCTCAAGTATATAGCAAAAAATCAATCCTGCGATACCATATCAGGATTCAAAAAAGAACACATGAAAAAACACAATTTTGGCGCAGGGCCATGTATCCTTCCGCAAGACGTATTTAAGAAAGCTTCAGACGCAGTTCTAGATTTTAATGGATTGTCGATTCTTGAAGTTTCACACAGAAGCAAAGATTACGAAGCCGTGATGCATGAGGCTCGTGAATTAGTAAAAAAAGCATTGAATATTTCGGATGACTACGAAGTACTTTATTTACAGGGAGGCGCTACTCTTGGTTTTACAATTGCGGCATTAAACATGATGCGTTCTACAAAGAAAGCTGGATATATCAATACTGGAACTTGGGCTTCTGGAGCAATCAAAGAGGCTAAAAAAGTAGGTGTTGATGTCAATGTGTTTGGTTCATCGGAAGATAAAAACTTTAGTTACATCCCAAAAAACTTAGTTGTTCCAACGGATGCAGATTATATTCACTTCACTTCAAACAACACCATTTTCGGAACTCAGTTCAAAGAATTTCCTAAAACAGATTTGCCTTTGGTGTGTGATATGTCTTCAGATATTTTCTCCAAAGAAGTAAATGTATCTGATTTTGATTTGATTTATGCAGGTGCTCAGAAAAACTTAGGACCAGCAGGAGCGACACTATACATTGTAAAGAAAGACGTACTTGGAAAATCAACTTCTGCATTTATGCCAAGCTATTTGGATTTGAAACAACATGCGGATAAAGACTCTATGTACAACACACCTCCTGTATTTTCTGTTTATGTAGCGATGTTGAATTTACAGGATTTATTGGCAAATGGTGGAGTTCCTAAAATGGCATTGAAAAACCAAGCAAAAGCAAAATTGATTTATTCGGAAATTGATTCAAATCCATTATTCAAAGGTTCTGCAGCAGTAGAAGATCGTTCAGAGATGAATGTAAACTTCCTGTTGACAAATGATGCATTGAAAGATGAATTCGACGCAGCATGGAAAGCAGCTGGAATCATTGGTTTAAATGGACATAGAAGTGTTGGTGGATACCGTGCTTCCATGTACAATGCACTTGAATTGGATAGCGTTCAAGTATTGGTTGATGTAATGAACGATTTCTCTAAAAAACACGGGTAGAAATTGTTCAAAACGTTAAAAGAGTTCAATAAGTTCCATGTGTTTAAACTCAAAATTTGAACATTTGAACATTTGAACATTTGAACATTTGAACAAACAACGATTTGCGACAAAATCGAATTATTTAGAACATCGAGATAAATTGAAATAAGAATTATGAAAATATTAGCAAACGACGGAATCTCAAACGAAGGGAAAGTTGCACTTGAAAAAGCGGGTTTTACAGTAATTACAGATAAAGTAGATCAAGCCGATTTAATCAACTATGTGAATGCAAATAACGTAGAGATTATTTTAGTTAGAAGCGCTACAACCATCAGACAAGTAGTTGTAGATTCTTGTCCGGGATTGAAATTACTAGGACGAGGCGGAGTTGGAATGGACAATATAGACGTGGCTTATGCCCGTGAAAAAGGACTTACGGTAATCAATACCCCTGCTTCTTCATCTCAATCCGTTGCGGAATTAGTCATGGGACATTTATTTACAGGAGCGCGTTCATTGCACGATTCTTACAAGAAAATGGAAACAGGTGATTTTTCTGCGTTGAAAAAAAAATACGGAAAAGGAATCGAATTACGTGGAAAAACCATCGCTATCGTTGGATTTGGTCGAATCGGTCAATCTTTGGCGAGTTATGCTTTAGGTTGCGGAATGAAAGTAATCGCAGTAAACAACCACGATATTCATACAGAAGTTACCATGGAAATTCATGGCCTTGGACCAATTAAAGTACCTGTTCAGTCAACAAATGATTTACATTTTGCGCTGGCATCCGCAGATTTCGTTTCATTACATATCCCAAAACAAGCAGATGGCTCAGCAGTAATCGGAAAGAAAGAATTCGATTTGATGAAAAAAGGAGTTGTCTTAGTGAACGCTGCTCGTGGGGGTGTTGTCAATGAAGATGCACTTTTGGAAGCAATCGCGGAAGGTAAAGTGGCTTATGCTGGATTAGACGTTTTTGAAAACGAACCAAATCCGAGAGCAGACTTATTGAATAACGAAAAAATTGGAACTACTCCACACATTGGAGCTGCAACAAATGAAGCTCAAGATCGAATTGGTTTAGAATTAGCTGATTTAATCGTCCACCAATTTGGAGTTCAGATTCCTGCTTAGTCTTTCAAAATAATGTCGATCATTCACCCTTTTAAGGCAATTCGTCCAACGAGAGATAAAGCTCAATTGGTTTCAACACGACCTTTGGCGGCTTATCGGAAGCATATTTTGCGTGCAAAGTTGGATGAAAATCCGTATACTTTTCTACATATCATTCACCCAGAAGGCGACAAAGAACATCACTCAAAAGCGAACTCAGTAGAACGATTTGAAGCCGTAAAATCAAGATATGATTCGTTTATTGAACAAGGAATTTTGATTCAAGACACCGAAGAGTCTTTTTACATCTATCGCCAAACGAAAGGGGCACATCAATTTACTGGAGTCATTGCAGGTGTAAGTATTGAAGAATACAAGGACGATTTGATCAAAAAACATGAAGCAACGATTACTTCGCGTGAATCCATGTTTACCAATTATTTGAATACCACAGGATTCAATGCTGAACCCGTTTTATTGGCTCACACCCATTTGCCCGAATTAGATAAATACTTCGATAAAGTAACCAAAGTACGTCCTGAATACGAGTTTTCAACTACCGATAAAATCAAACATGAATTGTGGGTGATTGATGCTCAAAAAGATTCAAAGTTGATTGCTATTTATGCCAATTTAAACCAATTATACATTGCAGATGGACATCACCGTTCGGCTTCCTCTGCCCGACTAAAAGATACAATCATCAAAAACAAGCAGGCTCAATTTCCTAATCAGGATTATTTCTTGGCTTATTTGATTGATGAACAAAAATTAGAGATCCTTGAATTTCAGCGCTTGGTAAAACATTTGAATGGATTAACTCCCAAGAGTTTTTTGCAAGCATGCGAAGCACATTTCGAAATTGAAGAATTGAAGAAAGCCCGAAAACCACTTCAAAGACACGAAATTGTCTGTTTATTAGGTAAATCGGCTTATTCATTCAAAGTAAAGAATACTATTTCAATCGAAAAAAACACCGTTAAACAACTAGATGCTCAAATCCTTACCGATTATATCCTGTCTCCTATTTTGGGGATTGAGGACTTAAAAACGAGTAAGGATATTGATTTTGTTCCAGGAACGAAAGATTTGAAAAAAGTAGTTGATTTAGTAAAGAAAAACGATTTTAAAGTTGGATTCCTTCTCTTTCCTGTGTCAATTAATGAAGTAAAAGAAGTTGCTGATCAAGGTGGAATCATGCCTCCAAAATCAACTTGGGTGGAACCTAAAATGCGCAGCGGACTCACAATCTACAATATCAACGAATAACCATGTCTTTAGCAGATCGATTAACCCAATTAAAACAAGAAATCCCAAAAGATGTTGTTTTAGTAGCTGTTTCAAAAACGAAACCTGCTGCTTTAGTTCAAGAAGCTTACGATGCTGGACAGCGTGTTTTTGGTGAAAATAAAGTACAGGAATTAGTCGATAAATGGGAAGTTCTTCCAAAAGACATCGAATGGCATTTAATTGGGCATCTACAAACCAATAAAGTGAAATTTATCGCTCCTTTTGTTTCATTGATTCATTCTGTGGATAGTTTTAAACTCCTTCAAGAGATCAATAAGCAAGGAGAAAAAAACAACCGAATCATTCCCTGCTTGCTTCAATTTCACATTGCTCAAGAAGAAACCAAATTTGGCTTTTCGTTTGAAGAAGTGGAAGAATTGCTTCAAAACAAGGAATTTATTGAAATGAATCACGTTTCAATTACAGGATTGATGGGAATGGCAAGTTTTGTTGAAAATCAAGAACAAATTCAAGATGAATTTCGAAATCTACATAACTACTTTGCAATCATCAAAAGCAATTACTTTAAATACAATCCAGATTTCAAAGTCATTTCTATGGGGATGAGTGGAGATTACAAATTAGCCATTGATGAAGGAAGTACCATGATTCGTGTTGGAAGTTCATTATTTGGTAGCAGATGAGAATAATCGGACTCGTTTTTATAGGATTGATTTCCATCAGCACTTCATTTGCTCAAAACAAATACGCTGACAGTCTTCAACTGGAACGTCAAAAACACGAAAAAGAATTCCTTTCACAGGTTTTGGATGAAGAAGAGCGGAAAATACATCCTGAAATTTGTTTCTTTCCCATTGATACTTCGTGGATTATTGAAGCAGATTTCACCAAAGAAATAGGTCCCGCTTTTGTAATGCCCATGTCGAAAGAACGAACTGTTTACTACCGAAAAGTTGGGACTCTTTCTTTCAAAGTAAATGATACATTGTGCAAACTGAATGTATATCAAAATCTCGAACTTACGGGGAAAAAGGAGTACAAGAACTACTACTTCGTTCCATTCAAAGATGGTACAACGGCTATTTCAACGTATGGAGCAGGAAAATATTTAGACTGTTACTTCCATAAGAAAGCTAAAAAAGTGACGATTGATTTCAATACTTCTTACCATCCTTATTGTGCTTATTCAGATCGTTATTCGTGTCCGATTGTTCCAAAAGAAAATACCATTCCAGTTTCTATTTTGGCAGGAGAATGTTACATCTCTCACGATTAAAACCCGTTGTAAATCATTGATTTCACTGGACAAATAGACACATGTCTATCTGTCATTCTGAGCTGGTTTTAACTCAGAATACTGATATGCCATCTTAATAATAAATAAAAAAAAGAATCCGCCAAAAAGACGGACTCACTATTCTATTGTTTAATAATTCGTTGGACTTGATTTGAATCTTTCAATCGAATGAAATAAGTTCCGCTATCCAAATTCTCAAGAGACAATTCTGATTTCAATTGAACTTCAAACTGGTTAATTATTCGTCCTTCAATATCCGATAATTCCAGAATCTGTTTGTTGGAAGTATTCGTTTGAACAGTAATTATTCCGTTGGTCGGATTCGGATAAATGGAGAAATAAAATGATGTCTTCTCCTCTAGACCAACAGTCACTCCCTGATCTGCACTTCCGTAACATCCAAAACTATCTGTTAAACGAACTTCAAACATTCCACCACCATATCCTTGTACGTCAATGGTTGGTCCAGTTTCACCTTGCAATTCATTCCCATTTAGAAACCAAGATATACTTAGTGAAGTTGAAGGAATACTCAAAACAGATCCATTTTGTGTGATTGTTGGATTAGTTGGTAAAGAATAAGTACAAGAAGCCTCCTGCTGGATTCGAGTATCTGTATCTCTTTGAGTAATGAAAATTGGCCAACTCGGACAATCTTTCATCAGATAAAACTTCAAATAAGGATCAAGTGCATCAAAAGTAATATCGTGTTGAACAGCACGTGTAATTGTTATCGATCCCCCAGAAGCCGACTCACCAAAATCACACGTAGTACTTGAATTAGCGAAGTAGCAATGTCCTCCACCAGTGATTGAAATAAAATGCTTGCACACATTGGAAACGCTATCATACATAGGCTTATGATTGGTAGCTGGAGCAGTTACAGCATCTGCTGTTCCTGAAAAAATGATGGTTGGAATCTGAATTTCCGAACTTACATTTATTGCGGATGGATTTGTTTCTGCAGGAGCTAAACCCACAAGAATATCAAAATTCGCTGTATTTTGAGCTGCTGCTAAAAAGGATGACCCTCCTCCCATTGAATGGCCCATAACGGCCTTTTTTCCATTCCATGCCTGATAGAAAAAAGAAGAAGCATCATTCCCTAGTGCCGCCATTTTAGTACCAACAATGGATAAATCCAATGCGAAATCTTGGTGAACTGGGGATATTCCTCCTTCTGTTCGCGGAAACACCAAAACATATCCCAGAGGAACATAATGATCAATGATATTTTGGTAAGCATCCCAACTCATTACAAAGCCATGACCAAATACAATATAAGGAAATTGTCCTGTGGCAATAGTTACATCTGTTCCAGCAACTGTTGCAGGGTAATAGATTTCACTTTGAATTTGACGTCCAGCTCCCCCACCTGAACCAAATCCACCAGTCCTCGATGGATCATTAAATGTAATTGTTCTTCGCCCAACTGGAAAGTTCTGTGAAAAACTATAGCCCGACATAAAAACTAAAATTAGTAGTAGTAGTTTTGTTTTCATAAAATTCGATTTCGTTAGTTTTATTTTCGCTGTAAATGTGCGAATTTTATCAAGTAGTGTAAATTTGATTGTGACGAGCGAACTATTTTGAATTTAAACGGGGATACTATTCGTAATATTTCCTTAAAAATTCCTTCAAATGATTTTTCCAAATCACATAACCCCAATAGTTCAGATGAATTCCATCCATCGTCAACTCCTTTTTTAGATATGTATTCGAAAGTAACATACCTGGCCTTACATCTAAAAATTCAATTTTATTCTCACGACAAATATTTTTTAGCCGATTATTCATTTTCTGAACACGAGCAGCAACAATACCATTTTTAGAAAACCCACCATACAACGTATCGTAGTAGTTTGCTGTAGGGATAACCGATTGAATCACTAACTCCACTTTGTGGGCTTGAATGGTATCAATTATCTCGCGAATATTCGAAAGCGTTTCAGTTAATGGAACCGATTGACTAATGTCATTGATTCCAATCATTAAAAAAATAATATGTGGTTTTTTCTTCAAAGCTACTTGAACTGGCGCAAGCGAATCTGGATTTTCATGAAGCAACTCCTTAGTTCTACATCCATCAAATCCAAAATTAAAAATATGTTTGTAACCTGTTAGCGTATTCCAATTCGTATCAACTCCCCAGTAATGATTGATTCGTCGAGTTTCACTATCTCCAAGCATCACAATTCTTAAACGATCAATCGGGATTCTCTTTGGTTTATTGCACGATATAAATACTGCAAGTAGAAATACTCCAACTATTATCTGATACCCCCATTTTCGTTTATTATTCAAAACTCTCCATTCATTACTTCTTCAAAGAAAAGAAAAACAAACCAAGTTTCGATACTCAAATTCAAACAAGATTCCCTATTCCATTTTTTTTAGCTATCTTCAAAACAGATAATAGACCAGATGAAAATACAAAATATACTAGCATTCTCTTCTCTCGTAGCACTATCTGCTGCATGTGGAGAAAAAAAAGAACCAACAGAAAATGAGCAAATAACACAGTCTCATGAAACAAAAGTAGAACGATTTGCCGATGTACAAATCCTTCGTTTTGAAGTTCCTAGCTGGGATAAATTGTCGATAAAGCAAAAGGAATTGGTGTATTATCTTTCTCAAGCAGGATTGGCTGGTAGAGATATCAATTACGATCAAAATAACCGATTCAATCTAGAAATCCGGAGAGCTTTAGAAAGTATTCATGAAAAATATACAGGTGATAAAACTACTTCAGAATGGGGAAAATTCGACACTTGGAGTAAACAAGTATTCTTTTCAAACGGGATTCACCATCATTACAGCATGGACAAAATCAAACCGAATTTTAGTCAAGCATACTTTGAAAAGTTAATGAAAGCAGGTGAACACAATCTAAGTCCAGAAGCACTTGCCGCTATTTTTGATCCAGAATTGGAGAAAAAACGAAAAGTAAAAAATCCAGATGTAGATATGATTGTTGCTTCAGCAAACAATTTCTATGGTGAGGGAGTTACCCAAAAAATGGTGGAAGATTTTTACAAGTCCAAACAAGATTTAAATGATCCTGAACCGATTGAATTGGGATTGAACTCTACATTGATTCTTGAAAAGGGAAAATTGGTGGAAGATGTTTGGAAAAGTAAAGGAAAATACGGATTAGCTATCGATCAGATTATTTTTTGGTTAAAAAAAGCAGTGAAAGTTGCTGAAAATGATCAACAAGCGAAAGCATTAAAAGTGTTAATTGACTTCTATAAAACGGGAAGTCTCAAGAAATGGGACGAATACAATATACTTTGGGCCACTTCCACAAAAGGCGATATTGACTGGATTAATGGATTTATTGAAGTATATGGTGATGCATTAGGTAAAAGAGCAAATTATGAGTCAATGGTTCAGATCAACGATTTTGAAGCTTCCAAACGTATGTCAGTCGTTGCTAAAAACGCACAATGGTTCGAAGACAATTCTCCATTGATGCCCGAGCACAAGAAAAAGAAAGTGGTGGGTGTTTCCTATAAAGTGGTTGAGGTTGCTAACGAATCTGGGGAATCTGCTCCTTCTACTCCAATTGGTGTGAATTTACCAAATAACAACTGGATTCGTGATGTACATGGCTCAAAATCGGTTTCATTAGGTAATATTATTGATGCTTATAATAAAGCTGGAGGCCCCGAGGTTGTTGAAGAATTTGCAAACGACCAAGAAGAAATTAACCGAGCGAACAAATATGGATCTTTAGCAGGAAAAATGCATACAGCATTGCACGAAGTTCTTGGTCATGCCAGCGGACAACTCAACAAAGGTGTTGGTCAACCGTCCGAAACTTTAGAAAACTATGCTTCTACCTTGGAAGAAGCACGTGCAGATTTGGTTGGTTTATACTACATCATGGATCAAAAAATGGTTGATTTGGGTTTAATCGAATCATTAGAAGTTGGGAAAGCAGAATACGACGGATATATCCGAAATGGACTATTAACGCAATTGCAACGCTTAGAAATGGGGCAAAACCTGGAAGAAGAACACATGCAAAACCGTCAATTGGTGAGTGCTTGGGTTTTTGAAAAAGGGTTGAAAGACAAAGTGATTGAGAAAATTGTACGCAACGGAAAAACCTATTACGATATCAAAGACTACAAAAAACTACGTGTTTTATTTGGAGAATTATTGCGTGAAATCCAGAGAATCAAATCTGAAGGTGATTACAAAGCTGGTAAAAACTTGGTGGAAACTTATGGCGTAAAAGTAGATTCCAAAATACATGCTGAAGTCTTGAAACGTGTAAAACCATTGAACATCGCTCCTTACAACGGATTTGTTTACCCTGTTTTTGTTCCAATCATGGATCATACTGGAAAAATAAAAGACATCAAGTTGGAAAACAAGCAAAACTTTATTGAGCAAATGTTGTATTACGGAAAGAATAACAGTTTTTTGTATTAGAATATCATGAAAATTATTTTCCCACAGATACACAGATTAAATAACGAAGCTAAGGCATTCCTATAAAAAAGGAAGTGCTATCTATTAGAAGCGCAAAAAAAATCTGTATATCTGTGGGAATTGAAAAAACAAAATCTTTTTTTTTGCAGATGGTCTTCAACATCCAACCCATTCTAGAAAATAAACAACTCATCCTCTACCCGCTTCAGGAAAGTGATTTTGAAGATTTGTATGCCGTTGCATCAGATCCTAAGATCTGGGAACAGCATCCGAATAAGGATCGTTGGAAAAGAGATGTTTTTCAGAATTTCTTCAACGGAGCAATCCAAAGCAAAGGCGCTTTCAAAATCGTAGAGAAAATAAGCGGAAAGATTATTGGATGTACACGCTACTACGATTACAATGAGATAGAGAATTTTATTCTAATCGGCTATACCTTTTATGCCACTTCCTGCTGGGGAAAAGGATTTAATCCAATGGTAAAGAAATTGATGCTCGATTATATCTTTCAATTCGTGCGGAAAGTTCACTTTCATGTCGGAGCAAGTAATCTTCGCTCACAAATAGCAATTACCCGCTTGGGAGCAGAAAAGATTGGTGAAGAAGATATTGCTTATTTTGGAGAACCTTCAAAATTGAATTTCATCTATGAAATCAGTAAAGAAAATTGGGAAATGCTCAAAAGTCACTGACTATGAGAAAGAAACTTCGTTGGATATACCTAGTTGTAATTGCTCTGGTTTTAGGAATATCTGCATTTTGGCTAATCAGTAAGTTTAATTCCTATATAATCATTAGTATTCTGGTCGGAATAGGTCTTGGAAGTATTGTTACGTCTCTTGTTCCCTATTTTATTTCGATGGAACTTTTAAAACAGTACGAAACGAAACCAGAAAGAAAAGCTTTCAAAATCTTCGGGATCATTCTTTACATCTTCTGCTTTCCAATCAAGATTTGGGTGATATTTGCCATAATTTATGAAATACTTTATGGTAACAACCATTGGAATTTTGGGTAAAAATCGTGCGTAACAAAAAATAATATGACTATTTACAGACTATATCTAAAACAAGTGCTGTTTGGTGGAATCATTTTACTGATTTCATCCTGCAATAATGGACAGACCCCAAAGGAATTCAAACAGAAACCTATTCAAATTCGAGTGGATGAAAAAATCAATATCACCAAAAGTGACACTATCATAAAATCAAAAAAGCATCATTTCAAGGACATCATTTGTAATTTAGATGGTGATAAATTACTCGATTCGGTAAAAATCGTCCAAAATACCATCAATAAAAAGTATGGTTTAAAAATAAGCTACGGCAACAAACGAATCGATTATCTTGGCATGGGAAAAGAAGTCATTCATCAAGGTTTCGACGATTTGGAATGGATTGGGGTATTTGAAAAAGTAAACAAGGGAGATACCATTTGGAGTAATGTCGACGGCGGCGAAATTATTGCAGATGATTCACAAATAAAGGACGAAGACAAGGTTATTCTTCAAAATGACGGAATATTCATTCATCAGTTGGAATCATGTGGTGGTGGAATTATTTACAGAGACGGCAAGTACTACAAATGGGTGCAACAGGAATAAGAGGATAATGCGAATCGTTAAATAACCAGTTAATCCCACAAAAATTAAAACTCTTTTAATATTCACTCATGAGTATATTCACTTATCATTTAGTCAAAACATCGTTCTTTAAAGCACTCCAAATAACATTCTTTCCGCCTAAACTAATGAATATAAAAGGCCTGATTCACATGGAATGCATGACTTTTATGACTTTAGGCTCTCAAGTTTTCTCTTCGTCTCGCTTTTTTAATAGAAGAGTAATTGTTTTTGCACAATGGGAAAATGAATCTGTTATTGACCGTTTTTTAGAAAATGATCCTCTTGGTAAAACCCTATCAAAAGGTTGGCATACGCGATTGAGCTATTTGAGACAATGGGGAAAGTTGGATGGATTTATTATCCCAGCAGAAAGCATAGAACAAGTTCACGATGAAGATTCGGTGGTTGCAGTAACAATTGCTAGAATGAAACTCTTCCAAGTACCACGATTTATTCGCTGGGGTCGACCTGTTGAAAAATTAGTGCGTGATCATCCAGGAATTACTTTAGCTTTAGCCTCCATTCGACTCCCTCGAACGGTTTCCACATTTTCTATTTGGAAAACCCAGAAAGAAATGACCGATATGGTTAATGGACATAGTAAGGTTCAAGATCCCAAGCGACATTCTAATGCAATGAAAGAAAGAAATCGAAAAGATTTTCATATTCAATTCACAACATTGCGCTTTAAACCAATATCCGAATATGGAGAATGGGATGGTCGTAAAAACATCATCCCCAATCTTAATAAGACGAAATGAATTTAGCATATCCCAAACAAAATTTCATAGATTGGTTGACACAGCAATGGGTCATTTTAAGAGGACAGAAAATTGAACCTGAAAATGTGCCTTGGTTAATTGGACCTTTTGGTGAGTTAGGAACTATTGGAGATGATTTCGTGATCCAATTAGCTAACACAGAGAATTTAATTATTGAACGAAATACAACTTCACATGGTTTAATTTCTCCATTTACCCAATTAAATTTTTCGGATAGTCAATTAAATCAACTTTCTGAAAAGGTTATTGACTTCTATGAAAACACTGCGAATTACGACTTAAACCTGATTGTGAAATGGAATCCTTTTTTTAAATTCTTTGGAGTAATCGTCAATAAATTATTTAGTCGCAGGATTAATCAACTAAATATTCCTACAAAAAATTTAAAACAGCCAGAAAATATAACAAGTGAAATAATCACTCTCACAGATTCAAAAACAAAAAAAGTGAAATACACAATTTGGTTTAGAACGATTGAATCAACTGGTGAAGTCGTTTACTCTGGTATTTATAGCACTTGTAAATTACCCTCTGGGAAAATGTGTGTAAAAGCAGTGTTCCCGCTACCAAAAGGAAATGCAACAGTAATCATGTCGACAAGTGTAGGTCACAATGGTGAGCTAATTTTAGATGCCTCTGGAGAAAAATTTGGTGACCCAGGTTTTTATTTCTTGCTCAATGACTCTAAAGGAAACTTTTGGTCTCAATATATCCGATCTTTTCGTGATCAATTGAAAGTTTATACGGACAACGAAAAAATCGTCGCCGAACAAACATTAACTTTATGGAATCGACAAGTTCTTCGCTTCAATTACGAAATAAAGCATACAGAAAAAAAGACTAACTAGTAGATAATGATCAAATCGAGACAAGAGCTATTTTCAATGAATTCCCATTTCGCCAAATTCATTTTGAGTTTGCAAAAGAATTATCTACCCGAACTTTATGAAGAAGGGGATCGTCTTTTATTGGATATTGATGACGAAGAAGCAACTGTTCTAACCAAAGAATTGACAGAAGAATTAAATGCAGAACAATTAAATGATTTTGAAACCAATAGAGACAAATTCTCATTTTCAGAATCCATTGAATTGAATTTTATTGAAACTGGGCTTTTCATTTCTTCCAAAAAAAAGACCTCAGATTATTTTTCGGATGTTTCTGGTTTAATTGATCAAATAAGACAAAAACTCCAAGAAAAACATGTTATTATCTTAGGCGATTGGAATACTCCTTGGTTGAGTCAACAAAATGATTATTTACCCGTGAAAAATGCGCTAACTTATTTGTCTACAAAAATAGATCATTCTTTTGATGGTGGATTTCTATTGAAAGAGCAAGAAGTAATCGAATTCATGCCGCATCTTTTTTGGCAGATCCGATGTAATACTGCTTTACCCCTTATTTATCTAACATTTCCGAATTCAAAAACGTTTATTTCAATCTGCCAATATAGCGTTCTTCATTTTCAATTCTACAGTGAGAATGAAAAAACAACGATTCTTGAAATTTTATCAGAATGGAAGTTCAAAGAAGTTCAAGAATGTAATAGTCCCATTGATTTTAGTGATTACTTACATCAGCCAAAATAATCTTACTTTTAAATACATGAATTACCTCGGACACATTTACTTCTCCAACAACAATCCTCAATTAGCCGTTGCAAATCTATTTGGCGATTTCACCAAAGGAAAAAAGTATTTAGAATATCCGGAATACATTCAAAAAGGAGTTTTACTTCATCGGAAAATTGATAATTACATCGACCATCATCATGCGGTATTGGAACTTATTCACCTTATTCGACCTGAGTTACCTAAAGTTGCTCCTATTGCCATTGATATCTACTTCGATCATTTACTGGCCATTCATTGGAAACAATATCATCCTCAAGAATTGCAGTTTTTTTTAACTGATTTCTATTCAAAAGTCAATTTAAGTAATACTCCTTATCCATCAGATTTTAAGCAATTTATACACTCGCTTATTGAACGAAATTGGTTAAGTTACTACCCTACCGAAGAAGGTCTGTATAGAATGTGTCAAGGGGTAAGTAATAAACTTTCATTCGATAATGCTTTAAAGCAAGGACACGAGGTGTTTTACCGATTTCAGAACGAAATTACTAGTTGCTTCCATGAGTATATGCGAGATGCAAATGAATATTTAATGGCTCCCATTCTATAAATTTTGTCGTAATTTGTTCGTAAGTTTGATTATTATGCTGAAAACCAAAAATGGAATTCTTCGTTTATTTATTGTTACAAGTTGCCTCTTTTTAGCAGCCTGTTCCTCCGAAAAAATAGATTCTCGTAAGAAACCATTAGACGCACATGATTTTGATCTTCCAGGAATCTACAAACGAGGAAGCTTAGTCGTTTTAGCAGAAAACAGCTCTACTTCTTTCTTCATTTACAAAGGAAAAAAAATGGGGTTCGAATACGAAATCCTGAAAGAATTTGCAGAAGAATTGGGAGTAACTTTAGAAGTTAAAATAGTCAATAACCTCGATGAAATTAATGATATTTTAAATAGAGGCGAAGGCGATATTGTTGCTTGTAATTACACTGTAACACGAGAAAGAAGAGCAGAAATTAACTTCTCAACTCCTTTCCTACAAACGAATCAGGTTCTAATACAACGGAAATCGTCTCCAGAAACAGCTGACCAAAAAGTTTCATTCATTTCTGACCCAATTCAACTAGCTAACAAGAAAGTAGTTGTTTGGGAGAAATCCAGTTATTATACGCGTTTAATACATTTGCAAGATGAAATTGGCGATACAATCCAAATTCGTCCTACACAATCCCAAGAAGGTGTTGAAGAGTTAATCGAACAAGTTTCCAATGGGGTTATCGATTATACGGTTGCTGAAAAAAATATCGCCGAAATCAACGATCGCTTTTACGACAACCTAGATGTTAGTTTGCCTATTTCCTTCAAACAGAATGTAGCTTTTGGATTGAATAAAAAATCTCCAATCCTCCAAAAACGATTGAATATTTGGTTGTCTAAATTCATGAATCGCGAAGCTTTTTCATACATCAAGCGCAAGTATTTCGAGCAAATTCGTGGCTCAATTGCTGGTGATGTCAACTTCAAATCACGACGTGGAACCATTTCTCCTTTTGATGCGATATTAAAAGCTGAAGGAATTAAACACAATATTGACTGGCGTTTGGTTGCTGCATTGATTTATCATGAAAGTAAATTCAATCCGAATGCAAGAGCATTTGGTGGCGCTTATGGTTTGATGCAATTCATGCCTGGAACAGGTCCAAAATTCGGTGTCTACCCCACTTCTCCTCCTGAAGTTCAAATTCAAGGAGGCTACAAGTATTTGACTCGAATCACCAAACTTTGGGTTGGAATAAAAGACGAAGAAGAACGCAATAAATTCATTTTAGCAAGTTACAATGCGGGTTCTGGACATATTTTAGATGCGCAACGATTAGCCGAAAAACAAGGATTAAATCCACACATTTGGAACGATAACGTAGAGAAAATGGTCATGAATCTCGGGAAACACGCTTACTACACCGATGAAGTGGTTAAAAGTGGTGCTTTCAGGGGAAACATTTGTATTCGTTATGTGCGCGGAATTACTTCTCGATACGAAACGTATAAAACATTGGTTAAACGTTAAGTTCAGCGACAAATCGTAACTTTGCTTATGCAACAACTGATAGTCATTGAAGGTCCAACTGCAAGTGGAAAAACTGCACTTTCCGTAGCACTGGCAAAAGCGTTAAATACGGTGGTTATTTCAGCAGATTCAAGGCAATTTTACAAAGAATTATCAATCGGAACAGCAAAGCCAAAAGTGGAAGAAATGGAAGGTATCCCACATTACTTCATAGATTCTCACTCAATTTCCAATCCTGTTAGCGCCGCTCAGTTTGAATTTGAAGCAATGAATCTCATTCAAAATGAACTTTTTCACCATTCATCCATTATTCTTGCTGGAGGTTCAGGAATGTTTATTGACGCTTTGTGTATTGGACTCGATCTCATTCCTACTGATTCCGAAATCCAAGAAAATCTTCGAGTAGAACTCCAAGAAAAAGGATTGGAATCTCTATTAGAAGAATTGAAAGAAACAGATTTTGATTTCTACCAAGAAGTCGACAAACAAAATCCAGTGCGAATTTTACGTGCTTTGGAAGTCATTCGTGCAACAAGCAAGCCGTTTTCAGCATGGAGAAAAAAAGAGCTTCCACAAAGACCTTTTGCCGTAAAGCGTTTTGTGATCAATCATCCAAGAGATATTTTATACGACCGAATCAATCAACGTGTAGATATCATGATTGAGGCAGGTTTGATTGATGAAGTGAAAAGTGTTTTGGAATTTCGGAAATTCACCGCCCTTCAAACCGTTGGCTATAAAGAAGTATTCGATTACTTAGATGGAACAATTGATTTACTCACTTGTACTGATAAAATCAAGCAACATACTCGAAATTATGCCAAAAGACAATTAACTTGGTTCAAGAAACATCCTGATACAATTTGGCTAGAAGCAAAATCAACTTCGGAAATGGTTGCTGAAATTTTGCAATCTATTCAAAAGTAAGGAGTTAAAAACTTGGAATGATATTTGAAATTGCTTTGAAAAATTACTAAGATGAACATTCAATTTAATCAGGTTATGCCCTTCCCGCTTGCATCCATTTCACATGGGGTCGATAGTATTTGGGGAAATGAAGCAAAACTTGAAGCAGGTAAGAAAATTCTACTGAATGCATCTTCTGGAAAAGGAAAGTCCACTTTTTCAATGACTGTATTTGGGATTCGAAAAGATTACGATGGTACAATCCTTTACGACGGTCAAGACATCAAAAGCTTTTCTGTAGATGAATGGGTAGAAATTCGTCAACGTAGGATATCAACCGTTTTTCAAGATCTACAACTCTTTCATAAATTGACTGTTGCGGAAAATTTGCTGCTCAAAAATCAATTAACTGATTACAAAACAGAACAAGAAATCAAATCCATGCTCAATCAACTTGAAATTGGACATAAATGGAATGATCCGTGTGGTTTGTTATCCATGGGGCAGCAACAGCGCGTTGCCATTGTTCGCTCACTTTGTCAACCATTCAATTGGCTTGTTCTTGACGAACCTTTTTCTCATTTAGACGAACAAAACAGCATGCGTTGTTTATCCATGATTGATGCAGAATGCAACCGGCAGAATGCAGGATTTATTCTCACATCTTTGGATGATGACAATCGCTTTTCTTACGACTACGAATTAAAGCTCTGAGCCATGTTACGCAAATTACTCTTTCAACACCAAGATAAACGCCAATTGATTATTGCTGTTATCGGAGCATTTCTAGGAATGACTTTCCTAATTACCTCCATTCATTACTTAATTAAAGTCAACGATTTTGGAAAAGGATCTGAAATATTGGGGCCAAATACCGTAATTGTTCAAAAGAAAGTGTCTAGCTTCAACACGCTGAACATTGCAAAAACTGATTTTTCTATGAACGAAATCGAAGAAATGAGGAAAAAAAGCTTCATTTTGGCTGTGAAACCAGTAGAATCGAATAACTTTAATATTACCATACAAACTGCAGATACCATGGTTCCTTACTTTAGAGGAGACATCTTCATCCAAACTGTAGATCCAGATTTTCTAGCTATCAAATCAACTAAATGGCATTGGAAAGAAGGAGACACTATCGTTCCAATTCTAATGCCACGGGATTTATTGGTGATGATGAATATGTTTATGAGTTCGAAAGGAATGCCTCAAATCAGTGATGAATTAGCGATGGATATCCATTTTAAATTTGCCTTGATGAATGACACCATGAAAGAATACATTTCCTGTCAAATCATTGGTTTTACAAATGAAGTTTCATCTGTGCTTGTTCCCCAAAGTTTTATGAATTACGCTAATAACCGTTTTGCACCTGACGCTGAACAAAAAATCACTCAAATTATGATTTCTGGAAAAGAAAATGAATTTGGATTGGTTGAAACAATGTTAAAAGAACGTCATTTAGAGTCTAAAAATTCTCAAGTTGTTGTTGGACGCTTAAAAAGTATGGTCGGAACTTTAATTCTAATTGTACTTGGCATATCGATTATCGCTGTCTTTCTTTCAGGATTAGTATTGATTCAATACCTCCAACTATTATTAAGTAAAAATCTATACGAAGTCCGCACATTGATGCGTTTGGGGCATCATCCAAAAACATTGATTCGAACTTTCGCAGTGTATTTCTCTAAAGTTTTTGGAATAATTGGCATATTAGGTTTAGGCTCTTTCATTGGATTTAAGCTAATTTTAGACTCCATATTTGAATCAGGAGGATTGTACATCGATACCAACATTAGTGGGCTTAGTATTCTTGCATTAATATTCGCTTATACTTTGTTTACCTTAGCTTCCTATTTGAGTGCTCGAAAAGGAATTTACGAACAGAATAATGGTTAAATTTCTGTTAAACCAATGACTTTATTAAATTTGCTACGTCATGATATTAAATAAAAACTCAAACATGAAACAACTTCTTGTATTTACTTTACTACTTGTGTCCAGCTTTGGATATAGTCAAAAATTGCGATTCAAAGTTGAAGGAGCAAAAGACACGACTGTTTTCTTGACGAAATACTATGGCTCTAAGCTTTTTTATGCAGATACCGCAATCATGAAAGGTGGCGTTGTGGAATTTACCGCAAAACCTGATTTAAAACCAGGGTTTATAGCTCTTTTAATGCCCGGTCAAAAATTCTTTGAGGTGATTTACAACAACGAAGATATCAATATTGAAACAAAAGGTCCAGCTACCGATTTCGTTTCAAATATGAAAGTGAAAAAATCGGAAGAAAACAAAGTTTTTGTCGCTTACATCAATTACCTACAAGAACAACGAAAAGTTGCTACCGCATTTTCGGAAGAGCGCAAAAAATTCAAAGAAGGAGATACTCAATACAAACGTTTGGGGGAACAAATGGATTCTGTTTCCAAATTAGTAGCAACCTACCAAACAGATTTACAAAAAAACAATCCTACAAAATTAGTTTCTAAAATCATCAAAATGTCTATGGATGTTCCTGTTCCTGAAGCTCCAAAAGATGCAACCGGAAAAGTGATTGATGAAAACTTCAGATACAAATATTACCGTGCCCATTACTGGGACAACATCGATTTGAAAGATGATCGTTTAGTCAATACATCTGTTTTTGGTTCAAAAATGGAATATTTCTTTGGAAAAAACATGTTGGTTCAACATCCTGATACTGTTTTGGCTTTTGCCTTCCCTTTCTGTGATCAATTCGATAAAAAATCGGAGTTATTCAAATATTCTGTGGATTACATCACAAATGCATTTGCTAAGTCAAACATTATGGGAATGGACAAAGTATACGTTTACATGGTAAATCGCTATTACTGTCAGAACGATGCTTCTGGAAATTCGATTGCTTTTTGGATGAAGGACAAAGAAAAATTAAAAGAATTGTGTGAAGACAACAAAGTGAAGATGAATTTAGTTCAAGGTGTTCGCCCGCCAAACATTAGCTTGCGTGATACAACAGATGTGAACTGGAAAGATTTCTACAGCTTAAAAAGCGAATATACCATTCTTTACTTCTGGGATCCAGAATGTGGACATTGTAAAAAAACGACTCCAAAATTACAGACTTTGTACGAGAAAAAATTCAAAGCTCGAAACGTAGAAATATTCTCAGTTGGAAAAGCTACAGGAGAAGATTTTGAAAAATGGAAGAAATTCATCCGCGATAATAAGTTGACATTTATCAATGTTGGATTAACCAAAAAATTATTTGAAGAGGCAACAGAAGATCCAAGAAAATTCATTCCCAAGCATACAACCTTGGAGGCTTTAAACTATCATGATACGTATGATATTTATGCTACTCCACGAATTTTCGTTTTGGATAAAGACAAAAAGATTATAGCGAAGCAATTAACAATTTCTCAATTAGAAGATTTTATTGATCGCATGCAAAACATCAAAGATGCTGAAAAGCTTTTCCCTCCTGATCCAGAAGAAGAAGCTCATTAAATTGAAAGACCAGTCTCCTAATTACGGACTGGTCTTTTTTATTCTATAACTAATTGTACTTCAATAAGATTGTTTTTTTTAGAAAAATAAACTGTTTTGAAAATGTTAAAATTAGATTAAGCATACACATAATTGGTTATTTTTGGAGGATTACTACACACTCTCCTATGAAAATTACTACTGCGTTCTTCATCCTATTTCTATTATCTCCATTTTTTTTAATCGCTCAATGTCCCACTTGTGGAAATGGCATTGCTGATGCTGGAGAAACAACCTTAAATTGCCCCTCTGATATTTCTCATACTGCAACTTGCACGAGTCCATGTGCACAACCAACTTCTTTTGAGGGAGCTACAGGAATACGCCAAGCTTTTGATTTTGTTGGAACTACTACTTGGACAACAGCAGGTCTTCCAACTGGCTGGGCCTTTGCAGGTGCACCAACCTCTACAACGGCTGGTGCATTACCAGCAACAGATACTTATGGTGCGAAAGCAGGGTTGATTCAACCCAACTGTACTGGAGGTTGTACTTCAACAAACGGTTTTTGTATTGGAAACTTAGCAAATAGTGTTGCTGTTAATGCTAGTAGTGGAGCAAATGGAAAACTGGGAGCAAACTTTGATGGACGAGCAAATGTGGCTCAAAACTTGAGTTATGCCGTTCTTAGAGGACAAGGTAGTCCAACACTTGTTTCGCCAACCTTTAATATGTCAGCCGTAGAAGGTTTTAAAGTTCAGTTCTGGTTATTTCCTTCAGAATCATCTTGCGGACAAACAAACGGATGGGGTTCTTGTACAGGAAACGTTGCATTTTTAGATTTTTCTTCCAATGGAGGAACAAACTGGACACAAATTATGCAAATGGATCTCAATTCATCCAACATAGATATGTGTACAAACAACTCTACAAATACTATGTGGCTGACAGGAAGTTCTTGGTCACGCGTTTGTTTGACTGTTTTTAAATCAGCTACCTCTCCTGGAAATTTCTACACAGCTGCAACAGGATCAACAGCAGCTTCTGGAATCATGGTTAGCAATACTTACTTTACATCAAACTTCAAATTTAGAATTAGATATGCTCAATCTGTAAGCTGTAATGTGACTGCTACAGCTACTAATCCTGGGCGCTACTTAGCTATTGATTATCCAGTAATTACTTCTGGAAATGAAATGATTCCTTGTGGAATTTCTTTTTCGAATATGTGTGGATACGGCCCAGACAACAACGATGATGGCGTTGGATCAAGTACTGCAACAACACAGACCACTGCTTTCGGAACAGTGAAGCGAAGTGTGAATCAAGCTGAGCGAGGCGTTGAAATTTTTAATTCTCAGAACAGCACTTTTGGATCAAACAATGCCTCTGGATCCAATTTTTCGACCAATTATGATTTGTGTAATGCGGAAGGAGGTGATCAACAATGTATTGACTGGCAGGCCAATAATAATTCTTCAGCAGCAGTTTATGAGTGTATAACTGATTGGGAAACTACTGGAATATCATTAGCTTACTACAAAGAAACAACTCCTCAATCACTTGGTATGACCAAAGTAACTGCAGCTGGAAAAACAGCAGCTATTGGTTGGAGACATACTGCAACGCTGTATTCAAATTGCGGAGGAAGTCTCGATTTGAATGCTGGATGCAATGGTTATTCATTCAGATCGGGATCTTTACCTACTCAATTTTCTAGAGGGTTTTACCAATTGGCCACAAATACAATCGGACAATCTTGGACATTCTATGGAGCAACTTCGTGTAGTCATTATTTCAATGGACCCACTTTTGCTCCAATTGCTATTCCTACTGCTTTGCCAAGCGCAGCCAACTACGTTATTTGTAGCGGTCCTAATTTGGTTTTCACCGCTGATGTTAACTATTGTTCAACAAGTAGCTTTACAGGAGCTTCAACCATTAGTATCACAGGACCTGGAGGGTTTTCAGAAACAATCGATGGAGGATCAACTGGTTCTAATCCAATCACAATCGCAGGTGAGTATTTCTTAACTGGCTATACGCCTAGTTCTCCTAATCAATGCTTAGATTGTGGAAGAACAATCTGCGTAACTGTAGCACAAATCGATATTGATAATTGTAATAGCTCACTCCCAGTTCAACTCATCAATTTAAGAGCACTGTCCAAAGAAACTAGTGTTGAACTATTTTGGGAAACTGAAAGTGAAAAGAACAGTAATCACTTTAACATTGAGCGCTCAGAAAATGGAAGCGAATTTGAAACGATTGAAATTATTCAAGCAGCGGGTAATTCATCCAAAGTTCTCTCGTATCAATTTAATGATTTAATGCCCTTAACAGGAACTTCTTATTACCGCTTAAAAATGGTAGACTTAGATGGAAGTAATCGCTATTCTTCCATTATTTCGACAATCTCTAAAAGCTCTGATATTCAAATATTTCCAAATCCCAACAACGGAACATTCCAAGTCGTGGGATTAAATGGACTGAATACCTTAGAATTATCTGATTTACAAGGAAAATCAATCCAACTCAAGGAAACGAATGAAGAATCAATTTCTTTCGATTTAAAACAGGAATCTGGAGTTTATATGCTTCGCATCAGTAATTCAAAAGGAAGTGAAACATTGAGGGTATTGGTGAAATAAATTACGAATTACGTCCCGATAGCTATCGGGATACGAATTACGAATTACTTATAATTAAAATAAAAGAGACGCTTTGGACACACTAAGCATACCCATTAATCATAAACCGCATCTAAACCACTGCGTTCTTCTTTTGGAATTCGGAATAACAATAATAGTCCAATAATGAAGAAAAAGGCCACCGAAACAACTGAATAACGGATAGATTCGAAACCAATTTCCATCAGTCCGAAGAAAAGGGTACCTGTTACAATTCCAATTTTCTCTGTTGCATCATAAAACGAAAAATAACTGGCATTATCCTCTGTTTCAGGTAAATATTTCGAATACGTTGATCGAGCCAATGCTTGAACTCCACCCATTACAATTCCAACTGCACAAGCTAATCCGTAGAACTGAACTGGTGTTTCAATAACAAATGCTGCAGCACAAACTCCTAACCAAATAACGATGGAAATTCCGAGCGTTTTAATATTTCCGATTTTACCCGATAAACGAGACATGACAAATGCTCCTGCCGCACCCAATAATTGAATCAATAAAATGGCAATAATCAAACCACTATCATCTACTTTACCATCTACAACTGGCCATGAAATTTCCTTCTTAGCAAAGAAAGTAGCCATCAACATAACCGTTTGAACACCTGTATTGAAAAAGAAAAAAGAAGTTAAATACCTTTTCAATCGCTTTGTTTTACGAAACTCCCCAAAAACAGTTCTCAGTTCTTTAAACCCTTTCCAGATATACCCTTTTTCTAGAACTCTTGGAGAAGAGGTGTTTGGCAAAACACGATACGTAAATTGAGAGAAACCGACCCACCAAAGTCCAACAAGTAAAAAACAATATTGAACTGGAAAATCTTGTGTTTTAATTAGAACCAAACAAATTATTAAAAGGATCATTGAACCTAAATAACCCATAGTAAATCCACGAGCAGAAATTTTATCCAAATCTTTCTTGGGAGCAATTTCGGGAAGATACGAATTGTAAAAAACCAAACTGTTCCAAAAACCGATACTCGCAAAGAAAAGAGATAACATACCTATTTCCATCCACCCCGAACGCATCAAATCTGTAAAGAAGTAAAGAGACATACAAGAAATAGCACCGAGGTAGCAGAAAAATTGCAAGAAGCGTTTTTTATTTCCTCGATAATCTGCAACACCAGATAAAAGCGGAGATGAAAAAGAAACAAGCAAAAAAGACGCGGAAAGTACAAAACTCATCAAAGCAGAGTTTGGAATATGCATTCCGAAAAAGTCTACCATGACTTCTTCTCCTTTTGCAAGCTGAGAAGGATCTAAATCTGCCCAGGCTTTTCCTGCATTTTCTGCTTTCTCTGACAAATATTGTTTAGTAGTAACCGTATCATAGAAAATGGGGAAAATTGCAGAAGAAATAACTAAATTGTAAACTGAGTTTGCCCAATCATACATGACCCAACCTCTAATTACTTTCTTGTCGCCTTTTTGTATTGTCATAGGTGGTTTTTAAGCTGTCACTTGATTTACATAATCATTCAGATATGCAAAATAAGTTGTAAGGTTTCCATTCAAATCAGTTTCAGATCCTCTTCCAATGATATTGTCTGGATCATCTCCAAACAAATGAGGAAAAACAGATTTAATTAATTCATTTCCAAAATCCTCCGAAGCATCTTTTGGCAATTCGCAAGGTAAATTATCTACCGCCATCACTGTAATCGATCCAGTTGCTTTCCAATCACATTCCTCTCCTGTTTTTGGATCGTATCCATAAAATGGGTCTGCAATTTTAGAAGGGCGTAAAGTTGATGCAATTGGTCCTTGGATATCACAAGAAACATCCGCAACTACTTGAATCTTATTTTTAGAAGATTTCAAATCATCTGCTGTTAAAATAAACGGAGATTTATTACTCCAGAAATGACATGCAATGTAGATATCTGCCGCTTCAGAATAACGCGTAAAGCTTGATTCATAGATTTCAGGAGTACTGTAGAACTCAGCTTTACTAAATGGTTTCCCATCTTTTCGTCGATAGTAGTCTTCGATTTCTAAATGTGTAAAAACAGGAGTTTCAAATTTTTCAGCTAGGAATTCATCTGGGCTAACTTCTGTAAATGGCAATAAGTCCATGATTTCTCGTGCTCCATATCCTACTCTCCCAAAACCTGTCAATACCAATTTCATATCTGAAGGGAAATCTACATGTTGTAATTCTTCCTCCATTTCTTTTCTTCCAGTACATTCGTGAGCTGGTTTTAACTGGAAGCTACCCGTTTTCTCACCATATGCACGAATCCCATTGTAAGCTCCTACAATACCTGCATAGCGACCAAAACCAATAATACGCTTGTTCTCTTTTGATTTCAGAACTTCGTAATCAATCAATTGGATTTTCTTTTCTAAGATTGCACGGAGTAAATTTCGATTATACGGTTGCTTCTTGATGGTATGCGAAAAGAATAGGAACTTTTTCTGTGGAATTAAATCTGAAATATTCACTTCCTTCACTCCCATGATTATATCGCAATCCGACAAATCCTTCACCACTTCAATTCCTTCTGCACTGTATTCTTCATCCTTGAAAGCACGAACTTCGCTTTCTTGCACAAAAACTTTAACCTGAGGAAACTTCATCTCAACCAACTTACACTGCTTTGGCGTGAGTGGAACTCGCTTATCAGGAGGTGTTTTTCCTTCTCTGATGATGCCTAATTTCACTTGATTCATGTTTCTTTATTTAATATTCTTTTAATGGTTCTGAAAGTAGAAAATTATCAATAAATTCTCTTACAACTCCAGCTCCACCATTTTTTGTTAATACAATATCTACTTCCTTTTTCACTTCTTGAACTGCATCTTTGGGACAAGCGCTCAATCCTATTTCACGCATGATTGATAAGTCATTAATATCGTCGCCAATCATTGCTACTTGGCTCAAAGAAATGGATAATTCTTCACACCATTGTCTTAGAATCGTTATTTTCTGATCCCGACCAACATAAACATGTTTGATATTTAGGACTTCAGCTCTATTCAAAACCATTTTATCCGTAAATGCAGATGAAATAATTGCACATAACAATCCTTTTTCCTGAGCTTTCATGATACCCATTCCATCTTTGGCATTGTATTTTTTCATCTGATCACCAGATTCTGCAAAATACATCCCAGCATCCGTCATAACACCATCAACATCCAAAATCAATAATTTGATTTTTTCGATTTTCGATTTTAAATGATCAAAGACAAACAATGGTTTGAACAACAAAGAATAGAAATCCACTTCATATTCTTCAGCAACAGCCTCCAAATCTAGAATAGACAATTCAGTGACCCCATCGACATCAAAATCTTTCAGCATTTCATAAAAATCAACGCCGAACTTGGCACAAAGGCCTTTTATATTTTGCTCTAAAAACAAGATTACACCATTTTATAGCCAACGCTTGAAGCAATTGGACTGAGAGTTTGTAATAATTGCTTGAATTCTTCGTGATTCAACTGCTGAGAAGCATCAGACTTAGCAACTTTAGGATTTGGGTGAACTTCCACCAACAATCCATTTACCCCTAAAGCGATACAAGCTCGTGACAATCCAGCCACACCGTAAGCATAACCCATTGCATGGCTTGGATCCAAAATCACGGGAAGATTCGTGTAATGTTTCAACCATTCTACTCCACACAAATCCAAGGTAAATCGCGTTCCAGTTTCAAACGTTCTGATTCCTCTTTCACATAGAACTACATTTTCATTTCCGCCTGAAAGCACAAATTCAGCCGCCTGAACAAACTCTTGTAAAGTGGATCCAAAACCTCGTTTAATTAAAACGGTTTTTTGAGTTTTCGAACAAGCACGTAAAATTCCTTGATCGTACATTGCTTTTGCTCCAACCTGGATCACATCTGCGTGTTCAATAATTTCATCAATATGTGTTGCATCTCTCGCTTCCGTAACCACTGAAAAACCGTATTCTTCACGCATTTTCGAAAGCAATTTTAATCCTTCCAATCCCAATCCTTGGAAACTATACGGACTTGTCCTTGGCTTGTAACAACCTCCACGAAGCGATGTCAAGCCTAAAGACTTCAATAATTCAGAAGATTCTCTGATTTGCTCTTCAGATTCAACAGAACATGGTCCAGAAATTACAATGGTATTTCCAGATTTTCCACCTACGGTTACATTACCAATCTTTACTTCTCTCGTTTCTGAACGGTAATCCCGAGATGCCAATTGCATATCGTTTGGAAATACCCAATGCTCGTCTGTGAAATTCTCAAGTCCAGCAGGAATCTCCTTTACACCTGAACCCGTTACAAGAACATTTACTCCTTGAGAAACCAAGTGAAACGCTTTGTTTTCCGCCGCTAATTTTGCTGCATCAGTTGAATTGACTGATTTTTTTAAATGAATGATCATATTTCCCCTTTAATCAGGTTTACGAATGTTAAAATCCCTTTTGCTTTATTCCCACTATCAACAACTGGCAAATAAAGAATTGGGAACGAATATTTTTTGATTTGTTGTAGTAAGTCGTTTACGGTTGCTGTTTCTTGAATCACCAATGGTTTCCCGTTCATGATTTCAGAAATACTTTCTTGGTTGAGATTCCCTTTTGTACGGATCAGGCTTTTGCGAATATCAGCATTGGAAATCAATCCTTTTAAATCAGCTGATTTGTTGATTACCAAGGCAAATCCTAATTTACCATCTTCAACTGCATTTAAAACTTCCAATACCGAAGAGTTTTCATCAATTACAGGAGATTCTGACAATGGAATCATGAAATCTTTCACCACAAACTGAGAATCTACATTTCGTTTGGTCAAATCCATCAACGCATGTCCAACACTTGGAGCATTGAATAAATAGGATCCAGAAACGGAAGTATGAACTCCCATATTTCTCAGAATAAATGAAACTTCTCCATTTACTCCGCCATCTACATGAACTGATTTTGAAGGATATTTGTGTTGAAAATCACGAATTTTCTTAAAATTAACCGCATCAAAAACACCTCCACTTTGACCTGGAACAGTTGCCATCATCAGAATGAAATCAAAATTGCCGTATTTATCAAATGACTCAACAGAAGTTGGAGTGATAATTCCCAATCCTTTTTTTCCTGTGATATCTGAAGGAATAACCAATTCTTCTTCCAAATCTTCTAATTGAAAAGTAACGTATTCAACTGGAACCTCTCTCAATAAATCATAATATTTCGAAGGATTTTTGGTAATAATATGCAAGTCGATTGGAATATTACACCACGATCGAATTTGGCGTATATCATCAAAAACACTTGGATTGTCATTGCAATCAACATGTAGCAAATCGACATGATGTGCAGCTAAATCTTGAATTGTTTCCGACAGGTCCCGTTTCTTATCCGAATAAATCGAAGCAGATATTCTCATGAAACAAAAATAGCGAAAGAATTCCCTTTAGAAGACATAATGAAAGAATGATATTAACAGAATCCACCCAAAAGTTGATCAATATTTTAACAACTGGTTTTATTTGCCACGTCTAAAGTGAAAATAAAAATCAACTCACTTTTTGAGACAAAAAGCGTTTTGCTTGTGAAGGAGTTGGCAAAGCACAAAAACTTGGGGCCAATCGCATTCTTCTTTTAGCAATCATGCTGTAAATTCCATCCCGAATGAATCGTGGACAAATCCAGCCTACCTTTCCCAAAGTGAATGGAAAACGCAAATAATTCAAAACCTTAAGCGCTGCTGTGGAGCGTTTATTCAATTTATTTCCGTCCCAAAAATAAAATGTTGACAGATCAATTTCAGTTATTCCTAAGTCCTTGAAAAATACTTTTGCAAAATCATTTTGAAGTGCACAAAAATGGATTTCAGAATTTTTCTCCTTATTCAGAACAAACTGAACCGTTTTATTGCAAAATCCGCAATCTCCATCATAAAAAATTATTGGTTTGTCCATCAGAACAAAGATACTAAATAGAAGGAGAATCGTATTTTTGAGGAAAGAAGATAAAAAAAACAAGAGGAAGAGGAGTTAAGTAATCTCTGCAGCCTTCTTTTCTTTGCTGTAAATAGAACAGAAATATTGAACCGCAAAGAGTGAAAGAGCGCAAAGGCTTAAAAAATTTCCTCTTATCAACTAAATTATAAAACAAGTATAAAAATGAATTTTGGAATTTTACTTTCTGGCTGTGGTGTTTATGATGGTGCAGAAATTCAGGAAGCTGTATTGAGTATGTTAGCCGTATCCGAGTTGGGCGATTCTTATACATGTATTGGTGTAAATGCCGATCAATTTCATGTAATCAATCACCTAACAGGAGAGCCAATGAACGAATCTCGTAATATGCTTGTGGAAGCTGCAAGAATTGCGCGGGGAAACATTGTTCCCATTCAAGATATTCAACCACGAGATATTGATGCATTAATTATTCCAGGTGGATTTGGTAGCGCTAAAAACTTCACCAAATGGGCTTTTGACGGTCCAGATGGAACTATTTTACCCGAAGTGAAGTTATTAATTGTAAACCTTGTAAATATTGGAAAACCAATTGCAGCTTTATGCGTGAGTCCAGTTGTTGTTGCCAAAGCACTAGAAGGTTCAACTATTCATCCATCTTTGACTTTAGGCACAACTACAGAATCTTCTCCTTATGATATAGAAGCATTTTCTCAAGGATTGCAAAAAACGGGCGCAGAAACGACTTACAAAACCATACACGAAATCCACGTGGATAAAGTCAATAAAATCATCACTGCTCCATGTTATATGATGGATGCATCAATCAGCGATGTGTGGAAAAATATCCGAGAAGCAATCACTGAATTGAAAAAATTAGCAACTATATGATTCCAAATTACAACGAACGTGCTGCAACTTACAAAGTTACTGTAAATCAACTCAATAAAAAACTTCAGCTCATTGGTTGGTCGAGATTAATTGTTCTAGTAATTTCAGCAACCTGCTTTTACTTTTCAAGAGATGAAAATGGAATTCCATTTCTAATTGGTGCCATTCTCTCCTTGGGTCTCTTTTCCTATTTGATCAATATTCATTTCAAAACAAAACGAAAACGTCAAGTTGCTTTGACTTATTTGTGGTTAAACAATTCTGAACGAGCATTTATCGATGAATCGAAACCCTATTACGAAGATGGAAATGAATTTTTAGACACCAAACATCCTTATTCGTTTGATATTGATCTATTCGGGCCTCATTCCTTGTTCCAGCATTTAAACAGAACATCTACTGTGATCGGAAGCGAAAAACTCGCTCAGTCATTGCTTCAAACTCAAAGTAAAGAATCGTTAAACAAGACGCAAGAAGCAATCCAAGAAATTTCAGAAGATTTAGAATGGAGACAAGCGTTTCAAGTCTATGCACGATTGGGAAAAGACAGCCAAGAAATCAGAAATTACATCGATCATTGGCAAGATTCCAAGCAATCTATTTCAATTCTAGCCATTATTCTAGCGTTTATCATTCCTGCTCTCGGATTAACAAGTATGATTCTTCTTTGGCAAACAGGAAAAGTGTATTGGTTTAACGTTGGAGTATTTCTTTTCACCGCAAACATGCTTCTCTTTGGAGCTATTTCCGGAAAAATTAGGAAAGAAATTGGAAAAACAGAACGCATCGGAGCCGCTCTTTTAGCTTACAGTGAAATGCTTCAACTCATTGAAAATCGGGTTTGGAAATCTGCTAGACTTCAAGAGATTCATTCGAAAGTTCATTCTAAAAATCAAGCGGCAAGTGCTTTATTGAAAGAATCATCTCGGATTTATGAAAATATGGACAGTATCAACAATGGCATGGCTGTTTTTATGTTGAACGGAACCATTCAATTTCATGTTCACGTTTTTAGATCATTGGTGAAATGGAAAAAAAATCACCGAGAATCTATCAATCAATGGATTGAGCAGATTGCAGAAATCGAAAGCTTACTCTCATTCAGTAATTTCAGTGTAAATAATCCAGAGTACACATTTCCCAATTTACAAAATGAATCCATTTTCTTTGAAGAATTAGGCCATCCTTTACTTTCGAAATCAATCCGGGTTTCCAATTCTATTGATTTTAGTCAAGAGCGATTTGTGATTTTAACAGGATCCAATATGTCAGGTAAAAGTACCTTTTTGCGAACCTTGGGAATTGGAATTATCTTATCCAATGCTGGTTCGGTTATTCCTGCAAAAAGTGCAAACTTCTCTCCACTTCCTCTCCTTGTATCCATGCGTTTAAGCGATTCTTTGGAAGAAAGTACTTCCTACTTTTTCTCGGAAGTAAAACGCTTAAAATTGATTATTGACAATTTAAAAAATGGTCCTGCTTTTGTGCTTCTAGACGAAATTTTGAGAGGAACGAATTCGGATGACAAGCAAAATGGAACCATCGGAATCGTTGAACAAATGGTTCGTTTGGGTGCCCTTGGAATGATTGCAACACATGATTTAGAAGTTTGCGAAACCACAAATTTGCATCCGACGTATTTAAAGAACAAATGCTTTGAAGTAGAAATTCGAGACAACGATTTGTTTTTTGATTACAAACTTCGGAATGGTATTTGTCAGAACAAGAGTGCAACATTTATCATGAAAAAATACCAAGTCATTTGAAAGCAAGAGCAAACATCGTCATAGCAATCTTATTCCCGCTGGTTGGGTTTTCACAATTAAGTGATATCACAGAGAAAATAACCGAAAACAAAGGAAATCTGAATGCTTACATTCATGAACCTGCTAAAAAAACAACGAAGCAAGTTCCTTTAGTATTGGTTCTTCATGGCTGTAATCAAGATGCGGATGAAATAGCGCGAAGTTCAGGTTGGAACGAACTGGCAGACAATCTTGGATTCTATGTCCTTTATCCTGAACAACGTGGAGTGAATAATATGATTAAATGCTTTAACTGGTTTTTGGAAAATGATCAAGAAAAAGACAAGGGAGAGATTGCAAGTATTCATGAAATGGTTCAATACGCCGTTTCGACTTACCAAATAGATGAATCCCGCATTTACATTTACGGAGTGAGTGCTGGCGCTGCAATGAGCGTGAATTACATGGCTTGCTATCCAAACACCATTAAATCTGGAGCAATTTTGGCTGGAACTGCATATAAACAAGTAGACTCTCCTATGAAATCATTTTCAGAGATGCGCGAACCAACCGTTTTTAGTGACGAGAATTTACGTCAAAAGATCTATTCGCAAGATTCCTTGTACAAAGGAGCGTTCCCACAACTCATCATTATCCATGGAAATGACGACAAAGTGGTGAATTATGGAAACGGCGAAGTTTTGCTCAAACAATGGAAAACTGTCACTAAAGTCGTTTCAGAAAGCACTAAAAATGTGAATATCAATGTAAATTCTCCCAAAATAACGCGAACAGATTACAAAGATTCGAAAAACAATTCCGTCATTATTTTCTATACAGCCGATAAATGGGGACATTATTTAATGATTGATCCAGGACCAAGTCCAAAACAAGGAGGTGAAGTAACCAAATATGCGAAAGATGGCGATTTCTTCAGTACGTATGAACTAGCGAAAGATTGGAATTTGGTTCCCTAGTTATAAGAAGTTATCAACCCCTGATTTAATTCAAAAAGCTGATATTTAAAGCCATAGCCTGAATCAAGCAAACAATTCGTTCTTATTCTGTTAATATTTATAGCGAAAAAAGACTGGTTTTTTGATGAATCCATGTACTTTTGCACCAAAATAAGTTAGCCATTAGGCGAAACAATAAAGACATTTTATGAACGAATTTGGTAAACGAGGAAAAAATGCCGATTTGAAAGCAACAATCGGATTAGAAAATCTCGGTAACGTATTCTGGAATTTAACACCAGCTGAGTTAGTAGAGGATACTATTATCGGAGGTCAAGGTGTTTTAACAGACACTGGCGCAATCGCAATTGAAACAGGTGAGTTTACTGGTAGATCTCCAAAAGATCGCTTTGTTGTTCGCGATGCAAATACTGAAAACAGTGTTTGGTGGGGGGATGTAAATATTGCTGTTTCTACAGAGCAATTTGATGCATTATACAACCGCATGAAGTCTTATTTGATTGACAAAGACATGTATGTTCGTGATGCTTATGCGTGTGCTGATGACAAATTCAGAATGAACATCCGTGTGACAACTGAATTCCCTTGGTCAAATATGTTTGCTTACAATATGTTCTTGCGCCCAACGGATGCTGAAATTGAAGAGTTTGATGCTGAATGGAACATTGTTTGTGCTCCAGGGTTCAAAGCAGATCCAGCGATTGATGGAACTCGTCAGGCGAACTTCGCTATTTTAAATTTCACACGTAAAATGATCATTATTGGTGGTACAGGATATACAGGTGAAATCAAAAAAGGTATTTTCTCTGTATTGAATTACGTATTACCACACGAAAAGAATGTACTTTCTATGCACTGTTCCGCAAACGTAGGCGAAGCTGGAGATACTGCCATTTTCTTCGGATTATCTGGAACAGGAAAAACAACCTTGTCTTCTGATCCGAATCGCCGTTTAATTGGTGATGATGAGCATGGTTGGTCAGACAATACAGTATTCAACTTCGAAGGTGGTTGTTACGCAAAAACAATCGATTTATCGAAAGAAAAAGAGCCTCAAATTTATGATGCAATTAAATTCGGTGCGATTTTAGAAAATATTGGTTTCCACGAAGGAACTTCTACTCCTGATTATACAGATGGATCAATTACAGAAAACACTCGTGTTTCTTACCCAATTGATTTCATTGACAATATCATGACTCCATCTATTGGATCGGGTCCAAAAAACATTTTCTTCTTAACAGCTGATGCATTTGGTGTATTGCCTCCAATCTCTCGTTTAACGAAAGAGCAAGCAATGTATCATTTCATGTCGGGTTACACAGCAAAAGTTGCTGGAACTGAAGTTGGTATTACTGAGCCAACAACAACATTCTCCGCTTGTTTTGGAAAAGCATTTTTACCGCTTCACCCTGCGAAATACGCAAAATTATTGGGTGAAAAATTAGAAGGAACAGATATCAAAGTTTGGTTAATCAACACTGGTTGGTCAGGTGGATCTTACGGAGTTGGAAGCAGAATGAAATTGTCTTACACACGTGCGATGATTACTGCTGCACTTACTGGAAAATTGGATAACGTATCATTTGAAACACTTCCTGTATTTGATTTATCATTCCCTACTTCTTGCCCAGAAGTTCCAAGCGAGATTTTGAACCCTCGTCAAACTTGGGCTGACAGAGCTGCTTATGATAAAACTGCTTCTAATTTGGCAGATCAATTCGTTAAAAACTTCGAGCAATATGCAACGGAAACTTCGGCTGATATTTTAGCTGCAGCACCGAAAGTGATTGCATAATCGGATTTGAATTTTATAGATGAAGGCTTCTCAAATTGAGGAGCCTTTTTTGTTTATCTATTTCCACATACCTTGGTGTGTTTTTATCCCACAGACGAGAACGGAAGTACACGGAAGACAATTTCTGTTTTTTAGAATTATAGCTTTCCTATTTCTGGAAAAAACTCGAAGAAAACCACCAAAAAAGGTTGAATAGAAGAAGATAATTGAGTAAGTTTATAATCATGAGAGCATTTCTTTTTTCACTGGCTTGTTTCTTTTCAATAGGTTCAAATGCCCAGCTCGATTTTAAAAAAATATCGGATAGTTCTTATGTATTTTCAACCTATCATACTTTTGATAGTGTTCGTTATTCGGCGCATGGATTCCTGAAGATTACAGACCTTGGAGTTGTGATGATTGATACACCTTGGGATTCACTTCAATTTCAACCCCTGCTCGATTCGATTAAAGTCAAGTTTCATCAATCAGTTATTTTGGTGGTTTCGACTCACTGGCACGAAGATAGAACTGCAGGACTCGATTATTATAATCAAAAAGGAATTTCAACTTACAGCACTTACGCGACTAAAAATTTGTGTGTCGAAAACCATCTTCCGCAAGCGAAATACACATTTGAAGGAGATACGACCTTTCGAATTGGAAATACGATTTTCGAAACCTATTATCCTGGCGCTGGACATTCTTCTGACAATATTGTGGTATACTTCCCAAAGGAAAAAATATTGGTTGGTGGTTGTTTCGTGAAATCCATTGAAGCAAAAGACTTGGGAAATCTCTCCGATGCAAATATTGGAATGTGGCCCATTGCTGCGAAAAATCTGATTAAGAAATATCCCAAAGTAAAAACGGTGATTCCTGGCCATCAAAAAATAAGTTCAGGTAAAAAAGCACTGAAATATACCTTGAAGCTTACAAAAGCGAAATACAAAGGACGAAAATTGGATAAGAAAAAGGCGAAACATTAAGATATGTCACACATATTCAAGCAACATCTTCAAAAATTCATCTCCGTTTCGGAGGAAGAATTTGAAGCGATATTAAGTTATTTCAAAACGATTCACGTTTCCAAGAAGGAAATATTACAGCAAGAAGGAAAAATTTGTCGGTGGCAATATTTTGTACTAACAGGATGTCTACGGAAATTCATGACAAATGAAAAGGGAGTTGAAGTGACTACCGAGTTCGCTATAGAAACTTGGTGGTTATCCGATAACAGATCTTTCGAGCTTCAGGCGGAAGCATTATTTAGTATTCAAGCTGTTGAAAACTCAGAAATCCTGACAATTGATTCTCAATCCATGGAGAAATTATACCAGGACTTCCCTATTATGGAAAGGTATTTTCGATTTGTTTATCAGCGTGCCTTTGCTGCCTACCAAATGCGTATCAAGTACCTATATACTTTTTCCAAAGAAGACTATTTTTTCCATTTTTATGATTCCTATCCTCAGTTTGCACAGCGTATCCCTCAATATCTACTTGCTTCTTTCTTAGGACTTACTCCAGAGTATTTAAGTGAACTCCGGAAAAAGAGAGTTACAGCGACAGATCGATAAAATTCCGACTTAGAGCATTCATCTTAGTAAACTTCAAAAGAGAGAATTGATTTCTTAAACCAGCTTAAGTTTTTTGGACTATTTGTTCCTGACCTTTGTTTCATCATATAAAAACAAAGAAATGGAAAATAGAATCAACATTTTAGAGACAGAACCAGCAGCTACAAAAGCAATGTACGGTCTGGCGGGTTACATTGAGAAAAGCGCATTGACAAAAACACATCAGGAATTAATCAAATTGCGGGCTTCACAAATCAATGGTTGTGCATTTTGCATTGATATGCACACAACAGACGCATTGAAACACGGCGAAACAACACAACGTATTGTTTTATTGAATGCTTGGAGAGAAGTGAGTGATTTGTACACCAAAGAAGAACGTATCGTTTTGGCATTAACTGATGCTGTAACGTTAATCCACCAAGAAGGAATTCCAACAGACCTTTACAAAGAAGCAAGTGAGACGTTTGATGATAATTATTTGGCACAGATTATTATGGCGATTGTAACGATTAATTCTTGGAATCGCATCGCGATTAGTGGATTGTTTCAACCAGCGAAATAAATAAATTGTAAAAAGTAAAAGCCTCTTATGATTGAAGGTGAATTTTTCATTGATTCTCTTGGTTATAAATCATCTGATTTTTACCAAAAGGTATAAAATAAAGTCAATAAATCTGATGAAGTCAAAATCAAAAAAGCCAGATTAATAAAGGATTTTAGTTCTTAGGGATAAGTGCAAGATTATCCACCTGTTACCAGGGTAAGTAATGAAGTCTCACAAAAAAAATCCCGTCTTTCAACGGGATTCTTCATTTTGTTATGGTAGCTAACAAATCAATCGAGATCTGTCACCAATTGGTGCTTCTCGATTAATTTCCTCAAATTAATCAATGCATAGCGCATTCTTCCCAATGCTGTATTGATTGAAATATTTTCTGCTTCAGCGATGTCTTTAAATGAAAGATCTTGGAAAATACGTTTCTCGATAATTTCTTTTTGACTTTCAGGCAAATGCTGAATCAACTGAATCATTTGTGACTCCAATTCGTCTTTGGAAATACTTTGTTCGATATTTAATTCATCCATTTTAAGGATTGAAAAAATATTGAAGTCATCACTCTTTGCACTACGCTCATTAATCATCTTCATACGTCCTTGTTTGCGGAAATAATCAATAACTAAGTTCTGAGCAATACGCATAGCCCAAGGTAAAAATTTACCTTCTTCATTGTAATTACCCAATTTCAATGTTTGGATAATCTTTACAAACGTTTCTTGAAAGATATCTTCAGCGATTTCTCGGTCGCGCAATTTGTGATAAATAGATCTAAATATTTTGTCTTTATGACGCAATAATAAAACTTCGAATGCTTTTTCGTCGCCTTCTAAATAATAATGTATAAGGACTTGATCGTCTAGAAATTTCATAGCCATAACTCTACTCTTAAGGTTTAACCAGTTGTTTTATAACAGTTTAAAGTAGAATTCTTTCTATAGGCTCTATGAATTATTTTTGGAAAGATAAAACATTATCTAATAAAATCAAAAAAAATCATAAATAATTCCGAATTTCGAATACCTAATTCCAATTTAAAATTCTTTGTTCAGCAATAAAATCTCGTTTATTACTTGTTAAATCAGCAGAAGTTAGAGTCAAATCAACTAACACTAATTTAATTCGGTATTCGTAATTCGGCATTCGTAATTATTTGCGAAATTTGTACCATGTCTGAAAGATACATTCACATCAAAGGCGCACGCGTCAACAACTTAAAAAATTTAGAGGTTAAAATCGAACATGGAAAGTTTACTGTGATTACAGGACTGTCAGGTTCCGGGAAATCATCTTTAGCTTTTGATACGCTTTATGCAGAAGGACAAAGACGTTACATTGAAAGCTTGTCTTCTTATGCACGTCAATTTTTAGGAAAATTAGACAAACCTGAAACGGATTTTATCAAAGGAATTGCCCCAGCTATTGCGATTCAACAAAAAGTGATTACAAACAATCCAAGATCTACCGTTGGAACAACAACAGAGATATACGATTACCTGAAAATTCTTTTTGCTCGAATTGGAAAAACCTTCTCTCCTATTTCAGGAAACGAGGTCAAGAAAGATTCTGTGACAGATGTCATTAATTATATCACCACTTTAGAAAACGACATTCGACTGTTAATTGCAGCTCCGTTTCCTTCTTTGGAAAAATACGGCATTGAAAAAACATTGAAATTGCTCAAGGAACAAGGATATGTACGCATTTTACACAATCACGAGCTCAAGCAATTGGAAGATCTCAAAGCGACCGATTTAAAATTTTCTGATAATATTCAGATTGTTGTAGACCGAGTTGTTACGCAAGAAATGGATAGCGATTTTTCTGGACGATTGGGAGATTCTATTCAACTTGCATTCATGGAAGGTCATGGAGATTGTTCCATTATTCATGCTGGAACGATGGAGATTCGAACTTTCTCCAACCGCTTCGAATTAGATAATATGACTTTCGTAGAGCCATCTCCTCACCTATTTACATTTAATAATCCTTTTGGAGCTTGTAAAACCTGTGAAGGCTACGGTTCTATCATCGGAGTTGATCCTAATTTGGTGATTCCAGATCCAAGTTTAAGTGTTTTTGAAGGAGCAGTTGTTCCTTGGAAAGGCGATGTAATGAGCGAATATTTACAAGAACTCATACAAAGCGCACGGAAATTTGATTTCCCGATTCACAGACCCGTAGAAGAATTAACGGAAGAACAATTGCAACTTTTGTGGGATGGAAATAAATACTTCGCAGGAATTAATGGATTCTTCAAATTTGTTGAAAGTCAATCCTACAAAATTCAATATCGTGTTTTATTGTCCCGATACCGAGGGAAAACTGGCTGTCCAGAATGTCATGGAACGCGTTTAAGAGAAGATGCAAACTATGTGAAAGTTGGTGGAATCAGTATTAAAGAGTTGGTTTTGATGCCTGTTGAAAATGCTTTGAACTTTTTTCAAACATTAGAAGTTGATCCTTTAGAATTAAAAATTACCAATCGAATTTTACCGGAAATTACGCAACGTCTTTCTTTTTTATGTGAAGTTGGATTGGGATATTTAACTTTAAACAGAGCTGCAAACACCCTTTCAGGAGGAGAATCGCAGCGAATCAACTTAGCAACTTCATTGGGAAGTAGTTTGGTTGGATCAATGTATATTTTAGATGAACCAAGTATCGGCTTGCATCCACGAGACACTGAACGATTAATCGGAGTTTTGAAAAAGTTGCGGGATCTCGGTAATACGGTAATCGTTGTTGAGCACGAAGAAGATATGATGATTCATGCTGATGAAATCATTGATATTGGTCCCGCAGCTGGGAAATTTGGTGGAGAAGTTGTTTTTCAAGGAAAATTCGACGCACTTAAAAAGAACAATACAAGTCTTACCACACAATATTTGACAGGAGTTAGAGAGATTCCTGTTCCAAAGAAACGGAGAATTGGAACCAATAAAATTTCAGTAGTTGGCGCAAAGGAACACAATCTGAAAAACGTTTCTGTTGACTTTCCACTCAACAGAATTGTTGCTGTTACTGGAGTAAGTGGTTCAGGGAAATCTACGCTTGTAAAAGAAATTTTGTATCCCGGAATTCGCAAATACTTAGGTCAATATGGAGATCATCAAGGAAATGTGAAGCGCATTGATGGCGATTTATCTACAATTGCAGAAATCGAACTAATCGATCAAAATCCAATTGGAAAATCTTCTCGAAGTAACCCAGTAACTTATGTCAAAGCATTTGATGATATTCGTGAATTATTCTCGCGTCAAAATGCAGCGAAACACAATGGATACAAACCAGGATTCTTTTCATTCAATGTGGAAGGTGGCCGTTGTGAAATGTGTGAAGGTGAAGGTGTTGTAACTGTCAGCATGCAATTTATGGCGGATGTTCATTTGCTGTGTGAATCATGCGGAGGAAGCCGATACCGACAAGAAGCTTTGGAAGTTCATTACCGCGACAAAAATATTTCAGACATCCTAAATATGGATATTTCATCTGCTTTGGCATTCTTCAAAGAAAATACCGACAAGTTAGAAGAGAAAATTATTCAGAAAATTCAACCGTTGGAAGACGTTGGATTGGGTTATTTGCAAATGGGACAATCCAGTAGTTCTTTAAGTGGTGGTGAAGCTCAACGCGTAAAATTGGCTTCCTTCCTCATTAAAGGTGCTCAAAAAAGTAATAAAACACTTTTCATATTTGATGAGCCTACAACTGGACTTCACTTCTTCGATATTGAAAAATTATTGATTGCTTTCAACCGATTAGTCGACGATGGGCATTCTATCATTGTTATTGAACACAATATGGATGTTATCAAAGCTGCAGACTGGATTATTGATATTGGACCAGAAGGTGGCAATAAAGGTGGAAACATCGAATTTACAGGCACACCGGAAGAACTAGTTCAAGTAAAAGGAAACTACACAGGAATTCACTTAAAGAATAAGTTGAAGTAGCATTTAGCAATCGACGAAACTTACATTTCATTCGACGAAAGCAACAAAAAGCATATTATCTATTTTGCAAGAATTGTCTTTAGGGTATCTTCGAATCATGACTCAACGGTTAAAAATATTATCCATTGCACTATTCGTAATAAACGGGATTTATTCCTGCTCAACTGAATCAGAGGTGAAAAAACAGTCATCTTCTCCGCTTTCCGCTAAGGACTATATCGCCGAAGGAGAAACGGATGATTGCTATGTAACTTCCGCTGAAGAATTAAAAATTCAGTTCCACGGTTGTAAAGCGCATCAATAGAATCTAACCAAGGATTGAAACGACGAGTAATAATATTATTCGTCGTTTTTTTGTACTAATAACTCACCTTCGCTTTTGGCAATTACTGCAGAAGCAAGACAATTCCCCAAAACATTCACCGAAGTTCGTGCCATATCCATTAATGCATCAATCCCAAGAATAATTCCTGCCTTTTCCACGCTAATTCCCAAGTGCTTGTAATCCATCAATGTCGTTGTGAGAATTACAAATGAGGCACCTCGAACTCCTGCAACCCCTTTACTAGTAAGCATCAATGTTAAACAAATCATGATTTGTTGTCCAATTGATAAATCTACGCCACTCATTTGAGCCACGAATACGGTAGCCATCGACAAATAGAGTGTTGTTCCGTCCAAATTGAAAGAATATCCTGTTGGAATGACAAATCCAACAATTTTCTTCGAAATCCCAAACCGCTCCATATTTTCAAGAGCTTTTGGCAATGCAGCCTCACTACTCGCCGTTGCAAATGCAATTGAAACAGGTTCTGTAACCGCTTTCAGAAATGCGCGAATGGGTACTTTTGCAATCAATGCTATTGGAAGGAGAACTACTAAGACAAAAATGATTAAGGTTACATAAAGAGTTCCTACCAATTTCATAAGATTCCCGAGCACTTCCGTTCCAGAATTCGCTACTGTATATGCGATTGAACCAAAAACAGCGAAAGGAGCCACATACATCACAATATCCGTAAACTTAAACATGACTTCCGACATGCTTTCCATCCAATTGAGCATTGTTTCCTTGTGTTTTATGTTTTGAACCATGCTCAAGGCTATTGCAAAAATCAATGAGAAAATCACAATTTGAAGTACTTGATTTTCGACAATCGCTTTGGCAAAATTTTCCGGAAAAATATCTACGAAATGATCTTTGGGCTTTTCCAATTGAAGTAATAATTCAGATGATTTCTCTTTCATTTGTTCAGATACCTCCACTTGCTGAACTCCTTTTCCAGCTTGAGAAATATTGATTGCCGCCAATCCTAAAAACAATGCGAATGTTGTAACAATTTCAAAGTAAATAATACTCTTCAAGCCAATTCGACCTACTTGTTTCAAGCTACTGTGTCCAGCAATTCCAACTACTAATGTTGAAAAGATCAAAGGTGCAACCAATGTTTTAATCAAACGCAAGAAAATATCTCCAAAGCGTTTAAATTCGAGTGATAATTCAGGAAAATCCAAACCAATAGCAACACCAATAATCATCGATGAAAAGATCCAAATTGACAGTTTCTTCGTCCTGATTGAGAAGCCAATAAGCATTCCCATCAAAATGAATTTCAAAATATGTCCTATAATATAAAAATCATTTATCCTTTCAACATAAAACATTCCAGCAATTGCTGTATAAATCCCCAGATAAAAGAGTAAATTTCGATTGTTTCTGAACAAAAACCAAGCTGCAATACTTCCTCCTACAATCGTTCCGAAGAAAGTTCCCATAATCATCAAGCCAACAGGATCAACATCTTTATTAAACAATCTTATTAGAACCAAGACGGCATAAAATATAGCTATTGTGAGAATTAGAGCAATTTTTTTATTGTTTTTCATAGGGACAATTTTAAACCGATTTCAGCAATGAGCACAAATTTAGCAGGATAAAAATGAAAACAAAACGGTTTTTTTTTGAAAAAAAATCAGAAACTATGTTCATGTCTAAGGAATATTTGTAATATTGCAACATCATTTTTGAAATCACAAAGCTTTTCGCACGTATTCAATCGAATACAACACAAATAGTCCACAATCTTATATGAATAATAAAGACTTAGAAGGTAAGTTATTACCAGAATTAAGGGAAATTGCTAAATCTCTTGGAGTTAAAAAAGTTGAATCATTCAAAAAAAATGAGTTGATTGATCAAATTCAAGCCAATTCAACAAGTACTCCAGAAGTAGAGAAAGTTGCAGCTAAGCCGAAAGCAAAAAAAGAATCTGAGCCGAAAGCTGATCGCATGTCGCCAACAGCTTCAGCCATGGCACAAGTCCCAACAGCAGATTTATTTACTAATGAAGCTCCAAAAACGGAATCGGTAGATGAAAAACCCGCGGTAAAAACTGAAAAGCGTAAACGTATTCCTGCGGATAATGCGCCTGCTCCGAAAGTTGCTGATGCTCAGAATGAAGTTTCAAAGCAAGAAACTACTGAAGAAGCAAAACCTGAAGAAACTCCTGCAGCTGCTTCAGCGACAGAAACAACTTCAAAAGAGGGACAACCGGCACCAATACGCCCATTTGAACGATTAGTGAATAAAAATCGTCCAAACCCGAACCAAAACAATAACGCAAATAGAAATAACCCAAATCAGAATAAACCAAAAACCAATAATCCAGGAGAGAATCAAACAAATTCAACGCCAGGAGAAGCTCAAGGAAATTCGAACCAAGGGAATCAAAATCAACCCAATAATCAAAACCAGGAGCGTCAGAATAACAATCAGCGCAATCCGAACCAACAAAATCAGAACAACCAACAACGAAATCCGAATCAAAACCCGAATGGGAATCAAAATCCCAATCAGAATCGTCCGCAAAATCAAAATTCTCAACAACAAGAAGAGAAAATTGATGAGGAAGCTTACAACTTAGTTGGAATTGTTACCGCTGAGGGAGTTTTAGAGGTGATTCAAGATGGTTACGGGTTTTTGCGTTCTTCGGATTATAATTACTTACCATCTCCGGATGATGTTTACGTTTCTCAAAGTCAGATTAAATTATTCGGACTTAAAACAGGTGATACTGTCAGAGGAACAATTCGTCCACCAAGAGAAGGTGAGAAATTCTTCCCATTAGTAAAAGTAGACTCTATTAACGGTAGAGATCCAAGTTATATTCGTGACCGTGTTCCTTTTGAATACTTGACTCCCCTATTTCCGGATGAGAAATTCAAATTAACTGGCCACAAAGAAGAATCTATGTCGACACGTGTCATGGATTTATTCGCTCCAATTGGAAAAGGACAACGTGGAATGATTGTAGCACAACCTAAAACAGGTAAAACCATGTTGTTGAAGGATGTTGCAAACGCAATCGCTGCAAATCATCCAGAAGTATACTTAATCGTATTATTAATTGATGAGCGACCTGAAGAGGTAACGGATATGGCTAGAAGCGTAAAAGCAGAAGTTGTAGCTTCAACCTTTGACGAGCCAGCAGATCGCCATGTAAAAGTTGCTAATATCGTTTTGGAGAAAGCAAAACGCATGGTAGAATGTGGACATGATGTTGTTATTCTATTAGATTCCATCACACGTCTAGCCCGTGCATACAATACTGTTTCTCCTGCTTCTGGAAAAGTACTTTCGGGTGGTGTGGATGCAAATGCATTACACAAACCAAAACGTTTCTTCGGAGCTGCGCGTAAAATTGAAAACGGAGGGTCTCTTTCCATTCTTGCAACTGCATTAACGGAAACAGGTTCCAAAATGGACGAAGTAATCTTTGAAGAGTTTAAAGGAACTGGTAACATGGAGCTTCAATTAGATCGTAAGATTTCCAACAGAAGAATTTATCCAGCAATCGATATTATTTCTTCTGGAACAAGACGTGAGGATTTGTTGGTTGGAAAAGATGTACTTCAAAGAATCTGGTTACTGCGCAAGTTTATTGCAGACATGAACCCTGTAGAAGCAATGGAATTTGTGAAAGGACACATGGAAAACACCCGTTCCAACGAAGAGTTTTTAGTATCAATGAATTCATAAATAGTTGAGTCCTTCCTCCATAACGGCGGAGGGACTTTTTTTTAAGTTTAAACATGCGCACATCAACAAAAATTGCTTTATTATTTACAGGCATCTGGTTTTTAGGCAAATACTGCTTTTTTTATTTCCAACTCTTTCAATCAACAGAAAAATATCCCATTCAAGTTATGTGGAATATTTTGTGTTTGCTCCTTGCAATGTCTGTTGGAAGTTTAATTGAAAAACGAAAAGAGATTCGAAGCGAAAGTTCTGCTTTAGGCGATATCAAATCTATTTTAGGAATCGGTATGATTTACACCCTTATTGTTGGGGGATTAATTTATGTTTATTACGCTAAAATAGATCCAGCTTATAATGAAAATCAAATTGCGGTCATTCAAGAATCAATGGAGAAGCTAGTTGACAATCCTGTTGAGTTGAAGAAATTTAAAGAAGCGCGACCGGAATTTGAAGCCTTGTCAAAAGAGGAAATTCTTCGAAAATCTGCTGAAAGTATTAAACCTTGGTATCAAGCAAGCACAGTCATGACCATTTCTCTTTTAGGAATGTTGATGCTTTCGGTAATCAACTCATTGGTACTAACAATCATTTATAGAAGACTCTTATTTAGACAAGCTAAGTAAAAGTTCTTCTCCCAGTCTTTCGTAATCAATCCCATCAAAATTTCCTGAAGACATCATTAAAAGCACTGAATTATCCCAGTTATTCGCTTTGATAAATTCGAGCACTTCGCTTGTTTCATTCACTACTTTTACCTTTCCTCCAAAAGCAGCTTGAACTTGCTCAATCGTTAAAGGTTCTAATTTCTTATGTGCAACCACAGCTGGACTAAAATAAACCAAGGCTTCATCTGCAGCATTCATTGCTCCATCATAAAGCGGCAAGAATTCTTTTCTGAGCGATGAAAAAGTATGCAATTCCATGCAAGCAACCACATTTCGAGTTGGATATTGTTCTTTCACCGCTGAAGTCGTAGCTTTCAATTTAGAAGGCGAATGCGCAAAGTCTTTATACATCGTGAATGAGTTGCAATCCACAACCTTCTGAAGACGTTTTCCAGCACCTTTAAACGTTTTAATGGCGGTTAGAAAGTCATGATTTGAAATATACATTGATTCTGCTAAATGCATTGCTCCAACTAAATTTTGAAGGTTATGCGCTCCAAAAATATTTAATTCATATTCTTTTCCATCAAAACTCATCACTGTTCCAGAATCCGTAGTTCGGTATGAAGGCGTTTGATAAGCAATCGTATCTAATTTGGCTTCAAATTCTTCTCCAAGCTCTTTCAAAGTCGGATCTTCCATATTATAGATTAAGATCCCCCCTGGTTCAATAACGTCACAAAAGATTCTGAATTGCTCCACATAGTTCTCCCAAGTTGGAAAAACATTAATGTGATCCCAAGCAATTCCACTGATTAATGCTGTATTTGGCTTGTACAAATGAAATTTTGGTCTTCTATCAATGGGTGAACTCAAATACTCATCACCTTCCAGTATCATGAATTTAGCTTCGTCCGTTAACTTCACCATACAATCATAACCTTCCAATTGAGCCCCAACCATATAATCTACATTCAGGCCAAGAGCATTCACTACATGAAGCAACATCGAAGTAATCGTTGTTTTACCGTGGCTTCCTCCGATTACTATTCTGTATTTATTTTTACTTTGCTCGTATAAATATTCTGGGTATGAGTATATCGGAATATTTAATTCTTTCGCTTTTAATAATTCCGGATTATCTTCTCTGGCGTGCATTCCTAAAATCACAGCATCTAAATCACTGGTTATTTTTTCTGGAAACCAGCCTATTGAATCTGGTAAAATTCCTTGCTTCTCCAATCTAGTTCTTGAAGGTTCAAATATTTCATCGTCAGATCCTGTTACAACAGCACCTTTTCGAGATAAAGCAATTGCTAAATTATGCATGGCACTCCCGCCAATTGCAATAAAATGAACATTCATAAAATTGGAATTTAATTTAAATCGAAATTACAAGATTGAGTCCAAAAAAAAACTGCGAGTAAAAATAGTTACTCACAGTCTTTCTTTCATTTCTGTTGAATTTTAGTAATTACGTTTCAATTTTGCATCTTGTGTCTCCCGCTGCCAAACTAATTCAGTACATGGAGCTCCATTTTTAGAATAGGTAATGACATCAATTGTTTGCGTTCTCAGATAAATATCTGCTTTTCCTTCTTTCACAACAACTCTTCTAGTTACAACTGCAGAAAGCAATCCGTCTGGTCCCAATTGATCAAATTGTTCTTGATTAACACCTTCTGGATATTTCGTTAAATCAACATCATAAGTACCTGATGATACTTTCACTGGTTGTTTTGATTCAATATCATTGATTTGTTTTTTAGTAGCTTGTGTTTTATCAATATTTTTTTCGTTTTGTATTTGAGTTGTCGTTCCCAATTCTTTCTTTGAATTCTTAATTAAAAGATCATTATCTTCAGCCTGCGTATTTTTCCCCGCGTTGTCTTGGATTTCTACTTGGGTTTTAGTTAAAGCAGCTTTGTTCTCAACAATTTTAGAACTATTCAAAACATTCCTTTCTCCATCAACATTCACGCTATTTGTTTGAATTTGTTTGAATGCATCATTATTTTCAGCTGAGGCAATTGAAGGAAGATTATTCCTTTTCTCCACTTCAACAACTCCATTATTCAAGGTGTTTTTGTTATCAATATTCTTAAGGTAAGCTTTATTATAATCAGCGCGATCTATCTCCGTTTTCTCATCTCTTTTATTTTCGATGATATTGGTGTTTTCATCATGTAAAATTACTCGCTTGGAAACCCCATCTGCCACAATAATTTCAGTTTGACTATTTTTCGCTGCGAATTTTTGAGAATTTTCAATATGAGCATCATTGCTTTTTACATTGTTTTCCTTATTAACACGATCTATCTCCTTTAATTTATTGTCATTGTTTTCGGATAGTTTTTTATCCTCTGTTGTTTTAATCGATATATTGTTTTCAACGGTAACCAACACCGCTTTTGTATCAACACCATCTGCAAGTGCACGATCTGCATTCTTTTTATCTAAATCGACTTGAACAACAAATGCATCTCTAACCTTCTTTTCTTCCGCTAAGCGTTCTTGTAGGTCGTCCTGACTATTTTCCTCGATTTTAATTTTTATCTCATTGTACTTCACATCATTCTTAATAATCTCGTCATGAGCTTCATTTGATAGAATTACAGTTGTTTCACCCAATTTATTATTGGATACTTTAATCTTCTCATTATTTTCAACAAATCCGCCATCTAAAGTATTATTCGTTTGAATAACCGCTTCATTTGCTGCTTCCAATTGCTGTTTTTGGTTAACAATATTCAATTCCTTGATTGTATTATTCTCTTCGGTGCTTTTTGTTAATGTGGAACTTTTATCCGCCATTACATCTACATTGTTTTGAACTTTTGCATCTGCAGCTGCAATACGCTTGGTTTCATCCACTCTAATTTCGCCAAAAGTACTATCAGCAGAAAGTGCTGCATTGTTCTGTTTATCAGCTAATTCCTCAGATCTATCAGTTGTACCACGAAGTTTCTCAATCATTTTACGTGGAGTTCTTCCTTTACGGGTGTTTGATGCTTCTTGTAATTTTTTAGCACCTTCATCTAAGGAGTTATCCGTCGGCTCACCCAAGTTTTTCAATTCTAGCTCATTGTTTTCAGGTTTGGGTGCTGGCACTTGAGCAACTGGTGGATTCAAAATATTCTGAATCTCTGTCAATTTTTGTTTAGGATATGGATCAGAAGGTCTTTGCGTCACAGCACGTTCATACAACTCTTTTGCTTTCTTATAATTGGCATTTGCCAATTTATCGTCTGCCCCATTAAGTAGGTTTCTGTAAACTCTCTCCTTCTCTTGTTCCCCCTGCTCTCTTAACTTCAACTCAGCCTTCTTAGATTGCTCATAAGCATAGGTATTTGAAGGATATTTAGTGAGAATTTTATCATACGCAGATTTTGCGTTTGACCACTGTCCTACATTAAATTCTTGATCTGCGTTTGCTATCAATGCTTGTAATTCCTGATTCGCTGTATTCTCTTTTGCAACATCATCCAAAATCTGACGCATTTCAGCAATTTTGTTTAATGCCACCTGATCTTTTGCTTTATGTTTTAATGCTTCTTCATACTGAGAAATCGCCCCGTTGTAATCTTTACCAGAAGCAGCATTGTTTCCTCGAGATATCGCAGCGTCATATAATTTTTGTTCTTCTACAGCAGGATCCACTTTATTTGCAATCAGCGATTGAAGCTCCGCAATCTTTTGATCAGGAACCACATCATCCGGTTTTATTGTTTTCGCAGCTTTGTAAGCTGTAATAGCTTCTTCCAATTTATTTGCTTTCGCCAATGCCTCTGCTTCAGACATCTTCTTCACAAACTGATTTTGCTTGTCGAGCGCCAATTTCTCCTCTTTTTCTAGCTCGTCTATTTTCGTTAACTGTTGTTTTGGATATGGATCTGCTGGTCTAAATCCAATCGCACGATTATACATATCTTTTGCTTTAGAATAGTTTTTTTCTTCAAAAGCTTTATTCCCTACATCAATTATTTTTTGGTACGCGGCATCGTTATCACTTGGCTCACCTTCTGATAGTTTCTTGGCATTTTCTGCCTTTTCAACTGGAAGCTTCTCGTACGGTTTCAAAACAAGCGCAGCATTGTACGATTGAATGGCATCCGTATATTTCTTTGCGGCAACTAAATCGTCTCCTTTTTTAATTGCTGCTAAATAATCTGCTTCCACTTTTAATTGTTCTGCACTCGCCTCTTTCAAAGCTTTTATTGCTTCAATTCTATTTTTGGGCTCTTGCTCATTTTTAACAGCTATTGCTTCGGTGTATTTTACAATTGCTTCATCGTATTTTTTTGCTGCTTCTAAATTTTTAGCTTCTGTTAAAACCGTATTGTATTTTTTATTTAACTCCGCATCTTTTAATTCATCTGCAATTTTCTTATCACACCAAACAATTGCCTTTTCAATATCATCATCCGATTTGATTGCTTTTGCTTCTAAGTATTTTTGTTTCGCTTCAGCATATTTATTTTGATTTTGGAAAGCCATTCCTTCCATCTTCAATTTTTCAAATGTCGCTTGTTTTTGAGATTCACTCGCTTGATCATTCTCCAATTTAGCAATCTCTAACATCTTTTCAGAAGCAACTGAATTTGATTGATCGAGTGCAAGAACTTGTTGGTATTTCGCTTTCGCACCAGCTAAATCTTTCTTCCCAAATGCTGTAGAGCCTTCAGTCAATAAGGTTGTAATTTGTTTTTCTTTATCTGCTTTTGCTATGAGAGCATCAACTTCTTTGATTTTTTCTTTTGGAATAATTTGAGAAGGATCTAATGTAGAAGCCTCTTCAAACTTCTTTTTTGCTTCTACTAATTTATTTGAAATCAACAAATCATTTCCAGCTTTTAGAGTTTGATCGTATTTTTCTTTTTGAGCAAGACTTTGTGCATTATCTGCAATAATTTTCTCAACTTCTGCTAATTTATCTTTCGCTTCTTGTTTTGAACCATCGATCGCAATAGCAGCTTTAAATTTATCTCTAGAAGTTGTATAATCTTTCGAAGTAAGAGCAGTTACTGCAGCATTGAAAGTCTCCAAATACTTTTGATTTTTATCTTTTTCTGCATTTGCTTGTGCTTCTTTTTTTCCAAGCTCGATTAGTTTTTGTTTTGGAACTTGCGATGCGGCGTCCAAGATTTGTGCTTCTTCGTATTTCTTTTTTGCGACTTCAAAATTAGATGTTGCTAAAGCAGCGTCACCATCCAAAATTGCTTGATCGAATTTAGCTTTCTGTTCTGCTTTATTTGCTTCTGCTTTCAATTTCAAATCAATCGCATCAATTTTTGCTTGAACAGCTACATCCGGAATTAACCCAATTGATTCTTGATACTTCGCTTTTGCATCTACAGGTTTAGCAGCTTTATCCAAAGCATCTCCTTCAAGAACTAATTTCTTTGCGGTTGCAATTTTTTCTGCATTTGCTTTTTCAAACTCGATTTGCTTTTCAACCTCCACTAACTTTGATTTAGCTTCCGCATTCTCTTTATCAAGTACTAATACTTGTTCAAATTTTGCTTTTGCTGCTGGTAATTGCTTTGAAGTGAAAGCTGTACTTCCTTCTTCCAATAATTTAGCAATTTGCTCTTTGAGAGCATTTGCTTTCGCAATTTCAGCAAGCTTAGCATCAGCCTCTTTGATTTTTTCTTTCGGATAGGTTGCTGCCGCTTCAAATGTCAAAGCTTCTGTATACTTTGCTTTTGCATCAGCCCATTTCTCTTCTGCTAATAGTGCATCTCCAGCCGCAACGGCATCGTTGTATTTTTTCTTTTGATCTTGTTCTGTTTTCTGAACATTCAATTTCCCATCAATATCTGCCAATTTCGCAGTTGCAGTGGCATCACCTGGTCTGGCTTTGAGAGCTTCTTTGTATTTGTCCTTTGCAGCCATCCAACTTTTCTGACCATAAAATCCATCACCAGCCTTCATAGCTGCATCGTATTTAGCAGCACTTTCTGCATCTTTCTTCGCTGCAATTATTGCTAATTCACATGCTTCAATTTGATCTTTTGGATATTGTTCCTGCTTTTTTCCCAAAGCTTCATTATAACGAGCAATTGCTTCAGGGTATTTCTTTTGATCTCTCAATCCATCTGCAGAAGTAATCAATGCTTTGTATTCGCTATCCAATTGGGAGTTTGCTAAGTTTGCCGATTTTGCTGCATTTAAGATACCCTGAATTTCATTTATTCTATCACTTGGATGTTTCTCCATTTCCTTCCCTTTGATAGATAATGCTGATTCATATTGAGTCAATGCTTCTTGGTATTTCTTAGCCACAAATAAAGCATCTGCTTGTTTTATAATCGAATTATAATTTGCTTCGCCTTGCTTTTCAGCTCCTTCAGCATCTTTTAGAATCTTATCGACCTTTTTTTTCATTTTATCGGCAAGAACAGTATCATACTCTAAATTTTGAGAAATTGTAGGGTCAAAATAGTATTCTGTGGCAGGATTAGAAGTAACATAGCTGTAATCAATGTTTGGAAGTTGATCAAACAAAGACATATCCAATTCCCCTTTCGGAGCATTTGCACCTTGAATCAGTTCGTCGTCTACATTTTTTAAATCGATAGTCACGTATCGAGTAACCTTGCCAGATTTTGAAAATTCAAGTTTGTATTTTTTCTTTCCGTCCAAGCTCAATTGAATGATACCTGTACCATCAGATGTAACGGTTTTTAAGACAGTAGAGCCTTCGTATAGTTTTACACTAACACCAGCTTCCTTCTTCCCTGTAGCTTTATCATAAACAGTCACTTTAAATGGTACTTTCGTTTGACCAATTGCTAAATTCGTCAAAAAGAAAAAGGATAATAAAATAAGGAGTTTCACTCTCATGTTTTTAGTTTATTCTCGTTGTAGTACAACCGAAATTAATTTTGGTTTAAATTAGTTCAATTTATTCATACAAATATCGCAAAAAACTTCATTTTCTGTGCTATGATTCAATTTAAACAACTCAGTTTTTGGGAAAAAGTTACTCTTTTAGAAGATATTGATTTTCTGATAGTTGGATGTGGAATAGTTGGTTCCGCATGTGCATTGGAATTGAGAAGTAAAAATCCAAGTGCAAAAATCGTCATTTTGGAACGAAGTTATTTGCCTCTTGGAGCAAGCACAAAGAATGCAGGTTTTGCTTGTTTTGGCAGTGTCACCGAGCTACTTGACGACCTTGAGACATCGTCTGAAGAGACCGTTTGGAATACTGTAAATCTTAGATATCAAGGACTAAAAAGGTTGCTCGAACGCTACAAGCATTCCGAATTAGATTATCAAAATTGCGGTTCGTATGACTTGCTGAAAAACAAATCAGATAGTGCAATTTATCACCCAAAATTAGAATACCTGAATCAGCAAATTGAATTGATTACTGGACAGAAAAATTGCTATTCTTTTGAAGCAGATTTAAAATCAAAATTTGGATTAGAAGGATTCCAAGGAGGTTATTTTAATCAACTTGAAGGAGCAATTGATACTGGGAAATTACTATTGGCTACTCAAAAAGATTTAGCAAAAAACGGAATTATTACCTTATTTGGAATTGAGGTAAAATTGATTGAACCCAGTCAAACAGGCGTTATTCTAGAAACCAATTACGGTGAAATAAAAGCTAAAAAGACGGGAATCACTGTGAATGGATTTGCAAAAAAACTGCTCCCAAACTTAGCCGTTGAGCCAGCAAGAGCCCAGGTTTTAGTTACTTCAGAAATTCCAAACCTTCCAGTAAAAGGGACGTTTCATCTAGAAAAGGGATATTACTATTTTAGAAATGTGGGAAATCGCATTCTCTTTGGCGGAGGTAGAAATTTAGATTTCAAAGCAGAAAACACCTTCAATTTAGATCAAACATCCTTGATTCAGAATAAACTGGAAGAAATTCTCTCCGAAAATATTCTTCCAAAACAATCATTCACTGTTGAATACCGCTGGTCTGGAACGATGGGAATTGGTGAAGAAAAATCTCCAATCATAGAAAAAATCAATCAAAATTGTGCTGTTGGAGTAAGACTTGGAGGAATGGGAGTTGCAATAGGTTCATTAGTAGGCGAAAGTCTAGCTAAGCTTTTGAATGAATGATTTTTCTAGGGAAATTAATCTCAAAAGTGCTGTAAATCCTGATTATTCTTGTATTTTCGGCACAAACTAAATTTTTATGAACGCAGCTCATTCGCACTTAATTATTAATCATTTTCCTATTATCGGATTAGTTTTAGGAATCATTGTACTTCTCATCGGAATTCTAGCAAAGTCATCCGTAACAAGAAGAGTTGGCTTATTGTTATTTATTATAGCAGGAATTACCGCACAAATTTCTGATGCAACAGGCGAAGGAGCAGAACATATTGTAGAGCATGCTTCGAGCAATACAACGCTCTCAATGGATTGTCCGGATGCCATTCAAGCAACAATTGATCAGGAAGAAGAAACGGAAACATTGATTCATATTCATGAAAAACATGCAGAAGAGTTAATGCCTTTTATGTGGGGAATTCTTGCATTATCTGTCATCGCTTTGTTTTTAGAATTTAAGAAAAAATCCATGGCTATGCCAGCTTCCATTATCGTATTAATTATTGGTGTTATTGGAGCTTATTTCGCCAAAGAAGTTGGAAATTCGGGTGGAGAAATATCTCATCCTGAAATACGAAAAGATTTTAAATTGCAAGAAAACACGTATCAAGACGAAGATTAAAAGAATTGAAAATTGATATTAAAAAGAAAGCCGTCGAAAGTCGGCTTTTTATTTCTCGTCTGTTTCTGATTTAACAGAAACTTCGCTTACTTGCTGATCTAAAGACACTACGGTTTCAGCAACTTCTGATGGTTCAGAAATAACAGGTGTAGAAGCTGGATTTGGAACTCCAAAAGGTCTTGAAAATTCGGTAGGCGTTTGAATGATTTGATCCATTTTACGAGCCTCTTCATTAAATGGCTTTTCAATCACATCCATCGTATCACGCATGACATTTTGCAAGTTAAAATCACCTTTCAGATCTCCAGTAGATTTTTTAATCTCATTCTGAACATCTTGTGAAGCTTGTTTGATCTGATGCATCGTTTTACCCATTGAACGAGCAATTCCAGGAATACTCTTCGACCCAAAAAACATCAATATAACCAACAAAATCAGAACGATCTCCGAACCGCCGATATCACTTAGAAATAAAGGTAAAACTGTCATATTGACAACAAAAGTAATCGAATTAATTGAGCTATCCTATAGCAATGTCTTATGAAACGTTAAATTTTAATCGAATTTCAGATGATATTTTGGTTATATTTGCGCCCGAAAACAATAAAAGAAAAGCATGGCAACCACAGCAGATATTCGTAACGGATTGTGTATTAAATTCAATGATAAGATTAGTCAAATTATTGAATTTCAACACGTAAAACCAGGAAAAGGTCCAGCATTTGTACGTACTAAAATGCGTATCATTGAAACTGGTAAAGTGATTGATAATACTTTTTCTGCGGGACATAAAATTGAGATTGTACGCGTTGAAAACCGCGAATACCAATACTTATATCAGGAAGATGACAACTTTATCTTCATGAATAACGAAAACTTTGAGCAAGTTCCTATTCCAACTAAAATGGTTGAAAGACCTGCTTTCCTATTAGAAGGAATGATTTGTAGTATTTTGTATGATGCAAACGATGAAATTCCATTGGTTGTTGAATTACCTATGTATGTGATTTCTGAAGTAACATATACAGAACCTGGCGTGAAAGGTGATACGGCAACAAACTCGATGAAACCAGCAACTATTGCTACTGGTGCAGAAGTGAAAGTTCCATTGTTTATTGACATGGGAGAAATCATTAAAGTAGATACAAGAACTGGTGTTTACGTTGAGCGCGTAAAAAACTAATTCGAATAAATACTCATTTTTTATTAAAAACCATTGGTCAATAGGCTGATGGTTTTTCTTTTTCAACAAGTTCAAAAAGTTTAATTGTTCAAAGAGTTCAAGACTCAGATTTAATTTGAACCTTTTAAACTATTGAACCATTGAACTTTTCTCCATGGAAAAAATCATTAGTCTAAATTCAACAGAAATCAATCTCAAATGGATCAACCAAGCATCTTTGGAAGATTCAAAACCTATTTTGGTATTTCTTCACGAAGCCTTGGGAAGTATCATTCAATGGAAAAACTTCCCTTCAGAACTTTGTAATTCGTTTCATCATGCTGGAATAGTTATCGAACGAAGTGGTCATGGAAAATCAAGTGCATTAAACCAAGAACGAGATATTCATTACTTGCATTATTATGCTGATGAAACAATGGCCGTTCTACGCGAAGTTTTAAATCCAACACAGAAATACATCCTCATTGGTCATAGTGATGGTGGAAGTATTGCTTTGATTCTTGCAGCACGAAATACAAAAAACCTTCAGGCTATCGTAACCATGGCAGCACATACATTTGTGGAAGACCAAACACTGTCTGGAATTTTTCCTGCAATCGAAGCATTTGAGGCTGGAAAATTAGATGGCCTGTATAAAATACATGGAGCGAAAACAAAAACCTTGTTTTATGCTTGGTCAAACACTTGGCTTACTCCTAGTTTTAAAACCTGGGATATCCGACAAGAAATTCAATCTTTTACTATTCCTGTTTTAGCCATTCAAGGAAAAGACGATCAATATGGAACAGAAGAACAAGTCAATTCAATCGTTAGAAATCAAGCCAGCAGAATCGGAAAAATAATTCCTTCTTGTGGACATCATCCACATTTGGAAAAAAGTAAGGAGGTGATGCTAGCCATTTCGAATTGGATGGAAGAAAAAACAATTTCAAAAATTTGACGTAATTCCGCAATATTACGTCACACACTTTAAGTGATAGCATTTAATTATTTGATTATCAATTTTTAAAAACTACATGACCATCCTAATTTTTGACAATTTTAATTCGATTTATCCCCATATGGTTACCCTTTAAAATGGAATTCATAACTTGTAATAACTGCTAATTCCTTGAATTCGCAATTTGAAAATTCATAATTCGCAATTTTAACTCTGTATTATTTTTTCAATTATTACACTCTAAACCATCTAAAACCAGTACCTTTGCGCTCGTTTTTATAATTTATACTGAATAGCTAATGAGTAATGCATTGGGGAACCATATTCTTGTTGAGTTTATGGGGTGCGATCCGCACATTATGAATGATGTATCTTCAATCGAGCGCGACATGGTAGACGCGGCGTTGAAAGCAGGTGCAACTGTGATTAATTCTACATTTCACCATTTTTCTCCCTACGGAGTTTCTGGTGTCGTTGTAATTCAAGAAAGCCATTTGGCAATCCATACATGGCCAGAATATGGTTATGCTGCTGTAGATTTATTTACATGCGGGGAAATGGATGCTTGGATTTCTTTTGATTATTTGAAAGAATGCTTTGGTGCAAAAAACTATTCGGCGCTCGAAATGAAACGCGGAGCTGTTCAGTTGCTAACCAGAAATGATTTCGATATTTCTTCCATGCGTCAAAAAGCGGGAGAATGGTCTAATCCTGAAATGTATACCCGTAATGTGTGGTTTACAGATAAAGATGACAATCAAGGTCTTTCTTTGCGTTACACTGGAGAAGTTTTCTTCGATGTGCAATCACCGTTTCAACGTGTACGCATCCTAGAATCTCCGAAATACGGAAAGTTGTTGACATTGGACGATATGTTCATGACAACTGAAAAAGATGAATTTCATTACCACGAAATGATCTCTCACCCAGCGATGTTTACACACGGAAATGCAAAAAACATCTTGGTTATTGGAGGTGGTGACGGTGGAACTGTTCGTGAATTTTTGCGCCACGAAGGTGTTGAAAAAGTAACAATGGTTGAGATTGATGGAGAGGTAATCAGAGCTTGTAAAGAACACTTACCAACGATTGCTGCTTCATTTGATGACCCAAAATTGAATCTAATTGTTGGAGACGGAATTGCTTTTGCAAGAGAAGCTGCAAATGAAGAGTTTGATTTGGTAATCGTAGACGGATCAGATCCAGTTGGACCTGCTGAAGGACTTTTCTCCGTTGAATTCTATAGAAACTGTCATCGTATTTTGAAGCCAGGAGGAATTTTAGTTGCTCAGGGAGAATCTCCCAAATTCAACGAACAGGCATTTACTGAATTAAATATCACATTACAGCATATTTTCGGGAAAGAAAATGCTCCTATTTCTTTATTCTATGTTCCAACTTATCCAACAGGTATGTGGAGTTTTCAATACGGATTAAAAGGTAGCGCACAACCAAAAACAATTTCTAAAGAAACGGAGATTGATCAATTTGTAAGTGCTAAAGGATTGAAATATTACAACTCTGACATCCATAAAGCAAGTTTTGCATTACCAAACTTTGTGAAAACCCTAGTTAATGGATAATTCAACCAAATTTGATCCAAATGGTGTTGGAATTGCAAATGGAAATATTTTTGGTTTTCCAGTAGCTGAAGAGACGGCAAACATTGTCATTATTCCTGTTCCTTGGGATGCTACGGCTTCTTACGGAAAAGGTACTAGTGATGGCCCAAAAGCAATTTTAGATGCAAGTACGCAATTGGATTTTTACCACCATCAGTTGCCAGAAGCATGGAATACGCAAGTTTTCATGACTCCAATTTCTGACGAAATGAAACAGATTAATGACCAAATGTGTATTGATACTGTTCAATACATTGGTTTTTTGGAAGATGGCGGCGAATTGGATGAAAATAGTCCATACAATGAAGTTCTTGAAAAAGTGAATGCTACATCAGAGCTTTTGAGAAACAACTTGAAAGAACGTGCTACCAAATTACTTGCTGAAAATAAAATTGTAGCAGTTCTTGGTGGTGAACACAGTACTCCCTTAGGTTTAATGGAAGCTTTAAATGATCAAGGAGAACCATTTGGTATTCTTCAAATTGATGCACATGCAGATTTGAGAGAAGCATACGAAGGTTTTCAGCAATCACATGCAAGTATTATGTTCAATGTTCTTCAATCTTGTCACAATCTTCAAAAACTGGTTCAAGTTGGCATTCGCGACATTGCACATTCGGAAGTATTGCTTTCAAATTCAGATCCCAGAGTAAAAACATTCTACGATTGGGACTTGAAAAAAGGATTATTTGAAGGTCAAACATGGAAAGAGCAAGTCTCTATGATTCTGAATGAATTGCCAGATCGCGTTTATATTTCATTTGATATTGATGGGCTTTTACCTTCACTTTGTCCCAATACAGGAACTCCAGTTGTTGGTGGATTTGAGCTAGAACAAATCAATTATCTCTTCTTCCAACTGGTTGAATCTGGTAAAAAAATCATTGGTTTCGACCTCAATGAAGTATCTCCTGGAAAAGAAGGTGATTGGGATGCCAATGTAGGAGCAAGAGCACTTTGGAATTTGGTTTGCGCAACTGAAAAAAGCAGAAAAATAAACTACTGATATTTCAGTTCATAGACTGAGCTAAACACCTGAAGAAAAATACACTTCAGGTGTTTTTTTATTTATATATTCGTATCGAATAACGGAATGAAATGTTGAAAAACAAAGGGATACTTCTATTAATACTGTTTACTGTTCATCTTGCGGTGTTTTCTACTGCTCAAAATATTACTTTACAAGGACGAATTAATACCAAACATTTCTCAATCAATGAATTTGGTAGCGCTGGTCAGATTTGGACTGGACTTCAATCTGCCAATGGAGATGTTCTTTTTGGTAATAGACAAGATATCCTTTCATTCAATGGAATAGAATGGTCCAAAATCAAAACAGATTCTGAAAAAACAAAAAAACCGATTCAGGAAAATTGCACAGATACCTACGTTTCCAAATTATACTTAGCATCCGATGATCGAGTTTATGTTGGTCGCGATAATAACTTCGGTTACTTAGATTATTCCAGTAAAGGCGAATTGGTTTATTATCCCGTTTTTTACGGCGGTACCAAAAACAACATCGGTCAGGTTTGGAATATCTTTGAATTAGGTGATAATTCGATCCTCTTCGTTGCAGAAAAAGGATTGTACGTTTTTAAAAATGGCTCCTACAAAAAAATAGAAGTTCCTGTTGCTTTTAATGAATTAGAATGTAAAACCTCCTGTCGAATTTTGAATGGTGTTTTATTGACTTATCAATCAAAGGCTGAATTTAAGTCTCGCAAAGAGGATTACCTGTATTATGATGTGGTGAATTCAAAGCTAAAAGAACTTGATCTTCCACTTTCTATTCATATTAAAAACATTCGCGGAAGTTTTCAGATTGATAACATTTGGTACATCACTGATGCAAAAAGTAAAATTTTCAGTGTTAAAAACACCGCAGGAAACATTCAAAAATGGGATTCTGTACCTCCTTCCAAGTTTCCATGTTTAAGTAAATATTTTGTCAATACAGTGGCAAAATCAGGTAATTACTTATTGGTAAGCACCGAAAATAACGGATTGATAATCGGCGATTTATCTGGTAAAATCATTCGTGAATACAACTTGGAAGATGATTTGGCAAACCTGACAGTCAACCATTCATTTTTTGACAATGATTTCAACTTATGGCTTTGTTTAGGAAATGGAATACAATTTATTGAAACAGGATCTCCCCTATCCTATTTTCATAAAAATGAAGGTGTGACCTCACAAATCGAAACCATCGATTTCAATTCTGGAATTCCATTAATCGGTACTCACAATGGGGTTATTTCTCCTCAAAAATCTGAATTCAGTACCAAACTTGTTCCGTTCGGAACCATGGATGAAATCATTTTCGACATCGAAACAATTAAAACACGTGCTGGAAATAAATCAATGATTATCGGGTACAATGGTATTTTTGATTTGAATACGGCTTCCTCCAAACATGTTTCGGCCTCCTACCAATACGCCATTGCATTTGAGAAAGACCCAAAAGATCCCAACTCCATTTATTTGACTCTTGAAGCGGGATTAGCAAAACTAAAATTGCTTTCAACCGGAAAATGGGAATACGAAGAATTGGTTAAAGATGCTGGGGGAGAAACCGTCAGTTTAGCCTATCTAGATAACAAAATTTTCTTTAGTATTCGAACAAAAGGAATCGGAATTTACGATTTGAATACTCGTAAATTTAAAACAATTACAATACCGAGTCTCAGTAAAGAAGATCAAAACAATAATTTCTACGTAGAAGAGTTTAAAGGTCAAGTTTTTGTCGGGACTGCCAACGGAATGTTCGTTTACGATGAAAGAAGTGGCAAAATTGTTCCTTTCGAACCAGCAAAAGCATTCAAGGTTAAAAACTATAAGAATACAATTCACCGAATTATCAATGTAAATAATGAACAACTTTGGGTGGTCGTTTATCAGGATAAAAAAGACGGGAAATTCGAAAACATTTCTGGATGGTTTGACAAAAGAGGTGCGAAGTGGGAATGGAAAGTATGGCCTTTAACTGGATTGAAGAATGCTGGATTAGTCTTTGCAGCAGAAAAAAATCCTTCGGCAAATGAGGTATGGATCGGTGCCAACGATGGACTCTTTATTTTAAATTTAGATGCGATTCGCAAAAACCGAAATTCGTTCAAGGTACAAATTGATCGATTGGAGGTAAATGGCAAAAGTTTCCTTTACAATGTTGCAAAGAGCAAAAAACTGGAAGGTCTGAGCTATTCTCAAAACTCATTCAAATTATTCTTCCATCCAAATTCATTCTCGTGTCTTGGAGCAACCAACTTCAGTTACAAATTAGAAGGATTTAGTGATCAATGGTCACAATGGTCACCGCTCAACTTCGCCAATTTTGAAAAAATCCCAGAAGGTAATTATACTTTTAAAGTAAAGGCAAAATCAGCTTATGGAATAGAAAGTGAGGTGTTAACGTATGAAATTGTAGTGCTTCCTCCATGGTACAGAACCGTTTGGGCGTATGTTTTTTATGTGATTTTGTTAATTTTCTTAATCTATTTAGTTGTTCAACTTTCTACCCAGCGTGTAAAAAGTCAAAATCTAAAACTAGAAGGGATTGTTCAAGAGCGAACAAAGGAAATTGCAGAACAAAATCATCAATTAGAGATTCAAAAAGAAGAAATTACGGCTAAAACAATGGATATTCTAGATAGCATCCATTATGCAAAACGCATTCAATCTACGATTCTTCCAACCCATACTCGATTGAATGAATTATTCAAACAACATTTTGTATTTTATCGTCCAAAAGACATTGTTTCTGGTGACTTTTATTGGGCTCGAGAAGTACAAGGGAAAGTGATTTTCTCAGCGGTCGATTGTACAGGTCATGGTGTTCCTGGAGCATTAGTAAGTATCGTTGGGAATAACGGATTACTTCGTGCAATCAATGAATTTAAGTTGACTGAACCGAGTGAAATTTTAGATAAGCTACGTGAAATTGTAATCAATGCATTCCGCGCAGAAGGTCAGGCTGATGTGAAAGATGGAATGGACATTGCACTTTGTTCTATTGACCAAAAAACAGGTGTCTTGAAGTTCTCAGGAGCAAATAACGAATGTGTTATTATACGAAATGGGGAAATCATAGAATTGAAGCCAAACAAACAACCAATCGGCCAATTCATTGATGCAAAACCTTTCCACCAACAAGAGTATCAATTAGAGCATAATGATTGTGTATATCTGTATACCGATGGATATGTAGATCAGTTTGGTGGAGATCGTTTGAAAAAATTCAAATCAAGACCTTTCAAGGTACTTCTTTCTACCATCTATCATTTGAGTATGGAAGAGCAATACACCGAAATTCAACAAAATTTTGATACTTGGAAACACGATGTTGATCAAGTAGACGACGTTTGCGTATTTGCAGTAAAATATATAAAAACATCACATGAAAGCTAAATGGCCTGCATTATTGGCTTGGGCTTTCCTCGCACTACTTATTCTACTTTTCTTAGGTTGGATCGAGTTTTCTTGGAAATTGACCAAAGTACTCCCCTTTTTTATTACTTGCTTGTTCTTGTTTTTTCAGGTATTAACAATCAGCAAAATAAACTCTGGAACATTCCGAATCATTAATCGAGGATTATTGATTGCACAGGTACTACTGCTTGGATTCTTTTTGCTTTCAATGGTCGAAATTCGTTCAATTTGGAAAATAAACATGCTCTTACTTCTTGCAGCGACACATATTTATTTACTGGATCTCAATAATCGCTATATCCAAACCAGGGTGTTTTCAAAATGGCTTTTGCTGTTCCTTTTAGTAATTAGCTTGGTGGCTTTCTTGTTTGTTCAGCAATCGCCCTATTTAATGAATGTGGGATTCACTAGCGCTATAATCTCTGGCTTGGTTGTTTTGATGAATATCTTTTTGTTTAATCCAAAGAAAGAAGGTTCAAGCGACTAATTAGTCTGGACTTGAGTTAGAATCTCTATACAAAGCGTTGTTTCGTTTTCGTATTATTGGAAGATAAAATAACATAATTATGAGTCAATTACAAGTAACTCAAGAAAAGTATATTTATAAGTACTTTCCAATAAATGAATTTCTATTTCGCGTTTTAATAAATAACGAATTGTTTTTTGCTAATCCATTTAATTTTAATGATCCCTTTGATTGTCAATTTCAACTTAATCTAATAGAAGGCTCAGAAGCGGAACAAGAATGGAATCGAAATTTAGATTCAGTTTTGACTGAGTCCGATCATCTTTTGATAGACCGACTTAACTTGAGAAATAATTTAGCATCAGGTTTAACTCCACATTTTATTGAAGGAGTATCTAAACTGATTGGAGTAACATGCTTTTCAGAAAAACCAGATAATTTTTTAATGTGGTCTCATTATGGTGCAAGTCATTCTGGAGTTTGTTTAAAATTTGATTGGAGAATGCATAAAGAATATTTTCAAGGAACACGCGTTGTTTACGAAGACAATTTGCCCGTTGCAGAATATTCATCGAGTCAAGGGTTTCAAGATCAAATTCCAAGAATTGTTCTAACTAAATTAACCCATTGGTCATATGAAAATGAGGTCCGATCAGTTATTACTACTGAAAACAACAAAAGAACACCTTCCTTTAATCCTAAATCACTTTCTGGAGTCATATTCGGAGATAAAACAAATAATACAGATATTGAGCTTATAAAGAGAATTATCGCATTACATGGTGAATATTCCAATATTGAATTTTATAAAGCCAATTTACTTAGAACGGAAAGTCGAATTAATATCTCTAAGTTAGAGTGAAGTAAATCTTAAAAAACTATGTGATCTATGTTCCTATGTGGTTTAATCATTCTCCTTTCACATACGTCCCGATCGCATAAAGCCGCTTCAACCAGTATTCCGAATCTTCAATATTTGTAATGATTACACCTTTACTTGAACTCGCATGAATCATCGTCAAAGGTTCTCCTTTTGCAGAAATGACGATTCCTACGTGTGAAATACCTGATCCATTATTAAAGAACACCAAATCTCCTTTTTGCGCATTCTTCTGCTTCACTTTCACCGAAGAATTGTATTGATCTTCTGCTCTGCGACTTAAAGTAACTTTAAATTCTTTCATCACAAATGAAGTAAATCCACTACAATCAAAACCTTTTGAATCTACGCCAGCCCATTTGTATGGCACTCCCAACTGTTTCTTAGCGATTTTTACAATTTCTTCTCGTTCCACAGACGTTGCAACTGTTTCTTTGACTTCTGGCGCATCAACTACTGGAGCGTTAATTTCCCCAGGGACATCTAAATCTGGAATACGATCAAATAAGCCAAACAAAATTTGTTGGATTTCATCGTATTTGGCTTGTTTCCCTTCCGATTTGTAATTCAAAGCCTTCTTAACCAAATCTCTTTTTAATTGAGCTACATGATTCAAATGCGTATTGAAAACTTTAATCCCTTCAGGGGTTGATAAAACATTGCTAAATAATTCTCGGGCTTCTTGTAAGGCTTTCGGATGAATTTGTCCCCACAGTCCTCTATCAGCTAATTGAAACAAAGCCAAACTCTTATAGAATTCAGGTTTATACGAATAATCATAATCAGGTTGATCCAACAAATTATTCGCTTTCCGAAAAACCATTTTATAATGTCCTTGATCATACAAGACTTCCAATTTATCCAATGCCTTCACTTGTCCGAATAAACTTAGTGAACTAAAACATAAAACTCCTAATATCAATAAACCTTTCATGTACCTTCTATAGAACTATTCGACTTAAAAATACGAAAAGACCTTCTTTTCAGTCGAAATAAAAGACCAACATTTCATTGTTCGTAACTAGCCTATCAAATTACCTTTTTTTAACAAGAATCTAGCGCTTCGGAAATTTCGAACAAGTTGATTGAACGTTTTATCATTATATTAGTATTCTCAAGAAAATTGTATGAAGTATTATAGCGTTATTCTGATCTTACTCGTAAGTATCAATTCATTTTTTGCATCTGCACAAAAAACACCTACAGACCCAAGAGTTCCTACAAATGGTCAACGTCTAGATGAAATCTTCATGTATATCAACAAATTGTATGTTGATCCAGTTAATGACAAGGAGTTAATGGACGCTGCGATTATTTCGATGCTTGAAAAATTAGATCCTCATACTGTTTATATTCCAAAAGACGAAGTTGAAGCAGCAAATGTGGCTATCGATGGGAGTTTCGTAGGGATTGGTGTTCGCTTCCAAATATTGAAAGACACATTGATGGTTGTTGAAACAATTGCAGGCGGACCTTCTGAGAAATTAGGAATTCGCGCTGGAGATAAAATCGTCATGATTGATGGACAAAATGTAGCTGGTATTGGTCTGAAAAATACCCAAGTTCGCGAAAAATTATTAGGTGAAGCGGGTACGAAAGTTCGAGTTGATATTCTAAGAAAAGCTCAGAAAAAACAAATAAACTATGTGATTACTCGAGATAAAGTTCCAGTGAACTCAGTAGATTGTGCTTACTTAGTTACCCCGAAAATTGGTTATTTGAAACTAACTTCCTTTTCAAGAACTTCTCATGATGAAATCAAAAAAGGCTTGGAAAAACTGAAAGCTCAAGGAATGGAAAGTTTGATTTTAGATTTACAAGGTAATGGCGGTGGATTATTATATGCAGCTCAGCTAATTGCTGATGAATTACTTTCAGACGATAAATTAATTGTTTATTCAGAAGGTCGCTCACAGCCACGTCAAGATTTGAACGCTGGAAGAAGTGGTTCTTGGGAAAAAGGAAAAGTGGTTATTTTGATTGACGATAATTCTGCTTCTGCATCTGAAATTCTTTCTGGAGCTGTTCAAGATTGGGATCGTGGATTAATTGTTGGTCGAAGAAGTTATGGAAAAGGGTTGGTTCAAAGACCAATTGATTTATCGGACGGCTCTCAAATGCGCCTGACAATCGCTCGATACTTCACTCCTTCTGGTCGATTTATTCAACGATCTTACGAAAATATTGATGATTACAAAAACGAGTACATGAGACGATTCATGCACGGTGAGTTTTCTCATATTGACAGTATCAAGCTTCCAGATTCATTGAAATTTGAAACACGAATTACAAAAAGACCAGTTTATGGTGGAGGTGGAATTATGCCCGATTTCTTCGTTCCAATTGATACTTCAGAAATTACAGATTTGTACCGAAAAGTAGTTCAAAACGGTTCTTATGGAAGCTTCCCTTTGTCTTTTGTTGATAAAAATAGAGATGAATTGAATAAGAAATATGAAAGTATCGATCAGTTTATCACCAACTTTAAAGTAGATAAAAAGTTAATGGATGAGTTTTTTGATTTTGTCAAAAAGGAAAACAAAGATTTTGAGTTCAAAGAAGATGAATACAAAATTAGTAAAGAGATTATGGAATTAAGATTAAAAGCAACGATTGCTAATGATCTTTTTGGAATTGAAGCATTTTATAAAATTTACAATCAAAAGAACGAAATTCTTCAAAAGGCAATCCAATTGCTTGAAACAAAAGAATACGATAAACAAAAACTCGCAATGAATTAAGATGAAAAAAAGAAGTTTATTTATTGGCCTTTTATTAGTAGGCGGACTAGTAGTAGCATGTTCAAACAACTCAGATAATACTGGAAAAGAGAGCGAATTAGTAATGGAAGTTGCGGATGATCCCGAAACAATCAAAGCAAACGAGCAAGCTCTAAAGGAATTAGAAGCACAAAAAAAAGAAGAAGCAGGGTCTATTACAATCATGAAAATCGACAAAGAAATTCATGATTTTGGAAAAGTCACTGAAGGTGTAGAAAACCATTGTACGTTCGTCGTAACAAATACTGGAAATAAACCTTTAATTCTTTCGGATGTGAAGGCCAGTTGCGGTTGTACAACACCAAGTAAACCAGAAGGTCCGATTGCTCCTGGGAAGTCAGATAAAATTGAAGTTGGTTTTAAGCCTAGCGGAAAAGGTGTGAACGAAAAAACAATTACCATTACAGCCAATACAGAACCCCGAATTACAGTGGTGAAAGTGAAGGCAGATGTGCAATAATAAGCAGAATTTGAAAATGAAAAAGTAAATAGTTTAATGACTCTGCAACAACGAGATTCTTACTCTTTTCTATTTTAGAATATTCGTAAAGAGCTTGAATAATTTCAGGCTCTTTTTACTTTATTGAAAAAACCTAAAACAATGACAATCATAAGTATAACACTAAAAGTGTTCACAAAGATGTGAACACGAGAATTCCCGAATTTGAGAATTCTAATAGAAAAAAATTACTTCTACGTTTTAACTTAAAACAACTCTTTCAACGAAGCAGACTTCTTTGCATATGTTTCCAAAGCAGTTTTAGTTGACTCCTTCAGTTTACCGTACCCTATCATGATTGATGCTGCATCTTCGGTAATATTTCCGTCATATTTTAACTGTTTCGGGGCATTTTCCTGAATCAACAATCTCAAAAAGCGATATTCGACATTCTCATCATTCGATTTAATTTCCGTTTCTAATACTTTCTTTCCTGAATTGAACAAAGCTAGTTTATCCTTAGCCGTTTTTTCAAACTGTGCAGCTTTCATCGTTAAAGCACCTTTAAACGCTTTTACTTCAGATGATTCCTTTAATTTTTGAAGTTCATCCAATTGCTTTTGTACTGTTTCTTTAGATTCACTCGCCAAAGCATTGTAAATCGACTTACGGTCCAATTGTGAATAAGCTGTCAAGCTGCTAAAAGCGATTAAAACAAAAATTAGGATTTTCATGGAATTATTTTAGTGTAAAGATACTTTGTTAATTCAAAATGATGAGTTCAAAAAAGCAAAAAGTGTTCCAAATTTGAAAACTTCCTTTCATTTCACTTATCGCGATTTTTTGATTAAATTTATCAATAGAAAAAATCAAACAAATATGTTCATAGAAATTAACCCAACTAATATTGACAATCGTCTTGTGCAGCAGGTTGTGGATGAATTGAAAAAAGGTGGGATAATCATCATTCCTACTGATGCCGTTTATGCAGTTGCATGTGATGTAATGAACAAAAAAGGATTGGCTGAATTAGCTAAATGGAAAGATGTGAAACTCTCAAAAGCTAATTTCTCCATTATCTGTTCAGATTTAAGCGAAGTATCTGAGTATGTAAAACAACTCGATAGAAATACATTTCGTTTGTTGAAGCATTATTTACCTGGTCCATTTACCTTTATTTTAGATGCTACGAGTGAGGTCTCTAAACTCTTCGATTCAAGTAAAAAAGAAATCGGAATTCGTATTCCTGATAATAAAATTGTTCAAGCTATTGTTGAGCGATTAGGGAATCCGATGGCAGTAACATCACTTCATGATTCAGAAGATGAAATTATGGAATATTTCGTAGATCCAGCTTCTATTTATGAGCGTTACGACGATGAAGTAGCCATCATTATTGATGGTGGTCCAGGAAAGCTAGATGCATCAACCATTGTTGATTGCACGAATGGAAATGCGGAAATTATCCGTCAAGGAGTTGGTCAAATAGATTTATGATTGTCATTATCGATTGTGGAAGTTCTAAAACACCTTTGATCGAATCAATTGTGTATGAATTCATGGACACACGAGTTGTTCCACTTTTTGAATTTCAGCGAGAACAACATTCGGATGCACTTGGCTTTGTAATCTCTGGCGCTCCAATTCTAATCACAGAAGTCGATATCGAACCCTATTTGAAGCAATTTGAATGGTTAAAATTGGAAGAGAAACCCGTTTTAGGAATCTGTTTTGGTCATCAAATGCTTGGATTAACGTTTGGAGCTCTTTCGAATAGACAACGAGAAGACCGCGACTGGCAAATCATCGAAGTCATTGTAGATTGTCCCCTTTTCGAAAAACTTCCTGTTGAAATTGAATTGATGGAAGATCATTGTGAAGCTATTAGTATTCCAAAAGATTTCATCCATGTTGCAGTTTCTGATGCCACTGTCAATGAAGGAATGATGCATCAGAACAAACCGTTTTATGGAATTCAATTCCACCCAGAAGTATCTGGAAACCATGGAGCCATTATTCTTGAAAACTTTGTTCATATTTGTGAGCAACATTCGAAATAGTAGAATAATAATTCCCGACTTTTGAGGTATGGTATTGAATAGAGTTTGGATTGGAATGTTTGTCATTGCAATCGTAATGGGTTTTTCGAAGCTTCTATTTTGGCAGGATACATTTATTCTTCAAAAAATGATGGATGCGTTTTTTGAAGCTGCAAAATCAGCTTTTGAATTAGCTCTTTACATGACAGGCATTATATCCTTATGGATGGGACTAATGAAAATCGGGGAAGACAGTGGTGCTGTAAACATCATGTCAAGAATGGTTTATCCTCTGTTTTCAAAGTTATTTCCTGAAATTCCAAAAGATCACCCAGCGATGGGGAGCATCATGCTGAATTTTTCAGCAAATATGTTAGGTTTAGATAATGCTGCAACTCCAGCAGGACTGAGAGCAATGCAACAACTTCAAGAAATCAATACAGAAAAAGACAAGGCTTCAAATGCACAAATCATGTTTATGGTTCTGAATGCATCAGGCCTTACAATTATTCCAGTTTCTATAATTGCTGCCCGTGCAGCTGGAAATAGTACTAACCCAACTTCTGTTTTCATTCCAATACTTTTAACTACCTATTTTGCAACTTTAGGAGGCTTGATTTTTGTAGCTATACGCCAAAAAATTAACCTGTTTCAAAAGAATATCCTCCTTTATATTGGAGGGTTAACTAGCTTAATTATTGCCTTACTTTATTACTTGAATACACATCCAGAACAAATTGATACAATCTCTCGAGTTCTAAGCACTACAATAATTTTCGGTTTTATTACTTTCTTTATTGTCATGGCTCTTAAGTCAAAAATTCAAGCTTATGAATCATTTATTGAAGGAGCAAAAGGAGGCTTTCAAATCTCATTAAACATACTACCTTATCTAGTTGCCATGCTCTGTGCTGTTGCATTATTCAAATCTTGTGGAGCATTGGAAGACTTTATGAATAGTTTGAAGTGGTTTTTAATGGCATGTGGGGTGAGAGCCTTAGAATTTGTTGATGCACTCCCTGTAATCTTAATGAAGCCCTTCTCTGGATCTGGTGCACGTGGATTAATGGTTGAAAATATGGCCACTTTTGGGCCTGATTCTTTTGTAAGCAATTTATCTGCAACTTTTCAAGGAAGTACTGAAACTACTTTTTACGTTTTATCCGTATATTTCGGTTCAGTGGGAATCAAAAAAACACGTTATGCAGCAACCGCAGGGTTATTCTGTGATTTAGTTGGTGCTGTAGCTGCGATTCTGATTGCTTATCTATTTTTCGCATAAATGAGTTGGTTTAAAAAAATATTCGGAAAAGAGCCTTTGGAAAACAAAAAGAAGGTCGAAGTGAAAAAAGCAGATATCGCATTTGCTGAATTCAACTATCCAACAAAAATTATTCTGGCTTGGATCAAAGCACTCGAAGGCCATCAAGAATTGGAACAGTTTCTCTATGAAAATGGATATCAAGAGATTTTCTTTTTGAATCGGGCAATCAATTTAAAACAAGATGCCAGGGATTGGTTATTGAAAAATGGATATCCGCATTTAATGGCTTTTGTGAATGCTGCAGAAGGAAATGAAAGTGCACAACACTGGTTACAAGTTCACGGCTTTGAGTTTTTGTACAACGCAGCTATTGCTATTGATGATGATGAAGCTGGTTTTAAATGGCTGAATATCCATACAGATGAATTCACTTTTGGCTTGATAAAGACAATCAAAAAAATCAAAGACCAAATCGAGTTTAACCACAACGACATGTATTCTTTTGGAAAAGATCGATAATAATATGATAACTCTTCGCTTAGCAACATTAGAAGATGCTTCAAGGATCCAAAAAATAGCTGAAGATACGTGGCCCATTTCTTATGAAGGAATTATTTCTCCCAATCAAATTAGATACATGTTAGACCTCATGTATTCCAAAACTAAGATTGAAACAGCGATCAAAGACCAAAATCAAGCATTTTGGTTGGCTGATAAAGATGGTGAAACTCTTGGCTTTTGCAGTATCGAATTTGGTAATCCTTCTTCTGAATATTTGAGAATTCACAAGCTCTATCTTCTACCAGAAACACAAGGATTGGGAATTGGGAAATTGTTGATTGACAAAATAACTCATGAAGGATTATCGCATGAATTGTCGTTTCTTCATTTGAATGTAAACAAACACAACAAAGCTTTTCATTTCTATCAAAAACTGGGGTTTGAGGTTGAACGAGAAGAAGTTATCGATATTGGGAATGATTATATCATGGACGATTTTGTGATGGTGAAAGCAATTCGCTAAACGAATCTTTGATAACGCGATTTCACGAATTCGTTATATTACGAATTAACTATTTACAAATCTTTGAAAATTGATTTTTATGAAAAAAAATGTTCTCGCACTTCTATCAATTCTATTTCTTTTTAGCTGTGGAAATAATGATTCTGTTTTCAAAAAGAACCGCAATATGGAATTCAATTGCGAAAACGACTTTAAGGTTCATTTTAAGGAAAGTACTACAATTACCAATTCGGATAGCACAACCACCATTTCTGTATCCGTTAAAAGCAAAAATCTAAACGAAGAATACATCATGCAACAAGTTCGTGCTGCCAGTGGAGTTAAATATGCTACGAAAGATGGAAAATTTATCTTTTGGGAACATCAAGGAGAGTTTTCATTTGGAACAGAAGATTCTACGTATTGTTTGTGTGAGTGAGAAAATGTTCAAATGTTCAAATGTTCAAATGTTCAAATTAATGCTTAGTGAATTACTTTTCTACTTTTCTTTCGAAATATCCACTTCAATGTCAAAAAGCTCATTACTGCAGAGATCATAAAAAGCAGGTCAAAACTAAACGGGAACCTTGGAATGAACATATATGTTGGTAACAAAGGATTAGAATTTGAATAATCCAATCCAGTTTGAAGAATCAACTCCAATCCTGTAACAAAGATTCCTACAAATAAACTAATTGCGAATAGAAGTATCAATAAGTAACTTTTCCAAGTTTTAAAGGGTGGAACTTTCAGCCAAATGCGATAAGCAATCAACGGAATTATTGAAATAGCTAAAGCACTTACAACGAGATTAAGGTTAACTAAGTTGGGATATTGATGTCTGAATCCGTAAAATTCAACTATCCACAAATGAACTACTTTACCTCCTACTACATTGAGAAATAGCAAAAAGAAGGTGATTGTAACCGCAAGGATCTTTATCAAATCACTCTTTGGTTCTTCGGTTTTTAAAGACTCGAAATTATCAATGGGTTGTTCACTCATAAACTACCAATTCGGATGAAACTCGATAGCAGTAGCACCTTTTCCGTATTCATGAAAATCAGCGTCGTACACTTCAATTTGATCTTGGAGTGCCAAATAAGTGCGAATCTCATTTTTCAGAACACCTTCTCCTACTCCATGAATTACCACCAACTTGTGAACTGATTTACTCTTCGCTTTTTTGAAAGTCGATCGGAATTCGGCCATTTGCTTCATTAAAATTTCAGTATTCGACATTCCCTGCGTAGATTCCAGAATCTCTTCAATGTGCAAATCGATTTCCCAAATGGTTCTTGGCTTTTTCACACCTGTTCGCTCTTGGATGATGCGAAAGGTCGTATCAGGTTCTAAATCTTCTTTTGAAATGGTTATTTCATCATCAGCATATTTCTCAGAATGTATAAATACCAATTCATTCAAGGGAAACCAACGATCGAAGCCAGAATCATCGGTAACATACGCCCGATTTTGTTCTAATTTCAATATAATACCATCTCCTTTTTCGTATAAAAAAGAAATTTTTTGACCAACTTTAAACTGCATCTGAAATATTCTTAAAAAGACCCTGACTCCACATCAAATAGATGGGACCAAAAATAGCCAATATCCAAGCAAGAATTACTAAAAATTTCATGAAACGAGTGATATCTTGTTCCATCGGAGGAACCAGCATATTTTTCACCTCATTCGCAACAACTGTTTTGGTGTCTTCACCTTCCATGTTTTCAACGAATCTACGAAGTCCAGGAGTATGTTCCAATACTTGATTTTTCACAAAATGATAAGAGCGATCAGACAAGTTATCGTAAGTAGAATTGAAATTCACATCATCTTCCTTCAATCCTTTATGAATTAAATAACGACGGTGCAAATTCCTTACTTGGAAGCCCATTAAAAATCCAAAAATCAGGATAATGTACCATTCCATGAAATAACCAATTGCAATCAACGACAAGGAAGAAATAAATGAAAAGATGACTTGAAATAATTCGATTTTCTCGAAAAATAAGATGTTCAACATGCGCCCACCATCCAAAGGAAGAATAGGCAGCAAATTCAAAATATTGACAACAAAAAACAACATCGAGGTCTCAACCATCCATCCAATTTCCCAATTAAATCCAAGAATCCACAATACTACGCCGATAATAATTCCTGGAATTGGCCCCGCAAGAACAACCATTAAACTTTCTCGTTGACGATAGGATTCTTTTTTACCGTGGACAAATGCACCCATTAACGGTATAAATAGCATGCGAACGTTCTCATACTTGTACAATTTCATGAACAAATAATGGCCTCCTTCATGAATAATTAAAACGGCAAGCAATTGAATTAAAAAGAATAATTCATCACCAAAAAACAAAACAAAGCTCAAAGCAAAAAGCAATAATGAAAAAACAGTAACCGCCATATGGCCTTGTCTTACTGGTTCATTTTCCAAAAAAGGTTTTGGCGGGTATAAAGAATTGAAATCGTTTTCCATAGTAGAACTAATTTACGAAATTTCGGAATCAGAATCAATTTTAAGACCAAATAATCTCCTGTTCTTTTTCCAAACAATGATTTTTTTATCATCTCCATAGCTGGCAAAAGTCTGCTCATCGATGAACACTAACCCATTCACAGATCGATTGTGTCCGCCATTCTTAAATTCCATTTTTTGATCAATCTCTTTGAAATTTGATTTCCAAACTTTGATTGTTTTATCCATGGAAGATGTAATAAATTGATTTCCAATACGAATCAATCCATAAATTGTTTGATGATGAAGTGGTGTTTTTTGAATAACTTGATAATTCAAATCACTGATTACCAAATGAGCATCCCTTCCCGCTGTTATAATTCGATTTTGGGATAATTCGGGTAAAATCACATTACTTCCTAATTCATTGGGTTCCCAAGAAGCAATTTCATTCCAAGTTTCAATAGAAAAAACTAAGATTCCAATCAATTGTGTACAAACGAAACAATAATTGTTCGAAATTGATAAAGATCTGATTTTTCCAGCCGCTAATGGAAGATGCAGTATTCGATTTCCAGAATCCACATCCAAAACCATTAAATTCCCTTCTGAATCACCAGCGATTAACCAATTCTTTTCTTCGTTAATCAACAATGAAAACCAAGCGTTTCCAAAAAAATTATGTTCCCATAAAACTCGTTTGGATTCGGTATCAACAGCTATTAAAGTTCCGTCAGTGCTCCCAATGCAGCATACTTTTGAATTTACTGCTAATGTATAAGCGGCATGCTCTAACTTCACTGTGAATGAAGTATCTTGCAATCCTGAAACAATATTCCAACGAGTTACATATTTGTCACCAGAAGAACTGTATAAATAAGTCCCATCCCAAGAAGCAGCATAAATTGGCCCAGCATGTCCATTCAATACAATCTTGGCTTGAAACATTACGCTTCTTCTTCGTCGTCTGGGTCGTCTGAATCAACTTGTTTTAAACGCAATGCGTAATCAGCTGGAAGAAAATCAAAGAATGTATCTCCTCTTAATCCCAAACGCAAACACTCCAAAGGAATAATCTCATTCGGTGCAATGTTTCCAAGATTCACATTTGCTCCAAACAATTTCACAAACCAAACTTGCTGATTTTTTTGTGGAGCTTCCCACAAAATATCTTCTGGTTTTACTTTCGCAATAATTTTGTTGATGAGCATCGTATGAGCTGTTCCATTTGGACGAAAAACACCCACATTTCCAGCCTCACGGCCTTCCGCAATGACTTTCCAAGAACCTGCTTCCAACTCAGAACTCATCATTTTAATCCATCTTCCAGGACTAATTAAAATCCCTGAATCTTTTGATCCAACTTCTGAAAGAACAGTTCTCGTTTTTGCCATTCGTTGAATTAGCTCCAATTTCTCATCGTGATTCAAAATGATTGAACCATCAGATATTTCTGCTAAATCCAAATCATATTTGTCCAACAACCTTAAATAATCCTCAAAACGACCGCGTGCATGAAAAGCTTCAAAGAGTGTTCCTCCAAAATAAGGTCTCAATCCTGCCGAACGGTACAACTTGATTTTCTCTTCTAGATTGTTTGTAACATACGCTGTTCCAAAACCAAACTTTACAATATCGGTCAAATGTCCACTTGCTTGGATAAAATTTTCGGCTTCAGTTAAACTTAAGCCTTTATCCATCATCATCGTAACACCATTGTTACGTGGTTGAGTAGTACGTTCTGGAATATGAGGTAAACTAAAATTCATTATGATTGTAAATTGATAATTGAGTTTCTATTTCTAACTAAAACTCTAAGAGCGTGTCAAATTTACTAATTCTTCGACATCCGCCAATTCTGGATAGCGAATAAATACATCTTTTGTTTTTTCTGGATCTTTATTAAAAGACTCAACAAGCATTATTTTAGCTCCTTCCGGATTATTTGAAATCCAGTTTAAATAAATAATTGGAAGTACAGAAAAGAACAATTGATTTTTCAATATGAAATTTTCAACAAAGGTTCTTACTTCTCCAACTCGATTTTCTATCAAGAAATCCACATAGTCAAAATAACAATCTTCATTTCCTGGCTCCAAAGTCAAACAAGCTAAATAAGCTTCTTCAGCTTCTTCTAACATTTCGGCGTTCTCTAAAGCTCCAGCATAAACATGGTAATATCCATCCATTTCTGGCTCTATTTCCAAAGCTCTTTCGATATAATGTAAACTTTCTTTGGGATGACCTTGCAAATCTTTTACAATTCCCAATCCCAACCATGCTTCCGCCAAATTAGGAGCCAATGAAAGGGCTTTTTGATAGAAATCCCAAGCTACAGTTAAGTTTTCTAATTGCTCATTGGCTTCTCCTAAATAACAGTAAGTTAATGCATCATCCCCATCAATGTCGATACAACGCTCAAAAGATTCAATTGATTCATTGTATTGCTCAATAGTCAACTGCGCATTCCCCATATTGAAATAAGCTGGCGAAAAACGATCGTTTATTGCAGTACAATATTCGTAAGCTGTAATTGCATCTTGAAACATTTCTTCTTTTGAATAAGTGTTTCCAAGATTATACCAAGCGGTAAAAGAATACGGATTCTCATCCAAAAACGTTCTGTAAGTATTAATTGCTCGCGCATTGTCTCCTAACTGATCAAAGCAAAAAGCCAATTCATACAACGCACCTTCATTTTTTGGATTGGAACGCATTGCTTCTTCTAATACTTCAACCGCAGACTTAAAGTCTTTTAATTGCTCTAATTCGGTCGCTAGATCTAAGAAAATCTCATCCTTTTCTTCACGATCTGCTAGTTCTAACGCACGTTTAAAGAAATTTACAGCTCTTTTGCTATCTCTCAATTGACTAAAGATAGTTGCCTTAGTCAAAAAAAGTTCCATCGACTCAGAATCAATCTTTTCTGCAGAATCCAATAATTCTAATGCTTCTTTCAATTTCCCTAATCCTGACATTGCTTGAGCTCTTCGGATTTGAAACAACGTATTGAATGGATATTGTTGAATTCCAACTTCGGCAGCCAACTCCCCTTTGGAATAATTGCCATTCATTAAGTAATGATCTATAATTGCTTCTAGACGATCGCTGTCAAAAAAACCAACAGAGTTACTTTCGAGTTGCGCTTCGAAACGTTGCAAATCATCATTTAGATGGTTCTCAAAACTGTCATTATCGTCTTCCCAGTCAAACATACGCTATCATTGAGTTTCTATAAAATTAGGCAAAAATGGAGCGAAGATGAAATGTTTTAGGAAAGTTTATGAACAGGTTATTAAAATAACTGCGAATGTCGAATGTCAAATTGCAAATAATGGAATTGATATCAATCAGAGATTCAGGGATTATCATTTTAAAATCAGTTGATTTTTGGACTAACTATGAACTCAAAAAAAATGGAGTTATTGAATTGGAAATTACTTTTCTATATCAAAGATAGGATGTGAAATGAACATAATTCCAAATCACTCGCAAAGACTTTGGAGATAAGTACGAAGATGATATTTATAAAACTTTATCTAGCAACCAAAATACTGACTATAAACATTTTAAAACCCATCACTTAAAGTAAGCGACGTAATATTGCGGAATTACGTCTAAAATGCCATATTTCACAAAATTCCATACTTATCTTCATAAAAAAAGTCCTTCCGCCATTGCTGACAGAAGGACTCTTCTATTTATTTTAAGAATCTTAGTTCTTTACAAAACGTGTACTTGAAACTTGTCCTTTGTTGTTCAAACGAACCACATAAACACCTGAAGTCAAATTGCTCACATCAACAGTAATAGAACCGTTAATCGTTGAATTGTAAACTACATTTCCTACTAAATCAACTACTGTCATTTCAACAACTGCATTCAAGTCAGTTAATTCAATTGTAACAGCGTTAATTGCAGGGTTTGGATAAAGTGTAGCATCTGCTGATGTTAACTCATCTAATCCAACAAACGAATAAGCAAGGATCACTTTTCCTAAGATAACATTGTCTACTGAATCGATGTTTTTCAATTCAACTTCCCCTGTTGACCCAAAGTTGTATGTGTTATTTACATATAATGCTTCCACATTCTGTGTAACCGGTTTCATGTTAGTTGCATCATATACTGCCCACAATGGCTCAGACGCACTAGTCCCTGTTTTGTTATCCAATACGATGTATTTTCCTAAGCTTGCATTGAAGATGTTCTTTTCTGCTGTTGCAGCTCCACCAACGGTAATATCAGCAAATGCAGGTGTATTTACTCCATAGTGGTCAGCAAAGATAATTGCAGTACCCCCATTCGTAGCACCAGCGCTGAATGTGTTACCAATAATTGTGATCTCATCACTGTAAGTGTTTCCTTGAACACCGTTTGTCATCAACTTCGTGTTTGCCATCAACGATGTAAACGCAGTTGCAGTTGCTTTCGGTGTAAATACGTTTGCATCTACAATTACGTCTTTAGAAGCCGAGCTCAACAAACCAATTTTTGAGAATCCCTCAATTGTATTGTCATAAAATTCTATTGAACCAGAAGCAATCCCGCGAATTTCAACTACTGCATACAAGCTGTCAGAAGTCATATTCGTATTCATATTAGCACCTGAGAATGTGTTATCGTATACATCAAACAAGGAGTTGTTTAATGGTGCGCTAAACATTGAAATTCCATTGATATCATTTGATTCAACTGTCAAATCTGTTGCGATATTTGCCGTTTGAATTGCATAATATGCTTGAATTTGATTGTTTGCAATTAATCCACCAGGACCATTTGCAGAACCAGAACCTAAATAGAATCCACGACCAAATACATTCAAGTTTGTTGCCGCAGTAGTGATTCCGTTATCAGTAATTTCTACTGTATCGATTTCACCTGTAGCAGAAGTCAATTGTACTGCAAAAGCAGACCAAACCATCCCTTCTAAATCCAAAGCAGCAGTTGAGATAAAGTCATTCTTTGATACTTTCAAGTTATTGAAGTTACTTGCAGTTGAAACAACTCCTTTAATTCCAGTAGCATTTGTTAATCCCATTCTGAATTCAAATCCATTTACTGTTACATCTTCAGCATTTACATCAATGATGTTTGCTTGATTTGTTGTAATTACAGGTTTGTCATTCACATCTGAAGCTGTTAAAACCAATCCGTCTTGACCAATATTTAAAACACTTGTCAAAGCGTAGCTACCTGGATAAACGATTACTGAGTCCTCGTCAATTGCAACAGAAATTGCATGTGCAATAGTCAAACATGGGCTTCCTGGAAGTGTACATGTATTCAAAACGTCAGTTCCTGTTGTAGAAACGTAACGATTTTCTCCATATGCAGTCAAATATATTTTCCCTAAACCTGCTTCATCCGATTGATCATTATTTTTTGCTTCAATCGCTGCAAAATTGGCCAATCCGTAGTTATTGTAAATTGCATAAGCCTCTACGTCTTGTGAGAAAGGAGCCATTGTTGTTGCTGGATAAGTAGCCCATAATGGGAATGCTGTACTTGGACCGCTTAACTCATCCAATGCAATGTATGTTCCAAGGTTTGAATTAAATGTATTCTTGTCTGTTACACCAGCTCCACCAATTGTAATATTTCCAAACGCCGGAGTGTTCACTCCATAATGGTCTGCAAACAAAATTGCAGTTCCTTGTCCAGTTAAACCTGCATTGAATGTATTTCCTTGAATCGTAATCTCATCAGAATACGTGTTACCTTGAGCACCATTGGTCATCAATTTTGTATTTGCCATGATTGAAGTAAATCCACTAGCAGCTGCATCTGGTGTAAAAATATTCCCTAGTACGGATACATTTTTAGAAGCTTCACTCAACAAACCGATATTTACGTAGTTTGAAAACTGGTTTCCACTAACATTCACATCCCCTACTTCGATAGAACGCAATTCCAATACAGCATAATAGCTTGCAGGAGTCATTTGTGTATTGTTTCCTAACATGTTGTCTTCTACATCCACAATAACACCTGCTTTTGGAGCAATAATCAATACTGTTCCATCGATGTCGTTGTCAGAGATTGACAAATCATCAGCTATCAACGCAGATTGAATAGCGTAATAAGCTTTGATTGTGTTACCGCTGATTGTTCCTCCTGGAGCATCTAATCCTGTACCTCCATTTCCTAGGAAAATTCCACGACCGAAAACATTTGAAGTTGCATCAGCAATAATCTCATTGTCTTCGATAGTTACGTTTTGAACGTCACCAGAAGTTGCAACCAATGAAATAGCGAAAGCTGTCCAAACCATATTGGTATTAGGAGTTCCTGAAATTGGATTTGTAGATTCAAAAATATTCCCGCTAACTTTCAGGTTGTCAAAATCTCCCGTGTTTGCAACAATTCCACGCAAACCAGTTGAAGCAGTTAAACCCATTTCAAAATGGAGATTCATAATAGTAACATCATCGCTGTTTACTGAAATAACATCAGATGCAGATGATGTAATAACTGGCAAATCCATTGGATCAAGCGCAGCAATTACAACAGGTTGCAATAAACTAAGCGTAGAAGTAAGATTGTAGTTTCCTGGAGCAATTTTAATCGTATCATCTGCTATAGCTTCCGAATAAGCATGAGAAATTGTTCCACATGGATTTCCTGGTGTTTGGCAATCATTAGAAACGTCTGTTCCAGTTGTGGAAACATAACGTGTCTGAGAAAAGCTGATACCGGAAACCATCGTGATAGAGGCTACAAAGAGCCATTGTAAAGGTGATTTCATAATCATTTGTTTTAAAATTAATCCCACAAAAGTAGACCTTCAATGAATGTTTTCCAATTATTTAACACTCAAGCATTAAATAATTAACAATTTAAAAATTAGTTGCCGTTAATAAAATGTTTGATTTGCAAGGTTTTACAATAAAAAATGTTGAAATGTTAAAAAAAATAATTAACAACTTTTTAGCATAAAACTGAACGATTAAATGCCTTCATAAGACAAATACTTGTTAGAAGCGTAGTTTACAGGTGCAAACCAAATAAACAAAAATTATCCATTCTTTTTTGACTTATAAAACTGTTTATCAGCGATATAAAGTATTTTATTCACTTCGGCGTAAATGATTCCAGTTTCATCTTCAAAACGTGTATCAAAATCAATGACACATTTTCCATGTTCTTTTACTGTTTCAATAATGTGTTTTACTGACTCATCTAAAATTACGAATCGGGCAAATACCTTTTTCTTGATAGGTCTGATGAACTTAACTGTTGCTGCTTTATCCCAAACAACATAGTCTTTTCCCAAAATATTGATTAATTGAGCCATGTAAATAGGATCCAGTGAACCATAAATACTTCCTCCGAAAACAGAACCTACGTAATTTTTTGTACGCAAACTTAATTTCAACTGAACATGAACTTCTAACCAATCATCCGATAAAAAAACAACCCTCCCACCTGTTCTTCTATATGCCGGAAAGAAATTAAAGCCAATCCGTTTGCTTTTAGAAAGAGTGCTTTCTCGCTTATTGGTTTTAAAAATTGTTCTCATAATCTGATTCTTGAATCTCGATTTCGAGGTGATTTTTAATTGTCTCCGATAGATTTTAACGCCACTTTCGCAATGGCACTATTCGACATCGTTGTTTCTTGTGACTCTATGATTTCAGCCAGTAATTTCTTAGCTGTTTCTTTATCTCCACTCTCGCTTAACATCATTGCTTTGTTTAGCAACAAAATTCCTTTCGTTTCGCGATCTGGATTTCCAGCAAGACCTTTTTCGATGGAATACATGCGTTCTTCTGGCTCTGACTGCAAGTAAGCAATGTCTTTCCAAGCTGGTGCAAATGAGGGTACATTGTCAACAATTTGTTTTGCAATATGATATTTCTTTTCTGGTTCTTCTGTCCACTCAATCTGCATGTAAAACGTATACAGTCCTTCTGGAAACAATCCAACTTTTTCTCCTTCCAAGGTATAAATCGCTGTTTTCGTGGTGAAAAAACCATCTGGTTCCAAAGTGTCCGTTTCCTGGTAATACTTTAAAGCATTGTCAAAATCTCCCATGAGTAAGTAAGTAAACGCCAGATCATAAACTGGATAAGCCCACAAAGGTTCAATTTTCATCGCTTCAAGCAATTTTTCAATTGCCAATTGATAATTTCCAGCTTGTCCGGCTTCTCTCGCTTCTAAATGCAGTAGGTTTGCTTGCTCATTGATTGGTCCAGTTTCCATGTAACGTTTTGGTTTGATTTTTCAGGAGTTGATATTAATAATTTTGGATGAATTTAGGAACACATTTTACATAAATTTCCTTACTCTTCCGTTTTCAATAATTTTCTAAAGCGTTTCTTGAGTTGATTCTCATTTTTTGAGATGGTATCAAATTTTGGAGACATACAATCTATCAGAAAATAACTTCTCGATTCTTCAATCGTCGTATCTTCGGAATCACCCGCTATTTTGTGGTCGTAATAAGAATAATCGTAAACAAATGCACGAATTTCAGGAACTTTTGTTTTAATCAGCCACGATATTGTGTGGTAATATTCTCCCCCGTCCATGATATCATTAGCCAGTTCAAAGTATTCCTTTTTTAGCTGGTCCTTTTTCTTATCAAAAAGAACTAATTTAATCGATGACGATCCATATTCAGAAGGTGTTCGCACAATTAATCCTAAGGTAGATACATCTATTTGAAATTGATTACAAGCGTAAAATCCTGACAATTTACCCCAAGAAGCTTCTGTTATCCCAGGTTTAAAAACAGCTGCCTCTTTCAGACTTAGCTCTTTACCTAAGAAGTGTTTGTCGTTATATTCGTAAAACACTTTCAGTGTATCAAAAGAAATGGGTTTGAATTTCTTCAAGAGCTCCTCATACCTACTTTTCTTTTCAAAAGCAGAGGAATCGATTTCCTGAACCGACTCCTCTGCTAAAGGAAGTTCTTTTTCAGTATTCGGATTTGAGCTGCATGAGCTAAAAAGCCCTTGTAAAATAAAAATCAAAGTGGTTGCGTAGTAAGTCTTTTTCATCAATTAAGCGATTAACAAAATGAAACTACACATTTTTTTGAATTATGACCGATTAATTGTTTCAAAAACTTCCGCCAAAATCCCATACGATTTCAATCGTTTTTCATTGTCGTAAATATTTCCTGTAATCATAAATTCGTCCACTTGGTGTTCATCTGCAAAATCGCTAAACTGTTCAATCAACGAATCTTTATCTCCGATGAACGAGCAAGCTGTCATGGGAAGAACGGCGTCCAACAAATCTTGCGGCCACGTTTTTAATAAATTCGGAATTGGTGGGGAAAGCGGTTGACGTGCATTGGTCAAAATTCCCGAGAACATTTTATACAAACTCATGGATAACAATTCTGCTTCCTCAATGGTATCAGCTGCAATTCCATTTACACACGCCAAAACATACGGTTTGTCCAAATATGGAGAAGGTCGAAAATTATTTCGATAAATCTGTGTGGCAATTTTGAATTGTTTGGGAGCAAAATGTGAAGCAAATGCATAAGGAAGTCCCATTTCTGCAGCTAAATATGCGCTATCTGTACTCGATCCTAAAATCCAAATGGGGATATCTAATCCTTCTGCAGGAAATGCACGAACTGCCGCAGTTTTATTCCCTTCACTGAAAAATTTCTGAAGTGCAACTACATCATTTGGAAATTGGTAAGCTGTATTCAAGTCTCCTCTTCTCAATGCAGCTGCAGTTTGTTGATCTGTTCCTGGAGCTCTTCCTAACCCCAAATCAATGCGATTGGGATACATCGTTTCCAAAGTTCCAAATTGTTCGGCAATTGCCAAAGGCGCGTGATTTGGAAGCATAATTCCACCCGAACCCACTCTAATTTTGCTTGTTTTAGCTGCTACGTGGCCAATCAATACGGAAGTTGCTGAACTCGCGATGAATTCCATGTTGTGGTGTTCTGCAAGCCAAACTCGTTCGTATCCTAATTTTTCTGCGTGTTGTGCTAAATCTACTGTTCTTTCAATGGCTGTCGCTGCGTTGCCGTCTTTGGTAATCATGGATAAATCCAAGACGGAATATGTAATTTTTTTCATGGCTTAAAATTACGGAATGACGATTTAGATAAAAGCCATAACAAGTTAAAATTTGTAGTTAGTTTCATGGAAGATACTACTAAACTATATTCGATTCATGGAAATGAAACACCGAGAATCAAAAAACGTAAAGTTTAAATCTTACTTTTTCCTTTGCGTCTTTGACTATCTGGGATTTAAAAAATCAGATTCGGAATAGCAATGCAAAAATAAAGAGAGAATTATCAATGATATAATTACAATCCATTGAAAATTTAAGAAAAACGATATCCTACTCTACTTTGAGTGATGATGTGTTCCGGGTGATTGGGATTATCTTCAATTTTCCTGCGCAATGTATTCATAAAAACACGTAAATATTGGATTTCAGTCTGATAACCCACTCCCCAAACTTCTTTCAGGATAAATTGATGTGTTAACGCCCTTCCTTCATGTGCAAAAAACAAGGCCATGAGATTAAATTCTGTAGACGTAAGTTTCACAATTTCTCCTTTTTTTTTCAAAACCCGAGCTGGTAAATCCAACTCCAAATCACCCAATTCTAGTACCGTTTTTGTATTTGAAGTATGATTTCTTCGAATAGCTGAGCGAATCCGAGCTAGTAATTCAGCATTTCGGAAGGGTTTTGTGAGGTAATCGGTCGCTCCTTCATCCAAAGCTTTCACGATATCTTCTTCTGAGTCTTGAACGGACAAAACAATGATTGCTTTGCTGTACCAAGTTCTGAGTTCGTTGATTACTTCATGGCCACTTTTATCAGGAAGACCTAAATCGAGGATAATCAATTCGGGAGGGTGATTTGCGGCCTTCAACATTCCTTCTTTTGCTGTTTCAGCCAATAAAATCTTGTAATCGTTACTTTCAAGAGTTATTTCGAGCAATTTACGAATCTGAGGTTCGTCATCGATGACCAGGATTTCCGCTTTATTCATTGTTCAAATTATTCATAAAAGATACTTCTACTGGTAAAGTAATCAAAAATTGTGCTCCGCCTTCTAATCGATTCCTAACAGTAACTGTTCCTTGATGCGCTTCGATAAATCCCTTCACAATCGATAATCCAAGTCCTGTTCCTCCAGCCTTTGATTCAGGAAGACGATAGAATTTATCGAAGACATTGGGTAGTGATTCTAATGGAAAACCTGGTCCTGCATCGGAAATTTCCAGAATACACCAGTTATTTTCAGAACGAAGGATAATCTCAATGGAGGAATTTGACGGTGTATATTGAATGGCATTATGGATAATGTTATCTAAAACAGTTTCCAAAATCCCAGAATCAACTTTCATCAAAGGCAAGGAATCATTCGATTGATAAACGATTGGATGATTCTTAAATTCCGAATGTCTTTGAATCAGTTGATGTACAACTTCATTCATATCTGTCCAGTCCAATTTTAACTGTAGCATATCATTTTCGAGTCGGCTCATATTTAACAAATTCTCCACCTGACGTTGTAAGCGCAAACTCGATTTATCTATCGCATGAAGCAGTTCTACCTCTTGTTCGGAAGTCAATTTTGAGCGGTTTTCCTTCAACATATCCACTGAACCTAAGATGGTTGAAAGTGGTGTTTTTAATTCATGAGATAGTGAATTGAACAAAGTATTGTACAATTTCACTTCTTTCTCTTTTTCTTCCTTGTTTCGTGCTTTTTTTTCCGCTCTCCGGATTTGAAATGTCAGAACAGCATTGATAAAAGCGATAAAAAAATACATGAGAAAGGTTAAGAAATCCTCAGCTTGGTTGATATGAATGTTGAACAGTGGCTCTATAAAAAAGAAGTTCCAAATAAATGCACTCAATGTTGCACCCAGCAGAACCGGCCAAATATTAAAAACCATCGCGGAAAGTGAGACAGTCATCAATAAGATTAATGCAACAATCTTATAATTAAACAAATCATTGAAATAGTAACAAATTCCTGCTACGGAAAGAATAAGCATACAATTCAAAACGAATTGTCCAAGCAAAGAAATATGACTGGTTTTTGTATGTTTCAAGTGAAAAAATCTTACTCAAAAGTACAGGTAAAACCGTAAAGAAAAATAAAGAAACACGAATGTCGGATTCACACTATTGAATTCAGAGATAAATTGACTAAAAAAGGAGTGCTAAAAATATTTTTTCAACATCACTTATGATTAAGGACAAATACCTGTTTTGCTTCCTCCCATTTTTCTGGATTCACTTGATAAGACACATATGGAAATTTCTCTCCCCCAATGTCTTTTAAAAAGTGTTCACCCTCTTCAACTCCAAATCTCGCTGTTCCTTTTTGAGAACGGATATTTTCTTCTGCAATTTCAAAGATTACTTTGTCCACGAACTGGAATGCATAATCAATCAATAATTGTTTGTTTGCAAAATTATAAGTTCCTCCCCAATGGGCACGATCTAAAAAAGTACCTCCAATTTTGATGGAAGAATTTTCTGCATCAAAATCATAATATCGGGTACTTCCAAAAATTTTATTGGTTTCTTTATCGATGAGTACCAAACTCTTTCCTGAATCTAACGATTCTTCAAAAAAGGAATTGTATTCTTCTCGTTTGTGTCTACTATATACTGGATGCTGTTCCCAAATCAATGGATCTGAAGCTACTTGATACAATTCTTCGTAATCTGAGCGTTCCAACGGACGAAGAAGTACTAACTCATTTTCCAATACTGGTTGCCATGAAATCGTTTCCATAATACATCGTTTTAGTCATATTAAGATACTAACACAATGTTTGTAAAAACACTTTTTTAATGAATTTTGTGACTTAAATAACGTTAATAGTTTCAAATAGAATCAGCTATTTTCAATAGAAAACAGCTGTCAATCTTAAAGTTTGAATGATTTTAACAGAGTAATTTATTATGATTGACCTTCCCATTTTTCCTTTGTTAGAACGTAAGTGATGTATGGAAACTGTTCACCATTTACTTCTTTCAAAAAATGATTTACTTTCTCAATACCCAACTTTTCCGTTCCTTTCTGAGACCTAAAATTTGTTTCCCCAATTTCGAAAAAAACTCGATTTAAAAATTGAAAGGCATAGTCAATAAGCAATTTTTTGTGTGCAAAATTGTACTTTCCTCCCCAGTAATCGCGTCCTAAAAATGAATACCCAATTTTCACAGAATGGTTATCCAAATCAAGATCATAGTAGCGAGAACTTCCAATGATTTTTTGAGTTGGTTTGTCAATAATCACAAAAGTAAGACTGCCTGCAAGCGCCTCCTCAAAAAACATCATGAAGACTTCTGGTTTGTAACGATCATTCGATGGGTGTTGCTCCCATAACAATGGATCAGAAGCAACATCAAATAACTCGTCGTGATCCCATGCCTCTAATGGGCGCAAAAGCACCAATTCATTTTCTAAAATTGGTTGCCAAGAAATTTTATTCATCTGCTTCACTTTTAAATGTTACATTTTTTCGATTCTTTAATTTAATTTAAAGATTCCCTAAGACTTGATAAATTACTTTAACATTCTGTAAATTGCGCAATTGAAAAGCCTAGCTTTGATTTCACTTATTGGATAAAATATAATTCACCTTTGCTAAAAAAACCTCTGTTTCTAACAAAGGACACTCGAGGTGTTTTCCCGTATAAATTAAGCTTTCGTGCTTCGTTGTACAATTTGCTTCAACCAATTCATACTGTGAAAAAGGAACATCTTCATCCTCTTTGGAATGAATGAACAAGACTGGAATTTTGACTAGTTTCTTGATATCTTCTTTTGCGGAATATGGAGAAGTAACAAACTTCTCAATCATTTCTTTTTGTTCTGGAGGCGAATAAGCTGAAGCTATATCAGTAAATGATGAAATGGTTCCATCTAGTATCAATCCACTAATTTTCGATTCATTTAAAGCTGCCAAATGAGTTGCAATTTGAGTTCCCATAGAAGCTCCATACAAAAGGATGTTGGTGTTTTTAATTGCTTTTTGAGTCAAGGAAAAATCCAAAATTTTTTGACCGTCTGATTCGATATTGAGATGGGTGGGTTTCCCCGTAGACTTTCCATATCCTCTGAAATCAACCATAAATACCTGGAATCCATCTTTCACCAATGATTTTATCAAAGGAATATACGTTGAAACATTCCCTCCTGCACCATGAAAATAAATGATGGTTGCTTTTGGTTTTTTGTCTGGAGAAATCAAATATGCAGTAATCTCATCTTCATCCATTTTTTTTGTAAAAATCTTTACTTTCAGAGAATCAATCTGCTTCCATTCATGGGACGGATAATAGAATTTATCATCCATTTGCGCAGATACCTGCAGAACAAATAGTACAATAGCGATTAAAGAAATTAGCTTATGCATTTACCTGAAAATTGAATTTGAATTAAATGTACTGAATAACTGGCTTTGGAAGATTTAGAACCTCCTTTTTGAAGCAAAAAAACATCCATCGACGGATGAATGTTTTTTCATTTAATTTATTAAAAAAATTATTTCTTCACCAACGCCACATCCTTGATTGAATCTAATGTTGGTTCAATAACCCAAGTACCTGACTTATCAATCAACCCCCATTTTCCATTCAATTTTGCAGCTGCATAACCGTTGTGAAAATCACGCACATCTTCAAATTTCGGTTCAATTACCCATTCGCCAGTTTTATCGTAAAACCCTTTCTGGGATCCTTTTTTTCCTTCAGCAAGTCCTTCTGAGAAATCACCCCAAACCAATGTATCATCAATCGTGATTATGTCTCCATCTTTATTCACATAACACCACTTTTCTGATTTTTTCACACGAGCAAGTCCACTTACTTTATCAAAATCTTTTGCTGCTTCAAACTGTGGTTCAATAACCCATTTTCCACTTTTGTCGATATACCCTACTTTTTTATCAAACGTTTTTGCCCATGCAATTCCATTTTTAAAATATCCTACACCTTCAAATTGCGGTTGTATGGCAATTTTTCCATCCTCATTAATGAATCCCATTTTATTGTCAGCAATTTTTATTGGAGCCAAACCTTCTGAGAAATCTCTTACATCAATTGCTGGAACTTCAATTGCCTTTTCAACTCCCGATTTATTGATTACTAAAAACTCCTTTCCTTTTTTCACGGCAGCAAACCCACCATTGAAATCATTTCCATCATCATATATCGCTGGGATGACCATTTTCCCTTCAGCGTTCATATAGCCCCATTTTCTATTTTCAAGTTGTAGCAATGCTAATCCATCTTGAAAACCACTTACAGCAAAACCCAATCCATCCTTAATAGCAAACTTGGGTTGTTCAGCAACTAATTGTTTATTATCCATATCAATAAACTGATATTGGCGCGCTTTCGCATTAAAAACGACAGCATATCCATTGGAAGAAAATGGATGGCACTTTTCGTGTTGAGCTGGAATAATTAGTTTTCCATCAATTCCTGCATACCCCCAAGTTTTACTTCCAGCGGGTTTTACTTGGACGATTAATGTTTGAGCTTGAAGTAAAAGTGTATTCGCAAGAAATGTAATCGCAATGAATAGTTTTTTATGAATCATAATCCTAAATTTAAGTCCCCTAAATATAGTCTAAATTTAAACAACGTATTTTAAGAATTGTTAAATCCGTCGAATTTACTAATCGACAATTCTTCGAAAATCGAATCAAAACACACCTCCATTCCAGAATAAGCCAACCGATATAAACAACTAATTATTAACGGAAAAACTATTTTTATCGAACTATATTTTCGAGAACTTTACACGTTGAACGAACTTTTCTGCAATTGCATCGTCTATGTCTTGTAACAAGCATTTAGAAGATAGAGTTATCTGCAATTACACAAGAATTGGAGGATTTATGAAGTTTCAACCTCGTTCTTGGTTAACACATATTATAGCTCTATCTTGAAACGAATATCTGACGCCAATTGATGAAACTACTTGTAATAATATCCTGCACACTATTTATCGCCAATTCTTGGGGGCAAACTTGGGGTGCTAGTACTTTTAGTCAAACTACTAATGAAAACACAGATGTAGAAGTAAACAACCTCAATGAATCCTATGTTGCTGGCTATATTTCAGGACAAACGTCATTCGGTTCTTCAAATTCTATTTCGAATACATTTGGAAACACTGATGCTATTATTACAAAATATAATCCTGCAGGAGGAGTTGTATGGATCAAACAATTCGGAGGGACACTCGCAGATCGAGCAATTGATTTAGCTATTGGACCAGATCAAAACATTGTAGTTACAGGTCAGTTTTTCGGATCAGTTACTTTTGGGGGAACTACACTTGTTTCTTCCTCCAATTCAAAAGATATTTTCATCGTAAAGCTAAATCCAGCAGGAAATGTAATCTGGGCTCGAAAAGAAGGTGGAAATTTAGCAGACAATGGATACAAATTAACTATCGATAATTTAAATAACATTTTATTAACAGGTGAATATCAGGGAACTGCGACCATTGGAAGCAATACGTTTACAAGTACAAATGATCCAAACACAGGCCTTCCCTCTTTCGATTTGTTTATCTCAAAATATGACCCAAGTGGAAATCCAATTTGGTCATTGAGTGGTTATGCTGACTTTGATGATCGAGGTTTAGCAGTGGATGTTGATGCCCAAAACAACATCTTTTTTGCAGGTCAATTTTCAGACACCCTTAATTTCGCATCAAATACTTACAACAACAATGGTATCAATATTGGGTTTCTTTGCAAGCTAAATCCAGCTGGACAATTGCAATTTTTTCATTTATTGAAAGCAGGTTATACCTTACCAAATGATTTAGAAGTAAATCAAAATAATGAACCTATCTTGATTGGTGATTTCTTAGGGAACATGAATTATTACGATCAAAATGGTGCGAATAGTATTCAAAACCCTTACGACAAACAAATTTTCATTTTAAAGACAAGTAATACAGGGCAATATATTTGGAATAATACCTTAGGTTCAACCAACGAGCTTTCTGCTAAATCCCTGTCTATAGATGCAATTAATAATATTTTTGTGACCGGATATTTCAAATGTGATTTATCTGAAATTCAAGACGTTTCGGAAAATTTATTTAACTCAATTGGATTCAAAGATCCGTATTTATTAAAAGTTACAAATACGGGAACTCGTTCGTACATCAAACAATTTGGCAGTAAACTTGATGACGAAGGAAAAGGAATTGGCATCAATCAAGTCGATAAGCCACTGATTTGCGGAAGTTATACCGCTGATTTAAACTTCTCACCAGGATCAAATGCTCCCGCTTTAGGATACGACAATTTCACTTTCAATCCGTATTACGGAATGGAACCCTATCACGTCTATTTAGTTGGAGATCAAAGTAGAAATTCCTTTTTAACCAATCAGGTCAACAGCACTGCAGGAGATTACAATTACTACAAAACTCCTTCAGCCGACTCGCTAGTAGGTTATATACATGCTGAGGAAGCCGAACACTATGTAACCGTAGTTGGAGATACCGTTCACTTTTGTACAGATGCCGTTTTGTATTATGAAACGCTAACCCACAATCATTTTGGACCAAGTTATACCAGTACTTGGTACGATGGAAGTCAAAACATCACCAATGTAATCACCAATTCAGGGACCTATTGGGTGAAACATGACCGCGATGATGCTTGTGAAATGGATATGGATTCTATTATTGCAATCAAAGAAACGCTGCCAAATCTCCCTTTATTATCTGATGATCACAATGTAAATGTCCTCAATCCTGGTCCTAATTACAACAACTATCATTTTTGTTATCCAGAAGGAGCGATCATTAATTTCTCAAATATTGATCCTGGCACAACGATTACAACGATTGGTAATGCTGTTACTTTTCATGGTCCTGGACCACATTTATTGAATCAAGAATTACAGTATTTTGTTCAAGCTACTAATCAATATTGTTTGAGTACAGGTATGTTTATCTTTCAACATGATTTTGCAGAACCACACGACAGTATCTCGCTTTCCATAGCGATGAATACGACGTGCCCAACAGGTGATTCCATTGAAATTTGTCAAAATATACCTGTGCAATTTCATGGAATTGATTTGATCATTAATCCATTGGGGAATTTCTATCCATCCGTTTATCCACCTATTGATACTGTTATCTGGATAATTGATGGTGTTCCTCACATCAATTATGATACAGCCTCCACTCTCTTCAATACGACTGTAACTGGTTGGCATACGGTGCAAATAAAGGTAATTAAAGGATATGAAAATGTTTGTGGAATTGACACAACTGTTTATACTGCAACTAAACAATTTTATATAAAAGTGAATCCAAATCCGACTTGGGGAACAACAATAGGTGGAGGAAATTTACTCTGTCCAAATGATTCAGAGTATTTAGTTGCAGAAAATCCACATCCTAGTCTCAGTTGGTCTGGCTCCAATATTTTATGGAATAATGGAGCCGATAGTATTGAAGTAAATGCTCCAGGTTGGTATAACTATACCGGAATCATTGTTGATCCGATAACAACCTGCAGTTCTTACATTGTTTTTAATCATTATATTTCAGTGAAAGTGCCACCAAATATTACTTCGTTACCTGGTGATGCGGTTATTTGTCCTTTTGATTCTTTATTGATGTCAGTACCTAATACATTTGTTGGTTATTTGTGGATGGGGCCAAATGGAGATACTTTATCGACTTTGTCAACGTGTTATACAGATCAAATTGGAAGCTATGTATGCGTTTTAACAGATGCCGATGGTTGTGTGTTGAGTACTCCTCCGTTCGAAGTTTTTGAATATTCTACACCAACAATTTCAATCCTACCGAATGCAACTATCTGTTCCAATGAAAATGTAGAAATTCAGATAAACTCTTCTGGAAACGCATCAATTCTATGGTTAAATACGGGATCCACAAGTGATCATTTAGTGACCAATGTTCCAGGAGTTTATGTCATTCAAATTAGCCAATGTGGTGTTACAATCTTAGACAGTGTTACAATCATCAACGGGTCTTTCAATGCTACTATTTCTGTATCTGATTCTGTATTGTGTTTTGGAGACACTGCAGTATTCACAGGATCTGCTACAGGAGCAAGTTATGAATGGAATTCTGGACCTATAACTGGTCCTACATTTTCAACAGTCACTGGTGGTTCTTATTCTGCTTTGGTTACCAATCAATATGGTTGTACAGCACAAACTAATACCATAAATATTACCAATGTGCCTGGAAGCACGCCTCCAATGATTGCTTCTCAAACGGTTTGTCCAGGTGCAAATGTAACTCTTCAAACAGCACCTCCAATTACCATAAATTGGTATTCAACCGACACTAATTTAATTCAGACAACTAACTCTATTTCGCTTCAAAATATTCAGCAAGACACCAGCTTTTTGATTTCCAATACAAGCCCAAACAGCATTTGTGGATTCACGTATTCTTTAGTAGAAATTTCATTGGCAGTTCCTTCTGGCTTAATTGACATTATTGGTGATTCAATCTTGTGTATCAATGAAAACGGAGTGTTTTATGCGAATACGACGGATAACATTGAATGGTTTTCTGGTTCCACATCTTTAGGGTCTGCAAATCCTATCACAATCCCTTTTAGCACTTTAAATACAAACCCTATCTTCTCTTTACACTCAAGTAATATCTGTTTTAACGCCATTCAATTTGACAGTGTTTCAATCATTGCTCCAACTATACTGCAACTTTCAGATGATACTTTGAGTCTTTGCTACTTTGAGTCTGAAACTGTTTTCCTCACCAATAACAACCTCCAAACTGTTACTTGGACTGGAAACTTCGGAACAATCACTGATGATGATTTAACCGTTCATGGAAACACTACTTATACTCCAATTACAGTAACCGCAGTGGATGATTTTGGTTGTCAGACTCAATCAGCAATCTTGATTGTTCAAACAGGAAATTACGAATTAACGACATCCATAAACTTCCCTAACTTTTGTCCTGGGACGATTGGAAATCTGTCAGGGAATACCACTTCTGACAGTGTTTTGTGGATTACACCATTCGGAAACAGTAGCGTGAATCCGCTTTCTTTCACATTAAGTCAGCAAAACTCGGGTAACTTCTATTTGAGAACTTGGGATGAAATGGGTTGTGTTTATATCGACACCTTGACAATTCCAATCTCACCTGTTCCAAGTTTAGATATTTTACCCGATACCGTTTTCTGTGCGAATGATATTTACACCTTCTACTTCCCGCAAGATGTAAACACATATTATTGGACAACTTACGGAAACAACACCAATATTCCCATTACCTATGATCAGGAATTGATTTTAAATGTAGTTACTCCAGATGGCTGTACAGCTTCTGATACATTGATTGTTCATGCAGTGAATTGCGATGATGAAATTCCAAATATCATCACACCGAATGGAGATGGAACCAACGATTTCTTTATCATAGATGATGCTTATTCGCAATTAGGAAATACGCTTATTATTATCAATCGTTGGGGAAATAAAATGTTTGAAGCGAGTCCTTACCTAAACAATTGGAATGGTGAAGGAGCTTCTGATGGGGTTTATTTCTATTTGTATTATCCAACGGGGATTAAAAATCCGAGTAATGTCAAGCATGGTTTTGTACATGTGTTTGGGAATTAACTAAATTAGGCAAACGCTTTTAGGCAAGATTGAAAAATAATATTCATTCAGAATAAATGATTGAAAACCATTGAAAACCCTTATAAACAGAGGGTTGTTTGCAATATCGCGAACATGCAACCAATTGGCTAGATTTGACAGTTTTATTAGGTACAATACAACAATGAAGACTCAATAAACTCAATTAAACACTACTAACCAAAGCTTGAGTACTGACCTTTTCTTTCCGTAATCGTTTTACAACCAACAAGCAGATAATTCCAATGCACAGCCAAATCATATCTACAGAGAAGATTACGTATTCTCCGTTAATCCAGGTTCTCCAAAACCAATTTCCAGAACTTATTCCATTTACTACTGGAATGAATAAACCCAGAGTTCCTCCAGTAAGCAAACAGAATTTATTGGTGAGAGGATTGTACTTTATAGACAGAGCAAGATGATTAGAAAGAACCAACCCAAGAAAAATTAGTAATTCTAGATAGAATCAAGCTATTCCTCAAACGATTCTAGTAGAATTTTACAAAGCATGAAACTGGCTATTGTAATTAGAAATATGACCAAACCAATCACTTTCAAGATAAATAAACCAAAAATCATTTTTCAAAGCTATTGGGAGAATTCCCAAATTTTCGGCAAAACTAAATCTTTGGTACAGGAAGCCATATACCTGAATTGAGGTATACGATTAATCACTACACCTTTGGAAAGGTATTTGAGCTAAAAAAATGGTTGTTAACTAATTATTCCAAAGAATGTAAGCGTTCAGCGAAGTGGCAATAATCATCCAAATGAGATAAGGAAGAATTAATGCAGATTTTGCTTTCAAATTCGACCAATAACGAAAACAAAACAGGGCAATTAAAATTGTTAATGCAGTGATAATAACTAATCCTGTAGCGACATGATGAAAGTAAAAGAAAATTGGATTCCATAATACGTTCAAAACCCATTGGAGACTGAATAAAATAATCAATACTCGAAGGTTTCGTACTATTTTAACAGCAAAAGCCATATAGATCGCAAAACAAATCATGATACTTGTCCATGCTGCGCCAAATACCCAGCCAGGAGGAGTCCACGGCGCTTTATTCAAGGAAGCATACCATTCTGATGGAACACCTTTTCCGGTGAAATAGCCGCCAATTCCCAATGCTGCAAAGTTGATGACCAGAAATAAAAATATTCTTAAAATCATACTTCTTCGTTTTAAGATAAAACAAACTCCTTGCTATTTTGTTCAAAAAAGCAGGTAATAAAGTACTTTTCAAAAAATTTCAACAAGGAAATGAATCCACCAGCGGATCAAAAGTTGTATAATGGAGGGGATTCACTCAAAATGATTTTTAAACCGCAACAGAAGGATTAAAAGCTTCATCAAAACATAAACTTCACTTGAAGTCGGCATGAAAATGGCGTTCCTGGCGTAAAATGAATTTCACTCACTGGTTGAGCTTCATCTTTTAAGCGAGATTCCGTTAAAAACTGAGTTTCATTCCATTTCACATTGAAAATATTGTTTACAATTGCAGTAACCACAAAAGATTTGCGCTGATATCCAACAGTAAAGTCGTTTACAAAATATCCTTTCGCAATCACACTATTGTCTTCGTTCGCAGCTCTATGTCCCATGTATCTGTAAGAAATAGTCGTGAATATTCCTTTTTTGAAATTCAATTGAACTTTTCCATCTGAAGTGAAAGTTGGAGCCAAAGGAATGAAATTTTGGCCTTTGGGTTCCGACACTGAACGCGCATGCGAGTAATTCAAGTTGGAATATAAAAACAACCATTTGTAAGGTTGAAATGTCAACCCAACATCGAACCCCAATCGTTGTGACTGACCGCTTGGTTCTACAATTCCTGCATCTCCAACATACACGAATTCTTGTTCGGAAAATAAATACCACAAAGCACCATTGAATAAGAGATTTTTGGTCAATTTCCAAGTCGCTCCCAAATCCGATCCGTAAGCCAAAGGCAATGCTTTTTTCGTTAAATTATCAGATGACAACAGTACACGGGCATCGTTGGAATGGTAACCAATCCCCGATTTTAAATAAAGCTGTACATTGTCTGTAGCATTGAATAAAAGCGTCAATTTCGGTAAAAAAACTGCTTGTGACAAACTTTTAGGTTGATACACACTGTCTTTCAAATTGTTGTAATAATAATTGACATTATCACCTCTCAAAGCAATATTCAAGACAAAACGGTTGATTTCCAATTTTCCTGAAACATATCCAAAAATATTGGTTTGATTGATATTACCTAATTGAACCTGATCTCTCACAAAAATGCGCCCTGTTGTTTTAGCCAATCCAATATTATTGATATCATCGTAGCGAAAACCAGCTCCTCCCGTAAAGGTGAAAATAGTGTTTTCTTTCAAAGTAATCAGTTTTTTGTATTCTGATTTTCCTCCGTATATTTTCCGACTTTCGTATTGGTGAATTTGATCCCCATTGATGGAATCTTCCAAGAAAAAAGTAAAATTGGAGAAGAGAGAGAAATCATAAAACGACGCATAAAAATCACTTTTCAAAGAGGAAGAAGCATTTATTTTTTGAATGACACCCAATTGCACATTTGTTCTAGAGGTATTCCCTCCTTCGGTATTGTCAATGGACCCAAAACGACTTATACTCCCATCTGCAACTGCCCTGTCTGGAATTTGACCCGAAGCATTCCAACTACTCTGAAAAGTAGAAGCAGAAAAACTTACTTTGAAATTTGGAGAAAGAACACCAGTATATTTCCCATAAAGATTAATTCGCTTGAAATCTTGCGGAGAAACAAAGAAATTATCCGTTTGCAAATAATCTGCCGTGAAATAAGCATTGCTTCGTTGATTCTCCAAAACTTTGATTCCAGCTGTAATCTTTTTATGCTGAAACATTCCATATTCCAAGGCTACAAAACTTTTCGCAAGTTGTTCTTTGGTTTGAAAATCTACAGAACCAGCCGTTGCTAAATCCCCTTTCGTTACATCATAGGGTCCTTTTTCAAAGTTGATTTTATCGACCACTTCTGGCATCACAAAATGAAAATCGGCATATCCCTGACCATGTGCATGAGAAACCATGTTTACTGGCATTCCATCGAGGGAAAGTGCCACATCCGTTCCATGATCAATATCAAACCCACGTAAAAACAATTGTTCCGCTTTTCCTCCACCAGCATGTTGAGCAACGAATAAACCTGGAACCAAAGTCAGTAACTCTTGAGCTGAACGAACAGGTTGCAAAGTCAAATTGATATTTGCACTCTGAGTCAACTGGGTTTTATTTCCAGTAACTTTTACTTCGCTCAACTCAGTAGAATTCTCGACTAACTGAAATTGGAAATTCTTCTCAAAGTAGATTTCGTTGTCGATCAAGATGAATCGTTTTTGAAATCCTTGACTTTCAATAAAAATAGAATCTCCTAAATGCACATCTGTTAAAACAAATTCTCCCAATCCATTTGTAATGCTGAATTTTGGATTTCCTTTGAGAGTTACCTTTGCTCCTGAAATTCCTTGGGATTGCTGGTCCGTTACAATTCCATTGATTCCGTGAGAGAATCCCCAATTTGACAAAAGAAGGATACTAAAAAGCAATACAAGTCTACTGCCACTGAAGGCCAATGAGTCAATATTTTTCATAGCGTAAGGTTTATCGAGGTCTTTGAATTAGATCATCTTTTTTGCACGATCTGCAAACAAATGGTCTTGATACGGATCAATCGTGAATGATTTTTTGATTTGTTTCTTATCATTGTTTATCAGTCCAGTAATACAATATAAATCACCATCTTGTTTATTTGTTTTCATCGCGATTTTACTGTGCTTAGCTGCATTTTTGGTATCGCCATTTGCATAATAAGCAAAGGCTAATAAACGATTTACATCAATGTTATTTGGACGCATTTTGTATTCCTTCAATCCTAAATCCAAGGCTCTTTTGGAATCTTTTTTGAAATCGAGCAAGAAGAATGCATACTCCATGTTGACATTATGTCCAGATTCGATATCCTCTTTAAACATGGATTCAATTCTTGGAATCAAACGCTTTACTTCTGCTTTTTTCCCTTGTTTTTTGTACAATTTAGCTTGGTCCATAATGAAACTAATTTCAGGAACAGCGTTCAAAGCAACTTTATACAAAGAATCTGCTTTGGCATAATTTCCTAATTTTCCTTCAATACTTGCCATTCCTGCAATTCCGAATGGATAATTTGCTCTTTCTCTTGTTGCAAATTCAAAGTACGCTCTCGCAGAATCCAACTGATTGTGGTTTTCGAGCATTTTACCCATTGTTACAATTGTCCAACATTTATATTCAGAATACGGAGCACCTGCTTCAATTGCTTGTTCCATGGATTTGATACTTCCTTTCAAATCACCATAGATTTCACGCAAGTATGAAATTCTACTGTATGAGCGTAAATCTGGGCGAATAGAAATCATTTTATCACAGTTTTTAACTGCATCATCATAGTTTCCAATCTCCACATTTGCATCTACCAACACACCATAAATTCCCGAATTTGTATTATTCAATGCCAAAGCTTTTTCGCCCGTAACCAAAGCAGCGTTGAATTTGTGTTGTGACAACTGAACTGTAGACTTATAAAAAAGAGCTGTAAAATGTTGATCTGGAGTTATTTTGAGTGTGTCTTTTAAAGTTTCATTTAAAGTAAGTAAGGCTGCATTGTAGTAATAAGGATGTTCTCCTGTTACACGTGCTTCGTAGATATATATTTCAGAAAGCTTGATAAGACTTTCAGCCTTTGTTTTTTCATTTTCAGCTTCAAAAGACAATTTATTGAATTTCTCTTTGATCTTCAAAAACTCATCGTAAGACAAATCTTTCTGACGTTCCAACAATTGTGGGATCTGAAATCCAGTTTTCACCAATTCTACCTCTTCTTTCTCAGGAGATGAATCACATGAAGAAATTAGAGTAGATGTTAATAAGATAGTCGCAATGGACAATGCGTAAAAAGAGTATTTATTTTTTTTCATAACTAGTAGTGTTTAGTGTTTTAAATATCAATAGCAAGAACTGAATCAGATACGCGCCAAAGCAAGCTTTGGATTTTTAAAAAGTGGAAAAAGTTCAAAAATGTTCAAAGGGTTCAAAGGAAATCTATATTGAACTATTGATAAAAAACCTTCCAACAAAAAAGGAGGACTATTTCTAATCCTCCCTTCCTTATATTTATTTAGAGCAATCTTATGATTTTACCACCTTCACCAATTTTGTTGCTTTTCCTTTCGAACCTTTAATCGAGACACGCGCATAATAAACGCCATTGACAAGATTTGAAGTATTGAAAGTTTCCGTGTGCTTACCAGATGCTTGATTGGTATTTGATAAAACAACACCAACTTGCTGACCTGACAAAGTAAACAAACGAATCTCAACTTGCGCATCTGCATCCAAATTGTATTCAAAGTTCACCGAACTTGCAAATGGATTTGGATATGCTTTGATTGCATATTTCTCTGCATTTACTGTATTCTCAGCAATTCCTGCAGTTGTTGACCCTGGAAGTATCGCAGGTTGTGTATAATTGTAAGGTTTACCCAAACAATTGTCCGTTCCGCGATGTGGCGCTGCAACATACGGGAATGTCGTTGTAAATGGAACATCATTCGCATTCACTCCTGTTGAATAAGTCAACACATCCAACAAATCTGTTGTTACTGGGTTAGGATCACCTGCAGTATAATCATCATACCACAAACCAATAGCAGCTAAAACTGCACCACCTACAGCTTGTAACTCAATGCGTGTAACATCATCTTCCAAACGGCGACCATTCGGGAATCCATCCATATTCGGAATAAATTCCAAGTTGGCTGTTGTATTGTATGGCGCCTGAGTCAATCCTAGTACAGCAGCTGAAATCAATCCCAAAGAACTGAAATTAGGGTCATTACGTGGTGTCACTGGAACAGCCATATTTAAACGCAACATGTCACCAAAAATCGGCAAGAAGTTATTAATGAATGGCTTACCAACTGCCAATGGGTTTCCATTTTTACCTGTAGCCAATTGATAAGGTGCCAAGTTTGGAACTCCTGTGTGGAAAATCGGCAAGATATCCACAGAGCGTGGTTTTCCTTGACGCAACAAATAGTTACCAAAAAGATTGGTATCAATTGCCGTTCCTGCTCCTGCATTCGTTGCTCGAAGTGGCCACAATCCATCATGTGTGTTTCCAAAGTCAAATGATTGCAATGAATTGCGTTGAATTCTCAATGGTGCAAAAGCTGGAACAGCTCCACCAAATAAATCATCGTCCATGTACAAAGCCAACTCTGGATTACAGAAGTTATCTTCCATGATTGGATTTTCGTTGTATGGAGTTCTTGAATTCCATTCATCTTTTTGTCCAACTGGATTAACCGCTTCATTTGTCAAAGGCATTCCCAAACGAGACACTTGAATCCAGTTTCCTGATTCAGCAAATGCACCTGTTGCAGGATTCAATGTACGTGTTTCTTGGCGACTAGCCGAAGCCCAAACACCAATGATGTAATCGCTATCCAAAATATTAGCTGCTGCGCTTACAGGTTGGCCGTTTTTCTGCAAAAGAGAAATCGGTATTTGAAGCGCAATGGAACTCACATTTAAACATTTCAATCCATCATCTGGAGTTCCACCATTTTGACGTGGTGCATCTCCTAAGTCAAAAATACCACCCAAATCAACAAAGAACGGATCATCTGTAGAACCACAGAATACTTTTTCATTAGACCCTGTAGTTTCAATAGCTGCAGACATCAAATTGGAATAGCTATCACCCACTCCAAGAACTGGATTGTCAATTGACCGCGGACCGATATTTGGAGGAGGAACTTCACCAGCTGCAATAACAGTTGTAAAGGCTCCACCATTGATACTGCGTTCCATCAAATAGGTGGTTTTATGATTTTCAGCACCTAAACGAATATCAAAGAACGTTGTTGGATCTTCATTCGTTTGAGAAAACGTGAATCGGTAAGTGATATCATCACCTGCAGTTCCATCGTTTTCGATGTGAATTTCATAACGGATGTTTTCACCAAAACTGTAGTAATTTGGTCCACCGTGCGGTACTTGCAAAGGAACATAATTCGCAATAATAGTGATCGTATTCGGATCATTTGGACTTCTAAAAGCGTACAAATCCGTGTTATCCGCAAGCGGATCATTTGCGATAAGTGGTGCTTCTCTATGACTCGAAGCGAAGACCGTTCCAAACGGAAGCAACACAAATAAATAGTTAATTAAATTTTTCATCTTTTAAAATTTTATGTGAGACTTCGTTTAATCTTTACCAGCCCAAGGTGAAGCAACATAAGGGAATGACGTTTTAAATGCCACATCATTTTGTTCTACTCCTGTGGAATAGTTCAAGACATTTAAAAGGTAATTTGTTACTGGAGATTGCGCTGAAGATGAAGCATTGTAATCATCATACCACAATCCAATAGCTGCCAAAACAACACCTCCAACTGCTTGTAATTCGATACGTGTAACATCATCCTCCAATCGACGACCATTCGGGAATCCATCCATATTTGGAATAAATTGAATAGTTGTCGTTGTATTGTACGCAGGGTCTGTCAATCCTAAAACAGCAGCATTCACCAATCCCATTGAACTGAATGCAGCACTATTTCTAGGGGTTGCTGGCACAGCCATATTTAAACGCAACATATCTCCCCCATTTGGCAAAAAGTTACTAATGAATGGTTTTCCAGAAGCTAATGGGTTTCCATTTTTCCCAGTTGCTAATTGATAAGGCGCAAGGTTTGGAACTCCAGTGTGGAAAATAGGCCATAAATCGACAGATCTTGGTTTACCCGCTGCTGGCAATAACAATGTTCCGAAAACTGCATCGTCCAATGCTGTGCCTGCAACTGCTGCAGTACCTTTCAACGGCCATAAACCATCTTGTGTGTTTCCGAAGTCAAATCCTTGCAAGGAATTACGTTGGATACGCAAACCAGCAAAAGCAGGAACTGCTCCACCATAAATACTATCATCCATGTACAATGCCAATTCAGGATTATAGAAATGCTCATCCAATGTTGTTTCAGCCAATTCTTGGTAAGGAGTCAATGAATTCCAGAAATCTTTTTTTCCTACTGGAATAACTGCCTCATTTGTTAATGGCATTCCCAAACGAGATACTTGTACCCAGTTTCCTGCATAACCTTGAGAACCTGCTGTAAGTGTTCGTGTTGTTTGACGACTTGCAGATGCCCATACTCCGATTACATAGTTTGGATCCAAGATATTCGCTGCTGAGGAAACTCCTAAACCGTCTTTTTGAAGAACGGTAACTGGAATTTTAATGGCAATCGAATGGGTATTGAATTTTGCTAAACCATCGCGAACGACACCACCATTATTTTGACGAGGAGCATCTCCTAAATCAAAAATTCCTCCTAAATCCACAAAGAACGGATCATCTGAAGGACCACAAAATACTTGTCCACCTTCTGGAGTAGCATAAATGGAACTAGCAATCAATGCATCGTAATTAGCAGCACCTAAACCAACAGGTGCATTGCCTATTGAACGTTCACCAATGTTTGGCGGAGGAACAGCTAAACCAGTCATGAAAGTAGTGAAGGTTGCACCTCCATCTGTACTTTTTTCAATCATGTAAGTGGTTTTTGCATTTTCCTGACCCAGACGAACAGCAAAGAATGTCGTTGGATCCTGATTGATCTTGGAGAATGTAAATCGATACGTAATATCGTCTCCTGGTGTTGTTGCATCATTGTCTACATGGATTTCATACCGAATGTTTTCACCAAAACTGTAGTAGTTTGGCCCACCATTTCGGAACTCTGTCGGAATGTAGTTAGCAATAATAGTAATAGAATTCGGATCATCAGGGCTTTTGAAAGCATACACATCGGTGTTATCCGCCAATGGGTCATTTGCAATCAAGGGTGCTTCTCTGTGACTCGAACCGTAACTTAGCGAAGCCGCGCTTCCAGCTAAGATAAACGAGAATAAGATTTTTTTCATCCTTTTCATAATTAATTAGTAAATAGTCTATTGTCTCTTCAATGGAATTTGAGACGAACTACATACGGATGAAAAGGAAATCTAGATTTTTAATGGATTGCTTTCTTTTTCAAAAGACTTAACTAATTCTATAATAGTGAATAACAGCAAGTGATTCAGTAAAACTAAAAATCATTTTTTTTAGAAAAAACACCCTTAAAACTGCTTCGGCTTTTGATTTTTCGCTGCCGCTTCTACCAATTCAATAATTCGTTTTTGCCTCGTTTCGGGTCTTTTTGCCAATACCAACCATGCCAACATCATTTTTCGAACTGATTTACTCAAACTCAAGAAATAGTCCTTCGAGCCAGGTTGGGTTTCAAATTCCAATTCCAAATCTACTGGAATGGTCAATTCTTCTACCGTGTCTAAAATGTTCCAAGAACCATTCTTCTTGGCTAGCTCAATAATATCCAAACCAGCTTGAGTCATTTTACCCGCTTCAATCAATCGCACAATTTTTCCCTTGTTTACTTTCGACCAAGTACTTTGTGCTTTCCGCTTCCCGAAATACTGAATAAATCGGTACTCATCTAGTGTTTTTCGCGTGCTATCGATCCAACCAAAACAAAGCGCCTCATCCACCGCATCGCTCCACGCAATAGAAGGAATACCCGATTTTTGCTTGTAGCAAATCACCCAAATAGATTGTTTTTCCTGATGATTTTCTTCCAACCAAGTTCTCCATTCTAGAATGGATGTGGGATAAAATGTATCTAGTTCTTTCATACGATATCAGTTGGTAAATTACAATGGTTGTTTTATGTAGTGCTCAGGTAGGATTAGGAGGAAAAATAGACGCCGTTTTTCCTAAACAATTTACCCAATTTGACTTGTTGTTTTTTAGTTAAATGACTGTCTGAAAGTGAAATTGTTCTGAGCCTATCCATATTAGCATAACACTTGGGTATCAGTTCTATTGGATTTGAATAAGCTGTTATAGTTTCTAATTGTTTTAGTCCACATAATGCATCTGGCAATACCGTTATTTTATTATTGCTGATGTCAAGTGCAAATAGATTCGTGAGGTTTCCAATACTTAAAGGTAGTTGAGTTAGTTGATTGTTTTTCAGGCTAAGTTGTGTAAGGAGCGTTAGATTTCCAATCCTATCAGGCAATGATTCCAATAAATTGTCGTGAATGAATAGACTTTCAATTAATCTACAATTACCAATTTCATTAGGAAGAGATGTTATGCGGTTGTTTTCCAGAGATAAAAAATACAATTGGGATAACTCACCAATCTCCTTGGGTATTTGTGTCAAATGACATTGATTAGCTAACAATTTTCGAAGTGATTTTAAGTTCCCAAGTTCCCTTGGCAACTCTGATATTTTATTATTACTTAGATCAAGCAGAGCTAAATTACTTAATTCGAAAATGACTGGAGGAATTTCATCGAACTCGTTTTGTATGATCTGCAAACGTGATAGTGCCGTTAGATATTTCATTTCCGATGGTAATTCACGCAGATTATTTGCATTCAACTGCAAGGCTTCTAAATTGCTTAGCTCCCCTATTTCTTTAGGGAGAGTTTTTAGATAGTTATAGGCCAGATTTAAGATTTTAAGATTTTTGAGTTTTTTTATTTCAGGAGGCAGACCGGGAATAAAAGTATAGGATAAATTGAGATATTCTAAATTGGTCAATGTACAAATCTCTAATGGAAATGTGTCAAGTTTTTTCCAGCTTAAATCAAGTATAAACACTTTTTGGGGTGAGCTAAGTGCTTCTTCCAAAGATCTATATGTTTTATCCTTTTGTGCAAATGTGATGGGATTAATAAATCCTAAAAAAAAGAGTATAAATAACGTTTTCATAACTTATTTAGATGTTTTAGTGATCTTATTTCTGTTTTTATCGGTATAAAATTTTCTCACTCGTTCTAAGTCCTCCTTTGTTAATCGTACTTCAATTAATTCTTGAAAGATTTCTTCTGCATGTGATTGATCAGCATCAGTTGCATTTGATTCCGTTCGTAGCAAAGTTCCAAGCATTCCATCATATTCTAAATGTAATGGTGTTCCTTTATACTTAAACCGATAATAACCAGAGTCAAACCAACCTGGATAATAAGTAATTTTTTCAATATTTTTTGTTTCGTCTAGTATTTTTGCAGCGTTATGAAAGAATTCAGACAGATCACCATCAGATTCTAAATATTGGACAAATTCATTCGTATCAGTTCTTTGAAACACCTTATTCATTCGTTTCAATTCGTTCAACTCCCGACTTAAATTTTCAACTGCTTTTTGCTCGAATTGTTTTTTAAAAAAATCTGTTTTATAGATACTACTATGACTTAAGAAATATTCCAAGACTTTAATCCTTCCTTGATAGAACACAAAACTAGGATATTGAATAAACTCAAGTCTTACATTTCTGGAATAGTTGTCATACATCTTTTTATCAGCACCTAAAATGGAAAGATCGGCGTCCAAAAAAACATTCATGTCGTGATCGCTCTTAAAATCGTGTGATTTAGTCGCTAGTATTGTTTCTTTTATTTTATCAATTTGTTCATTATTTAAATTTAAGGCAGTTAACTCTGTTGAAGCAAACTCCGCACTTAATGCTTCATTATCTCCTCTGAATGAGTCATATACAAAATCATGATAAATAAGACTGAATAGGATCGAGTCCCAATCTTTAATTTCTTCTTTTACCTTTTCCAACTCAAACAACATTGCTTCCAGGTGATTCAAGTTGTGGTAGAATCGACTAGACGAATTGTAAGCAGCAGAAATGATATCCCATTTATCAGAAGCGATAGTCCGGGAATGACCCAAACGTAAAATTAAATCTTCATAAACTGCTTTAATCCGTGTCATATTTTTATCAGTAATATTCTTTATTCCCTACTTGGTCCACTTTTCCAAATCTTTAGAAGAAATGGAAGGTAGATAGATTGTCCAGGGTTCCGTCCACTTCAGTTCACTATTTGGCTCGATAAAGGATTCATGAATCATTTTTTTAATAATTTCTTTCTGATTCATTGAGTCGCAGCGAAACTCAGGAAGCTCGCTGATTGCCTTCTGAAGATTTTGTAGATCCCTTAAAATCCATTCATTAGGCTTACATGACCCATCCTCTAAGAATTCGGAGTAAGAGCTCGTTGTGTAGGCTTCATTAAATCCTCTGTTTTGAACAATAGTTAACTCATCCAAATGATGTATTGCTTCAAATGCTAATACTCTAGACATATCCTCATTTTGAGCTAGGAATGTCTTAAATGTATTATAAATTTCGACCCAAGTATTCTTGATTTCTTTTGATTTGAACACAAGCAGCCAACAGCCACAGATATTCCTTTCCGATAGTGGACTATATTCTTCTGGAATTAAATGCTTGGTGAACATTCCATTGTAATTAGAATCAGAACTAAAAACAGATTTTTCTATAAGCTCTTCGATTGTCATCCTCATTATTACTAAAGGTTTGCTGTTTACCAATAAAATGGTCCCATTTTCATCCGTTTTTTGATGTTTAAAGATTCATTCATGTCATTAACCGTTTTCAATTTCATTTATCGCTAGTTTTTCAAGAAAATCTATATAATCCGCATAATAATCAGTTAAAATATTAAATTTCCCATTAGAATCTATAGATCCAAATACCCAATTATTATCAGCATCATAAGCTTGACAAGTTCCACAAAAATCATCTCCAACTATATATTTTCCTTTTAATTCATTTGCCGTTATTTCATCATAAATTTCATCAGGCTCTAGTAAAACGTGAATTGAATAATATGAATCTCCAATTGTACCATAACCCAATTTTGCATATAATTCTTTCAAATCCTTAGGCATATCACCATATTTCTTTTCAAGAACATTCAGCCAATCACTTTTTACCAAACCTAATTTTGAATCCGGAAATGTCTTTTCTAATAAATCAATAACGCTTTCAACTCTGTTCATTTTATCATTTATTGTTGTTTATCTGCGTTTAATTTTAACCACAAATGTTGATGTGGAACACTAAATCGAAAATTTCTTGGAGGTGCTGTTAGCTAGAGTTTTTTTTCATCTTTAAATGTGGTATTCCATCTTCATCAAAATAGTCTCCCATTCCTTCGTAACCATTTTTGATATAAAAGTTTACGGCTGAGTCGCGAGCGTGACAATAGATTAATTTAGATTTCCGGTCTATGGCAAATTTTTCGCAGAAGACCATCATTTCTGAGCCAATATTCATCCCCCTAAGTGTTTCCGTCACAACCACTCTTTGCATTTTCATTACATCAGCTTCGGGTACGAGAACAGCAGTGGCTATAATCATATCGTCTATAAAACCTGCTATTTGAAAATGATATTTCTCCTCTTCTAATTCCTGGTCAGTAAAGATACTTCCAAGTGGTTCTCTGAGAATTTTTTCTCTAAGTTTCACCGCATTTGTCCATTCTGGACTTTTATGGGCAATCTCTTTAAATGTTGTTTTCATAAATTGTAGCTAACGTTTTTGGGCTTGGAGAAGATGGGTTTCGAAAGTATAAAAGCTAATAGAAAGCACAAATGTTCAACCTAGTAAAAATGCCACACTTTTGCAAAAACCATGTTGCCTACTGCCATTTTTCGTATCGTTTTTTTCTAATTTGATCTAACGTCTTTTGCAAACTAATTTTCAATTTCAGAAAGGTCAAAGTCATTTTCAGTTACAAATGTTGCTTTAATTTGCTTTGGTTGTCCAATAGGTTTAAGTCCCAATAAATCTTCGTCATCGCTTAATTCAGTTAAAAATTCTGTTTCAGAATTTGCATTTCCAATTATAACCCAAGGTTGTCCAAATTCAGTTTCCAAATAGTAAATGTTCAATTCCAAATTTCCGTTGTCAAGATACAACTTATCGCCAATTGGACAACCTTGAAATTCACCAATAAAGTCAAAGTTCTTCTTACTATTTTTGTTATCACTTGTTCCAATTTGGTCTAAAATATATTCTCGTTTATTCTGTTCGATTTTGTCCGCCAAATTCTCTTGAGTTTGGGAAGAATTTGAAAAACTTGGTCGTTCAGTACGAAGCAAATAATACTTGTCTTCATTTTGAATTTTATAAATGCTGAAAATTTTCAATTCACTTGCCATAGATTATTTGTCAAAATTTTTGTCTGTCTTGTTAGCACGGTCGGTCATAGGGTTACAGGTAACGTTTCGCCGCCTAGCGCTCGGCTCACTTTTCACAAGATCGTTTCTCCGAACATAAAATATTCTTTTTTAAAACTTATCGTTTCACCAAAGTATAATCCGGGCTGGTGCTTGCTTACTTGCTGTTATAGGTATTTATTTCACTAAATAACTTGCTTCAAAAGGTAAGGATACTTCTCTATCATTGCAGAAATATATAACTTTACCTTGCACAACATTATCTCCTTTTGTTTTAGCGTATATACTTACAGTACTAACAATACCATTATTGTTTTTTATTGTGTCTGAATATTTTTTTGTCTCTTCATTCCACAAAACAACTACTGGCGATTTTGTATCTGTTTTAAGTAATCCAACACTTAAAATTGCAGAGTCTCCCTGATTAACATTATAATTAAAAAATGTAGGATAACTCATTACTTTGCAATCTTCTGGAAGCATTTGCATTTTTTTTAATTCAGTCTTTAAACTGTCATTTTCGCTTGTAAGTTTTTCTAATATTTTTTTATCCTCATTTGAATTGCAAGAAAATAAAGCAAATGTTATAAAAGATAGATAGATAAATTTATTCATATATTTTTGTGTTTTGCGATTACACATCACGGCGGCGGTTTCCAAATAGGCAAAGGCGCCTAACAAGTTTAATCATTTTCGCGCTTTTACTTATTTGGTGTTAGTGGTATTTTATTAATTTACTAATTCCCATTTTTTTCCATTCAATAGATCGTAGCGGACATAACCATATTTTAAACTCCAATATATTTTTGAGATAAAATGTTCACGAGAAGCGTATTCATTGGATTCCGGTTTTATAATAACAATATCATCATATTTTTTACCACCAATTTTCATTTTGTATTTTGTCTGTTTAAGAACATCTTCTATTTTTTGATTATATTTTGGATAAAACACTGCCTCACTCAAGTCCAAATTAAATTGTACTAACGCAGGTTCCTTGTTAACTTTATTTATCTCTAAAATATGTATTTCAACAGGTTCAAAATAATTGTCTATGGTAAGGTAAGCTTCGCTATAATCAGCCTCAACAAGTAAAGTGACTAACTTGTCTGGATTAAGTGTCATTTGAGCAGCATTGTTTTTCATATTAATTACTTGTCTAATTCTTAAAGAATCCCTTTCACCTAAGTTTGATTCAAAAATTAAAACGTCATTCTTTTTATATGGATTAAAATTCAGTTCGGAATCATCTAAATTGGATGATTTACAACACAAAAACACTGGTAATATGCTTAGGATTAAAAGACAATTTTCCATAATGATTTACAAACTTAAAATTTCAGAGTTGAAGACCAATTTCTATGTAAGACATATTGCCACCAACGTTTCGCAAATAGGCAAAGGCGCCTAACAAATCTAGTACTTTTCGCGCTTTTGTTTATTTGGTGTTATGTGTATCATTCAGTTTCTAATTCCAATTTATTTATTAAGTCTTCGATTTGCTCAACTTGTCCTAAGTCAGAATCATATTGTTCCTTGAAGATTTGTCCATAAAAACGATAGAGATAGAAGTATATTGCACCTTCATCAATTACTCCTGTTCTGTATGCCTTGTAAAACATTGGAAAAAATTCGCGCTTAAGTTCTAGTTCGTCTTCTGTTCCGGATACATGGTGGAAGACCAATTGCGGTGTAAAACAGGGTATTTCTCCTAAGTTTTTTTCTGGATAAGAATGTGATCGTAAATATTGAACCATACTTTTGAAAAGAACTTCATCTATTTCACGCCATTTTTTAATTATGCTATCGGTTTCTTTTGATTCTCTTCCAAATTCCTGTTGAATCCGGTCAAATGAGATTCTTATTGATTGGTCTAAATCAAATACCATTTCTAAATATTCTTTCTGATTTTCACTATGTTTTAGTGCTTCGATATCAATTGACTTTAATACGGTCAACAATGAATCTTCATTTTGTCCAAATGAGATACTTAGGGTAAGAAAAAATAATATGGTTAGTCTATACTTCATTACACATAACGTCAGTCTGTCTAAAAACCCATTTTAAGATTCTAAACAATCTGTTTTTTGGATAAATATACCTGTTTTAAGAGCGCTGTATAACTTGTTTCACAAAATGTTTCGGAGTAAATCCTTTCTTTAAAATCTTCGCAAATCGTCTTGAAATGGCTGCTCAGAATCAAAAATAGAAAACCAAGTTCTCTTAAGAAATTTTTGAGTGTATTTTGGTCAAGTAAATTGAATATTCGACGCAAATTGTAGCAGGTAAAAATCAATCCAACATCTGCAGTTGCATGTTTCATTGTCTTTTTAGTCATCACATAATAAAAATCCCATTGACGCTTTATGACACCGAACGGATGTTCCACGATTGCTTGTCGTTTGCGGTAAGTTTCCATGTTTCGTTGAAGTCGTTTTTTGTTTGCGTCAATTAAATCCATGTGTTCCGAACGCTCGATGAAACGCCCCGTTTTATTGCGTGTGCATTTTTCAAAAAGACTGCATGTCAAACAAGCTTTTGTTTTATAGTGTTTTACGCGGTTGATCGTTTTCCCGCTTGCCTTGTTGTACCAACGACCGTTTGTGGTGAGCAACTCTCCAGCTGGACAGGTATATTCATCGCGCTCCTTATTGTAGTTGAAATGTTCTACATCAAAGGAAATATCTGGAGCATGTGAAGCAACATCAGGGAAAGCTACCAATACTTCTACCCCTTGTTTGTGTGCGTAATCGAATTCGGTTCCAGTATGATAGCCTTTATCGAAAAGTATTGTGAAATCTGATTTTCCAAGAATGGTTTTAGCCCTGCGAGCCATTGCACCCATGGCTTTTGAATCGTTTTTATTGGTGACCTTAAAATCAATTGGAATGTTGTGTTTTGCATCAACGGTCGATTGAACATTATATGCCACCTCAGTTATGTTATTGCGCACAATCATTTGTCTGCTGTCGGGATCGGAAGTTGAAATTTGTACTTGTCCAGTTTCGTCGAGTTGCTTTTTATATGCTTCGTATTTGTTCTTGTACTGCTTGTGCTTATCGATTTTAGCGTTGATTTCCTGCTTTTTCTCCGCTGTTAAATCATTGTCTTCACTTGCCAGGATAGCACTGTATTCATTGAGTTTGTCGTCAATATAAGCAATATGACGCTCAATTTTCTTTTCGTTAAAGTTGTTTTTCTTCGAGTTCTGTGCACGCAACTTGGTTCCATCACCAGCCAGTAATTTTCCACCAATCAATTCAAAGTTTTTGGCAAGCGAAACCGTTGCATGAAACACTTTTCGGATAGCTCTTGGGTTATCTTTTCTAAAATTGGCAATCGTATTGTGGTCGGGCGCCAAACCTTTCATGAGCCACATCAGTTCAATATTACGTTTGCATTCCTTTTCCAATTGTCGGGATGAACGAACACGGTTCAAATACCCATAAATAAAGAGTTTCAATAAATCAGCGGGGTGGTAAGCTGGCCGACCGTTCTCTATAAACGACATATCGAAACCATAATCTGAAAGCTTTATGGCTCCAACAAACAAATCGATTAATCGCACTTCATTGTCTTCTGAAACCGCTTGATCTAAACAGAAAAACTCTGTCTGATTTCGATCTTTTCCTTGAATGAATTTCATACTTGAAGATAGCTAAAATCAGTTTTTTGGCAATCAAAAAAGGTTGATTTTTATGAAAATTCGTTTCTGGAAAAAGGAAGGGTTTTTAGACAGTTTGACGTTTTGGCGCTTGGCGCAGTGGCGGATTTCGGAGCACAAAACTGTCAATTAACCACAAAAGTTGATGCGAGGTAGAATGTTCAATTAACCACGTCACCCGCTATTGAGCCAAACGCCTGTTATCGGTTCGGCATTCTTTTCGGTCGTCTGATTTCATTCGCTTCTCAGTTTAGCGTAAATGTCCAAACTTATAAATTTTCCGTTTTTAATTTCACAGTCTCGCATTGTTCCTTCGTGCTTGAAGTCAAGTTTTTTCATTGCGTTTTTACAGTTCAAATTGTCTGTTTCAACAAGCCCTTCAATTCTATGTAGTCCTAAGTTGTCAAAACCGTAATTGCAAATTACTGGCATTACTTCTATCATTACACCTTGTCCCCAAAACTCTTTCAAAAGCCAAAAACCGATTTCTGCTTTTTTGTGTTCTTTGCTTAAACTGTTTAGCCCGCCTGCACCGTAAAATGTTTTGTTGTCTAATGAGCATACTGCCCACCAAATACCTGTCCCTTCTTTTTCTAAGTCTGAAAAAAAACGCATTTGAGCTTTGGTGTCTTCAAGCGTTTTATAACTAACTCCGTAATATTTAATAATTTCAGGGTCTGAAAGTCCTTTGTAAACATTTTCTATATCACTATCAACAAATTGCCTTAGTAAAAGTCTATCTATCCTTATAATTGGAAAGTCTGCAACTGTCATTTTTTAAATCTTTATTGTTTCATTTTATGTTGCCCCCTACGATTAGGATATGCGCTGGATGCATTTCACTACTATATAGCCGGAAAACGAAAGTTAACCGTTTAAAGGTTCATACGAAACCTCTTAAGTTTTGCATTTGCAAATACATTGTTGAGAAATAGTTGTTATTCTGTATAATGAGCAAACATTTTGTTTACTTTCCCATTTTGGTCAAAAAACATCACTTCAATTGCTTTTTTATTCATTACTGACTTATAGTATATAGCAATGGAATTAACACCATAGGTTACATCATACAACTCAAAGTGAAGGCTGGGTATTTTATCCAGCGCTCTTTTCCAATAATTTGCCACATTTTCCTTTCCTTTTAAAATGTCCGTATCACTACCGGTGGCTAATTTAATCATAGGGGTTGTAATTTCAATATCCTCAGAATAGTGCGATAGTATTTCTTCGAGGTTATGTGAATTCCAGGAATTGATCCACTCTTTAGCAAAATTTTGTGTGCTCATATTTATTCTTGTTTGATTGTCAATTTTATTTTCTGCTTTTCCAGCATAAATAACCCCAAAATATTGCCTTTGCATTAATGCATGCCTTAAGCATTTTGCGCTCTGTTTTATGGCAACTCATACATATTTAAAAAAAATCATACAACTTGAATTAATCACTGAATCGACATTTTTCAGGGGCTGGCAAAGGTGCTGTTAATTTTTATAAAGTTTAAATTCTTCAATGTCATGATATCCAAAAATTTCAATTTCTGGATGGTCAATTGCAAGTTTACGAATTTTACCTAGTGTTGTTAATCTCAAATTATTGTCGTCTGCTCGCATTTTAGCTAACTCATTTACTGGGTGCTTCTCATTTGTAAGTTCCACTTTCATATAGTATGCGTCTGCTATATAAAACAGCCAATTGTTATCTGTTTTTAATGCAACACCGCAATGTCCAAGCGTATGCCCAAAGAGAGGAATAAGATAAATTTCAGTTTCAATGTTGGCACTAATTTTTCTTGCTTCAAAACCGAACCAATTGACATCTGATTTCTGGTACGTCTTAATGGTTGGCATATGTGCCAAAGGGAGTTCCAAATATCTTGGATTGTTTGAATGGAAATTGTTTAATTCTTCCTCACTAACGTGAACCGTCGCTGAGGGAAAATCTGCTAATCCACCAATGTGATCATTGTCTAAATGTGAGATGATACAGTCTGTTACGTTTTTAGGGTCTAGCCCTAATTCTTCTATTTGCCGCACCGCAGTTTGATTTTCGTCAAAACGATAACCTACAAGCTCAATTAATTGTTGCCCAATTCTTTCAGATGGGTTTAGGGTATCTAATAGTCCAATACCCGTGTCAATAAGAATAAGCCTTCCATTTTCATTTACTAACAAACAATGTCCGCAAACATTATCGTTAATTGGTGAAATAATTTTTACGCAGTTTAAATGATGTATTTCTTTCATAATTATTTTTGGACTGTTTTTTCTCTATTTAACAAGGTCAATTATAGCTCTTTTTCAAAACAAATGCTACTTTCAATATTTTCATATTGTCCATAATTCTTGATGATTTTGTAACCACTCTTTTTATATAAGCCAATTGCTTCAAGCATTTTGTCACCCGTTTCTAACACACATTTTTTATAACCTAATTCCTTTGCCCAACTTTCCAAATCATTCAAAACTGCAACAGCTACACCTTTTCCTCGCATCTCAATTGTTACATACATTCTTTTTATTTCCATTGTCGAATTGTCAAATTCTTTCATTGCACCACAACCAACTGGTAAATAGTCATTCAAAGCAACAACTACGTTTTTAATAAGGTCAGTTTTATTATACTGTGCAAAAAAGTCATTTGTATCTCCATTCTTCTTTGCCAGATCTTTGTCAAGTTCTAATACTAAGTTTTGAAAATTTTTGTTTTCTGAATTTGTTCTGATTAATGTTAACATATTGTATTATTAATGTATGGATACTTAAAATTTGCTTTCAAATCAATTATGCCTACAAAATTGATTTCTATGAATCCTTTCTTATTATGCTGACCGATAACGGTTTCGGGCTTTGCGTTGGTGGGCATTTGAAACCGTAAACGGTCTGCCAGCACCAAAGTTTATTAATTGCTCAAATGTTTATACTTGCACTGTCCGTCCACTAACGCAAAACCCGTGTTAGCGGTAGTGCTATTTTTTCAATATTTCTCCATCTTTCATTTCTATTATACGGTCGCTTTTGTGGGCAAAATCGTCATCGTGGGTTACGGCTATTATAGTTTGCCCATAATTTTTTGTAAGGTCTTGAAAAATATCAAAAACAATATCGGTATTTTTACTATCTAAATTCCCGGTTGGTTCATCGCCCATAATGATTAAAGGGTCATTTATTAAGGCTCTTGCAATGGCTACCCGTTGTTGTTGTCCGCCCGATAGTTTATTGGCTGGTTTTAAAGCCTGGTCTTCTAATCCTAAAATTTTTAATTTCTCGAAGGCCTTTTGTTCAATTTCTTTTTCTGATAATTTTCCTAATTTTAAGGCAGGTATCATTACATTTTTTAGGCAAGAAAATTCAGCCAACAGATAATGAAACTGAAATACAAAACCAATTTTTTCGTTTCTAAGTTCAGCTAATTTATCTTTACTTAATCCCGTTGTAAGTTGATCATCAATATATAATTTTCCTGTATAATCCGTGTCCATTGTAGAAAGTATATACAACAAAGTAGATTTTCCACTTCCAGACTTTCCGATCATTGATAAAAATTCGCCTTTTCTAACTTCAAATTCTATATTTTTTAGCACTTGAAAATCAATCGGGTCATGGAAGTGCTTGTCAATATTTTCTGTTTTTAAAATCGTTTGCATTTACTATTTTCTTAAAATTTCTACGGGGTCAATATTAGCAGCTTTTTTGGCTGGAATGTATCCTGCGAAAAAAGTAATTACCAAACCAATTACGATTCCTTGTACAAATTTTGTGGGTTCATAATCAATCGGGAAATAACCAATATCGCCACCCAAATACACTCGTTTTAAAATGGTTATCAACATAGTTGCCACAATTACACCACCTACAACGCCCATTATTCCTATCGAAACGGCTTGTGTTACAAAAATTCGAATCACATCTTTGCCTTTGAAACCAATGGCTTTTAGAATTGCAATGTCATTAATTTTTTGTGAAACGGTCATATTCAAAATATTATAAATGCCAAATCCTGCGACCAATAAAATAGTGAGTGATACAAAAGTGATAATCATTTTTCGCATCTTGTTTGTTGCCATTAGTGTTTCGTTGGTTTGCTTCCAGCCTTCTGCTTTGTAGCCCGTAATTTGCGAAAGTTTGGCAGCAACATTTTCTGCTTTTTCAGGGTCGGTAACATTTACATTGATATCTGTTATGTAAGAATTTCCTTGTTTTAAAAGTTGTTGCGAAGCCGATAGATTGATATACGATTTTGTTTTGTCGGTTACCGAATTATTGGTTTTAAAAATGCCAATAATTTTAAAAGTTCGGTTAATGCCTTTTGACGAAGTGAGATTTATATTATTGCTTACAGTCACATTCATTTTTTCTGCAATACCACTTCCGACAATTATGCCGTTCGGATTAGACTTTAATAAATCAAATTCCCCTTCTACCATAAACGATTTTATGTTATACATCAAATTTGCTTCATCGGGTTTAATTCCAACTGCAAGTCCGGAAATTTGCGATTTTCCGTTGTTATAAAACACATTGGTATTAACTTGTGGGGAAGCAACAGTTACTTCCTTTTGTTTTAAAATTGTTTCAATTACCAATTTTGGATTTATGATTGTATTATTATTTGGAACTACTTTTGGATTTATGATTATATAATTTTCATTATTGCTTTTTGGTAAACTTTTACTTATTTCATCGTCTTTATATACTCGTATATGCGCAGTGTTTCTAAACACAGAAGTGTTGGAGCTTCTATCAAAACCTACCAACAAACTATTCATAAAAATATAAACAGACATACCTAATAAAACACCCAAAACGGCAACGGCTGTAAGTCTTTTATTTGAAAAAATATAGGTTTTAGAAATAACAGAATTAATATTCATAATTATTGTTTTAAAGGCAATAAAACATCGTCTTTTGTAATTCCTTCAAGCACATCAACATAATCTGTAGAAAGAATTCCCGATTTTATTATGACAGGTTGTTCTTTTCCTTTCACATTTACTTTATTGCCGTAGCCAACATATTCTCTCGGAATTAATAAGGCATTTTTCTTTTCTCCTACCAAAACATTGGCTTCTAACTGCGTTCCAAAAAGCGAAGAGTTTAATGTTTCAACAAAAGTGACTTTGCAAATAAACGATTGCGTTTGCTCATCAAAAGCAGGAAGAATTTCTGAAATTTTTCCATTGTAAATTTTCTTTTTGTCAGTATTGAGTTGAATAAAAACCGACTGTCCAATTTTAATTTTACCAATATTATTTTCATCAACATTTAAAACGGCTTCTACTTTTTGCTCATCGGCTATTACTGCAATTACTTCGCCTTTGCGAACATAATCGCCTTTTGTTTTTAATTTTTTTATAATTGTTCCACTTTCTGGTACAACTATCTGATTGAATTTTTGAACAGCTTCGCTATTTTGCACCTGGCCTTTTGTAGAAATTTGCTGCACTTTTGCTTGTTGTAAAACTTGCAATTTTTGTTTTTGTAACGCGCTTAAATTAGCTAAAGAATTTTGGGCATTCAATTGAGCATTTTCGTATTCTATTTTGGTACCAATATCTTGTTGTCTTAGTCTTTCGTATCGTTCAGCCTGAATTTTATCTTGCTTGTATTTACTTTCTGCAAACTGAATGTTTTGTTCCAATTGCTGAATTTGAGGAGCATTTAAAGTAAGGTTCTCATTTGCAATAGCCAGTTGTTCTTTTGCAATTTGTGTATTTATTTCATTGGTTTTGTTGTCTACACTTGCCAAAACTGTTCCCATCAAAACTTTGTTTCCCACTTCAAAATTTGCATTGAGCAAAACGCCATCGGTTTGTGCTGTAAGATTATATGCATTATCCCACTCCAATTCTCCGGAGGCAAAAACTAACTCCTTGATGTCTTGAATTATGGGTTTTACTTCTTTTTCATTCTTACAGGAATTAAAAAGAAGCAGACAAAGTGCAGCAATAAAAAAGGTTATAAATTTCATTTCTAAATCATTTAATCAATAGTAAATTGCTGTCTTCAATTCCATCAACCCAATGTTTTACATTGGGTTCAATTTTCACAAAATCACCTGAAAATAAATTGGCTTTAATACCTTTTTCATCTTCGTAAACGGCATTGCCTTTAACACAAATAAGCAATGCAGAAACCTTTGTAATATGCTCTTTTAATTGGCTACCTTTAAAAATTTGCAGTGAAATAACTTTGCCATCAGTAGCAGGAAACATCATATTGGTTTGCACCCCAATACTGTCTTTGTGTAAATCTTTTAAGTTCATTTTATTATTTTTTTGAGTTTGTGAAAAAGCAAATTGGCTTGTAAAAGCAAGAGCTACGATAAATGCTAATCTGGTTATATTCATTGTTATTGTTTTATAAGGGTTAATAATGTAGCCATTGTTTTCATTCCATTTTTTTCAATATCAAAACTAAAATTGGCTAATTTCCATTTGAGCATTTGTAAACGAAAAGCACCCATTATAAAATGAACCAAATAGTCTGCTTCGATGGCTGAAGTGAAAACACTTGCTTTTTGACCGTTTTCTAATACAGTTTTAAAAGACTTTGCATTGGTTTGAATTAATTTTACAATACTGTTTTTTATGATTTCCGAACTATCCATCAATCCATCCGATAAAACAATAACTATGAAATGAGGATTTTTTTTAAAGTATTGAAATTGACTTTTAAAAAGAGCTAAATATTTTTCTTCTTCGCTGATATTAGAAATCAAAATTTGTTCAAACCTTTGATTTATGTTATCTGCCAAATATTGAATCAAAAGCGAAACAATTGCTTCTTTATCTTTAAAATGGCGATACAAAGCACTTTCGGAAAAGCCCATTTCTTGTGCTAAATTTTTGGTAGTAAGTGCTGCAATGCCTTTATTCATCAATATTTTACCAGACGCTTCTATAATTTCAATTTGTCTAGCTGTTATGTCCAATTTCATACTCTTTAAAAAGTTAGTGAATATTCACTCCGCAAAGATAGAATTATTCTTTTACTATCAATTTTTTCTTAAAAATTAGTTGATTGTAATTGTTTATTGAGTTTCGAAAGCATTATCGCTAACGTTTCTCAACTAGGAGACGCGGGCTTCTCGGTTGTGGTTGTTCAGCCCGTGGCTTTTAGCTGATGTTAGCAACATCCTTTTGTCATTTGTAAGTAACTTCATGATTTGTATACTGCATTTGTGTATAATGATAACATTTACTGTTTACATTTCGAGTATAGTATTCGGTTTTTCCTTCTAAATCCGTTGCGTTCAAGGTAATTTTTATTTGGCAATTCCCTTTATATTTAAAATACGGTGAGTTACCTTTCTTAGTCGGATCGGAAACAGTATAGACACCATCTTTCTCAAGTTCTTTGTCCATGTAAATTTCAATGAAAAACTTTAACCTGTAACCATTGATGTCTAATTCCAAGTCAGCGTTTGTCGATGTATGGGTTAGTACGTTATTACTGCTAAGTTTAAGGGGAGAGTCGGAACTTAGATCTTCTAGCTTGTATTTTAGTGAAGACCGTCCATTCTCGTTTTCAGAAAGTAAATTCTTCAAATCTTTTGAATCAATGGTAACCTCCTGATACTTATAATCAAATCGATTTATATCCTTCAGTATATTTGATTGCAATTCTGTAATAACTCCTCCACTCACAAACCCTTTACCAAAGACGCTATCACAAAGTGAGGAAATATTCTGCTTGATGCAATTTTGTATATTCTCTTTGAAAACATAGATAGCATCACTCGGGCTGCTCAATTTATCTTGAGAAGTTTCGATGGCTTTTTCATCGTAATTTCTTTTTGATAGATTTAAACCTTTTCTTTCTTGATGTGAACAAGAAAATAAAGTAACTAGGGTTATTGCAATGCAGAAGTATTTCATTTATGGTTTTAATTGTTGCTAACGGTCTCGGCTATGAGTAGTTGCGTGTGTTAGCACTTAACTTTGCAAGGACACACCAAACTGAAAATCCGCGAGGATTTTCAGAAGTAGGCGAGAATAAGCAATTACTTATAGCCATTGTTGTACAACGTTATATGTATTTTGAACAATATCCAATTAATATTTAATTATTTTCTTGATATTATATGTATTATCTTTCAAATTAACCTTAACAAAATAAAGCCCTGTATTAAGCTCTGAAACATTTATGTTTTCGTTATATCCTCGATAGACAAGTGCAGACCTAGAATCATAAATTTCAATTGAAGTAAATTCTGAGTTGTCAATGTAAAGCACATCTTTGACAGGATTTGGATATACATTAACTACTCTAGTTACCTGTTCTTTAATAGATAAAATATCATCATTTGTTGTAAATGAAACTAATTTTGCATTATCGGATATGGAACTGATACTAAATGATTCGGATGTAATAAAATAGCTGTTGTCTCCAATATATGTTATAGCTTCTGTTTGCTCAAACCCTAAGCTAGTAAGTGATGTTTGTGTATTAGTGCCTGAAAAAACATCATTATTTGTGAAGTTTTCAGAAACCCAAATAAAAGGTTGTAAAATTGAATTATACCCAATTAAATATACTTTTTCTGTTGATGGATTGTAAGTAGCTCCTGTTATTCTCCCTCCACTTGATAAAGTTGTTGGTAATGGGCTAACATTAAATGTTCCGCTGTTTTTTGGGATTGAGTAAGCTTTTGTTGTGCCATTAACCCAATTTTTAGTAAACAAAATCAAGTTATTTGTATCAATAGAAATTAGAGCTTCTGCATCCCATTCTGTGTTATTAGGGGTAGGGGCAAAATCAGCTTGATCGAAATAGTTAAAGTTTATGATTTCAGCTGTTACATTAGTGGAACTTAGATAATCAATTTTATTTATTTTATAAATTTTTAAATTTGTTCTATCTCCATTGTTGTTGCCTATATCGCCAATATATATTGATGTTTCATCTTGTGCAATATCTTCCCAATCTATATTGGTGGCGTTAGTAACGTTAACTGTTCTTGCAACTAATCCAGAAATCGTATCTAATTCATAAAGTTTATTTTCATTACCCGAATCATTATGAGTAATAAGTTTATCATTAAAAAAGATAGCTCCAGATGATTCACTCAATATTATTGGTAAATTAAACTTTACTTGAACGTTGGCTATTTGAGGAAAGGCATTGAATGTTCCTAAAATAAATGTTGTTACTAAGATTACTTTTTTCATAAGTATTAATCCTTAAAATAAGTTTTGGTTAAAAAATTCTACGTGTAATATAAATATGTTCATTTGAGTTTAATTATCAACTAGTTCATTTTGTGATATCTTTCATTTTAATGTTGTACAACGTTTTGCAGCTTGGCGAAGTGGCGGAAATCGAAGCACAAAAGTTCAGTTTTGCACAAAAGTTCAATCGAAGAACTGCTGTTGAATTTATCACTAAACCCGCCATTTTGCCAAACTGCTGTTAGCGGTTCGGTTTTATTTCAATTTTTGTCTGTGTTGTCAATTCGTTATATATTTCATTGTCAGCAATTGTGAATAATAACATTTCCAAATAATATGGTTTGATTGTTTGGTCGTCAAATACTGATTTGCTTAAATTTTTAATGAGTTTGCAAAATTCAAAATAAGCGTCTTTATAGCTATAAAATAATTGTCCTTGATGATAATTGTCTAAATGCTTTAATCGTATAAGTGTATTTATGTCAAAGTCTACAATTTTTTTATTTCTACCTGTCGGCATAGGAAAATACTTTATGTCGGTCTGCTTTGAGGTCATTATAATCCAATTTATTGCGTAAATAACTCTTGAATCATAAATTACATAATTTTCTGGGTCAATAAAAGATGAAATTTTTGACAACGATGAAATTGTGTCAAATGTGTCTTTGGATAATTTTGATTTTAAAAGTTGAGTTGAAAAGGCTTTAATTTTCTTTTCATTTTTTTCGTTTCGCTTAAAAGTTCGAATACCGCCCCAATCGTTTACTATCCAAAAATTCAAATCAGTCAATTCGTAAGAACCATTTGCTTTTTCTTTTATTAACTCCTTTAGTTTTAAGTTCCTATTAAAGGTGTTTACTTCTTTGTTTAGTTCGTGTTTTTCAGAGTCAGAAAACGATGTAGTCTTAATGTCAAAAAGATATGAAAATCTTTCGTCAAGTTTTACAGTCGTTTTATATTGCTTTAATCTGTCAATTAATAATATCATAGTTTCTTTGTGTGCAGTGGTTCGTCCTAAACTTCTGACTAACGTTTTCAATAGTAACTCAAAATCAATTTGTTACAAATCCCAATTCTTCCCTAGTCAACTCAAATTTATTGATTTGTTTTTTAACCCTTGCGACTAGTTTCAATTTTCTTTTTTCATCCAAGAATAAGTATTCAGTTGGTGGATTGTAAGCTTGTCCTTTTACGAGCATGTTCCATACAATAACTGCCAATTTTCTTGCTAGTGCAGTGACCGCTGTTGCACGTCCTTTTTTGTAGTTTATTCTTTTGAAGAAATCTACGAGCCAACCTTCTTTTAAATTTCCGATTGCATTTGCAGTATTTCTGAATGCAATTTTTAGTCTCGAACTACCTTTGGGGATGTGATGTGAAAGTACTTTTCCACCGCTGATTTTGTTGTTTGGTGCTAGCCTGAGCCATGCTGTAAATTGTTTGGATGACGGAAATTTCCGTATTCCTTCCAATCCTATCTCACTGATTATTGCTATTATAAGTCCTTCATTGATACCTTCAATAGCCATCAAATCAATCCCTTCGAAGTATTGGTATGCAAGTAAATTCAAATCTGTATCGGTCAGACCATTTTTATTTTTTCGCTTGTGCTTTTTTTTTCAATGTAGTGTTGCTTTTTGTTGTCATTCTTGTCGACTATGTGTTTAAGCAAATCATTGATTTCAAGGTCGGTTTGTTGTATTTGTTTTTGAATGTACTTGTAAGTCTCCCACTCTTGCTTAAGTGCGAATAGGTAATCTTGTCTATTATTGTATTGCAATGCTCTGGCGATTTCATCTTCTGATTTTCGGCAATTTCCGTGTCTTAATTTTGCTAATTCAGTTCCATTATATTCACCATTTACAAATGCCTCAATAATACTTGTGCCTGTGAGTCCAACAATATCCCTCACAACAACTTCCAACCTCATATTCATCAAGCGAAGGTACTTTTGTATGCGCTTTACACAAGATGCACTTCTGTTTAACAGATTAAGTCGATGCCTTGAATAAGTTCTTACTGTATCTGTATCAGAATCAGGTAAAAAACTTGCAGAAAGAAGTCCAAGCGAGTGTAGCTTTTGTATCCATTGACAATCCTTGATATCCGTCTTTTTTCCTTTAATGTTTTTAGTTTGTCGACCATTAACTAAAATGACATCAAATCCTTGACCAACCAATGTTGAAAACAGATTTTGCCAATAGGTACCGGTACTTTCCAAGGCAATTGAATTTACATTTTTGGCTTTTAACCACTCGCATAAATCCATTTGATCCTGACTGTAAACACCAAATTCCTTCACATCTTCGGCATTCTGTCCCACAGCAACCCAATGACTTCTGCTACCAATGTCGATTCCTGCTGCATTGGGATTTACCACCTCCAACGAAATTTTCTTTTCTTCCATAACACTGTTTTTGAAATGAATAAAAACTCCAAGGGTTGTGTCTTTAGAATTTGGAATTATTCTGATCGGGATTCCCAAAGCTTCGGTATCACCATTTAACTCTAACACAATGCAACTGAAAAATCACCTACACATACACAACCTTACCTTGATGACGCCAGGGGTTCTAAGACACCATTGCTTAAACCGGTCTTTACAAGGAGCAATTTAAAGATAAAAAAATGGTCGTTAGCAACAAAACTCAACCGTTTTGAAATGGTAGGGGGATGACCGCTAACGTTTCGGGGCTTTGCGATGGTGGGGCAATCGAAGCATAAATCTTCAATTTTGCACAAAAGTTGAACCGAAGAACAACCGTTGAACTTTGCAGTTTCGCCCCACTATTGCAAAACCCTTGTTGTGCGTTCGTACTTTTTTAGTCAGCATTTATAAGTTTCACAATTTCTGTTTGATTTGTTGCAATGGCTCTATCTAACGGACTTCCCTCATAAGCCATCATTTTACCTTTGAATTTTACTTTTGTTTTAAAGTCAACTTTCAGTTCTAATAAAAGTTTTACAATTTTTTTATGCCCTAAACCGCAAATCCAAAATAGCAATTCTGATTTTGAAGTCGTTTCACTTTTATAATCAGCTCCACATTCCAATAAATACTTTGCTATTTCTGGATTGTTTCGCCAACAAGCCCATTTAAAAGCTGATGAAAAATATTCTTCATCAATACCATTTTCTACCAAAGTTTTTGTTGCTTCCAAGTTTCCACCTTCTAAGTTTGTAGTAAAGTCAAGCAATGAGCTCTTCAGACTGTCAACAATGTTAATATCAATACCTTTTGATAATAACAATTCGATGATGTCTTTATCTCCTTTTGAACAAGCAAAATGTATAGGTTGCAAATTGTTAGGTCCTTTTGAATGTATGTCTGCGCCAACTTCTAATAAGTATTTTACAATTTCTAAGTTTTTGTTAGACACTGCAATTGACAACGGTGATTGTCGTCCTGCATTTTTGATTTCTTTATCGGCTCCTGCTTCAATCAACAATTTCGTAATTTCAAGGTTTCCATTTTTACAAACTATTTGTAATGGTGTTTCTTGTGCAATTTTTTTGTTAAGCTCCGTTGGCTTAATTTCAAATAAAATTTTTTTCACTAATTCAGTGTCTTGGTTTTGACAAGCCACGTGTAAATTTTCATTTTTTGTCATCTTTGATATTTCGTTTTTTGTCAGCGGTTGGTTGGATAGTATGACGCACAACGTTTCTCAACTAGGAGACGCGGGCTTCTCGGTTGTGGTTGTTCAGCCCGTGGCTTTTAGCTGATGTTAGCAACATCCTTTTGTCATTTGTAAGTAACTTCATGATTTGTATACTGCATTTGTGTATAATGATAACATTTACTGTTTACATTTCGAGTATAGTATTCGGTTTTTCCTTCTAAATCCGTTGCGTTCAAGGTAATTTTTATTTGGCAATTCCCTTTATATTTAAAATACGGTGAGTTACCTTTCTTAGTCGGATCGGAAACAGTATAGACACCATCTTTCTCAAGTTCTTTGTCCATGTAAATTTCAATGAAAAACTTTAACCTGTAACCATTGATGTCTAATTCCAAGTCAGCGTTTGTCGATGTATGGGTTAGTACGTTATTACTGCTAAGTTTAAGGGGAGAGTCGGAACTTAGATCTTCTAGCTTGTATTTTAGTGAAGACCGTCCATTCTCGTTTTCAGAAAGTAAATTCTTCAAATCTTTTGAATCAATGGTAACCTCCTGATACTTATAATCAAATCGATTTATATCCTTCAGTATATTTGATTGCAATTCTGTAATAACTCCTCCACTCACAAACCCTTTACCAAAGACGCTATCACAAAGTGAGGAAATATTCTGCTTGATGCAATTTTGTATATTCTCTTTGAAAACATAGATAGCATCACTCGGGCTGCTCAATTTATCTTGAGAAGTTTCGATGGCTTTTTCATCGTAATTTCTTTTTGATAGATTTAAACCTTTTCTTTCTTGATGTGAACAAGAAAATAAAGTAACTAGGGTTATTGCAATGCAGAAGTATTTCATTTATGGTTTTAATTGTTGCTAACGGTCTCGGCTATGAGTAGTTGCGTGTGTTAGCACTTAACTTTGCAAGGACACACCAAACTGAAAATCCGCGAGGATTTTCAGAAGTAGGCGAGAATAAGCAATTACTTATAGCCATTGTTGTACAACGTTATATGTATTTTGAACAATATCCAATTAATATTTAATTATTTTCTTGATATTATATGTATTATCTTTCAAATTAACCTTAACAAAATAAAGCCCTGTATTAAGCTCTGAAACATTTATGTTTTCGTTATATCCTCGATAGACAAGTGCAGACCTAGAATCATAAATTTCAATTGAAGTAAATTCTGAGTTGTCAATGTAAAGCACATCTTTGACAGGATTTGGATATACATTAACTACTCTAGTTACCTGTTCTTTAATAGATAAAATATCATCATTTGTTGTAAATGAAACTAATTTTGCATTATCGGATATGGAACTGATACTAAATGATTCGGATGTAATAAAATAGCTGTTGTCTCCAATATATGTTATAGCTTCTGTTTGCTCAAACCCTAAGCTAGTAAGTGATGTTTGTGTATTAGTGCCTGAAAAAACATCATTATTTGTGAAGTTTTCAGAAACCCAAATAAAAGGTTGTAAAATTGAATTATACCCAATTAAATATACTTTTTCTGTTGATGGATTGTAAGTAGCTCCTGTTATTCTCCCTCCACTTGATAAAGTTGTTGGTAATGGGCTAACATTAAATGTTCCGCTGTTTTTTGGGATTGAGTAAGCTTTTGTTGTGCCATTAACCCAATTTTTAGTAAACAAAATCAAGTTATTTGTATCAATAGAAATTAGAGCTTCTGCATCCCATTCTGTGTTATTAGGGGTAGGGGCAAAATCAGCTTGATCGAAATAGTTAAAGTTTATGATTTCAGCTGTTACATTAGTGGAACTTAGATAATCAATTTTATTTATTTTATAAATTTTTAAATTTGTTCTATCTCCATTGTTGTTGCCTATATCGCCAATATATATTGATGTTTCATCTTGTGCAATATCTTCCCAATCTATATTGGTGGCGTTAGTAACGTTAACTGTTCTTGCAACTAATCCAGAAATCGTATCTAATTCATAAAGTTTATTTTCATTACCCGAATCATTATGAGTAATAAGTTTATCATTAAAAAAGATAGCTCCAGATGATTCACTCAATATTATTGGTAAATTAAACTTTACTTGAACGTTGGCTATTTGAGGAAAGGCATTGAATGTTCCTAAAATAAATGTTGTTACTAAGATTACTTTTTTCATAAGTATTAATCCTTAAAATAAGTTTTGGTTAAAAAATTCTACGTGTAATATAAATATGTTCATTTGAGTTTAATTATCAACTAGTTCATTTTGTGATATCTTTCATTTTAATGTTGTACAACGTTTCTCAACTAGGAGACGCGGGCTTCTCGGTTGTGGTTGTTCAGCCCGTGGCTTTTAGCTGATGTTAGCAACATCCTTTTGTCATTTGTAAGTAACTTCATGATTTGTATACTGCATTTGTGTATAATGATAACATTTACTGTTTACATTTCGAGTATAGTATTCGGTTTTTCCTTCTAAATCCGTTGCGTTCAAGGTAATTTTTATTTGGCAATTCCCTTTATATTTAAAATACGGTGAGTTACCTTTCTTAGTCGGATCGGAAACAGTATAGACACCATCTTTCTCAAGTTCTTTGTCCATGTAAATTTCAATGAAAAACTTTAACCTGTAACCATTGATGTCTAATTCCAAGTCAGCGTTTGTCGATGTATGGGTTAGTACGTTATTACTGCTAAGTTTAAGGGGAGAGTCGGAACTTAGATCTTCTAGCTTGTATTTTAGTGAAGACCGTCCATTCTCGTTTTCAGAAAGTAAATTCTTCAAATCTTTTGAATCAATGGTAACCTCCTGATACTTATAATCAAATCGATTTATATCCTTCAGTATATTTGATTGCAATTCTGTAATAACTCCTCCACTCACAAACCCTTTACCAAAGACGCTATCACAAAGTGAGGAAATATTCTGCTTGATGCAATTTTGTATATTCTCTTTGAAAACATAGATAGCATCACTCGGGCTGCTCAATTTATCTTGAGAAGTTTCGATGGCTTTTTCATCGTAATTTCTTTTTGATAGATTTAAACCTTTTCTTTCTTGATGTGAACAAGAAAATAAAGTAACTAGGGTTATTGCAATGCAGAAGTATTTCATTTATGGTTTTAATTGTTGCTAACGGCAGTCTGTCTAAAAACCCATTTTAAGATTCTAAACAATCTGTTTTTTGGATAAATATACCTGTTTTAAGAGCGCTGTATAACTTGTTTCACAAAATGTTTCGGAGTAAATCCTTTCTTTAAAATCTTCGCAAATCGTCTTGAAATGGCTGCTCAGAATCAAAAATAGAAAACCAAGTTCTCTTAAGAAATTTTTGAGTGTATTTTGGTCAAGTAAATTGAATATTCGACGCAAATTGTAGCAGGTAAAAATCAATCCAACATCTGCAGTTGCATGTTTCATTGTCTTTTTAGTCATCACATAATAAAAATCCCATTGACGCTTTATGACACCGAACGGATGTTCCACGATTGCTTGTCGTTTGCGGTAAGTTTCCATGTTTCGTTGAAGTCGTTTTTTGTTTGCGTCAATTAAATCCATGTGTTCCGAACGCTCGATGAAACGCCCCGTTTTATTGCGTGTGCATTTTTCAAAAAGACTGCATGTCAAACAAGCTTTTGTTTTATAGTGTTTTACGCGGTTGATCGTTTTCCCGCTTGCCTTGTTGTACCAACGACCGTTTGTGGTGAGCAACTCTCCAGCTGGACAGGTATATTCATCGCGCTCCTTATTGTAGTTGAAATGTTCTACATCAAAGGAAATATCTGGAGCATGTGAAGCAACATCAGGGAAAGCTACCAATACTTCTACCCCTTGTTTGTGTGCGTAATCGAATTCGGTTCCAGTATGATAGCCTTTATCGAAAAGTATTGTGAAATCTGATTTTCCAAGAATGGTTTTAGCCCTGCGAGCCATTGCACCCATGGCTTTTGAATCGTTTTTATTGGTGACCTTAAAATCAATTGGAATGTTGTGTTTTGCATCAACGGTCGATTGAACATTATATGCCACCTCAGTTATGTTATTGCGCACAATCATTTGTCTGCTGTCGGGATCGGAAGTTGAAATTTGTACTTGTCCAGTTTCGTCGAGTTGCTTTTTATATGCTTCGTATTTGTTCTTGTACTGCTTGTGCTTATCGATTTTAGCGTTGATTTCCTGCTTTTTCTCCGCTGTTAAATCATTGTCTTCACTTGCCAAGATAGCACTGTATTCATTGAGTTTGTCGTCAATATAAGCAATATGACGCTCAATTTTCTTTTCGTTAAAGTTGTTTTTCTTCGAGTTCTGTGCACGCAACTTGGTTCCATCACCAGCCAGTAATTTTCCACCAATCAATTCAAAGTTTTTGGCAAGCGAAACCGTTGCATGAAACACTTTTCGGATAGCTCTTGGGTTATCTTTTCTAAAATTGGCAATCGTATTGTGGTCGGGCGCCAAACCTTTCATGAGCCACATCAGTTCAATATTACGTTTGCATTCCTTTTCCAATTGTCGGGATGAACGAACACGGTTCAAATACCCATAAATAAAGAGTTTCAATAAATCAGCGGGGTGGTAAGCTGGCCGACCGTTCTCTATAAACGACATATCGAAACCATAATCTGAAAGCTTTATGGCTCCAACAAACAAATCGATTAATCGCACTTCATTGTCTTCTGAAACCGCTTGATCTAAACAGAAAAACTCTGTCTGATTTCGATCTTTTCCTTGAATGAATTTCATACTTGAAGATAGCTAAAATCAGTTTTTTGGCAATCAAAAAAGGTTGATTTTTATGAAAATTCGTTTCTGGAAAAAGGAAGGGTTTTTAGACAGTTTGACGGTTTGCTGCCAGGCGCTCGGCCCGACTCTTTAAATAAATCTTTACATCGAAGTTAAAATTATTTTCTTTCAAATTTAGCGTTGTTTCGAAGCAAGATTTGAGGGTTGGCGCCATGACAGCTGTTATGGGTATTTATTTTATGTTTCTTGAGTTTTTAAAGTTCAAAATTTGACCTAAAACGCCTAAAACAAGAGCAATTATTCCAACCGCATATTTAATCTCGGCAGGAATGAAGCTACTTGAATCATGCGAATAACCAAAGTAAGTTGATAATACGCCTAGAATAATTAAACTATTTGAGGTTTTTCTACTAAGTATTTCTTTCATAATATTTTCTTTAAAGCTTCAATTAACATCTCGACCTTACGATTGATATATTTTTTTCTATTAAGTAACTTTCCTCTTCGAATTGGGACAAGTAAAATCTCTGTAGCGTTTAAATAATCCAAATTACCGGTGCATTGAAATTCTCCCAAATCAAACCAATTCTCTTTACCATCCCAAATCAATTGTATACAGTGTTTACTCTGTAAGTTTATCCATTGGTAAATTCTCGTTTCAATACCTTCTTTATTATGCAGATCGGTTACTAACTTATAACCCAAATTGTCCAGTATCAAGCTTAATTTTTGCTTTGCTTGTTCCTGAGCATAATCAATATTTTCTCGTATATAATTGAGCATATTCGTAATTACCCATAACGTCAGTCTGTCTAAAAACCCATTTTAAGATTCTAAACAATCTGTTTTTTGGATAAATATACCTGTTTTAAGAGCGCTGTATAACTTGTTTCACAAAATGTTTCGGAGTAAATCCTTTCTTTAAAATCTTCGCAAATCGTCTTGAAATGGCTGCTCAGAATCAAAAATAGAAAACCAAGTTCTCTTAAGAAATTTTTGAGTGTATTTTGGTCAAGTAAATTGAATATTCGACGCAAATTGTAGCAGGTAAAAATCAATCCAACATCTGCAGTTGCATGTTTCATTGTCTTTTTAGTCATCACATAATAAAAATCCCATTGACGCTTTATGACACCGAACGGATGTTCCACGATTGCTTGTCGTTTGCGGTAAGTTTCCATGTTTCGTTGAAGTCGTTTTTTGTTTGCGTCAATTAAATCCATGTGTTCCGAACGCTCGATGAAACGCCCCGTTTTATTGCGTGTGCATTTTTCAAAAAGACTGCATGTCAAACAAGCTTTTGTTTTATAGTGTTTTACGCGGTTGATCGTTTTCCCGCTTGCCTTGTTGTACCAACGACCGTTTGTGGTGAGCAACTCTCCAGCTGGACAGGTATATTCATCGCGCTCCTTATTGTAGTTGAAATGTTCTACATCAAAGGAAATATCTGGAGCATGTGAAGCAACATCAGGGAAAGCTACCAATACTTCTACCCCTTGTTTGTGTGCGTAATCGAATTCGGTTCCAGTATGATAGCCTTTATCGAAAAGTATTGTGAAATCTGATTTTCCAAGAATGGTTTTAGCCCTGCGAGCCATTGCACCCATGGCTTTTGAATCGTTTTTATTGGTGACCTTAAAATCAATTGGAATGTTGTGTTTTGCATCAACGGTCGATTGAACATTATATGCCACCTCAGTTATGTTATTGCGCACAATCATTTGTCTGCTGTCGGGATCGGAAGTTGAAATTTGTACTTGTCCAGTTTCGTCGAGTTGCTTTTTATATGCTTCGTATTTGTTCTTGTACTGCTTGTGCTTATCGATTTTAGCGTTGATTTCCTGCTTTTTCTCCGCTGTTAAATCATTGTCTTCACTTGCCAAGATAGCACTGTATTCATTGAGTTTGTCGTCAATATAAGCAATATGACGCTCAATTTTCTTTTCGTTAAAGTTGTTTTTCTTCGAGTTCTGTGCACGCAACTTGGTTCCATCACCAGCCAGTAATTTTCCACCAATCAATTCAAAGTTTTTGGCAAGCGAAACCGTTGCATGAAACACTTTTCGGATAGCTCTTGGGTTATCTTTTCTAAAATTGGCAATCGTATTGTGGTCGGGCGCCAAACCTTTCATGAGCCCCATCAGTTCAATATTACGTTTGCATTCCTTTTCCAATTGTCGGGATGAACGAACACGGTTCAAATACCCATAAATAAAGAGTTTCAATAAATCAGCGGGGTGGTAAGCTGGCCGACCGTTCTCTATAAACGACATATCGAAACCATAATCTGAAAGCTTTATGGCTCCAACAAACAAATCGATTAATCGCACTTCATTGTCTTCTGAAACCGCTTGATCTAAACAGAAAAACTCTGTCTGATTTCGATCTTTTCCTTGAATGAATTTCATACTTGAAGATAGCTAAAATCAGTTTTTTGGCAATCAAAAAAGGTTGATTTTTATGAAAATTCGTTTCTGGAAAAAGGAAGGGTTTTTAGACAGTTTGACGGTTGGCGGCTTGGCGAAGGTGGCGATTTTTACCACCAAACTTCATACGAAGAACCTCACTTCAATTATACGAAAAAATGTCATACGAAGCACTGAACCGCCACTTTTGCCAAACCGCTGTTATAAGCTGGCCTTCTGTCTGTCGAGGTTGTAAAGTCATTGTCCGCTGTGAGTTTCGCTGTCATTGTCGAGTTGCGAATGGGCCTGTTTGTGTCGGCTGTGAGTAGCGGTTTTAAAAATTTTAGAAGGGAAGGAAATTTTAAAAAATAATTTTTCTTTGGGTGATAAAGGTGTAAGCTCTTTTGCAATTTTTGATCTGTGCGTTGGCTTGTGCGAATTGCAAATGTGCTTACACCTGTGCGATGACTAATTTCTTTTGCTAATTTTTTCTTTCGCTGTGTCAACTAAATAATAGACCATCGGCACTAAAAACACTGTCAAAATTAAAGATGATAGAAGTCCGCCAATGATTACCCAAGCCAAACCGTTTTTCCATTCTGCTGCTGTTCCTGTTGCCATTGCAATGGGAAGCATACCAACAACCATTGAAAGAGTTGTCATTAGGATTGGTCGCATACGACCTTTTCCTGCAATGATTAAGGCTTCTTTAAAATGTTTACCTTCTGCTTTTAATTGATTAGTAAAATCCACAATTAGAATAGCGTTTTTTACCACTAAGCCCATTAGCATAATTAAACCGAGTAAGGCGAATAAACTCAAATTACTTAATGACAAATTCAAAGCGAAAAACGCACCAATTGCTGCAACTGGTATAGAAAACAATACCACAAATGGATAAACAAAGCTGTCATACAGTGCTACCATAATCAAGTAAATCAGCAAAAATGAAATGAGTAAAACGGAACCCAATGCTCCAAAACTATCATTCTGTCTTTTGATGTCGCTACCCCAAGTCATTTGTATTCCGTTTGGCAATGGATTTTCTTTTAGATAAGCAACTACATCGTCTGCTACAGTTCCTGATGGTCTGCCTAATGCGTCTGCTGTTAAAGTAACTGCTGGTTGTCGGTCTTTTCGTTCTAACAATGACGGAGAATTGTCTTGCTCTACGCTTGCAAACTGTGAAACTTCAACTGGTATTCCCATTGGGTTAATGATCGAAAGTTGTTGAACATCTTCAAAGTTTTGTCGGTTAAATTCGTCTAACCAAATTCTTACAGGATATTCTGTTCCGTTCTCAGTAAGCGTTGCATCTTCATTACCTGTAAATGCAGTTCTTAGGTTCAATCCAACATAAGCGGTTGTTAAACCTAATCGTTGCATTTTATCTTTGTCTGGAATTATTTTGTATTCGGGACTACCTGCTTCAACGGACAAGCGAACATTATCTGCTCCGGGAATTTTTTCAATTACCGATTTCAATTCATCACCCGTTTTCATCACCAAATCTAAATTGCTTCCGCTCAATGTAATTTCAATAGGAGCTGAACGAGGTATTAAACCTAAAGCTGCCATTGAATAATTTATACTTGGAAATTTTAACTTTAGGTCTTCTCTAAGTTTTTTCATAAATGTTTCGGTCGGCACATTTTTAAGTTCCTTTTTAGATTTTAATTGAATGGTAAATTCTGTTTTGTTTGCAGAACCAACACCCAAACTTCCAATCCCAGTGCTTGGTCCGCCAATATTGCTGAATACTGTTGCTACTTCGGGTTGTTGAATAATGTATGTTTCAATTTTTTGAGCAATTAAGTTGTTCTGTTGTATAGATGTGGATTTGTCAAATTCCAAAGCCATTCTAAATTTACCTTGGTCTCCTGTAGATATTAATTCTTTACCAATAATTCCTTGTTTCATAATGCCTAAAGTCATTGCAAAAAGCACAATAACGATACCTGTAAAAGCTAATTTATGGCTCAATACCCATTCTAATCTTCGACCATACCATTCATTAAAGTTTTCTAATTGAATTTCAAACCATAGTAAAAAGCGATTGAAAAAATTGGTAGGTTGTAAGTCTTCTTTTTTGCCAATACGAGAAGCCATCCAAGGCGTTAAAGTAAAACCAACCAATAAACTGGTGAGAGTAGAAGTTACTACTACAACCGAAAACTGCTTGAGCATATCAGCAACAAACACTTGTAAAAAAAGAATTGGTAAAAATACCACTACGTCAACTAATGTAATTGACAATGCCGCAAAGCCAATTTCCATACGACCATCCATTGCAGCAGTTCGTTTGTCTTTTCCTTTGTCTAAGTGCTTTTGTATGTTTTCTAAAACTACGGTGGCATCATCAACCAAAATACCAATGATTAAAGACATTGCCAGTAAGGTCATTAAGTTTAAGGTGTAACCCAAAAGCCACATCACAGCGAATGCGGTAACTAAAGATGTTGGAATAGCTACCAAAACGATTAAAGAATTTCTAAAACTTCGCAGAAATAAAAGCATCACTAACGACACCAATAATACCGCTAAGATTAAATCAAAAACAACGGAATTAACGGCTGCAATCGTGTTATCGGTGCTATCGTCTGCAATAATAAATTTTACACCTGAACTGGCATTTTGTTGTTCGATAGATTGAAATTTCTCCCGAACTGCTTTTGAAACATCTACTGCGTTTGCATCTCCTTGTTTTTTAAGCATTAAACCAATGCAGTTTTTACCGTTGTAGCGACTGATGGAAGTTGTTTCTTTTATACCATCAATTACATCTGCTATGTCTTTTACATAAACTGGACTTCCTAAAACAGGCATAGCGACTTGGACATTTTTAATATCCTCAATAGATGCGAATTTTCCCGTTAAACGAACTGAATTACTTTCTTTTTCGGTTTGCACCTTTCCAGCAGGCAAGTCTAAACCAGAACGATTAATTGCTTCAACAACCTGAACCATTGATATTTTATACAATTTCAGTTTGTCCTGATTTATTTTTACTTGTATTTCTCTTTCCTCTCCACCTAAAACAGTAATCTCTGCTACACCCTTTATTTGTTGAATTTGGGGCAGATAATCATCTTTCATTTTTTGATAAAACTCTGTGGCAGACAAATCACTTGTTGCACTGATAGACATTATCGGCAAATCATTTGGCGAAACTTTACTCATTACAGGACTTAAAATATCCTGTGGTAAATCTTTGCGAATGTTGTCAATGTAGCGTTGTGCATCTTGCATTGACTTATCCAAATCTGTCCCATATTTTAGATTGGCTATGATGATAGAAGCATTGGGCAATGATTTTGTAACCAAGTAATCTACACCCTCCAAGTTGGATAAAGCATCTTCTATTTTTCGTGAAACGGATGTTTCTACTTCGTTTGGTTCGGCACCAGGGTAAACAGTTTTAATTACAACTACGGGCTGATTAAAGTCGGGCATCAATTCGTAACTCAAATTTTTATACCCGATAAATCCTAATAAAGTAAATACGCTGAAAAGCACTATAATCAGCGAAGGACGTTTGATTGATATTTCTGTAATATTCATTTTTCGCTGATTTTATTTAACAGTTACATTTGCCCCATCAAAAAGATTGATGAAGCCATTCGTTACAATTACATCACCTTCATTTAATCCATTTGAAACAACTGCTTTGTTCTGTATCTTTTTTAAAATAGTGATATTTTGCAAAATTGCTTTGCCATTTTGCAAAACATAAACCTGTGGTTGGTTATCTGTGCCTTGTATAGCAGATGAGGGTATGATAATTCCCTTTCCAGACGTTTCGCTTTTGAGTAAAACTTTACCAAACATCCCAGATTTTATTTTCAAGTCCGATGTGTTATTTACCGTAAACTGAACAGGAAAACTACTGCCCATATTGGCTTTACTGCCAATCATAGTAGTTTTTCCAGTCAATAGAATTTCAGAATAGGCATCTGCCGTAAGCGAATAGCTTTGATTTAATTTGAACTGACTTAAATCTTTTTCGGGAACATTTACGGTGAATTTTAAAGTTGTAATGTCCGTTATTTGGAGCAATGGAACGCCCGGTGCAGCAAAAGCTCCTTCTTCACTTAATTTTGCAGTAACTACTCCGTTAAAAGGTGCTTTGATGGTCGTTTTGTTTATCTGCTCCAACAAAGTCGCTTTCTGAACTTTTGCAGATTTCAAACCTAATTCTGCTTTTTCTAATTGAACACCTTGAATGGCATCTGCTTTAGCCAAAATGGTATAGCGATTTACATCTGCTTCCAATCCTTCTATTTGCACTTCAATAGTTTGCAGTTGCAATTTCAGCAATGAATTATCCAATTGAATTAAAGTTTGACCTTTACTTACAACGCTTCCAGCATCAACTAAAATGGTGTTAATTTTCCCTTGTAATTCGGCACTTATTTTTGTTTCCTTGTTGGGCTCAAATGTGCCTGAATAAGAAAATTCTGCATTCACATTTTCAAGTTGCAATGTATCTACTTGAACATTTATAGCTTCTTCTTTATCGTATTGATAGACTTTACTCTGCGTAATTTCCTTGTTTGTTTTCAACTTAATTACCACAATGGCAATTATCGCCAACGGAATGATGACGTAGAGTGCTTTTTTTAGGATTGATGATTTTGTATTCATTGTGATAATTATTTGGTTGTTGAAATATTTCCTGTGAGTTTTTTTAGTTCTAAATCTGCTTTTAGGTAATCAATTACAGCAGATAGGTAGGTTTGTTGTGCTTCACGCAAAGCATTGTCTGCAAGCAAAACATCGGTTAAACTTGCCGTTCCTTGTTTCTGTTGAAGAACGGTTTGCTCATAGATTGTTTGTGCCAATTGTATTTGTTCGGTTGTGGTTTCTACCGTTTTTTTAGCGACTTCTCTTTGTATTTTGGCATTTTCAACTTGCATATTGTTTTGCTCGGTAAGCAATCCAAATTGAAGTTCATTGTTTCGGAGTTCAAGCGTTTTCTGATTTATTTTTCGAAGTGTAACCGTTCCGTTAAATAGTGGATAGGACAATTGAATACCTGCAAAACCAATCGGATAAAAATCAAGAAAAGAAGCAGGTTGTCCGTTATAACCAAAGCCCGTTGTTCCATACATTCCAACCAGATTTAGCGATGGCAAATACCTTGATTTGTTGAGTGTGTTGAGTTCACTCGACAATAAGCGGTTTTGAGTTTTTATTATTCGAATATCTAAGGTTGATGAAGTTGAATATTCATTTGTGTTTTGATATTGAATGTTTGCTTCAATTTGCAGATTTTGTTCAATGGAAATACCCATAGCAAATTTCAACGCATTTAGAACCTGCTCGTATTTGCTTTTGATGGTTTCCTTTTGGGTGGTTAATTGTGATACTTGCAATTTTACCTTGCTTACATCTGTTCCTTTAGCAAGCAATTGTTCATTGAGCAATTGCATATTTTTTAGAAGTCTTTCTGCATTAATCAGATTACTGTCAATAAATGCCAATTGATGATGCAAGATTTGGGCATTGTAATACAAATTGGAAATTTCAAAATAGATTTGCTCCTCCGTTTTTTGATACTGTAAGTCGGTCAATTCCGAAGCGATTTTTGTTGTTTGTATAGCACCATAAACTTGTGGATTATACAATGGCATTGAGAGTTGCAAGTTTGCGTTGATGTTGTGCGGAACGCCAAACTGCATTGCTCTGTATTCACCTTCAGGTAGTGCAGGATTAAAAGCATTCACAGGTAAAAGCTGATAAGGCAGGTTTGTAAAATACTTGTAATCCGCATTGGCTGTTACTTTTGGGATTAAATTGGCTTTGGCTTCTTTTTCTCTTTGTTCGCCAATAGCCATATTGTTTCTGCTCATTTGCAGATTTTTGTTATGAACCTGTGCGGTGTCAATACATTGTTGCAAAGTCCAAGTTTGTGCTTGTGCAGATTGAAAGCCTCCTATTATCAATAACAGAGCAACATAATGTTTGTGAATATTCGCTAACTTCATTTGTCAAATTTTTTTACTTAATGAGAATTAATTGACTTTCAATTGTTCCTACAACCCAATGTTTTACCATTGGTTCAATGTTTACAAAGTCGCCCGATAATAGTGTTTCTTTTATTCCTTTTTCATTTTCAAAAATCACTTCTCCTTCAACGCAAATCAAAAGTGCTGGTGTTTTGGTGATATGCTCTTTTAATTTTTCGCCTTGCAAAATTTGAATAGCTGTTGCGTTACCCAGTTCACTTTTGAAAAGAGAAGTTGCTGAAACTGGTTTTTCTTGTGTATGTAATTCTTTTATGTTCATTGGAAGTATTGATTAAATGTTGTGAATGAAATTTGAATATTTTCAAATTGCTTAGTTGCTTCGGTTTCGTTTTTAGCTTCTGAAAGTTCTTTTACCAAATCAATGTATGGCAACAGCCACTTGTGCAATTCATCGTGGGCTTTGCCTTTCATAGTGCAGTTTGAAGTAAGTAAATCAATGTTTGATTGTAGTTTTTCAGATAATGATTTGTAATCTTTTTGCTCGACCTTAGCAAAGGAAACAACATCATTTTCCATATTTCTGATATGAGTTAGCATATTGGCATCCACTTGCCATTTTTCACCATTGTTAAGTTCGATGGCTTCACTTTCATCATCGTGATGATGATCATTATGTTCAGCAATTTCTGGTTGATTACTTAATTTCTCGTTTGTGGAATTGCCACAACTATATAGCAATAAGCTACCTACGGCAAATGTTAAGATTAATTTATTCATTATGATTTTTATTTAATTGTTTATTGATAGTGAAAAATGCAATGATTGCAAATACAAGCGTTACCGCAATTCTGAAAATCATTGCACCGATGGTTTTTGTTTCATAGATACCACCCGAATTAGCGTGAATTTTAAGTCCGATAAATGCAGCTATCAATATAATTGTTGAAATTCCTAATAGAGTAGCTGTCCATTTTTTGCTTTTAGCAAACCCATAAGCAGCAAAAAGGTATAGAATGCTACTGATAAAATTTGACAAAACCACAAACAGAACATAATTGCCTTCCTTTTCTCTGATACCAAACAAATCAAAAATTACTGATGTGCTAAGAAAAAGAGTAAGCAAGCCAAAGGCAGTTAGAATTACTGCTGATGTATTGAGGACATACTTTTTCATTTGGATTTTATTAGAGTTAAAACAGCCTGTATCATATTGTCTCCATTTCTGATAATGTCAAACTGGAAATTAGCAACTCTCCATTTGTACATTTGCAGCCTGAAAGTGCCCATCACGATATGAATTAACTCATCAGAAGTAATTGAATTAGTGAAAATGCTTTTTTGTTGACCTTCTATTATGATAGGAATCAAGTGCTTCATTTTAACCTGCATAATTTTTAGAATGGTTTCATTGATACGTTCACTTTCTTCCATTAATCCGTCAGAAAATACCGCCACTACAAAATGCGGATGCTTTTTGAAGAATGAAAATTGGTTTTGAAACAGCGTTGTAAATTTTTCTTCGGGCGATTGTTCGTTTTTAATCGCATTAGTATAGCGTTCATCCATACTTTGAGCAAGATACACAAGTAAGGCAATTATGATTTCTTCCTTGCTTGTAAAGTGTCTGTAAATGGCACTTTCAGAAAATTTCATTTCCTTAGCCAAGTTCTTAATTGTTAGCCCACTTATTCCTGAAGCTGTCAATATTTTTCCTGCTGCTTCAATAATTTCAAGTTGTCTATCAGAAATTGTTTCTGTTGTCATTTTTTCGCTTTTTAAAGTTCGCCTTTCTCACCATTTACCCATCGCATCATCATTACACGTTCCTGTGGAGTTTGCTTAAATGGAATATTTCCCGCTAATAAATTTAAAAAACGATCCCAAAGATTATCTTTTTTATTCGCTTCTTCTTCCATTTGAGCTAAAGCTGTCATATACTCTTGTTTGTATTGAATAGCATCTTCAATATGGTAAGATTTTGGAATGTATTTTATAATCTCTTTTGTAAGGTCGTCAATCTCTTGTTTACTAAAATTTTCAAACATCTGTAGTTGAACAAATGCAGAATGACCGATGCCCTGAACAGTATAGATATTAGACTGAATGACAGCCCATACTCCAAACCAATCCGCACTGTTCATCCCTGAAAAGTAGTCATCGGGATACTTACCAATTTTTGTAAATATAGAAGAAATGGATTCCGTATTCGACAAAAAATCTTTATAAATCTCTGAACTATCACTACTCGATTGGCTTTCAATCTTATTTTTGAAATAGGCTAATTGAGATTCAATTTTATCTCTCAAAGAAGCAATTAAATTTACATCTTCCTGAAATTTGCTTTTACCTAAATCACTTCCAAACATTTTTACAATGTTGTTTGCCTCATCAAGCAAATGAGCTACTTTAACTTTTGCCGTGTTTAACGCTTCCCAATTGGAATTTAAACCTTCTGATAAATGTCTCAACTTAATTAAGGTTTCTAAGTTTTTGTTATTTGTTTCCATTATCTTTTTATTTATTATTTGTTAAAAAAGAAGAATACATCCATACTTGTTTTTCTTGAAAGCGGATATAATCACTCATTAAAGCATTTGTTCCTTCATCATTTGCATCAGAAGCTAATCCAAGAATTTCTCTTTGCATAACGATTGTTGTTTTAAATCCTTCAAGAATTTGTTCTACTGCAATCAAACCATCAGAAATTTTCTTGCTTTCTTTTATGGTTGATGTTCTAGCGTATTGAGAATAGCTATGCTCGGGTGTGTGTCCCAATGTTAATATGCGTTCTGCTACTTCATCAATTTTCAGCAACAAATCATTGTAGAGTTCTTCAAATTTTAAATGCAATTCAAAAAACTTTTCACCTTTAATGTTCCAGTGAAAGCCTCTTGTGTTTTGATAAAAAATTGAATAGTTTGCGAGTAACTCGTTTAATTTATTTGCCAGTTCTTCGGCTTTGTCTTGGTGTAAACCAATTGCATTTATTTTTTTCATCTTTATTTATTTTAGAGTTTATGATTTATTGAGTGACAGATTTCATTTTCAAAAAGGCAACACCTAACCAAATTACCGAAGCTGTCATTGCAATTGCTCCGATTAATACTAAAGCAGGAGGCAAACCAAAATACACCTCTGTTAGTATTCCTATTGGCATTAACAATCCAGTAAGTGCCAACCAAGAAATGACTTTCACGTTTTGGAGTTTGTCTCTGAAATGTAGGAGCAGATAACCAATTAGGATGTTTAGAAAGGCGAACAAGTTCCCGTGAACGTGAGCCAGTCTGCTTTCAAAATGCTTTCCTATGCTGTATGAGTTTACCCATTCTTCTTTACCCGGAGCAAAGTCTCGCAGGTAGATTAATAGAAAGCCGTAAGCCATAAAAAGCCCCATTGTCAGGAAGCCTATTGCAATGTTGTTTTTACCGTTCATCTTGTTTATATTTTTAAGTAAGTGAATATTCGCTCACAAAGATAGTTCTATTTTATTTATACCTGCAAGTTTTTTTGAGAAAACTTTAAAATATGACGAAAATCATCTGGTGCGGTGGGAAATTGGCTCTTTTGGGGTTTGCCTGTGTGTCGGCTTGTGTGAAGGGGCAAACCCCAAATGTGCCAATGCGGGCTGGCTAAAATTATTTTTTAAAATGTGCGGTGGGAAAATTTTTAAAACCTTGTATTGGCTTGAGTGTCGGCAAACTGGTCAGGTCGGTGCAAGTTACAGCGAAATTGTCAACCGAGTTAAGGTCGTCCGGAAGTAAGTTTGGAAGTCAAAAGTTTGGTCGTTTTGGTGTCCGATTGATGGTTGCACGGTCGTCTTTTAGGCTTGCTTATAACGTTTTCCAAATAGGCAAAGGCGCGTAACAAATGTAGTACTTTTGGCGCTTTTGCTTATTTGGTGTTATAGGGTGTTAATTTTTTATTGAGCCAGGGTCGTTTTCATCGTCTTTAAAAATATCCCCTTTATTATTTTCAATTTTATAGTTTATATCGGCCAGTATTCCAAATGGTCGCTGCAGATATATTCCAATATTTGTTCCTTGTCGGAAATCATTATTTGTAATTTGAACTGGGCCTTCAAAATAGCAGTCAAAAAAGTCAACATAATCATTAAAAACACAATTGTCTATAATGAATTCATTTGGGGCAAGATTGTGGCCTATGGCTTGTAAATACGAGTAATTACTTACACTACAATTTTTCAATTCTAGTCCACCTATAAAATGAGTTCCCTGAAACCAAATACTGCCAATTTCGCAGTCGATAAATGATATCTTTTTGGAATAAAGTTTAATGGAATCCCCAATACTATGAATGTTACAATTTTCAAAAATTAATTCTGTGTTAAAGTCAAATTTGTCTGATTGCATCAATGAAGTAAGGTCGATTTTCTCAAAATTTTCATCTTGAAAAGCAAGTCTATCGTATTCTGTCCATTTTGTAATTTCATCTTTCAACATTCATATCTAGTTTAGCTGTTGTTCTAAAATACCCTATAACGGTTTGTGGCTTTGCGTTCGGGCGGGATTATTAGCACAAACTTGATACGAAGAACCACAGTTCAAATATAGCAAAATGCGACAAACGAAGCACGATGCCCCGCCTGACGCAAAACCGCTGTTAGTGGCTGCCCTTCTGGCAATCGTTAATTTAATATGGTCTTAAAATTTGAACTCCCAACCGATGTGAGCTGTCACCACAGGCATTATTTTTCTCGTATCTCTTTCTGCTCCATTAATCATTATTTTGTCTGTCCCTAGTGTCGGAATTTGAACACCTGCCCAAGGTAAAACATATAAACCAATTTTCTTAAACGGAAACCATTGAAACCCAACTTGGGGTGTTATTACAAAGTGATTTGCCTCTCCTTTTTTGAAATTGTCTTGGTTGTAAATAAATTGATTCCATTGTAATCTAAGTCCAGGTTGAAGTCCGCCCCTTTGCAGACCAAATCTAAATTGATATTGAGCTTCCACTCCAATTCCATTCCATTGTGTTACCCAATTATCTTCAGTATAGTCTTTTGTTAGTAAAACAGTTTTTCCGAATTCTCCACTCCATTTTCCTGAATATCCTAAAATCCCAAATCTTAAACTTGGGTGTTTGGCTAATCTAAAATCTATATTGGCATCAAATCCTAAACCATTTGGTAAAGTTCCTACCCAAAATGCAGGGTCAGTTTCTATGGAAACAAAGACCTTTGTTGAATCAGCCTTAGGTTTTGAATTTTGTCCAAACAAGGTAGTTGAAGCAACCAAAAAGAAAACAATCAATGTCATTAGTTTATTTAAGGGTTGTTTTTTGTCTATGCGTTTATTGTTTAAATAAATCATTGCTTCTCTAATTGCAATTTCAGGCTTTTTAGGATTGAAGCCTAACTCCTTTCTTGCTTTCGATATATCGAAATCTTGTTTCAATCCCGAAAACATGGCAATATCCTTTACGCTTAGCAAGGGCGCTTTGCCATTTAGTTTACCTCCCAATTCCATAAACCAGGCAATCAAATAAAGTATAGGTTTAGGAACTGCTTTGGGTATTGTTATTTTTAATTCAGGAAGTAGCTTTTGAGCAATTTTAGTGGTGTCCGTTATAGAGGTACATTTCTCATTCGCCAAAATATAGCGTTCACCATTCCTGCCTTTTGTGGCGGCCAAAAAACAACCCTCCGCTACATCTTTTACATCAATCCAATTCAAGGTTATACCTGTGTCAACAGGTATTTCTTTTTTAAGAATTAGGTCAATAACATTGTAAGAAACATTTAAACTCCCAAATGATTCGCTACCAATCATTGCCGCTGGTAAAACAGCAACTAATTCAATGTTGTGTTTTTTAGCTAATTCAAAAGCTAATTTCTCTCCATCATTTTTTGAATTGTAATACATATCCCTTCTGTCTGGGTTTTGTCCATTGCTTTCTTTTGTTGGAAGTTGATTGTAATTTAATGCTGCAATAGAGCTTACATATACTATTCGTTTTACTCCTGCTTCGGCAGCGGCTTCAACAATGTTTTGAGTGCCTTGGATATTTACATCGTAAATTTCCTTTTTTGGGTCTTTTGCCCAAAGTTTAAATGCAGCACCAACGGCATAAAATGTTTCTACGCCTTGTAAGGCTTTTATGAGGGATTGTTTGTCTGTGATGTCCGATTGAACGACCTCACAATCCAAACCAACAAATGGTTCTTTGTTGGCGATGTTGCGAACCGAAGCCCTAACAGGAATTCCTTTGTTGATAAGAAGCCTTACTAAATTGTTACCGAGGTGTCCGTTTGCACCAGTAACCAATGCTAAATTTTTCTGTTCCATATTTTTTATTCTAAAAATGATGGCACAAAGGTCAGCCTTGGAAAATGGAATCCACTTCGCAAATGTTACCTAATGATTTGCTTTCTTATTCTGCTTAAACTTTTGGAGTTCATTCCTAAAAAAGAAGCAATGTATTGAAGTGGAACATTATGAATGATATGGGGATAGTTGTCAATTAATTTTTGGTATCGTTGTTCTGCTGTAAGTGTTGCCAATTCTTTTGAACGATTTTCATTGTAGGCTATTGACTGCTGAAATACCCAAATACTAAAATCCTTAAAAGCATCACTTTTTGAAGTGATAAGGTCTAAATTATTTTTGGTTATTCTAAGCAGTTCACATTCAGTAATGCACTCCACATTTTCAGTAGCTTTCGTCTGGTTAATGAAATTGAAATAAGAAGTGATAAAGCCAGGAGGGCAATTAATATGGGAAGTTATTTCGTCTCCATTGTCATTATATTGGAACAACCGCATATAACCTGAAACTACAAAATACAGGTATTGAGGAATTTTTCCTTCGTCTTCAATTATCCTGTTTTTCGGAAAAATAATAGGTTCAAAATATTCCGTGCAGAGTTCAGCGTCTTTGTCTGAAATGGGGATTTGTTGTCTTATTATTTCTAAAAGCTTTTCGTGCATTTCGTCTGTCGATATTTGTTTGAAGTAACGGTCGTCTTAGGGTTGCCACTAACGGTTTGCAGCTACCCGAAGGTGGCGATTTCGAAGCACTTCACTGTCAACTAAGCACAAACTTTGATAGATGCACAAAGCTTGTTTTAACCACTGAACCGCCACTTTTGGGTAGGTGCTGTTATAGCCTGTTGTTCTTCTATTCGTCATTGGTCGGTATGTGTTTTTCTTTGCAGTATTCTTCTATTTCTGAGTCGTTTGCAAAGTAGTTGTCACAAAATTCGTCAAGTTCCTTTTCAGCACCGGAAACATATTTTTCACTTGCTGTCATTAGTTTTTCTGTCTGTTCAATGAACCTGTTAAACTCATTGTTCATTTTGCATAGTTTGTCAATGGTCTTGAAGTCTAAGTCCCGATAAACTGCTGGAAAAAGTATTTTGCTTTGGTAAGGGTTGGCGTTAAGTTCAATTATTCCAATTCCAAATGATTGATTTAGTCTTGCCATTTCTTCATTCAAACTGTCGCTGAATTCAAAAGCCACTAAATAGCCATAGTTAGCCCAACTTGAATTTGAAACCGCTTGAAAAAATGCTTTTTTAAGTTCACTATCGCTGTTAATTTCCTTTTTCAGTTCGTAGGAACTCATTTTGAAAGTGTCAACACGATTAATTGATTTTAAAAAATTCTGGCTGGCTTTTGTCTGCAAGTTCAAAAACTTAATGCCAACCATATCAGGGTGTGTCCAAATTTGGTTGTTGTCTTTTCCGTTTGATTGTTCGTGAAAAATTGTCTTTGAGTAGGTGTCTGTGTTTTTAAGATAACTGCTCAAAAGTTTATGTAAATCTCTTTCTTCGTAAGTCTTTGTCTTGGTCGGCTTTTTCGGCAAGGTTGTTTGAGTTTCTGTCTCACCGCTAAGAACGTCAATTGCAATATTCTGTTCGTTTTTTGTCAAGTAGTAGGAATATGTTCCGCCTTGTTGTTTTATTCTTTTTACTCTCGTGTCACCGTTTCGAATAAAGTCACCGAGTAAAGCAGAAACTGTCGAAGCTGGTGTTTTAGCGGCTCCAAAGTCATAATACTTTTTTTCAATTATATGATTGCAAACTTCCAAATAGTTGGTCAGTCCGTTTATGTCTTCAAGGCTTTTTAATACTGCTTCTTTTAATGTCATTTCTGTTCTTTTTTCTTTTACGGTGCTGTCGTCCTACAATAGGCTATAACGGTTTGCAGCTACACGCAGGCAGGGATTTTTAGCACTAAACTTCATACGAAGAACTGAACTTTAAATTTAGCACTTTCCTGTCATACGAAGCACGAAACCCCTGCTTGCTTGTAGGTGCTGTTATAGCCAGTGGTTCTTGTCGTCTGTCCTTGTAAACCATTGTGATTGTTGAGATTCAGTGTCAGTGTCATTGTCTGTTGGGTTGTGCGTTGCGTTTTTTATTTTTTTGAAGGGTCGGTAAATTTTTTAAAACAATTTTGTCTTGCGTTGGCTTTGCAAGCTCTTTGACAAAGCTTTGGTCTGCGTGTTGGCTTTGTGGGGCTTTGGCAATGTGCTTGCAAATTGGGTAGCAATTAATAATTTAATGTCAGTCCAACTCCAAATCCCATATCGCTATCGTAGTGTGTTCTAATCCCCATATTTCTATTTATGATATAACGCAAGTCAACCATAAATTCTTTGTCTGTATTTACCATAAAACCAGCTCTTATTCTTTTCGTAATCGGTATATCTTCTCGCATTAAAGAAAGTCGAACAATTCCATCGTGATACACTTCTGCCTGAAAATTCACCAACATTGGAAGCGTGTACATAAACCCTAAACTTACAGCAGTTCTGTTGTCTTTTTTATTTACTTGTCCGAATAAATTTTCTTCTTGTTCATCAATTCCCATTTTTCTGTAACGCCAATCAAAACCAATAAACGGCATCAGCCATTGCATTTTTCCAATGTATCGTCCTATATGTGTTTCGGTTTCATAGCCGTGCATATCATTGTAGCCTAAACGCCATTCTGAACCTATGCTCCAACGAGTGTTTTGTAACATTGCCATTCCATCGTTTCCGTTGGTAGCAAAATCGTTGTCTGCCATAAAATGAAATTTACGGTCGTCTGCAAATAGTTTACGTTGAGCCAATTTAGGATTTGTTATTAAAGGATTTGGAGCTTGATTTTCATAAGTAAATACTCTGCCCATACCACTCATCATATGGTAGAGAATATGACAGTGAAAAAACCAATCGCCTTCTACATTGGCGTTAAATTCCAATGTATCGGTTTCCATTGGCATAATGTCCACAACATTTTTTAAGGGTGCATTGGCGCCTTGACCATTGAGTAAACGAAAATCGTGTCCGTGCAAGTGCATTGGATGTCGCATCATAGAGTTGTTATATAAAACGATACGAACATTTTCACCTTTTTTGATTAGAATTTTATCAGTTTCAGATATTACTCTATTATCTAAACTCCAAACATAGCGGTTCATATTTCCTGTTAGTGTAAATTTTAACTCTTTTACGGGTGCATCTTTTGGAAGTGAAGTATTGTTGGGTGATTTCAACATTGCATAGTTTAACGTAACAATATCTGCCAAAGCATTGGCGTTGTATCGGTTTGGGTCGTTATCACTTTGTTTTGGTTTGCTGTCTCCAGTAATTTCCGGATACATTACCACATTCATATCCATTTGATTTAGGCTCATATTCATTCCCATATCGTCCAAATCGCCATTCATTTTCATCATATCATTCATCATCTTCATTCCTTCAAAATACTTCAATCTTGGTTGTGATGATTTCAGTTGTTTTATGCCGTTGCCAATGTATAATGATGCAGAATTGGTTCTGTCTTCGGTGGTTGCCAAAAATTCAAAAGCCGTATTTTCGGCAGGAATAGTTACAATAATATCGTAGGTTTCAGAAACAGCAATAATCAATCTATCTACTTCAACAGGCTCTACATCGTTGCCATCATTAGCAACTACGGTAATTTTTCCACCTGCATAAGTAAGCCAAAAGTAAGATGAAGCACCACCATTTGAAATTCTTAAACGCACTTTGTCGCCTGCCTTTAATTCCTTTCCGTCAATTATTGAAAGGTCGGTAATGGATTTGCCATTCATCAATATTTTTTCGTAATACACATCGCTTACATCCATTGCCAACATTCGTTTCCATTCGTTTTTGAGTTTAGTTTTGAAATGCCCAGCTTTAATGGCTTCTGCATAACTTTGAACGGCATTTTTTTTCAATGCTGGGTAATCGTTGGCATTATGCAACATTCTGTGAATGTTTTCAGGTTTTAAGTCTGTCCATTCGCTTAATACAATGGGAACGGTAGGTAAATCATCAATTCCCTTTCGAAATGTTTTGTCATCAGATTTTTTGAGCATTATAAAATTGCCATACATTCCTATTTGTTCTTGCAAACCCGAATGACTGTGATACCAATGTGTGCCATTTTGAATAATTGGAAAACGGTAAACGTGTGTAGTATTTGGCTTGATTGGCATTTGCGTCAAATTAGGAACGCCATCTTCTTTGTTGGGTAAAAATAAGCCGTGCCAATGCAAAGATGTTTCTTCTTTAAGCAAATTATGAACGTAAATTTCTGCTGTGTCGCCTTCTGTAAAGACGAGCGTTGGCATAGGGATTTGTCCGTTTACGGCTATGGCTCTTTTGAATTTCCCAGTAAAGTTTACCAAAGTGTCTTTTACATAAAGGTCGTAACGAACTGTTTTTTGAGCGGATATATTATTACTGACCAATAGTAAAAATACTATCGGCAGCAATTTTTTTGAAAGAATATTTTGTAGAACCATTTTAAGATTTTCATTTGTTGAGTTTAAGAAATGGCGTAACCGTTTTCGATTACGCCAAATTGGAGTTTATTTAATGGTTTCTACTGTTTTGCCACAAGTAAGCATTTGCGAACCGTAGTATGGATTTTTTACTGCGTTTTCTTTGCTCAACCAATTTGCTCCTTTACCATCGTTATACATTGGGCAATTTTGATAGTATATAGAATAATCCTGTTTACTGACTTTGAGCAAAGCATAAAAGTTTGCTGACAAATCCATAAAAACGACACGCTGTTTTTCTATAATTGTAGTAGCTGCAATTTTTTCGGTATTTGATTTTAAACTACTCATCACTTTCATCCAAACAGTGTGTTCTTCTGATGAGAGTTTTTCCATTTTAACCGAATTGATATTTGCAAGTACGTCTTTAGCTAATGTTGAAACTAATTTACCGTCTGATTTTACCAAAGCATCTTTTAAAGCAAAGTAACTTTCGAAAATCGTTTTCAGTTGATTTACTTCTTGCTTCGTTTCAACTACGTTTTCTTGATTGTGCATTGAGTGGTCTTCAATAACTGCGGTTGAAACAATTGCAGTTTTCTTTACCCTTTCGTATTGGCAACATCCAGCAAGTTTACTATACACATCATCTGGAGCGAGGAATTTGTCGCTATCATAACCAGCCAAAGCAATGCGTTTCAAGATTTCATCTTGATTTGTTTTGATACTGTCGTAAGTTATTGTTGCCATTTTGCTGTCTTTGTTCCATTCTACGTTAGCAACTTTCTTTACATTTCCTGCTGTTTCAATCGTCTTTTCACACATTTCGCAATTGCCATAAATTTTCACGATCTCGGTTTTTGCATTTTTAATTTGAGCGTTGCAAGAGGAGGATGAAAACAGCAATAAAGTTGCAGCTGATATTTTTGATACTATGTTCATATCTGTTTTTTTATTGGGTTAATAATTCAATTTTAAATCCTGCATCTTGCACCTTTTGGATTACTTCTTCTTCGGTAATTCCTTCGGAATGCACAGAAAGAATTTTGTCTTTGTTTGCAGTGTCCACATCCCAATGGCAAATTCCGTTTGCATCATTTAGAAATGGAGTTACCTTTTCCACACATCCACTACAGTTGATGTTGGTTTTGAATTTTAATGTTTTATCGTTCGTTTTCATTTTAATGTTTGTTTAAATTATATACTGCAAATTTCGATAGCATTCAAACTAAATACATTACTGTATTTTTGAATTGATTTGTAACATTTACGTCTGCTTATTTTTTATACTTCAACCACAGACTATTACTTACTACACTTAAACTGCTCAATGCCATTGCCGCACCTGCAATCATCGGGTTGAGTAAGAAACCGTTAAACGGGTATAAAATCCCTGCTGCAATTGGAATACCAATCAAATTGTAAATAAATGCCCAAAACAGGTTTTGTTTAATGGTGCGAACTGTTGATTTTGATAAATGAATTGCTTCGGGAATTTTTGTAAGGTCTGATGAAATGATAGTCATTTTAGCTACATCCATTGCAATGTCGCTTCCTTTGCCCATTGCTATACTCACGTCTGCTTGTGCCAATGCTGTGCTGTCATTGATACCATCGCCAACCATCGCTATAACCTTTCCTTGTTGCTGCAATTGTTTAACGAATGCAGCTTTATGTTCAGGCAGTACTTCTGCTTTGTAATGTTTGATACCAACTTTTTCTGAAACAGCTTTGGCTGTCATTTCATTGTCGCCTGTGAGCATATAAACTTCAATGCCTGATAGCTGTAATTCTTCAATTGCCTTTTTAGAAGTTGCTTTAATCTGGTCAGCTATTGCTAATATGGCTATTGTTTTTTTCGTATTGGCAAACCAAATTACTGTTTTGGCTTCATTGCCCCATTGATTGGCTTTTTGAGCAACCGCATTTTCAATCAAAATTTCATTTTCTTGTATCAGTCTTTTGTTTCCAATGAAATAAGTTATACCGTCAATCTCAGCTTTTGCTCCTTTTCCTGTGATACTTTCAAATTGAGTTATTGAAACGGTATTCTGATTTTTTAAATGAGAAACAACCGCATCTGCCAATGGGTGTTCAGATTGTTTTTCAATGCTGAATAGTATTTGTTTTAATATCGGGGTTTCTTCAGTCCAAAAATCATTCGTTACAACAGGTTTACCTTCTGTGATGGTTCCTGTTTTATCGAGTATTACAGCATTTACCTTTTTTGCTAACTCAAGACTTTCTGCATCTTTAATTAAGATTCCTTTTTCAGCTCCTTTGCCCACACCAACCATAATTGCAGTCGGAGTAGCTAAACCTAAAGCACAAGGACAGGCAATAACCAATACGGTAATAAGAGCTAACAATCCCTGAGTAAAGCCATTGTCTCCGCCAAAGATGTTCCATACTATAAATGAAGCAACGGCAATTACAATTACAATGGGCACGAAAATTCCTGCAATTTTATCCACCAATTTTTGGACAGGAGCTTTACTGCCTTGTGCGTCTTGCACCATTTTGATAATGTGTGCAAGCATAGTTTCACTGCCTACTTTATCGGCTTTAAATTGGAAGCTACCTTTTTGATTAATAGTTCCCGCAAATACTTTGTCGTTTTCATTTTTCAACACAGGAACAGGCTCACCGCTCAACATACTTTCGTCAACAAAAGAGTTTCCGTTAATTACTATTCCATCTACCGCAATTTGCTCGCCTGGTTTTACCACAATTGTATTACCTATTTCAACTTGCTCAATGGGGATTTCCATTTGATAACCACCATCCTGTACAATCGTTACTGTTTTTGGCTGTAAACCCATCAATTTCTTTATTGCAGATGAAGTATTTCCTTTGGCTTTTTCTTCCAATAGTTTACCCAATAATATAAAGCCAATGATAACAGATGCAGCTTCAAAATAAACGTGAGCGTGTAATCCCCTTTCGTGCCAAAATTCAGGAAACAGTGTGTTGAAAACACTGAAAATGTAAGCAACACCTGTGCTTAATGCCACCAAAGTATCCATATTGGCAGATCGATGTTTGGCTTGTTTCCAAGCATTGATGTAAAAATCTCTCCCTAACCAAAATAAAACTGGGGTACTTAAAAACCACATTATTTCATTCGCAAAGGGCATATTCATAAAAAACATTCCGATTACTACTACAGGAATGGATAGTATCAACGCCCAATAGGTTTTCTTTTTGAGAGTTTTAAAGTTTTCTTTCTGAATATGCTCAATGGTCTCATCACCAGAAGGACTTTCATCAATTAACAAATCGTAACCAATACTTTGAACAACTTTTCTCAAATGCTCTACTTGTATCAAACTCGGTATAAATTCTACTGAGACCTTTGCATTTGCATAATTCACGCTTGCATTCACAACTCCTGCCTGAGATTTAAGCATACTCTCCACACTAACCGCACAAGAAGCACACGTCATTTGTAATACAGGGAATGATTTCTTTACGGTAGTTACTCCATAACCCAAATCTCGAATAGTTTTTACAGCTTCTGAAACTGTTTCCTGATTTTGAGTTTCAATGATTGCTTCCTTATTGTTGAGTTCCACTCGGTGTGATTCAACACCATTAAGTTTTGCCAATCCATTGTCCACGATTAAAGCACAGTGTTCGCTGTCAACGCCTGCAAGTGGTATCCTAAATTCATTATTATTTGTTGCCATACCTTTTTTATTTAATTACAAGGCAAAGGTGGAAACATTACATTTCTAACCCGTTACCTGATTTTGGATTGTATTTGTAACATTTACACTTCGTCTAGTGGTTTGCGCTTTATTTCCTTGATATTCTTAAAGTGAGTAGGGGTAAGTCCTGTAACTTTTTTAAACTGATTGCTCAAATAGCCAACGCTCGAATAATTCATTTGATAAGCGATTTCGCTTAATGATAATTCGTCATAAACCAAAAGTTCTTTCACCTTCTCAATTTTTTGAGCAATGAAATATTTTTCTATAGTTGTTCCTTCAACTTCTGAAAACAGGTTTGATAAATAAGTATAATCGTGATGAAGCTTACTGCTCAAATAGTCAGATAAATTGGATTTTAATTCGCTGTTATTTTGATGTATAATTTCAATAATGTATGATTTAATTTGTCCGATTAGACGACTTTTTTTGTCATCTATCAATTCAAACCCGAACGTTTTTAGATGATTGTCAAGGTTAGTTTTTTCCGTTTCAGTCAAGTCGTTTTTGAGTTCAACTTCACCTAAACTAATATTCAAAGTATGAATACCTAGTTTCTCTAATTCATTTTTGACTACCATTATGCAACGATTGCAAACCATATTTTTGATATAAATTTTCATACGTTAATGTTTATGTCGTGCGTTGGCAAAAAAGTGGCTCTTTTGGTTTTGCTGAAGGTTCGGCTTTGTGTGACGGGGCAAAACCAAATGTGCCACTTGTGCGGCTGGCTAAAATTGTTTTTAAAAAAGTGCGGTGGAAAAAAAATAAAAAAACATTGGGGCGGCTTGAGTGTCGGATTACTCGCTGTCCCGTTTCAATATGGTCTGTATGTTTTTGGTCACCTGTCAAAATGGTTTGTTTTTGTTTTAATGTTTAAATTTTGGTCGGTCTATCGTCTTTGGAACGGTCGTCCTACCATTGGCTATAACGTTTCTCAACTAGGAGACGCGGGCTTCTCGGTTGTGGTTGTTCAGCCCGTGGCTTTTAGCTGATGTTAGCAACATCCTTTTGTCATTTGTAAGTAACTTCATGATTTGTATACTGCATTTGTGTATAATGATAACATTTACTGTTTACATTTCGAGTATAGTATTCGGTTTTTCCTTCTAAATCCGTTGCGTTCAAGGTAATTTTTATTTGGCAATTCCCTTTATATTTAAAATACGGTGAGTTACCTTTCTTAGTCGGATCGGAAACAGTATAGACACCATCTTTCTCAAGTTCTTTGTCCATGTAAATTTCAATGAAAAACTTTAACCTGTAACCATTGATGTCTAATTCCAAGTCAGCGTTTGTCGATGTATGGGTTAGTACGTTATTACTGCTAAGTTTAAGGGGAGAGTCGGAACTTAGATCTTCTAGCTTGTATTTTAGTGAAGACCGTCCATTCTCGTTTTCAGAAAGTAAATTCTTCAAATCTTTTGAATCAATGGTAACCTCCTGATACTTATAATCAAATCGATTTATATCCTTCAGTATATTTGATTGCAATTCTGTAATAACTCCTCCACTCACAAACCCTTTACCAAAGACGCTATCACAAAGTGAGGAAATATTCTGCTTGATGCAATTTTGTATATTCTCTTTGAAAACATAGATAGCATCACTCGGGCTGCTCAATTTATCTTGAGAAGTTTCGATGGCTTTTTCATCGTAATTTCTTTTTGATAGATTTAAACCTTTTCTTTCTTGATGTGAACAAGAAAATAAAGTAACTAGGGTTATTGCAATGCAGAAGTATTTCATTTATGGTTTTAATTGTTGCTAACGGTCTCGGCTATGAGTAGTTGCGTGTGTTAGCACTTAACTTTGCAAGGACACACCAAACTGAAAATCCGCGAGGATTTTCAGAAGTAGGCGAGAATAAGCAATTACTTATAGCCATTGTTGTACAACGTTATATGTATTTTGAACAATATCCAATTAATATTTAATTATTTTCTTGATATTATATGTATTATCTTTCAAATTAACCTTAACAAAATAAAGCCCTGTATTAAGCTCTGAAACATTTATGTTTTCGTTATATCCTCGATAGACAAGTGCAGACCTAGAATCATAAATTTCAATTGAAGTAAATTCTGAGTTGTCAATGTAAAGCACATCTTTGACAGGATTTGGATATACATTAACTACTCTAGTTACCTGTTCTTTAATAGATAAAATATCATCATTTGTTGTAAATGAAACTAATTTTGCATTATCGGATATGGAACTGATACTAAATGATTCGGATGTAATAAAATAGCTGTTGTCTCCAATATATGTTATAGCTTCTGTTTGCTCAAACCCTAAGCTAGTAAGTGATGTTTGTGTATTAGTGCCTGAAAAAACATCATTATTTGTGAAGTTTTCAGAAACCCAAATAAAAGGTTGTAAAATTGAATTATACCCAATTAAATATACTTTTTCTGTTGATGGATTGTAAGTAGCTCCTGTTATTCTCCCTCCACTTGATAAAGTTGTTGGTAATGGGCTAACATTAAATGTTCCGCTGTTTTTTGGGATTGAGTAAGCTTTTGTTGTGCCATTAACCCAATTTTTAGTAAACAAAATCAAGTTATTTGTATCAATAGAAATTAGAGCTTCTGCATCCCATTCTGTGTTATTAGGGGTAGGGGCAAAATCAGCTTGATCGAAATAGTTAAAGTTTATGATTTCAGCTGTTACATTAGTGGAACTTAGATAATCAATTTTATTTATTTTATAAATTTTTAAATTTGTTCTATCTCCATTGTTGTTGCCTATATCGCCAATATATATTGATGTTTCATCTTGTGCAATATCTTCCCAATCTATATTGGTGGCGTTAGTAACGTTAACTGTTCTTGCAACTAATCCAGAAATCGTATCTAATTCATAAAGTTTATTTTCATTACCCGAATCATTATGAGTAATAAGTTTATCATTAAAAAAGATAGCTCCAGATGATTCACTCAATATTATTGGTAAATTAAACTTTACTTGAACGTTGGCTATTTGAGGAAAGGCATTGAATGTTCCTAAAATAAATGTTGTTACTAAGATTACTTTTTTCATAAGTATTAATCCTTAAAATAAGTTTTGGTTAAAAAATTCTACGTGTAATATAAATATGTTCATTTGAGTTTAATTATCAACTAGTTCATTTTGTGATATCTTTCATTTTAATGTTGTACAACGTTTCTCAACTAGGAGACGCGGGCTTCTCGGTTGTGGTTGTTCAGCCCGTGGCTTTTAGCTGATGTTAGCAACATCCTTTTGTCATTTGTAAGTAACTTCATGATTTGTATACTGCATTTGTGTATAATGATAACATTTACTGTTTACATTTCGAGTATAGTATTCGGTTTTTCCTTCTAAATCCGTTGCGTTCAAGGTAATTTTTATTTGGCAATTCCCTTTATATTTAAAATACGGTGAGTTACCTTTCTTAGTCGGATCGGAAACAGTATAGACACCATCTTTCTCAAGTTCTTTGTCCATGTAAATTTCAATGAAAAACTTTAACCTGTAACCATTGATGTCTAATTCCAAGTCAGCGTTTGTCGATGTATGGGTTAGTACGTTATTACTGCTAAGTTTAAGGGGAGAGTCGGAACTTAGATCTTCTAGCTTGTATTTTAGTGAAGACCGTCCATTCTCGTTTTCAGAAAGTAAATTCTTCAAATCTTTTGAATCAATGGTAACCTCCTGATACTTATAATCAAATCGATTTATATCCTTCAGTATATTTGATTGCAATTCTGTAATAACTCCTCCACTCACAAACCCTTTACCAAAGACGCTATCACAAAGTGAGGAAATATTCTGCTTGATGCAATTTTGTATATTCTCTTTGAAAACATAGATAGCATCACTCGGGCTGCTCAATTTATCTTGAGAAGTTTCGATGGCTTTTTCATCGTAATTTCTTTTTGATAGATTTAAACCTTTTCTTTCTTGATGTGAACAAGAAAATAAAGTAACTAGGGTTATTGCAATGCAGAAGTATTTCATTTATGGTTTTAATTGTTGCTAACGGTTTGCAGCTACCCGAAGGGCGGGACTTTTACCACAAAACTTGATTTGAAAAACAAATGTTTGTTTAACCACAAAACTGTCTTTGGAACACGAAACCCCGACTTTTGGGTAGGTGCTGTTATAGGTTGCCAACCACACAAGGTTTGACAATGCCTGTCTGCTGAATATCCTATTTAGGTCGCTAAGAGTCGACCAAAGTGTAATTATAGCAGGAAGAGGAAGTCCGTTTTGATCTTTAATTACAGTAAATAAAACTTCATTGCCTAGAAGTATGACGAGATAATTGTAAAAACAATGTTATCAACTAAATTTAGTACTTGTAGCAAAAAAAAATAGTCGGTTAGTAGTGATTATTTTACTAATTTTGTTGTTTGTATGACTCTTCCATTTAAATCTTTAATTAAAAAAAAGTATATTCCACTTGCATATGATTTTGTACTAATTATTGTTTTTGAGTTTTCTGATAAAACTTTTTTTATGATGGTCAATCCACTATTTATAATTTCTAGTTCATATAGATTTTTATTCATAATAATTATTTCATCCATAAATGGGTTTGGATATATACTTACTTGATCCAATCTTATTTCATTAACAAACGCAGTTATGTTTGAATAGCTTATTTGACCATTAAAATCAGTTTGCTTTAACCTAAAATAAATAATTTCTAAATTTGTATTAATTAGATTAGCTGGGATTTGCTTAGTGTACTCAATTTTACTTGTTGAGTTTCCAGAACCATCAATCTCTATTAAGGAGAAAAAGTCTATTCCATTTTCTGAATATTCAATTGTAAAATAATCATTATTTGATTCAGTTTCAGTTGCCCAATGAAAACAAATATCATTTCCACACTTAATAGAAGTAAAATATAATAATTCGATAGGTAATGTAATTGCTATTAAACAACTTGAACAGGGGCTAGGGGCTAATGTGGCAGCTCCCCATCCACTCCCACCCGAGGTAGTAGCTCCAGCATTCTTACATATTATAATATTATTATGTGCTGTAAATGAATTGTTTAATTGTGCATTACCATTATATGTCACCACTGCATTTCCTGTGCCTGAAAAAGTCCAGCCATTAGTGAAATTATTTATAATAGAGTTTGCACCTCCGTTAAAAGTAAAGCATGAGCCATCTGTCATACATACAGCTCCTACCGATGAGGAACCTTGAACTAAGATACTTCCTGCCGTTACGCTACCGCCATTATTTATTACTTTGGATGTAGCAGAGTTTATTTCAATCTGACCTGTAACAGTAAAAGATGCAGCTGACCCAATATTCCATATTGTGTTATTTGCGTTCTGCATTATCAGATTAGTATTTAAAGTAAAAGTTCCTCTGTTACATATAGACGAATTTCCATTTAAAAAAAGGCTACTGCCTAAATTTACTGTTAATGTCCCCCCGCTTTCAATTATTATTGTTCCACTGTTAAAATTCAAAGAGTTAAGAGTTAAATTTCCGCAAACCCTAAATGTCCCTCCATTAAGATTTATCCCACTACTCCAAGTGGTTGGGCCACCAGTAAACCAAAAGGTCTGTCCACCGTTTATATTAACACCGTTACTTCCAGCCCCATTACCACCACTACAAGCAGCCACTGCTGGAGCTGTTGGAGCACATTGTGCCATAATTCTATTAGAAAGTAGTAAAAAAATGGAGCAAATTAATATTTGACTAATCATTTTCATATTTAGATTGTTTAATGTTGAGGCAATAAAAGTACAAAATAAGATTTAAAGGTGAAAAGAATACACTAGTGTCCGATAAAACTTTTTGAAAAGCGGGATTTCCATGATGGATTTCCCGCTTTAATGTAATTTGGTTTTCCCGAACTAAATTACATGAATAAAAGTAGCTACTTTTTTGGACAGTCTGTTTTCGGACAGCTGATTTCTTTAATCGAAACAATAAAATCAAAACAATTGCTAAGAAGCACTTGTCAGATCACTATGTCAAGAAGTTTGATACCTCTGATCACCTGATAAGTATGCTTTTTTCAACGTTTGCTCATTGCACTTCTTTGCGTGAAGTTGCGGCTTCGATGCTAGGTTTAAAAGGGAAAATGAATCATTTTCAGCTTAAAAATATTCCCTATAAAAGTACTTTGAGTGACGCAAACAAAAGGAGAAGCCATTTGGTATTCCAAGACATCTATTATTCATTACTCAAAGAATACCATCCAATTATCTCGGACAGCCGACAATCGTATGCATGGGAGAATCGCTTAGAAATTATTGATTCAAGTACAATATCCTTGTTTAAAGACATTTTGAGTTGCGTTGGCAGGAAACCCATTACTGGTAAAAGAAAGGGCGGTATCAAGGTGCATACACAAATCAATCTTCAGGAAAAAGTTCCCAAACTCATTTGGTTTTCTGCTGCGACAACACACGATAAGCAGTTTTTGAAGCATGTTCAATTGGAGAAAGGAAAAATAGCCGTGTTTGACAAAGGTTATAACGATTACAAAACCTTTGACAAGTTCACTCAGAATGGAATTTTCTTCGTCACTCGCTTAAAATCCAATGCATCATACGAATCTGTGGTAGAAAATGATATACCTTCTTACATTGACGATGGTGTATTGAAAGATGAAATCATTCGCGTGGATGTTAAAGAGAACGGGGCTTATCTCAAAACAATTGAACTGCGCAAAATTGTATACTGGGATGATGAAAACAACCGATGCTTTGAGTTTATTACAAATTTGAATGGAATGAATGCAGGACATATTGCGCTGATTTACAAGAAACGGTGGCAAATCGAATTGCTATTCAAGCAACTCAAACAAAACTTTCCGCTCAAATTTTTCTTGGGGGACAATGAAAATGCTATCAAAATACAGATCTGGTGCACGCTTATTGTCAATCTACTTCTCACTGTGATACATAAGAAAATCAAGCGTAAATGGGCTTTTTCGAATCTCGCAAGCTTCTGCAGATTACATCTTTTCAATTACATTCATCTGACTAAATTCCTTGAAAATCCTCAGAAAGACTGGCTCAAAGAATATGATCCACAACTTCAATTGAAATTTGACAGTACATAAACCAGAGGGGCTTACTTTTTAATTTTGGAAATCGATAGCAGTAAAATCAACGCTTTCAAGGAGTGAAACGATTAATTTCTATTTTTATCGGACACTAGTGAAAAGAATAATATAATTAATGCGTTTTCGATATTTAAAAGCTGTCTTTCAACCGCAAGCTACCTGTCAAAATATATTTTTTTATGTCGATATGTGAATAGTCTCTTTCCAAGTTGTCAATTGTGTTGTTGTCGTCTGGCTGGTTACCTATAACGTTCCGGGTATTGCCGAAGGCGGGGATTTTTAGCACAAAAGTTCAATCGAAGAACGAATGTTGAACCTTGCACAAATACCCAATCGAAGCCGTTCAGCCCCGCTTTTGGCAATAAACTGTTATGCCTTCGTTTTATTCTTTAATTATTTTTCTTACGTCAATTAAAACGCCATTCTGTTTAATCATTAATAAGTAGATACCATTAGGTAATGACTGGATATTCAATTTGTTCACATTAATATAATTTTCAATTACCTGTCCAGTAATGTCTGAAATAATTATTTCAGTATTTGTTAAATTATTAAAATCATAATCAATGGTCAAGATACCGGTAGTAGGATTTGGATAAATTAATCTTGTTTTTTTACCAACATCAACTATTCCTGTTGTTGCACCATCCTCCTGCATTATTACAACCTGCTTAGAGTTTCCGGAAATTGTGATTTCCAACACAGTTTGACGGGATACAGAATAATTTGTGTCGCATTGTACGGAAATGGTTTGAGTGCCTGTTCCTGTAATCTGAGACAGTGAAATCCAACTATCTGCCACATTTCCATACCAAATTGACGGGGTTGTTATGGTAACTATTTGTGATCCTCCATTAGAAGTAAAAAATAAGGTGTCCGGACTTACATTTAAAGTTACGGAAACACTATCCTGAAGTACTACCAAAGTATCATGAAAACTTCCTTTTCCGATTACAACAGATCCGGTTCTGACACCGGAAAGGTTACTTGTTACATCAACGAAAAAAGTAGAGTTTCCACTTCCAGTCGTTGTAGCATTTGTTATCCATGTATCCAAACTTTGAATGTCGTAATCAAAATTTGACATTACACTAAGCGGAAGGCTTGTTGTTCCAGTAGAATTTACAAAAACTGTATCAACTGTAAACTGTATCATCGAATCAAGGGCAGCCTGATAAACATTTATGTTTGTGTATTTCGATCCTCTGGTAAATGTTAGTAATCCGGTTCTTGGAACAAATGACGGATTATTACTTACCGTAATGTTAACATTAGCATTGTCCATACCATTTGTCATACTTGGAGTAATCCATGAAGGATACCCTGATAAAACCCATAAAGAGTCCGTTGAAACAACCAGGGACTGTGAAGAAGAAGCCGAAGTAAAGCTCATACTTATAACATCTGTTTCAATGAATCTCTTGTCTTTTACGATTATATGATAGTCTTCTATATCTCCACCAGCATCCGTTGTACCGCATGGGTTAGATACAGGGCCTGTTCCAAAATCTTTTCCATAAACCCGCATTCGGGTAAGCCCTAATGTTGCATTTGATGGTACGGTAATGTTCATTGTTTTTATTGAATTAAAGCTCGGATACCAAGAGCCAGATGGAGAAGCAACAGCTTCGCTTGGATCACTAAAATCACCATCTAAGTTCCAATCAATCCAAACACCCGGAGCAACGCCTCCCTGAAATGTGACAGAAATTGTGTAGGTGCTATCCCAATAAATAGAAGTTGTATCAGTTGTTAAGAGATACCCTTCGTTAATTGCCGATGTTCTGTTTATAGAATTAAAAGTTACATTCGTAATTCCGTCAGAACCGCCTGTGGTCATTGCAGGGATACACCAGAACGAAGCATTTGAACCTTGAATTATTTCAATTACTTCACTAAGACCTCCTCTTTGAATGGTTACATATCCTGTTCTGGATGTTGGGCCATTGGGAGCAGCGGTGATATCAAGCATTCCATTTCCCGTACCCGTAGATGCCGATAAACTCAACCAGGTATAGGATGTTGTTGCTGTCCATGTACTATCTGTTGTAATTGTCGCAGAAACCATACCTCCTGCTGATGAAATACTTGATGATAGTGGTGAAACACTAAGTACGGGTTGAATCCCGTGTTGAACAATTACTACCGTTTTAGTTATCGTTCCATTAGAATACTGCACTGTACCATACCGCGTAGTATAGTTCGGATTTGCAGCTAGACTCAAGTTAGTTTGATAGTAACCAGAAACACCCGAGTTGAGAGCGGGAGTAATCCATGGTGAACTTCCGGTCATCGTCCAGTTGTTCAAAGAGCTTAATTGAATAGAAACATTTGAGGCTTGAGCTAATCCATTAACTGTATCAGTAACTTCAAACCCTCCAACTAGAGGCATAATATGATGAGTAATTAAAACGGGCGTATAATTAGTAGATGAAACCACTACATTATGAATGTTGTAATATCCATTATAACTTCCACCCCAGCCAAAATTTATATGAAATTTAAGGGAAGGGCTTGTCTGATACCCATCAATAATGTATTGATGAGAGCCTCCAACAGCAGTCACAGGTCGCCCTGCATCTAATTCCGAAATCAGTAAGTTTTCAAATTCCGTATTTGTTAAGGAACTTTTATACGTTCCATCCATTAATAATGAATATTTAAAGTAGCGTTTCATATCTGAGATTGAGCCACCTGATATGGTATTTGAGCCACTGTAAGAAGCTTCTGCTGCAATTCCGCAATGATACATTAATTGAGCAATTTGCGGATTTGAAGAACTGATAGAATTAGGCATTGCAGCGTAATTATAAGTTTGAGTACTAAAATCTAAACTTAAAGATCCACAACAAGCAGGTGAGTATGTGTTCGTTCCCCATCCACTTGTAGGATAGTTATGATATTTAAGTAGTTGTGCAATGGCAGTAGGCACGCATCCCGTGTAAGCCTTACCACAAGGGCCACTTCCTATTGCTGGCACACTGTCATTATAGTAACATCCTTGATTCCAGGTTGTTGTTAGGAGTGGTGCGACTTGTGAATATGAAAAATTAAAATTCACAATAAATAGTACTAATGTTAAAAGAGTTATTTTCATATGTTCTCTATTTTGTTGTTTTTAAAATGAGGCATAACGTTTTCGCGCTTTATTTCAGTTTGGGTTTTGAAACACTGTCTACCGAAATGCTACTAACAAAGCTAAATGTTTTTTAGCCATTTGCAAAGCAAAAATAAATGTCTTTCGCTTGCGACCGATTTTGCAAATGCCGAAGCCGAATGCCCAAATTGAATAAAGCGTGTGTTATACGGTCGGCGTTTTTTATGCGCTAAGTTTACTTCAATATAAACAAATAGATTACTGTCCAAATACCAACAAAGAACAAACCTAGAAACAATGTGTTTAAGTTTTTTTTGAGGTCTTTTTTAATTAACAATCTGTATAAGAACCAACCAACGAAAACAACAAAGAATACAAGTGGAATATAAAGTCTAAACATAGTGTGATTTTAAAATATCTATTACAAAGCTAGATATTTTAAGTCAATATCAAATAGATATTTCAAGTTTCTCTGCGGTTAGGTCGATACGTTTAGTTGATTACGTTTAGGTCTACCAAAACTCACAAACTAGTTTTGTTTTCTGCGTTTAGGTCAACCGATTTTAGTGAGGTCAAAACGATAAGTGATTATTTTATTTCTAAATTGTCACCACCGAATTTGAAACGTTAAGTAAAAGAATTTGAACTTTATTGTCGAAATGTAGTTTGATGGTTCTCGTCTAACGCTGCCGTATAACGGTTTGGCGCTTGGCGCAGTGGCGGATTTCGGAGCACAAAACTGTCAATACACCACAAAAGTTGATGCGAGGTAGAATGTTCAATTAACCACATCACCCGCCATTGAACCAAACGCCTGTTAGTGGCTGTGTTTCTTTCTTTTTTTGTCGTGTCGAGTTTAAAAATCATTGTTGTTTATTTGCAGTTCAAATTTGCAAGAATGTTTTCCCGTTTCAGAGAATATCCATTCATTTCTGTCTTTGATATTTTTAGTCCATAATAAACTGTCTTTTTGTGCAGCAAAGTATCTAAACACTGTTATACTGTCGTCATACTTGTTAGCCATTTTAGGCGTTCCTATTTTTTCGACTATGTGTATTGTTTCAGTTTGATTTGTCTGAATAACGGTTTCAAGAGTGTCAGTGTAATCAATAACATATATCAGTTTAATGTCCTTGTCTGTGTTATTTCTTACGGTGTATGTAACTTGAAGTCCTGGGTCGCACGAAACGACAAAAAATGCAACACAAAAAAATGTAATTATTTTAATCAATGGTTTCATAGTTTCCTTTATTATCAATTTGTTTTTTATTGAACGGTCAAAGTCCTTTTCGTTATGTATTTGTTGTTTTCTTTCCAAACTACACCGTCTTTTCGTCCTGCTTTTAAAGTTATAACGTAAGTTCCGCTTGAACTAAATATATGTGTAACTGTCGGTTCACCTAACAATGTCGTGTCGGGTGTTCCGTCACCAAAATTCCATTCGTATGAATAGCCACCGTGTTTAGTGCAAGTTGCGTTAAATGTTACACTTGTTGAAGTAGTTATGTTTGTCGGTGAAAAGTCAAAACACGCTTCTGTCGGTTTAGCACAAGAACTTAAAACCAAAATCATTGTTGTCAATATGTAAAAACAGTTTTTCATTTTGTCCTCTGTCTGTTTATGTTGCGTGGTCGTCCTAACATTGCCACTAACTCATTTATACACGCTACAAACCTGCCTAAAATGTTCCAATTGGGCCAAATAGGCGCAGGTTTGTTACGTAAAGCTAATGTACTTAAAATAACTATAAATCATCAAATAGACGCCGAATAGTTTGACTCGTGGATTTATGGTTATTTTAGTTTTGACTCTTCCCAATCAAACCCATCATTCATACAGCTTACCTCACCCTGTTTACCATTCACCGATTTTCGATTTTATAGCCGAAATTCTCCCACTACTTTCGCTTCGCTAACAAACGTTAAAAAATGAAGTTTTTTTAGTTCGGTAATTTTCGAACTAAAAAAACTGATTACTTTTGCGCGAACAAACTAGCAGTATGACAAACGTAGCATTAACAGAAGAACAAAGAGAGCTCATTGAAAGAATGGGGGTTTTCTATGAACAACATGGAGTTCCGCCCATGGAAGGTCGTATCATGTCCTTGCTCGTTGTTTGCGATGAACCTGAATTAACATTTGATCAAATCCGAGAATTACTTGGAATTAGCAAAAGCACTACCAGTTCGGCGTTGAATATGCTCCAATTGACGCAACGAGTCATCTATAAAACAAAACCCGGAGATCGGAAACGTTATTTTACGAGTAACATCGCTCAATGGCAAGAAGGTTTTGCAGAAAACTTTCAGAAATTTTTTGGCGTGATTAAAATCATGAAAGAAGCACTGAATCAGCGCACCACCATCACCACCGAATTCAACAAACAAATGGCCGAGTTTATTGAATTTATAGAATACCTAAGCATTGAGTTTCCAAAACTGTACATGGATTGGTTAAACCGAAATACAAACAACAAAAACAACTAAAAAAAATGAAGGAGACAACACAAAACTACCGTCTGAGCTTACTGATGCTACTTTCCCTTTTGGCTGGGAGCATGAGCTTTGTCAGGGCGCAATCTGGACAAATGTCCTTGCAGCAGTGCATTCAATATGGTTTATCGAAAAATTCTGGGATTCTAAAATCTCAGTTGGAAATTGATCGCACCAATGAAAAGAAAAATGAAACACGGGCCGACTATTTACCACAAGTAAGTGGCAATATCCAGCTAATGGATAATCTGAAGCTACAAACATCCATTCTTCCAGGAGAAATGATTGGACAGCCAGGAACACAAGTAGCTGTTCAATTCGGTACGAAATACAACACAAGTCTGGGCTTAGATGCAAAGCAAGTAATCTACGATCAATCGCTTATTTATTCGATGAAACTGACTAAGCAAAGTTCCAAAGTTTCGGAAATAAATGCGCGTAAAACGGAAGAACAGTTGATTTACGATATTGCAAGCGCCTATTATGCAGCTCAAGTGTCATTCACCCAAAAGAAGTTGATAGAATCAAATCTAGCGCAAGTAGATACTTTACTTAAGATTACTAAAATACAATTCGACAATGATGCTGCGAAGCAATTGGATTTAGACAAATTGACAGTCAATTTCACCAATCTTCAAACAGATCTTGCTACAAGCAATACCAACCTGCAACAACAAATGATGCTGCTCAAATATTACATGGGAATGTCTTTGGATCAAAATATCGAATTGCCAGTAATTCCATTAAAAGAACAAGCAGCGGTGATTACAAATACGGAATCTTTGAATAATACAGATTTAGAATTGATTCAAGCACAACGCGAAGTTTACTCCGTTACTTTGCAACAAATAAAAGCGGGATACTTGCCTTCTCTTTCACTCAATTTTCATGCTGGAGTTCAGAACATGCAGAATGATTTACGCATTTTCGAAAAAGGTGCTCAGTGGTTCCCTACTTCGTATATTGGATTAAACTTAAATGTTCCCATTTTCGACGGATTAGCAAAAAATTCGCGGGTGAAGCAGACAAAAATTCAAATGGAACAATCTGAATTAGAAGAACAGTATTTGACAGAGAATTTGAAAATGCAACGCGCAAATGCAAATAATGCGTTAACAGCGAATAGAGCAGCATTGGAAAGCCAACAACGCAATATTGAACTTGCAAAAAGGGTTTATGAAACAACGCAGGCTCAATTTGTGGGTGGAATTGCTACAATGACAGATATTGTGAATGCAGAAACTTCTTTAAGAGATGCACAAACAAACTATTTGCGTGCGCTCGTACAAGTAAAATTAGGTGAACTAGACCTTATCAAATCAACAGGAAATATCAGATCATTAAACTAAGAAGTCAGAAATAATTCAGATAAAAAGAAAGACATGGAAAATCAAGAACAACAAAAAAAGAAAGGCGTATTCAGACGAATTATTCTACCCGCACTAATCGGAGTCCTGCTTCTCTTCATTGTAATCAATAAACTGGGAAACAACAAAGAAAAAATGGAGGCAAATGCATCTATTACGGATAAAAAAATGACCATTTTCCCAGTAACGATTTCAGAGCCAAAGATGGAAACTGTTTCGCAAGATTTCGAATTGAACGGAAACTTTGTTCCAGATCATCAATTGAGTTTCGTTTCAGAAGCAAGCGGTCGTGTGAGATCGTTGAATATCGAAAATGGCGACTACGTAAACGAAGGAAAAGTCATTGCAACCTTGGATAGTGAGCAAATTCGAATTGATCTTTCTTTAGCGAAAACAACTTTAGACAAAGCGAAATCAGATTTGGAAAAATACGAGCGTATGGTAGCAAGCGGAGCTGTCAACAAACAACAAGTAGAAGAAATGCGCATGACAATGAACACTGCAGATGCCAAAGTAAAAACGCTTCAACACAGTTTGAAGTTGACTACAATCGTCTCTCCTATTTCGGGTGTTGTATCAAATGTTGCCATCGAAAAAGGAAGTTATTTAGCTCCAGGAACTGCGATTGCTGATATCGTAGACATCAAATCATTGAAAATGAGCGTGAAGTTGTTAGATGCACAAGTAGTTCGCGTTCAAGCAGGACAATCTGTTCAAATCGTACCTGATTTATATGCAAACTCCACCATCACAGGGAAAGTTGCTTCGGTTTCTCCACAAGCAGATGGTTCCAAGAAATTTGATACTGAAATTCGCTTTGTTAATCCTGTAAAAACACCACTTAAATCTGGAATGACTGGAAAAGTGAAATTTACATTTGGTGGCACAAAAGAAGCTTTAACAATTCCTATCAAATGTTTGGTTGGAAGTATCAAAGATCCGAAAGTATATATCATTCAAGATGGACAAGCAAAATTGACCAAAATTGAAATTGGATCAGTAGACGATGAAAAAATCGAGATTGTTTCTGGTTTATCAAAAGGAATGAAAGTGGTTAAAACAGGTCAGTTGAATATTGACAACGGATCTAAAGTTAAAATCATTAAGTAATCACTTCGCCTCGGCGAAAAATAATTTAGAACAATATGTCTATTACAGAATTAGCCATAAAAAGACCCTCATTGATCGTTGTGATCTTTGCGGTCTTGGGATTCCTCGGGATCATCAGTTATTCCAAATTGAATTACGAATTGATGCCCAAATTCTCGATTCCTGTGGTAACTGTTACTACAGCTTATCCAGGAGCTTCTCCTTCAGAGGTTGAAAATTCAGTTACCAAGAAAATTGAAGACGCACTTTCTGGTGTCGAAAACTTGGATGATATCCAATCTACATCCATGGAAGGAATTTCCTCCATTGTATTGATGTTGAAAAATGATGCCGACCCAGATAAAGCATTGCAAGAAGCACAGCGTAAAATCAATGCCATGCTTTCCACTTTGCCTGAAGAGATTCTTTCTCCATCCTTAGGAAAATTCTCTTTCGACGAAGCTCCAATCATGAATGTGGGCGTAACAGCTAACATGCCTCCAACGGAATTGTATTCATTGATTAAAGATGAGATTTCTCCTTCTCTTGCCAAAATGGAAGGAATGGCACAAGTGACCATGGTTGGTGGTGAAGAGCGAGAGATCAAAGTACAAGTGAATCGTGAAGCTTGTTCCAACTACGGTATTTCTATTCTTCAGATTACAAATGCCATTCGCAGTGCAAACTTAGAATTACCAACTGGTAAAATAAAAAGCGATGACAGTCAGGCATTGGTTCGTTTACGTGGAAAATACAAGGATTTAAGCGAGTTAAATAATTTAGTGATCTTGAGTGATCCAAAAACAGGTTCACCAGTAAGATTGAATGAAGTTGCAACGGTTTCAGACGCTTCGAAAGAAATCAAAACATTCAACCGAATCAACGGAACAAACTCTTTGGGTTTATTGATCCAAAAACAAACGGATGCCAATGCTGTTTCCCTGAGTAAAAAAGTGCGCGCAGAATTCAAGGAATTGGAAATTCAATACAAGAAGCAAGGAATGAAATTCGAGGTTGCATCCGATTCTTCTGACTTTACGATTGCTGCTGCTGATGCGGTTGTAGTCGATTTAGGACTTGCAATCTTCATTGTTGCTTTGGTGATGCTTTTGTTCTTACACAGTGTACGAAATGCTTTCATCATTATGATTTCCATTCCAGCATCGTTAATTTCGGTATTCATTGCCATGTATTTACTTGGATTTACGATGAACTTGATGACTTTGCTGGCGATTTCACTCGTAGTAGGAATTTTGGTCGATGACTCGATTGTTGTCTTGGAAAATATCTACCGTCACCTCGAGATGGGAAAAGAACGCAAAAAAGCAGCATTGGAAGGTCGAAATGAGATCGGATTTACGGCGATGGGAATTACCTTAGTGGATGTCGTGGTATTCCTTCCGCTTACAATGGTTGGCGGTTTAATTTCGAATCTACTTTCTCAATTCTCCTTGGTAATCGTTATTTCGACTTTGATGTCTTTATTTGTATCCTTTACCTTGACTCCATTATTGGCTTCTCGTTTTGCGAAAGAAACAAAATTGAACAACAAAACATTAGGTGGTCGCATCGTAATGGCTTTCGAAGGTGTTTTGAAACGAATCACCACTTCTTATGGCCGCACATTGACAGTTGCATTGCGCAGAAAGCGGTACATTGTTATTGCAGCATTCTTAGGAATTATCGGAATTCCTGTATTGTTAGGCCCATACATTGGTGGGGAATTCGTGAGCGCGGGCGACCGTGGAGAGTTTGTAATCTCTTTGGAATTACCACAAGATGCTACGATTCAGCAAACAAATACAACGGTGCAACGCGTAGAAGATTACTTGTTTCATGATAAAAGAGTAATCAACGTTTTCACCAGTGTGGGAACTGCTAGTGGAAACATGGGTTCATCCAGTAATGCCAACAACAAAGCGCAGTTGACAGTAAAAATTGTGGACAAAGAAAAACGCGACAAATCTGCAGCAATTATTGCTCAGTTGATGAAACAAGACATCGAACACATGTTGCCCGACGTAAAAGTAAATTCAGCAGCAGTTGGAATTATGGGTGGAGCGGATGATGCGCCTATTCAAATTGGGATTTCAGGAAATAATATGGATTCGAATTACGTCGCTGCCAATAAAGTAATGGCAAAATTGAAATCCATTAAAGGTACAGCCGAAGTCAAAGTATCTGTAGAAACAGGAAATCCAGAAGTTACAGTGAATATTGACCGCGATAAGATGGCTGAACTAGGACTAACGATGAGTACCGTTGGTTCTACTTTGCAAATGTCTTTCAACGGAGATGATAATTCGAAATACACAGAAGGCGGAAAAGACTTCGATATCTTGGTAAACTACGATGATTTTGATCGAAAAAGTACGCAAGATGTGAAAGAAGTTTATTTCATCAATGATCGTGGAGAAGAAATCAAATTGAGTCAGTTTGCAACTATCGGAAAAGCAAGCGGACCATCCAAATTAGAACGCAAAAATAGAGTTCCTTCAATTACGGTAACTTCTCAAGCACTTGGAACATCGAGTCAGCAAGTGACCACTGAGTTTGCACAGATGATGGAAAAAGATCCACTTCCAAGCAATACGGCTTACACCTTTGAAGGAGATGCGAAAAACATGGCGGAAGCTTTTGGGAACTTACTCCTAGCGATTTTAGCTTCCATCCTATTTGTATACTTAATCATGGTTGCTTTGTACGATTCCTATGTGTATCCGTTTGTTGTCTTATTCTCCATTCCATTGGCAATCATCGGAGCATTGTTAGCATTGGCTTTAGCAATGGAACCTATTAGTATCTTCTCTATGTTGGGAATGATTATGTTGATTGGATTGGTAGCCAAGAATGCGATTTTGATAGTCGATTTCACCAATCAGAAAAAGGCAGATGGACACAATACGGTTGAAGCATTGATTATCGCTGGTCAGGCACGTTTACGTCCAATTTTGATGACGACTCTTGCAATGGTCTTCGGTATGATGCCAATTGCATTTGCTCACGGAGCTGGAGCCGAATGGAAATCAGGATTGGCTTGGGTATTGATTGGAGGATTAACTAGTTCCATGTTGTTAACACTCATCATTGTTCCATGTGTGTACTTGATTTTCGATATTTTCAAACGCGAAATCTCCAACAAAAAAGCAAAAGCTTTACTCAAAGAAGTTGATGTAGTTGCACTCGGACACGAGTACGATCACAAGTAACAAACCAATAACCAAAGGAAACGCCTCGATAGTGAATGTCGGGGCGTTTTTTTATACCTATAAATTTATATACTCTTAAATGATTTTCATCTTCCGTCCACACACTGCTTATTTAATTCACAGTTTACTTTTCACACGGTCTATCACTTTTTGAAAATCGGAAACATTCAAAACATCTTTCCCTAAATAACTCATCCCAGTTTCGTAATACTTCAAAGCAAGATCGTAATGCTTCATTTGTTCTTCGTATTCGCCCAACATCCAATATCCGGAAAAAGTTTTCGGAAACAATGAAACCGTAAGTTCTCCAAGTTCTTTCAATTGATTCCACTGTTTCTTTTTGGAAATCGCATAGGAAGCCGTGTTTAAATCATTTTCACGCATTTCAATGTTCACTCCATAAATAGTTTCAACTGCACGGTATTTCTTTTGGAGGTACTCTACCTTATTTTCACTGGATTCCAACTGCTTGAATTCAATCTCATCAATTGGGGCGTAAACCGAAAACAAATGAGCCACCCCATCTAAAATTGCAAGAGGAAAAATGGTTGTATGATTTGCGCCATTGTTGGGCCTTTCAAACTTTTTGTACTTGAAATTCGGATGGTCAATTTTAGAAAACTCTTTGTCAAAATTTGTAACAGAAGTTATGTGGCCTGAAAGGTCTTTTTCACCTGCTGCAGTATAGTAAAACACTGGTTGTTTTTGATTTTGAATACTCTTTTTAAGAGGATTCAAGCTATTTGGAACATAATACGGGCTAATGGCAATATAACCTTTAAAGACAGGAACTTCATCCAGCAAGAAGTAATTCACAAAATTCGCGGTGAATGAATGGCCGACAATTGCTCTAAAATTTGTGGTTCGATAAGAACTATCTATAAATGGAACTAGTTCTTGCGAAATAAACGCTTTGAAATCAATTCCCTTTCCTTTCGGGAGTCCAGAATCCCAACTATAAGAGCAATCACTCCAACGTACATACCCATTTGAAGTCGGGTCCTCATAGTTTTGATCAATACTCACGATGATACATTCTGGAATTTTATTCCAAAAACTATAATAATCAACAGTTCCTGCCAATGCTAGCCTAGTATATTCTCCATCCAATGAATAAATAACTGGATACTTCAAATCAGTTGATATCGTATATGATTTTGGAATATGCACAGTAATTATGCGATCTTCTGAAAGCTTTTGTGATTTAATGGTAAGAATAGTATTCTCCTGAGCAAGAGCTGAAAATGAGCAGATTAAAAAGAGAATATAAAGTAATTTCATAGTATTTCAGGTTTTGGTATGGTTTGTAATTGCAGCTTTTCCTGATTGTTAAAAACAGAATGTCTAGAAGTTCAAATTTAATAAAGTATCGATTATGAAGACTATTAATTGCTAGTAAAAAACTGGTCTGCTACCAAACTATGGAGCAGACTGTTACAAATAACATTTTGTCAAACTTATTTTCATTCACTTACTCCAAATCCGAGTATTCAAATTTAAGTCTTCCACAATACTTATCATCAGCGATACATAACTCACATATTTTTTAAGCAATTCCGGATCTAATGCAGACTTAAACATTCGTGGATCAAATAAATTACTCATCACAGGCAGTGCCAAAAAGAAATGACCATCTACGAATGAAAACCAGATATAGCCATTTTCCAGTCGAAATTTGGTGAGTCGTTGCATCAAAGATGGAGTCAAAATGTAGCGTGCTTCTACTTCATCGAGACCATAAACGGCAAAGTATTTTTCAAACTGTGGATCTTCCAATTTGATGAGTGGATCGGTTCCGCCCCAAACTGTATTCTTCTGTATATATCGACCAATTCCACCCAATGAGTTTTCAAAAAAATCGGGAACAACAACTGTTCTAGAATGAAAATGTTTGTTGAAATCTGCAGCAAAAAACAAGCCCCTAAAAATATCGTGGTAACTTTTCTGTCCAGAATCATTGTGTTCTGTTTGAGCGTGTACTTCTGCAAAAGAAATGGCTGTTTCGCCAATTAAACCCGTCACTAAATCTTCGGTAGAATACTTACTCACATACTCTGTAAAAAGCGAACTAGCCACAAATGTTTTACGAGAAATTCCATCTTCAGGATTGTATTCCAATCGACTATCCAAGAATGAAATCATTCGATTGATAACTCCATTCTTGTATTCCGTCTTGAGTTTTTTCTTGAATTTCCGATAGAAGTGTCTAAAAATGAACCATCCAACTACTAGTAGTGAAACTCCAATTAAAATGCCCCGTATTTTTAGAAAAAAGACTAATACACCGATTAGCACAATCAACAAAAACCACAACAGGAAAAACTTCTTTAAAAAAGATTTTCGCTGATTATCTAACGGTTTTAATACAGAAACTAACTCTTTTTCGTAGAAAAATTCAAATTCTTTTATTGTTTTCATCCTATAAAATCAGCTCAAGAAAATTTGTTTCCCCTCCTTATTTTTGAAGAGCAAATTTCACCTCTCCGTCATTTATTTTATCTACAATCACTAAAAAGCAATAACGATAAGATGCATTCTGTTCTACTAAACCATCCGTTTTACGGTAATTCAACGTAATAACACCGTCTTTTTTCACCAAACTTTCAACAGAAAACTCAACTTGTTTATTTGTTTCAGCATCAATAATTGCAATGACAAATTGTTTCGAAAAATCGATTTCAGTCGGCATTCCATTTTCACCCATAATTGGCGCCATTCCAAATAATTTATCAAACTCTTCCTGAGTGGTAATTTTTGGATAAAAGAATTCTCCTTTTTCAACGGTATTATTTACGAAATAACGGTCTGCAACTTTGAAAGCAATCTTTCCTTGTTGATTTGCATCTTCAATGGTTACTTTTCCATCGTATTTTTTATCTACAACAAGTATCAAACAACGACGGAAATAAGTAGAAGAAGTTGATGTCTCTTCGGTTTTAAGGTATGTAAATGTGATGTCTGTTCCCAATTTCAACAAACTTTTAGGTTCCAATTTCACCTCCTTATTAGAAATCATATCAATTACCGCAATCACATATTGTTTAGAGAAATCAATGGGAGTTGGCGATCCATTTTTCCCCATCACTGTTGCCATTCCAAATAACTTATCGAACTCTTCTTGATTGGTGATTTTCGGATAAAAGAAAACGCCGTCTTCAACCGTATTATTGACAAAATAACGTTGAGCAACTGTATAAGGAACTTTCTTTGCTTTACTTTTTTTAGATCCAGCAAAAGCAAAGGAAGTAAAGCTTGTGAAAATAACCATTGCCAATCCAATCTTTTTCAAATTTTTCATTTTGTTCGTTTTAAATATTCTTTTAATGCGTGAATTTGTTCTTTTACCAACCCAAAATATCACACATATTTATACTAAAGGTTTTAGAAGTATTGTCATCAAAATATACGGTTGCCCCAAGTCCGCGTAAACATCCCCAGCCATCATAACCTACTCGGAAACTATTGGTTTTATCGGTCACAGTTATATAGCGGTTTTTAAACGTTGGGTGATTGAAATCATACACGACTTTTACAATTCGGTCTTTCACATTTTCAACACCTCTTAAACGAATATCAAAATTGTAATATCCCGATTGATTTGTCTTAGGAACAGCAGTAACAATTGGATGAATATCAAAAGTGCTCAAATCATCTCTTGTTACTTGATTAATGGTCTCACAACCGTTAAACTCTACTTTAATAGATTTACCATCTTTCAAATAAACAATTGCCTGCATGTTTGGTAAACAATAAGGTCCTTCGTAGGAAGTTTGATAATGCGGACCACTGCTTACAGTAATGTATTTGTTGGGAAAAGCGGAATGATCGTAAACATAAGTTACTCTGTCTACCAAAGGCTGTACGTTTGCTGCAATATTTAATCCGTAATCAATGTAAAAATGCCCTGTTGCAATACGTTCCCAGTGGCCATAAGGAGTGAAACTAGAAGCACTGATGTTGGATGATGGATTTTCAACTGGATTGTCGCTATTCCCCAACTCATAATCTTTGTTTATGACATAAGCTTCGGCACCATAACTACTCATCATCAACTTAAAGCAATCATAATCGACCCAGATATAGCCGTTTACTCCCCAATCTTTTCCCCAAGAATTCATAATCTTGAATGCGCGTTTATTATCGTCGTAACCAACTACTAACATCGCATGTCCACCACTCGTAACTTGTGTACATGAAAAAGGACTTGCTGACTTTTTGTATCCATAATTTGAAAAGCCAGATCCCAAACAAGAACCAATAACTACTGGTACATCGTTGCTCAAATGTTCTTTGAATTCATTGAAATTTAATCTGTTAATTAATCGATTCCAACCACTAATCCTATATTTAGAAGCTTGATTAACTAACTCTTGAGAAGGAACACTACAAGAATTTGCATTATCATAAGGCATTGTTTGCCAAGTAACGACTCCCTTTGTTTTCAATAAATTCAAGGCATCGTGTACATAAGTTCCACAATTTGGACCACAAGTACATTCTCTGATTTGATTGTAGACAAATGCAGGACTCATAATCATATTGGTAGTTTTAGGTGATCCCCATTTGTTTTTTGCTGCAAAATAAAATGATGCCAATGCGTAAGTTGTTGACCAAGCCACACAAGAACCAATCTGTCCTTGACTTCCTGGATTTGGAAAGTAGCTTTCTGGAATAACATAAGAAGCCGGTAAATTACGCTCGGTAAAAGGAGAGCTAAAAGCAATTTTCAGTTTCTCATACTCGCCATTCGGCATTGGAGTATATCCTGTTGCTTGTTCCTGACTCCAAGAACTAAATGCGCAAAGAAGAATTAAAAGAGTATAAAGTGTTTTCATTTTTTAGATTCAGAAAAAAGGTTCAAAACTTATTACAAAAAAGGTGTTTATTCCATCTTTTACAGCCCAATAGCCATTAAAAATGAGTAAGGTATTCTCTGCAGGAGTATTGTAATCCGCATCAGATGGAACTCTTTCTAAATTAATAGCGGCGCCTAATCCATATTTTGCAGAAGAACACGATTTATTTGTTTTCCCACTTATTCCAGCAGCAACTCCTTGTTCAACCATCTGTTTGTCAACAAAAAAGCATCCAGATTTTTTCGCGGAATCGTATCCGATAACATAACCACTCAAACTGGTTGTTTCGTTATTTTGAGCATGTGCTGATGTTCCTATCATTCCAAATGCGAAGAAAGCAAGAGCAACTTTTTTCAATGTATTTTTCATATTCTTTTATGTCTGAACTATTTCGCTTCATTTATTTTGTTTCCCAACGAGTCACATAGAAATTATTTCCTTCTTTAATTCCCCAAACTTTTACCTGCCACATATAATCGGGAACGGTACTAATTCTATCAAAGATTATCGGCTGACTTTTATTTCCATTCAACATCCCACAAGAATTACAATGGCTGTAATCACTCCAGTCATCCATAGTAGAACCTTTTGGCATATAACTACCTTCAAGCATTGTCTCTTTTTTAGAGCTTGAAGGAGTTCCTGGCTTTTTCGTTTGATTTGACTGTTGTTTGATAAACTCCGGAACAAGTTCTCTACGATTCATTATAGGAAGCTCAGATTTCACAACATATAAAACCAAGTAAGACTGTCCGTTGTCGCAAAGAACGTTTTTTACTTCTCCTTCTACTGTAATATTTTCTTCATTGAAAATTTCATAAAAACTTCCTGGCTCCGTATCAAAACAGATTGTCATTGTGTACGCATTTCCATCAGAAGCCACATAAGCTAAAAGTCCTTGCGTACTGCACCCACACGTTACTGTATTTGCACTGTTTTTATAATATGTTCCTGAAATTCGTTGATATCCTTGCTGAGCATAAGAAGCTGTCATTGCAAAAGCAAATACGAAAAATAATGTGGCTTTTTTTAATAAGATTGGTTTCATGTTTTTTGTTTTTAGTTTCAGCTCTTGATACAAAACACAGACCAAATTGATCCTATCCTGCATCTATTTTTTGTTTTATTTAAATCCAAATGTACTTCATGTGTTTTGTTTTATACTGGTAATTTTCACGCTTTTTTTAGGCGATTTTCACGCACTTTCAAGTCCAAAAACCATTCAAGTAATTGAAAATCAAAATCATCACTCTCATCTACTTTAATCTGTTTTGATTTTTTCAAATTCTGAAGGAGGAACTCCAAATTGTTTTTTAAAAACCTTTCCAAAATAAGATGGATCTTCAAATCCAACAGTCCATGAGACATCCGAAATACTCATTCCGTTTTTGAGTAATTCAATGGCTTTTTGAAGACGGATATGTCGAATGAAATCAGCAGGTGTTTGCCCAATAAGCGATTTGAGCTTTCTCGTAAGCTGACTTGAACTTAAGTTCGCAAATTCGGCAAGAGGATTCACTCCGAACTGGGAATTCGACAAATTACCCTCTGTTGCCGTAATGAGGGTTTGAAGAAATTCACGGTCTCTTTGAGAAAGTTCTGGAAGATCGTTTGAAAGTGGAATATTTCCATCAACAAATTTGTCGCGAAGCGCTTGCCTTAAACGCAGTATATTTCGAACCCGCAGTTTTAATTCTGCAACTGAAAAAGGTTTTGTGAGATAATCATCAGCCCCAATTTCAAGTCCAACTTCTTTATCTTCTTGGTCGGATTTAGCAGTAAGTAAAATGATTGGAATGTGTGATGTCAGATCATTATTTTTCAACTCACCACACAATTCAACACCATTCATTTCGGGCATCATCACATCGCTAATCAGAATATCTGGAAGGTATTCCTTGGCCATTTCAACTCCTTGAATTCCATTTTCAGCCTCCATATATCGATATTGATCTCCCAAGCATTCACAAATAAATTTGCGAAGTTGTTCTTGGTCTTCCACGACTAAAACTAGCGGAAGTTCTTCAGTTCCTGTTTCTATTTCTATTTCTCGATTTGCTGATTTCTCAATTAAATCTAATGGAACAAATTCTTCGGTAGAAACAGGATTTAATTCTGAATCATCTTTGTGATTCTCCATGTTTGCAAGTGAAATCGAAAAAACACATCCACTTTCTGGGGCATTTTTCACCGAAACTTCTCCTCCATGCATGATTGCTAGCTCTTTTACGATAGCTAATCCAATACCAGATCCTGATTGAAAACGCTGATTTACAGAATCTACTTGATAAAAACGATCAAATACTTTATCTAATTGATTGTCAGGAATTCCTATTCCTGTATCTGCTACTGAAATCAATAAATGATTTTCTGAAATATCAATGGAGGTATATATAGTTCCTGAAGAAGGCGTGAATTTTAGAGCATTAGACAATAAATTAACCAAAATGGTAGTCAACGCTTCCGATGAATAGTAAAAAGGTTTCTGATTCAATTGTTGCTTTGCGCTTTCTGATATTTCTATTGTAAGCTCAATCCCCAATCGCAAAGCATGTGAGTGAAACGCTTGTACATGCGCTTGTATTTCATTTAAAAGATTTCCATTTTGAAATTGAAGCTCGTATTGACCGCTTTCCATTTTCGATAAATCCAACAAATGATTGATGAGCTGCAACAGTCTTTTTCCATTGTTCTCCATCTCATTATAGCGTACAACATCTTCCTTGCTAGCATTTTGTTTCAACAATTCCAAATGCCCGTTAATAAAAGTCAACGGTGTTCTAAACTCATGAGAAATATTTGCTAAAAAGCGTGATTTGAATTTCTCCGTCTCTTTTACTGTTTCTATTTCTCTGCGTTTGAGTTCCACATTTAACCTTTCTGCTGCCAATTTTTTACTTCTCAAACGAAACAAATACAGCAATGAAGCTACCAGTAAAGTCATTAAAGTAAATCCAACAATGGCAGTATTTCGCTGAATACTTTTCGTTCGAATTTCTTTATCTGTTAATGCATCTTTTTTTTCCTGTTCAGCACGAGACTCTTCTTCCTTCTTTTTGAACTCATACTTCATTGCAAGTTTTGAAGCGTCGTTTTTTTCAACTTGATTATTGTATTTCACATACTCCTTATGATTTTCGTAAGCTTCTTTGTATTCACCAAGAGCTTTATTAACATCAGACAAAATCAAGTAGTTTGCCGCTAAATCACGCATCATATACATTTCCTGATGGAGCTTCAAGCTAGTCATCAACCATTTTTTGGCTTCACTATATTTCTTCTTTTCATAAAGTAATCTTCCTATACGTTCGCTAGAAGATGCTTTCCATTGATTGCTATTTTGCTCTAATGCGGACTCATAAACCAATTGAAATCCTTTTAAAGCTAAATCAACTCTTTTCTGCTCACGATAGGTTTCTGCTATAAAAAAATCACTAATTAGAACACGTAAAGGATCTTCCATCTTCACACTCAAAGTCTTTGCTTTTTGAAGATAAGCATGTGCTTTGGGGAAGTTTTTCATCATCATGTAGGAACGTCCAAGAAGAATATAAGACTCTACTGTCTGCCACCACTCGTTAATTTCCTTACTAATCGTTAATGCATTCTTATAACTTTTCAAAGCAAGTTCATAATTCCCCGCATCACTGTAAATATTTCCAATTAAATTACTCGTCCAAATTTCTCCACTCAGATTTTTAGTCGATTTATAATATTTCAATGATGTATAAAAATGCTTTAACGCAAGCTGATAATTCCCAATAAAATAATATTGAGAACCAACATTACCAGCTGCTAATGCAATTCGAGATTCATCGTGGAGATTTTGAAAATTTTGCAAAGACGCTTCAAAATACTTGACCGCATGAACAAAATCATGTTTGGAAGAATAGATATATCCAATGTTCTCATTGGAATTTCCAATTCCATATTGATCATTCGCTTTTATTCGAATTTCAAGTGATTTCAGATGATTTTCAAGCGCCTTTACGGTGTCTTCTTTTGCCAAGAATAGATGACCAAAATTATCGTATCCATCGCCCTTCCCTATTTCATCTCCCGTTTTTTCGGAAATTTTCAAAAGCAACCTCAAATGTTTTTCCGCTTCAGAAAACACATTCATTTCCCGATATGTCACCCCCAAATTTAAATATGCCACCGTCATTCCTTTTTCATACTGAAGGCGCTCTGAAAGATTTTTGGCTTTTTTGGCATAAATCAGAGAGGAATCTCTAAATCCTTTATCTCTAAAATCACGACCAAGCTGATTAAACAGGTCCACCTTTTCTTTTGAAGGTGAAAGCTTCGCTAATTCATGAATCAGTTCACGGGTTGTTTTCTTAGGGGAATCTTGGGCAAAAAATAAAGAGTTTGAGCAAAAAATAAAGAATAGGAAAATGAGCAGGCGCAGAAAGATCATTAATAGAGAGTCAATTTGGTTTCAGACTCTGAAAATACGAATAAACAAATTATTCGACAAGTCGATTCTATATGAAAAATCAGCGAGATAAATCAATCATTTGAAAATTAAACAAGTAGATTTTTAGTAAGCAAATATATCAAACGCGTACCATTCCTCTAAATCCTCTTGCCGCATAATACGATTCAGCGCCGTTGCAATATGTGAAAATAGTTTGGAAACGATTATCACAAAAAATAGCACCACCTAGCTTTCTAATTTTTTCAGGTGTTTGTACCCAACTTGATGTTTTTTTATCGAAATCTCCCAATTGCTGCAATGATCTGTACTCTTCTTCTGTCAAGAGCTCAATTCCCATCTCGTCTGCCATATCCAATACACTATTTGCTGGCTTATGCTCTTTCCGAGAATTTAAAGCTTCGCGGTCGTAACACAAACTTCTTCTACCTTTGGGACTTTCTGCCGAACAATCTACAAAAAGATATTCATCCGTTTTCTTGTCATAACCTATTACATCTGGTTCGCCATCTGTGCTTTCCATTTCATCCAACGACCACAATTTGGTTGGATTTGCTTCCAATTTAGCTACAATCTTTGACCAATCAAGACCTTTATGGCGATCCATATTCTTCTCAAAACGCGCTTTCAACATCTTCAACAATTCTTGCGTTTCTTGCGACGATAATTCCTTACTCATTCTTCTTTTTTTTGTTCATCAAATATTCATTTACATCGTTCAATCCTTTTCCATTGAGTATGTAGGGTATGCATTTTTCAATCCGAATCTCACGTGTTTTCGCTTGTTTGGGTTGCGACAAATGAAGTAAATAAGCTCTTTGTCGACCTGGAGTTAGCGCTTCAAAAGCCTTCTTCAAATCTGGGAGTTCGTTAAATTTAACTTCCAATTCTACTGTCACAGGAAATTCCTTCGTCTTTTTCAAAGGTACTTTCACTCCCGATTCTTCCACTTCAATTGCGTGAAAAATATACTTCTTCAAATCAGAACTCAGTTTTTTAATTTCTTTCAAACTCGTAAATCGGATTTGTCTTGCTGCTTGTACATTTTCAGTTTGTTGAATTAAAATTCCCTTCGGATCCTTCATCAAAGCGCCTTTAAAAAGCAGAAAAGCACAGTATTCTTTGAAAACATGAATCAAAAGAATGTTTTTATCCTCGTAAGTGTAACAAGGACAACCCCATTTCAAATCTTCTGTCAAGTGACATTCGAGAACAATCTTTCTCAGTTCAGTCACCTCCTCTTTCCATTTTTCTTCTTTCTCAAAGAACCAATCAACTTTCGGATTCATACGCTCAATGTATTACGACAACCTTTCTATTCACTGGTCTCAAACACCAAGATACACCAGTTAAAATTAAAAGCAAGAGCGACGGAAAGATTTCAATCATCGGACTTCCAGATGCAATATGCGAAAATACTGCTCCCGACATAGCGAAGAAAAAACCTGCATACGCCCATTCTTTCAAGATTGGAAATTTTGGAATCAGAATCGCAATAACTCCCAGTATTTTCCAAATTCCTAAGAGGGTCAACAAATAAACTGGATATTGCAACTCAGCCATTCGGTCTACATCTTGTTTCATTTTTAGCAACTGTACAATTCCGGTTGAAAGCATTCCCAGAGAAAGCCAAATCGTGGCAATCCAATAAATTATTTTTTTTGTTCTCATATATTAATTCTCTAATTATCAATTATCAAGGGGATTTTCTCTTTATTCAATAAATCTCCTTAATAATTGGCCCATTTATAATTATTTCAAAATCTCTTCCATTCGATTATGCGCCATGTTCAATCCCATTTCAAATGGCATTTTCAATTGCATAGCACGTGCTTCAACGGAACGATAAATAACCTGCATAGTCAATTTACTCCTGCTATCAGATAATTTCTCGAACTCCAGAAATTCCAATTGAGGACCAATCGCAGCACTTTCCATTTCAAAGGTTCTAACTATTTTCTGGTTCGGAATGAAATCATGTATCGTTCCATGGAAACCATGTTTATTTCCCATTGGGTCAGTTGTTTCAAACTGATAAGCACCATGCTTTTTGTTTTCCAATTTCAACACTTTGGTTCCCATCCATTGCTCCACGATTTCTGCTTCTTCATACGCTTTAAAAAGTAATTTCAAGGGCAAATCAAATTCCCGTGTGATTGTTAATTCCTGTTTGCCATCTTCGGCGTGAATGTGTGTTTTTCGTTCCATAATCTTTTTTTTATTCCCCACAGACGTGCACGGATGAACAAGGAGGTTTGATTCAATATTTCTTCTGTGTTCCTATGTGGGAGAATTTTTGTCTTATTTATCCTTATAAGTTTTCATGATCTCTTCCAGTTTGTTGAATCGGTCATCCCAGAGTTGGCGAAATGGTTCGATAAAGTCGGCGACTTCTTTCATGTTTTTGGCGTTAATTTGATAATAAACTTCTCTCCCATTTTGAGTTTGTTGTAACAATTCACATTCGGTGAGAATTTGTAAATGTTTCGACACGGTTGGTCTTGCAGTATCAAAATTAGAGGCAATAGCTCCAGCTGTCATGGATTGTGAAGCCAACAGCAATAGAATCGCTCTTCTAGTTGGATCTGCTATAGCCTGAAATACATCTCGTCTTAAATTCATTCGTAACTTTTTATTTTTTAATATCGGATGAAACTCAATATAGCCTCGCTTCATCGTGTAGCTATTTGACTACAAATATATGTAGCTATTTAACTACACAAATATTTACAAAAAAAAATATTTCACTGGCTTCATATCATTCGGCATTAAGTATTCGTAATTAGATAAAATAGCCATACTTTTGCAGTTGTATTTACTTAAAGTCTTCTCTTGAAAAATCAGCTCTTATTAGTTACTCCTCCATTTACGCAGCTCAATACTCCGTATCCGGCCACGGCTTACCTAAAAGGGTTTTTGAATACCAAAAACATCGCTTCCATTCAGGCAGATTTAGGAATCGAAGTTATTCTTGAATTGTTTTCTAAAACTGGATTAACGACACTTTTTGCTGAAATAGAGACGAAAGATTTACAACTTTCAGAGAATGCCGAGCGAATCGTTGCGCTAAAAGCAGATTACATTCAAACCATTGATTCTGTTATTGGCTTCTTACAAGGAAAAAATCCAAGCTTGGCACACCCTATTTGTCAGGATGATTTTTTACCCGAAGCATCTCGCTTCAACCAACTGGAAGAACTAGATTGGGCGTTTGGAATCATGGGAACCCAGGATAAAGCAAAACATTTAGCTACGCTTTATTTGGAAGACATTTCCGATTTAATCGTTGAAACAGTTGATTCTCATTTTGGGTTTAGCCGGTATGCTGAACGATTAGGACGATCTGCACTGAAGTTTGACGAATTATACGATGCTCTCCAACAAGAAATTACTTTTACCGATAAAATCCTACTCGAAATCCTTGAAAAACGCTTTCAGGAAGTTGATCCAAACATGGTGGCCTTTTCCGTTCCTTTTCCAGGAAATCTATATGCGGCTTTTCGCTGTGCACAATACATTAAAAAACAATATCCCAAAGTAAAAACTGCCATGGGAGGCGGATTTCCCAATACTGAATTGCGTTCCGTTTCTGATGCGCGTGTATTTGAGTTCTTCGATTTCATTACACTCGATGACGGTGAGGCTCCGATTGAGAATTTGGTGGAATATTTGCACGGAAAACGAGCTATTCAAGAACTGAAACGCACCTTTGCACTTATTGACAATCAGGTTGTCTATATAAACAATTCCAAAACACCCGATTACAAACAAAAAGACCTCGGAACTCCCGATTACAGTGATTTACTGCTTGATCAATACATTTCGGTTATAGAAATTGTAAATCCGATGCACCGTATGTGGAGCGATGGCAGATGGAATAAGTTAACAATGGCACACGGCTGTTACTGGGGGAAATGCACCTTTTGCGATATTTCTTTGGATTACATCAAAATCTACGAACCAGCTACAGCAAAGATTCTTGTTGACCGCATGGAAGAATTGATTCTTCAAACTGGTCAAAATGGATTTCACTTTGTAGATGAAGCAGCTCCTCCAGCTTTGATGCGTGAATTGGCATTGGAAATCATTCGAAGAAAACTAGTAGTGAGTTGGTGGACCAATATTCGCTTTGAAAAGAGCTTTACTCACGATTTATGTATTCTACTTAAAAATTCTGGTTGTATTGCGGTTTCTGGTGGACTAGAAGTTGCTTCAGATCGTTTATTAACACTCATAGACAAAGGCGTAACTGTTTCACAGGTTGCCAAAGTAACCCGCAATTTCACAGAAACTGGAATTATGGTTCATGCCTATTTGATGTATGGATTCCCAACACAAACCGTTCAAGAAACAATTGATTCACTTGAAATGGTGCGTCAATTATTTGAAACAGGCGTACTACAATCAGGTTTCTGGCATCAATTTGCAATGACTGCTCATAGTCCGATTGGATTGAATCCTGAGCAATTTAATGTCATTCGAGAAACAGGATTAGGAACTTTCGCTAATAACGACCTTGTTCATCAAGATAAAACAGGAATTGATCACGAACAGTTCAGTTTTGGACTCAAAAAATCATTGTACAACTTCATGCATGGCATCGGTTTCGACATGCCTTTGCAAAGCTGGTTTGACTTTAAAATTCCACGAACCAACATTTCTCCCAATTTCATTCTAGATGCTATTGAAGAGCTAGAAATTCCTTCGACAAAAGCCAGTTCAAAAATTGTTTGGCTGGGTAAAAAGCCCACCTTGAATTTCTATACAAAGAATAAAAAAGGAAATCAATGGGAAATGTCTGAACTGACCTTTCATACCAAAAGGAATGTTTTTTCGATTCAAGTCAGCAAAAGTCAAGGAATCTGGCTGGAGAAAATTCTTCAAGAACTTTCAACTTCGAATAATAAAAACAAGTTGTTCCAGGAAATCAAATCTGATTACGAGAAACACAACAGCATAGAAGATTTTGAACCATTCTGGTACGGAAAACAAGTAGCACAATTAAAAGATGCAGGATTACTGGTATTATAATCGATTGAATCATTCTTTTCCCCACCAAAGAGGACAAAAGGGCACACAAGCTAAATACATTTTTAAAAACATCAGTGCTCATAAGTGCACCTAAGTGGGAAATAACTAAGTGGGATTAGATCGTGATCGTGGTTTGTATTCTTACAGGTTTCAAACTCTTTAGTTTCTCCCACTATAGAACACGAAGGGCTCCAAAAGCCAAATACATATTTAAAAACATCAGTGCTCATAAGTGCACCTAAGTGGGAAATAACTAAGTGGGATTAGATCGAAATCGTGGTTTGTATTCTTACAGGTTTCAAACTCTTTAGTTTCTCCCACCAAAGAGGACCAAAGGACACACAAGCTAAATACATTTTTAAAAACATCAGTGCTCATAAGTGCACCTAAGTGGGAAATAACTAAGTGGGATTAGATCGTGATCGTGGTTTGTATTCTTACAGGTTTCAAACTCTTTAGTTTATCCCACTATAGAACACGAAGGGCACACAAGCTAAATTCCATTCAAAAACATATGTGCAAATAAGTGTGTCAGATTGGAAGATCAATAGAGCTAAAAGTCTTTATCTTAAATCCATCGAACAATAATATAACGAAATAAAACGGAAAATAATACTATCTATCCTATTGGATATCAACTTTCTTCATCTGAACTTTAAGTATGACAGAAAATGAAATCAGCACACACATTTGTTCGTCCATCTATGAAGTTTACTTCACATTGGGTCCTGGACTACTCGAATCATCTTACGAATTTGCATTAAAACATGAATTAGAATTTCGTGGATTAAATGTTAAATCTCAAGTGAAACTTGCATTAAATTACAAAGGTGCAATTTGGGAAGACGCTTACAGAGTGGATTTGCTAGTTGAAGGCCAAGTAATCATCGAAATAAAATCCATTGAATCCTTAAACAATGTTCACCACAAACAATTGATTAGCTATCTGAAATTAGCAGGATTGAGACTTGGTATCTTGGTGAATTTCAATACAGATTTCATAAAAGGAAACATTTTCCGAAAACTGAATGGTTATTAATCTAGTATCTCATAAATATGAGTTTGTGAAAAATAACATGTTACATATACCTCCGTGTTCATCTGTACACGTAAGTGGGAAATAAAAATCACGCAAACTCCAATTCGAAATGAACCCCCACTTCGGTATCAATCCGTTGAATAGAACCATTCAATTGTTCTGCAAAACCTTCTATCAAAAAGTGACCTAAGTGATGATCATTTTCATCCTGATTCACCTCTTTGAATCCAACACCGTCATCTTTGTAGGTTAGGAGATATTTATCATTCTTAAGTCTCAATGAAAGATAAATGGAGCCGTGATTTTGTCCTTTGAAGCCATGCAAAATGGAATTGGTCACTAATTCATTGATTAACAATGCAAGTGGAATCATTTTATCTACCGGAAACTCTAGATAATCGATGTCGAGATTGAGTTTGAAATTTGCGGGCTCATTCACCAATGAATTCAAACAATCATTGATTAACTTCTCCCAATAATTAGCCACATTAATCAATGCTAAATCCTTGTGCTTGTAGAGAGATTCGTGAATACTGGCAATTGTTTCTATTCGTGATTGCGTTTTGTCCAATACGCCGTTGAAGTTATTATCTCCCTCATCTATTTGTAATCGAATGAGACTGGAAATTATTTGCAGGTTATTCTTGACCCGATGATGCATTTCTTTTAGAATAACATCTTTTTCATTGTTCAACTTTTCAAGTTCAGCAGTTCGCTTTTGAACCTTCTTTTCGAGACTATTCTTCAATTGAAGTAGCTCCTTTTCTGCTTTTTTTCGATTCGTAATATTAGTCGACAAAACGAAAATCCCTTCAGGAATGGGCTCTATTCGTAATTCAAACCAATTTTTAGTTTTATTGTTATAGGTGAATTCATTTTCAAACTGGAGAGTTACACGTTCTTCCATACAGATTTTCAATTGGCTAAACATCGTAGTGTTTTCAATACCAGGATAACATTCCATCATCGTTTTACCAATGAGCGTTTCAGTAGTACTTTGACCTTGAACTGCAACCGTTTGATTGACATAAAGGTATTTCCAATTGTAATCTATTACTTGAAATCCTTCAAGCAAGCTGTCGAGAATACTTAAGTTTAAAATAGAGCGCTTCAATGAAATAGTGTTTAGTTATGCAACTAGTTAGTAATTAACGTCCCAAGATACAAAAAGCAAGGAAACTTCAAAAAATAAATGTGTGATTTTTCAAAACAACCAAAAGTTGTCAAAAACAGCTAAAAGTAATTCAATTACAACCATAAGTAGTTGTACATTTATCGATGCTCGGAATGCATGCAAATACCTTTGCAGGGTCTAATTTTTAATAAATAGTCTTATGTTAAGTACAAAAATTATCGGTCAACGAATTGCAGATGCAAGAAAAAAAACAACCATTTCTCAAGCTCAACTTTCAGAGCGTTTATTTATCAGTCCTCAGGCAGTTGGAAAATGGGAACGTGGAGAATCAATGCCAGATATTATTACACTGAATCGTTTATCAGAAATTTTGGATGTTGATTTAAATTACTTCTCAGATGGATTTACGTCGGCAGTATCAGAGGAAAAGAAGTCTTCTAATTCATTGCAAGAATTGTTGGAAAAACCTAAAAAGTCAGAAAAAAAACTCAACTGGGATATGTCTAGAGGGAATTGGCTAGATGCTGATTTTTCTGGTTTGAAAGGGTTAAATGAGAAATTTAGCTCATCCAACATGCAACGCTGTAAATTCATCAGCTCAGACTTGTCTGGACTTATCCTAAAAGGGAATAACATTGATCGTTGTGATTTCTCAAATTCCGATTTCAGTCATAGTTCTATCCAAGGCTCCCACTTATCTGGAAATCTATTTAAGAACTGTTCTTTAGTAGAAACAGAATTTTCAGGAAGCCATATTATTGGTGGAGATTTTTCAGGGGCAAACTTTACGGGAGCAATCATTAAAGCTGGTGGAATTGAGAATAGTATCCTTGAAAATACGACCTGGAAAGACACCTCTTTTTCACTATCATACATTGCCGATCTTGTTTTTACAGGCACCTTGAAAGATTGTTCTTTTGAGAACTGTGCTTTTAAAAGAGTTACGTTTCAGGATGCAATTCTTACCAATACCTTCTTTAAAAACAAAAGTCTAAAACAAATCAAGTTTATTAATTGTCAAGCAGATCGAATCACCTATGAGTTTTTAAAAAATGGCAAAGCCGATTTGAGTGGTATTCAATTAGTCATGGTTTGAAGGAAACCTTGTTCACTATTTGGAGATCTTATTCGATTACCTGGATTTTGAGTAAATTTCAAATGAATTTAAACCTAGGAAGAAAAATCAGAGTTGGGTCGTTTTTTTGACGACTCTACTCTTTTTTGTAATTCATATCTTTGCAAGAGACTTAAAGCCAAACAGTATGAGCACATCTCCCATACACAATGAGCGCATGGCAAAAATGACCTTTGCTACGGTTTACCCACACTATGTTGCAAAAGTTGAAAAGAAAGGCCGAACCGAGCAAGAATTGAATCAAGTGATTGAATGGCTTACTGGATTTGACATCACAAAACAACAACAACTAATTGATGAGAAAGCCACTTTTGAAACCTTTTTTGAACAAGCAATCTTACACCCAAATGTAGAACTCATTACTGGAATGATTTGTGGTTATCGCATTGAAGAAATTGAAAATCCACTTACCAAAAAAGTTCGATACCTTGATAAATTAGTCGATGAATTGGCCAAGAGAAAGAAAATGGAAAAAATATTACGCTCTTAAATTTGATTGAAACAGATTTTCAATCAATGTCGGCTATCGCATTTCGTATAAATGAATCGTTGAGGTTGGCCCATAAAGTAAATCAATGAGCAACCGAAAGAATTGTTTGTAAAACCAAAAATAACTGGACTTCTATTCTTAAAAAGCTGCCCAGTCCACTGATTAGTTTCTCGAGAATCCTTGAATATCCCGTTCAAATGAGCAATTCCTACACTCTCATTTTCGGTGTAAAGCTCTTCAAATTCAACCTTCCCTGACTTCGTATTTATCACTATTACATGTCTAGCAGATCGATTATAATCTGCTTTTTCTTCTTTGAGCTCTTGGGCAAAAAAATGAAGTGTATCTAATTGACATATATTTGTTTCCAGCTTCCGAAAGTTCTTCAGTTCACTCACAATATCCGATCGGAATTTTACAGCAGGGAATTTTTCGGAATCAACTTTACTCCATGTTATCAAGTTCAGTTTTTTGACTAGAAAGGGGTTTTTCTTTCCAACAGAAACCAAGACATGATTGTAATAATCTCCTCCAATCTCGCTCAGCATGGATCTATCGATTCCAAATCCAATCATGTAGGAAAACTGATCAAAAGTAGCATCGCCTTCTGAAGCATAAGGATTAATTAAAGCAGATAAAGGTAGTTTCTTGATTAAGAATGACTGAATTTTCCCTGTGGAATAATTAAAAACGAACAATTTATCATCTTCAGAAACACCCGTTTTATTCAAAAATTGTTCTCGGTATTTCCCTGTAAGTTCAAAGTATTGAATCGAATCGTAAGGCATGTCTGAAATATCTGGAATTGCTAGCGAATCTGGATGCTCACTCAATGGATAATCATCCGAAAAAGAAATGAACCCGATATTTTCAGCTCCTTTCGCCCGTTCTTCCCAACGGACATAATAAATCTTAAACTCCTCCGAAAGCTTCGGTTGGCTAGCTGCAGAATATTGTATCGAAACTTCAGGAGTAGTACTATCTTTAGTCGATTTACTGGGAGTAGATCCACATGAAGTAAATAGAACTACAAACAACATTATTTGAAGTGATACTTTAACTGATTTGATGCTATTCATAGAAAATCATTATCTCATAAAGGTAAAATATTCCAATTGAAAAGAAACCAATAATACATAAAGAAGCTTCGAACATCCAATCTATTTAACGATTAAAATAGAAATGTTCAACCTCGAACAAGACTTAATTTCAGTAATGAATCCGTCATTTTGAGAAACTGTTCTTAACCACAGACGTCTTTACAATTGTCTATTTTTCTTTCATTGATATTTGTCCTGTTCGGTACAAGTCTAATGGGTTCTGCAAGATGCTTTCGATCATTTTTAAAGGTAAATATTAGTTTGGATTTATTCTCAAAATTTTCATTCAAAGCACTTAAATAGACACTTATACAAAACCCCACTAGCGTATGTGTGTTTTCTATCGCAAGTGCTTCGGCTTCAGATTCTGCCCAGCACTTTGTGCAATTTCGTCAATACGTTTTTGCCGCGTTTCTTGTAGTTTCGCAAGGACAATCCAGCTCAACATCATTTTTTGTGCCGATTTACTCAAACTTAGAAAATAGTCCTTTGAACCTTTGTGAATTTTGAACGCTTGTTCTAAGTCGTTCGGGATTATCAATGCTTCAACTTCGTCCAGAATTATCCAGGATCCGTTTTGTTTTGCAGTTTCAACACTTTCGTAACCCGCTTTTGTCATTCGCCCGTTTTCAATGAGTTGCTGAACTTTTTCCTTGTTGATTTTTGACCATATGCTTTTAGGTTTACGTTTGCAAAAAAACTGCATAAACGAAGAATCATCAATTGTTTTTTTGGTACTGTCAATCCAACCGAAGCAAAGAGCTTCATCAACGGCTTCACTCCAACTTATTGAAGGAATAGTAGACTTTTTTGTGTAATAAACAAGCCAAACAGATTGTTTGGACTGATGGTTTTTTTCCAGCCATTGTCTCCAATCTGTTTGGCTTTGAGGACAATATGTTTCTATTTCCTTATTAAGCATTCTGTTGTTCTAGCCATTTTAAAATTGATTGGGTTGTTTCCTCTTGCTTTTCTTGCTGAATCCAATGACCACAATCCAGACTAACAACATCCAAATTAGGAACGATATTTTTTAGGTTTTCAGATTTTGGAATTGTATCCTGTTCACCATATATCATAAGAGTCGGCTGATGAATGATTGGTTTTACATTTTCCATTAAGTGCCAATTTCTATCCATGTTTCTGTACCAATTTATACTTCCTGTAAACCCTGATGATTCGAAAGCAGACACGAACACAGACAGTTCATTATCCTCCATTAAGGGGTCTCCTAGTGGTTTTTCTGCTCTTGCAAGATTTATCATTAGCATGCCAGGCTCTGGTAGTGTGGGAGGAACATTTTTACGAAATATGTTACGTAGGAACTGGGATGTGTTTTCATTCATTATAGCATCTGCTACTCCTGGTTGTCGATTGAAGTGAACAAAATAGAAGTCTCCTCCAAATAGTACTTCCATAAACTCGATCCATGGCTTTTCTCCACGCTCTTGATAAGGCAAAGCCAAGTTTATTATTTTATTTACTCGTTCAGGATGTAATAGTGCCAGACTCCAAACGACATTTGCACCCCAATCGTGACCAACAAAAGTGGCATCTTCATATCCAAAGTAATCGAGTAATGCGACTAGGTCACCTGTCAAGTGTTCAATGTCGTATTCAGTTACTTCAGTCGGACAGGATGAGTTCCCATAACCTCTTTGGTTTGGAATGATAACATGATAGCCAGCCGCAACAAGTGCAGGTACCTGATGACGCCAAGAAAAAGCATGTTCTGGAAAACCGTGACAGAGTACAATAGGTTTTCCAGCATTTTGTTTACCAGCTTCAAAGACTTCCAGTTTCACACCGTTGACTGAAATAAGAGTGGGTTTGGGAAAATTGGTTGAGTTAATCATTGAATTAATTACGTTTGTCATTTTTCTGTCTTTTAAAGATTAATGATGCAAACTTATACCTGACAAGTGACAGCCTTATGGCAAGGGTCAAAAATAAACTAGTGGTATTTCTCAAAATATTCCTGCAAAGTCATTTTATGTGGTTCAAACTGATCGGTAAGTATTTCCAGTTTTCTAATTCTGTCCAAACGAAAAAATCGAAATTCTCTTCTTAATAGACAATAGGCAACCAACAACCAATTTTCGGTGCTTAGCAGAGCAAATGGTTCAATGAGTCTGGTTGTAGTTTCATTTTTTTCGTTGGTGTATTCAATTTTTGTAAGACGAAAATTTGTCAGAGCAAATTGTAAGTCAGACAAATGATTACTGTTGCTTTCCTGATAGGTATTTTGGTCAAATCGTGTTCTTTCTGAAAGAAAGTTAGCTTTCTCTTGTATGTTGTATTTCAGTACCGCTTTTATTTTCTCAATGGCTTCAGTGTACTCTTTAATGAATGAAATGTCTTTGTTTTGTAGAACCCATTGTTCTGCGGTAATTAGCGCATTTGCTTGTGCTTCTGTAAACATTACAGGTGGCACATTGTAACCTTCCATGAGCGAATAACCTTTACCTTCCTCTGTAAGTATTGGAATACCTGACTGTTCCAAAGCCCGTATGTCTCTATAAATGGTCCTTTTACTAACCGAAAATTTGTTTGCTAATTCTGCAGCTGTCAAAATTCGTTTGGTTTGCAATTGGGTTAGGATTGCAGTCAGTCTGGAAAGTCGTTTAGTATCATTTTCGTTCATTTTTTCTGACTTTTGATGTTTGGGTGTTCGCTTCTAGCATTAGGGCTAACGTTGTGGTGGAAATAGAATTCCTACTGTCTTGGAGCTCAGGATTTCATAGAAACACTTCAGCCGCACTATTACCAAACCGATGTTGTGCGTTCGCTTTTTTTTATTCGGTTAAATATCTGTTTTCCAATATAGTCATTCAGTTTTTTATACTTTGTTCGTCTGTAATAAGCATCCCAATAACTTATCATTCTACTTTCGATTTGTTGTCTATATTTTGGATTTTCATGAAAAAATTTCAAATAGTTATCAATTGTCTTGTCGTTAATGTGTTTGTCAGCAACTTCTAAAATTTCCATCACATATTCTCCTAAAAGCTGAAAAATGTATGGAATTACAAAGTAGTCAAATGTATTGTCTATTAATTTTTCTAACCGCTGTTGTCTAACAAAGCCATTATGATGTTTTAAATAAATACAGTTTAAAATAGTTTGTTGCTTAATTGTCAGATTATTTCCTGTTGTTTCGTTAGGATTGTTAAAATAAACCCGTGCTGGAATGATTAATTTATTTCCGTCAAGTATAACTTCTTGTTCAACAGTTGGGTGAATATCAAAGTTTTTGTCAAGCAAAAAGTCTGCAACAATTTCAACATCTTGTTTTAAGTCTGCCGGAAAAGCATTCAGTAGTTTTTGTCTGTTAACTTTTAATATGTCAGTTGAAATTTTCATTCAGTTTAGGGTTTCATAAAGTGACACATAACATTTCTCGGCTTGGCGATGTTATGCGTTCTTTTATACTTGTTGAATAAAATTGCTGTCCAACATTTGTAGAAGAAAGGTGGAATTGTTTTTGTTTTTTAATTCTTTAACGATTGGTATCAGATAGTTAAATATTAGTTCATTAAATTTTTCATCACCAAAATCGTGATTGTGTTGAATTTTCTGTCCATTAATTTCAAATTCCGGATCATCTTTTTCATATTCCTCTTGCCATTCGTGTAATTCAAGAAAATCAAATTCAACAAATTGAAAATCCGGGCAATTGTTTTGTGTTTCCTCAAGTGTCTTGTCTATGTTGAAATTTGTTGTCAACCAACCAGCCCAAGGACAACAATATATTCCAATTGAATTCGGATCGCTGTTATCCATTCTAAATTTATCAATTGAATTCTGTATAAATTCTTCTATTTTTTTTGTGTTTTGGTCAATGTTTATCATAATTCTTTATCCGTTTTGAAGTGATGCAAAAGCCTTGTTAGCAGTTCTTTATTTTTCGTATAATTCTGGTTTATTTTTCAAAAGTCCCCATTTTAATTTTGGCAATGTAATTAGTTCATTGTAAAGTTTTGAAACTTCTTGGTTGCTTCTTAAAGTCAAATGTTCTACATTTTTTAATTCTAAAACTGGTGTGTAGTCTTTGCTTTGAAGTCGCTCCGTTAAAAGTTTAAAGAATCGAAGTTGAGACATTCTACTTACAAAATTAATATTGTCAATTTTAATGAACTTTGGTCCCATTCCATCGCCAACAATACTTAAACTTTCGAGTGTTGTCATTTCGGAAAAGTCGTCATAGTTTGCTATTTTCTGAAAATTTTCTACTGATAATGCTACAATGTTTTTTAGTTTGGATAATGGTTTTATACTTTCAACACTCGCTCCTGAACCAATATGCAACAATTCAATACTTGTCAAGTTTTCAATTGCAGAGATATCTTTATAAGCTCCCCATTTTATGTCTAATTGTTTTAATCGTTTTTGGCTACAAACTGCATCAAATAGTTCTTGTGGCATTCGTGTGCAAAAATGCAATTCAGTAAAAGCCATTGGGTTTTGATGTAAAAATTCACACCATTCTAAAACAACACGCTTTTTCTCTTTTTGTGTTTTGTATTGAGGCGTAAAAGAGTCACCAAGTTGTGTGCAATTAATGGTCAATTTTTCTTCTCCATTATACTCAGCAAGTTCTACAACGCTTTTTATTTTGTCGTTTTCTTCTTTGAAATAGTAATTAAATCCGTATTCAATTTGTCTGTCGTTTAATTTCATAGTGTCGTTTAAAGCTACAAAATAGAAAATTTTGCAGCGTGCTAAATGGTGTTTTATGATCTTCTGTTATGCAACGAATTTTGTCAAAACCGTTTTCAAGTTCTTTTGTCAAAGTTTTTTCTGTGTATTGTTTAATTTGAAGTCCGCTACATTTTGTCGGTCCATTTTCCGAAAAAGTTCCGATTGTCATAAAACCTATTACAGATTTTCTTGCTATTTCCATATATTTTGCAACTTGTTCAGGCGTTGTCAAAAAGTGAAAAGTTGCTCTGTCGTGCCAAATGTCAAAAGTCGTATTTGGTTCAAATTCTGTTATGTCGCTAACAACCCAATTTACTTTTTTGGCTTTGTCGCCCAAGCGTTTTTTTGCTTTTTCAAGTGCTTTTTCAGAAATATCCAAAACTGTTATATTTTCAAAACCTTTGTCAAGCAAATAATCCACAAGTTTGCTGTCGCCACCACCAATATCAATAATTTTAGCATCTTTTGTTATTCCAAAAGATGAAATGAAGTCAAGCGAAGTTTTAGGAATTTCTTGTGTCCAACTTACTTGGTCTGGGTTTTTAGTTTCATAAACTGTTTCCCAATGATTTTTTCTATTTGTATTGTCCATTTTTTGTCTGTTCAATGTTTTTTACGGTTGTTTGGGTTGCTGCTAATTTCGCGGTAGGCAAAGTAGCGCTTTTTTTCGAATATAATTATGCGCCATTTTGTTTACAGCATGCTAGTATTATTTATTTTTTAAAGTTCCGAAATATCTTGAATTCATAGTTTCAATATATTCTGAAATCGGAATTAACCCAAACTGCTTTTCTTCTTTCATCAAGTTTCTCTGCTTCTAACTCCTTTAAACGCTTCAAGTGAGCTGCATCCATCCCCGAATATTTCTTCTTCCAAGAATAAAAAGTAGGCTGACTGATTCCATGTTCTCGGCAAATATCATTTACTGACATTCCAGAATCTTGCTGTTTTAAAATTGCAATAATTTGCGTCTCATTAAATTTTGAACTTTTCATACTTCCTAATTTACGAACTCTATTTTTAAACGTTTCGTTTTTTGGGGAAGCTTACCGAATGAATTTCATACTTGAAGATAGCTAAAATCAGTTTTTTGGCAATCAAAAAAGGTTGATTTTTATGAAAATTCGTTTGTGGAAAAAGGAAGGGTTTTTAGACAGTTTGACGTTTGGCAGATTTGCGATGGGTGGGATTTTTAGCACTAAACTTCATTGATGCACAAAGCATGAATTTAGCACTTCACTGTCAAAGAAGCACGATACCCCCGCTTTTGCAAAACGGCTGTTAGCGGTTCGGCTTTATTGTGGGTTTAATATTCAAATCGTTTCTACCAATAAAATAATAAAACCCAACCGTGTCTTTTTTGTTCTTAAACAATTTTAAGGCATACTTATTTTCAGTATAAACTTCCAATTCTTCAATTACACCAAACTCCCACAGTATATCTTCTTGTTTCCCACGTTTCACATTCTCAAAGTGGATTGTGTCATTGGATATCCTATATGAACCAATCACTTCGGAGACTCCGAAACGAACATTTTTTTCTCTAAATGTAAAATCACTTTTTAATTTAAAGGTTTCAGCACGTGTACACTCATCGTATCTATTTGCAACTAAAACATTGTTATTATCTATTTCAGCAAACTCCATAAAAAAATAATTCTTCAAAAAAGTAAGAGGTTTTGAAAAAGTTAGAATTAATATCGTAATAATAATACAGCAATTCAATAAACGTGTTTTATCAGTGAATTTTTCTTTAATCAAAAGGAAAATTTGCCTTAATAGTAGGAAGCTGAATACCAAATAAATTATCACAAGTACTATAAAAAAAGGTACTGTTATAAGTCCAAGTTTTCCTTCCCAATAGTAACTTAGGGTGAGGATCAAAAAGTAAATGATAGTCGATATTAATAGTCCTTTATTTTTCAATTTTCTTGTCTGCTATTTATTCACAATATCGGTTCTTAAGCTTCTGACTAACGTTTTCAATAGTAACTCAAAATCAATTTGTTACAAATCCCAATTCTTCCCTAGTCAACTCAAATTTATTGATTTGTTTTTTAACCCTTGCGACTAGTTTCAATTTTCTTTTTTCATCCAAGAATAAGTATTCAGTTGGTGGATTGTAAGCTTGTCCTTTTACGAGCATGTTCCATACAATAACTGCCAATTTTCTTGCTAGTGCAGTGACCGCTGTTGCACGTCCTTTTTTGTAGTTTATTCTTTTGAAGAAATCTACGAGCCAACCTTCTTTTAAATTTCCGATTGCATTTGCAGTATTTCTGAATGCAATTTTTAGTCTCGAACTACCTTTGGGGATGTGATGTGAAAGTACTTTTCCACCGCTGATTTTGTTGTTTGGTGCTAGCCTGAGCCATGCTGTAAATTGTTTGGATGACGGAAATTTCCGTATTCCTTCCAATCCTATCTCACTGATTATTGCTATTATAAGTCCTTCATTGATACCTTCAATAGCCATCAAATCAATCCCTTCGAAGTATTGGTATGCAAGTAAATTCAAATCTGTATCGGTCAGACCATTTTTATTTTTTCGCTTGTGCTTTTTTTTTCAATGTAGTGTTGCTTTTTGTTGTCATTCTTGTCGACTATGTGTTTAAGCAAATCATTGATTTCAAGGTCGGTTTGTTGTATTTGTTTTTGAATGTACTTGTAAGTCTCCCACTCTTGCTTAAGTGCGAATAGGTAATCTTGTCTATTATTGTATTGCAATGCTCTGGCGATTTCATCTTCTGATTTTCGGCAATTTCCGTGTCTTAATTTTGCTAATTCAGTTCCATTATATTCACCATTTACAAATGCCTCAATAATACTTGTGCCTGTGAGTCCAACAATATCCCTCACAACAACTTCCAACCTCATATTCATCAAGCGAAGGTACTTTTGTATGCGCTTTACACAAGATGCACTTCTGTTTAACAGATTAAGTCGATGCCTTGAATAAGTTCTTACTGTATCTGTATCAGAATCAGGTAAAAAACTTGCAGAAAGAAGTCCAAGCGAGTGTAGCTTTTGTATCCATTGACAATCCTTGATATCCGTCTTTTTTCCTTTAATGTTTTTAGTTTGTCGACCATTAACTAAAATGACATCAAATCCTTGACCAACCAATGTTGAAAACAGATTTTGCCAATAGGTACCGGTACTTTCCAAGGCAATTGAATTTACATTTTTGGCTTTTAACCACTCGCATAAATCCATTTGATCCTGACTGTAAACACCAAATTCCTTCACATCTTCGGCATTCTGTCCCACAGCAACCCAATGACTTCTGCTACCAATGTCGATTCCTGCTGCATTGGGATTTACCACCTCCAACGAAATTTTCTTTTCTTCCATAACACTGTTTTTGAAATGAATAAAAACTCCAAGGGTTGTGTCTTTAGAATTTGGAATTATTCTGATCGGGATTCCCAAAGCTTCGGTATCACCATTTAACTCTAACACAATGCAACTGAAAAATCACCTACACATACACAACCTTACCTTGATGACGCCAGGGGTTCTAAGACACCATTGCTTAAACCGGTCTTTACAAGGAGCAATTTAAAGATAAAAAAATGGTCGTTAGCAACAAAACTCAACCGTTTTGAAATGGTAGGGGGATGACCGCTAACGTTTGGCGGCTACCAGTAGTTGGCGTTTGGAACACTCAACTGTTTATACCTCCAAATGTTTATTGAAAGATACAAATGTTTGTTAGCAAAGCCAAAACAAATTAAAGGTCTGCGAAGCAGGCAATAAATGGCTTTGCGATGACCACGTCCGCGCCAATTACTGGTAGGTGCTGTTAGCGGCAGTTAAAATTTCCAACAGGTTATTATATTTGGTTTGAGATATTCATAGCTAATAAACACCTCTTGTTCGTCAAAAAGTTGAGCAATTTTTACTTTTTCGTTCAGTATTATTTCTTTTTCTATTTCGTTTTTTATAAGCGAATAAACCCAAATTTTATTATTGTGAATAAGATATAGCATTTCTTCATTTTCGGAAACAACGAATTGATCAAAATGAAATTCAAATTTAATTTCTCTATTGTTTGTTAGGTTTAATGTTGAGCAAATGTTAATTTGATTTATGGGTCCAATTCTTTCAGGTGTGTTTGAAGTGGCTTCAACTACTTTTCCCAATTGCAGATAAAATTTGTCTGTTTTGCTTTTATATGCACTGTGAAAAATTCCAGTATGCAAAACCTCCTTTAGCTTGTTAGTAGTTAAATCATATTGTTGTATGCTTCCAATTCTAGGGCAAAAAATAAAGTATGTATTTTCACTTTCTTTGTAAATTCCTCTACAAGTCTTTAGCTTTTTTTTAAGTCCTGTCTCGTTTTCGTAGTTGTAAACAAAGAGAAAGTCGGCATTATAGTTCATTAATAAAAGCGTATCCTTGTCATTTGATGAAATGTAATCGCTATATTTTAGGATGCCTTTTTCAAACTTTTTGATAACTGAAAAGTCCCTTCTATTAATTTGAAAAATTTTATTGTCAGAAATCGCGAAAATGTTTGTTTTGTCAGGGTTGAAATATAAACAACGAACAGAATTTTTAATTGATACTGTTTTCAATTCTTTTCCGTCCTCAAATGAAAGTTGTCTTAATTTCATTGAAGGATAAGATGAACCCCAACCGTCCGAAATATAAAATTTTGTATTGTCAAATGGGTCTATAATTGGTGTTAGTCCACCAAAAATTCCGTTTTTTAATTCTGTTGTCCAAATTTCTGTTGGCTTCATTGAGTAGTCTGGGTTAATTGCAGCTAACGTGCTCACGCTTGGAGAAGGAGCCGAGTTTAAAATTAATATTATTTGCGATCCAAGATCGTTTTGTTTTCAATTATTCGTTTTTCGTAATCAAGATACCGGCTCTTGCGCTAGACGTGTGTTAGCAGTAGCTTTATTCCCAAAATTCATAATATACCTTGTGAATTGTTTTGTCGGCATTCTTTATTTGTATCAGTAGATTTCGATTGTCATATTTATATTTAAAAGTCAAATTAATACCGCATGAAAAATGACGAGTCTCTTTAATTAGATTCCCGTTTGAGTTATAAAACCTTATATATATATCATTTTTTAGTGTTGCGTCATTATAAACATATATCATAGTTACTTTTCGGTTTAGATATTCAAATAGAATCTCCTTTACATTATAATTGGAGGGATTAATTATTTTAATGATTCGCTCTAAAGAGTCATAAACAAATTGATGTTTTTTTTTATATTCAATTTTTGAAGCGGTGTCTTTTCTCGAGAAAAACTGATTTGTCACTTCATTCCCATTTTTGTCAAAACTTGAAGATATGGTGTCAATTACTCCTTCAAGATTTTCAATAACAAAAACTGTTTTGACTTTATTACTTGAAATAATTTCTTTTCGAAATGCAGTTTGATAAATGTCTTCGTCAAATGGGTTTTGTGAGTAGCAATTGAGCGAAACACTCAAAATGGATATGGTAATGATACATGTTAAAAGTGCTCTCATTTTCTATATTTACTGCTAACGTCAGTCTGTCTAAAAACCCATTTTAAGATTCTAAACAATCTGTTTTTTGGATAAATATACCTGTTTTAAGAGCGCTGTATAACTTGTTTCACAAAATGTTTCGGAGTAAATCCTTTCTTTAAAATCTTCGCAAATCGTCTTGAAATGGCTGCTCAGAATCAAAAATAGAAAACCAAGTTCTCTTAAGAAATTTTTGAGTGTATTTTGGTCAAGTAAATTGAATATTCGACGCAAATTGTAGCAGGTAAAAATCAATCCAACATCTGCAGTTGCATGTTTCATTGTCTTTTTAGTCATCACATAATAAAAATCCCATTGACGCTTTATGACACCGAACGGATGTTCCACGATTGCTTGTCGTTTGCGGTAAGTTTCCATGTTTCGTTGAAGTCGTTTTTTGTTTGCGTCAATTAAATCCATGTGTTCCGAACGCTCGATGAAACGCCCCGTTTTATTGCGTGTGCATTTTTCAAAAAGACTGCATGTCAAACAAGCTTTTGTTTTATAGTGTTTTACGCGGTTGATCGTTTTCCCGCTTGCCTTGTTGTACCAACGACCGTTTGTGGTGAGCAACTCTCCAGCTGGACAGGTATATTCATCGCGCTCCTTATTGTAGTTGAAATGTTCTACATCAAAGGAAATATCTGGAGCATGTGAAGCAACATCAGGGAAAGCTACCAATACTTCTACCCCTTGTTTGTGTGCGTAATCGAATTCGGTTCCAGTATGATAGCCTTTATCGAAAAGTATTGTGAAATCTGATTTTCCAAGAATGGTTTTAGCCCTGCGAGCCATTGCACCCATGGCTTTTGAATCGTTTTTATTGGTGACCTTAAAATCAATTGGAATGTTGTGTTTTGCATCAACGGTCGATTGAACATTATATGCCACCTCAGTTATGTTATTGCGCACAATCATTTGTCTGCTGTCGGGATCGGAAGTTGAAATTTGTACTTGTCCAGTTTCGTCGAGTTGCTTTTTATATGCTTCGTATTTGTTCTTGTACTGCTTGTGCTTATCGATTTTAGCGTTGATTTCCTGCTTTTTCTCCGCTGTTAAATCATTGTCTTCACTTGCCAGGATAGCACTGTATTCATTGAGTTTGTCGTCAATATAAGCAATATGACGCTCAATTTTCTTTTCGTTAAAGTTGTTTTTCTTCGAGTTCTGTGCACGCAACTTGGTTCCATCACCAGCCAGTAATTTTCCACCAATCAATTCAAAGTTTTTGGCAAGCGAAACCGTTGCATGAAACACTTTTCGGATAGCTCTTGGGTTATCTTTTCTAAAATTGGCAATCGTATTGTGGTCGGGCGCCAAACCTTTCATGAGCCACATCAGTTCAATATTACGTTTGCATTCCTTTTCCAATTGTCGGGATGAACGAACACGGTTCAAATACCCATAAATAAAGAGTTTCAATAAATCAGCGGGGTGGTAAGCTGGCCGACCGTTCTCTATAAACGACATATCGAAACCATAATCTGAAAGCTTTATGGCTCCAACAAACAAATCGATTAATCGCACTTCATTGTCTTCTGAAACCGCTTGATCTAAACAGAAAAACTCTGTCTGATTTCGATCTTTTCCTTGAATGAATTTCATACTTGAAGATAGCTAAAATCAGTTTTTTGGCAATCAAAAAAGGTTGATTTTTATGAAAATTCGTTTCTGGAAAAAGGAAGGGTTTTTAGACAGTTTGACGTTTTGCAGCTACCCGAAGGGCGGGCCTTTTACCACAAAAATTGATTTGAAAAACTAATGTTTGATTAACCACAAAACTGTCTGTGGAACACGAAACCCCGCCTTTTGGGTAGGTGCTGTTAGGTGCTGGCGTTCCTTTGTTCGAGGTAATTGTAGAATTCATTAGTGCGTGTTATTTTGGCATGTTAATACTCTGATTTTGAAGATTTTTCAAGTATTCGAAATGAACTTTTTAGAAACAAAGCATTAGGTATTGTTAAAGTGCCGCTATTAGGAGTTTTTATGAATGCAAAAAAGTAAGTAATATCAATCAACTCACCCTCAATGTCCTTTCCTTCGTGTGTTATAGCAACAGTGTCACCAACTTTTATAGGATGCTGAAAAAAAAGTATCAGGCAAGCAGTAATATTTGAAAGTATAGACATTTCTGCAAAAAGGGAAACCCCCAACACAGTTAAAAGAGAACTAGCTACAATTAATATATTTTCCTGTTTTACACTCCAAATAGCTACTATTATTATTACAAATATAACGGCTAGTATGAGATTAATTAATTTTAAAACATCCTTTTTTTCTGAATTTTTAAAAAAGGATTTCAAAATTTTAAGTTTTACAAAATACCTTAGTGTGAACTTTGAAATTAAGAAGATTAACAAAGCAATTATGCTTTCAATAATTTGAATTTTGTACGCTTCCATTAGCTATGATTTTTATTTGTTTTTTCTCTCTCTAGTCCGATTTTATTTACTGTTTCATAAAGTAAAGTCGCATTAACTAATAAACGGTTAAGTTCTTGTTCAAAAAAGTTTTCAGTATGCTCATTCCATTTTTTGGGCGAATTACTCAGCTCTCTAAAACTTTTTGAAAGTGTAGCAATGTATTCTTTTTTCTGTGGGGCATCATTAATGAATATTGGAGGATATAAATCATACATCAACATCCAGTTTTTTGCAATTCTTGTTACTCGTCCATTTCCGTCAACAAAGGGGTGAATTCTTATTAACTCGTGATGAAAATAAATAGCTCTAATAATTGGATTTGTTATACTTTTCATTTGATAAAAAAGTTCTGAAACTAATTGCGGAACGATGTTTTGGTTTGGACAAATATGTCCTCCTATTTGCACTAAAGTTTGTCTATAACGATTTGGGTGAATGGCATTGGTCTCAGGAGAAACTAAACGGAGAAGTTGAAAAAGTTGTAATTCTTTTTCAAAATTATTGTGTGTTATTATCTCCACAATTACAAAGTCCAGCGATATTTTCAAGTTTTTTAAATATTCCTCTGCCTCCTCTTCGTTTTGAGCTTCCATTTGTGCATTTTTCAAAGTAAGAAGCTCTCCGAGTTCTTGAACACTAGCCAAATATGTGTCTAAAAGGTCGTCATCCAAATGGTTTCGGCTATATATAATTAGTCGATAAATTGACTTTACTAAATGGTCAATTCTATTTATTTTGGTCTCATTGATTTTTATTTCTTCAACTGGTAGTAATTCCATTTTGTCTGTAAATTTGTAATGATGTTTGTCGTCTGCTACGCTTGCACCTAACGTTTTGCAGATTTGCGATGGGCGGGATTTTTACCACTGATGCTTAATAGGAGCACAAAACTTTCGGCTACCACAAAACTGTCTGCGGAGCACGAAACCCCGCCTATTGCAAATGTGCTGTTACCTGCTGGCATTTATCTGTCTTCAATTTTATGTCCAAGGTCAATAAAATATTGTCTCAACAAGTCGTAAGTTTTATTGTCTCCATTTATGTGACTAAACATTTTGGTTTCCATATATTCACAACTCAAACAAACATTTAAGGTCGAAACAATTCGGTTCAACTTGTCATAAAAAACTATTGCGTCACGATACATTGGCGCACACATCCATGCAGGTATATCTATAATTTCAGTTCGTAAAATGTTTTTCAATTTGTCGATTTGTGGGTCTGTCGATTTAAAAGTATGAGTCTTTGTGCTAGAAGGATGAAATTGTCCTTTGCCGTTGATTAAATATTGAGTGAACCCAAAAAGGTCGTGCAATTCCAAAAATTGCTTTTCTTCAAGGACTGTCAAATCGTTATGCTTGTCTTTTCTAACCTTTAACTTCTCATATTCTGGTCGACTTGTCTTATGGTTTTCCTCAAATTCACTTCCTCGTTGAAATGAATACGTCTCAACATAGTCAAATGTCAAGTTGTTAATATAGTCAATCGATGATATGTATGTGTATTGCGTCATTGTCTTATGCTTGCAGGTAACGGTTCTCAGCTATACGCAGGCAGGGATTTTAACCACTGAACTTCCTACGAAGAATTGAACTTCAAATTTACCACTATCCTGTCCTGCGAAGCACGAAACCCCTGCTTGCGTATAGGTGATGTTGTGCGTTCGGTGTTCTTTTTTCGTCTGTCCGTAAGCGTTGGCAAAGACATACTCTTTTGCAATTTTTGGTTGCAGGGTTGGCTGGTGCGAATTGCAAATGTGTATGGCTTTTAGCGTTGGCATTGTTCTATTTCAATTTTATTTTTTTTGTCAATGGGTCGTATTCGTAATTCACAATATTTTCATTTAAAATCAACTGGATTGTTTCTTCAATTACGTCAAAAGGGACTACAAACCATTCTCTCGGATTTAGTCTTTGTCCTTTTTCATTAAACAAGTCAATGTCTAAACAAGCATTGGCAAAAAATCTATGTAAAAGACCTTCTAATTTGTCGGCATTTCTGTTGTAAATTTTATAGGTCGCTACTTTTTGAACGTCTGCAAACAGATAGGTCGCTTCGTATCGAGCATTTTTTATTCTTTCATCTACGGAATTACTTGCAAAACCAACTTTGTATAGGTCTTTAATATTCGCAATTTGTGAGTTGGTTGATTTTGATTTCAATACGTAAATCCAACCTGATTGTATATCTTCTTCCTTTACAAGACCTGTGTTCACAAACAAATCTTGTTCTATTTTCTCATAAGTATTGGTAATTAATTTTCCGTTTTTTTGGATTTGCTTACCAAGTGAGCGATAGAGCATATTACTGTATGTACCGTTTTCAAAAATGGTTCTTGTTCTACCTTCAATCCTTACTCTATTGCCTGACTTTTGCTCCCATTCTTCTTTTTTCAAATTCGCTGATTCTAAATAGAGCAGTAAGCCATCCATTATGTAAAAGTCGCCAACGTGTAAGTTTTTTTCAATGTTCGTAAATGGCAAAATCTTTCTTTTACCCTCTTTAATTTCTTTATGCACTTTTTGAAACATTACTTCATATTTCTCAAACTCCTTTTCTTTTAGCGGTTTCCGTTGTGCAACAAAATCTGCTTCGGCTCTTTCCTCTGGTCTTGGTGTATGTTTGAATTTGAAAATATCTAAATCTTTATCAGCATCTAACAAACCTAAATCATCATCATTTAAAATGTCGTCAATGGTTTGTTTTTCCATTTCCACATAACCCAAAAGGTTGTGCCTGTCGAATGGTTTTAGAATTTTCTTTTGAGCTTCATTTTCTCTGAAATTTTTCAGTTTTGCCATCAACCCATATTCAGACATACTCGACTTATTTGGCTCTCTATTATTTTTATCAAAGAAAGCGTTTATCTCTTCAAACGAATCAATAAGTCTGTCCTCATCTGATTTTACAGTTGAAGTTTTGGCTTTTGAATCTAACAATCCAAAATCGTCATCATTGAAAATATCGTCTATTGTTAGTTTCTTCTTAGCCATTTTCTAGTGCTTTTTTACGTTTCAATTCTCTTAAAAACACTAATGCTTCCGCCATTCTCTTTTCCTTGTGGTCAAATGCTTGAATGTTCGGTTGCTCTCCATTGTTGTTTTTTACCCATTCTTTAATTTTTGGCCATAACAAAATCGCTTCTTCTTCGGTCATTTCAATTTTGGTCGATTGAATATGCTCGTCAATTAGTTTTAAAACTTGGGTTGTTACCGATTTTGATAAAATTTCGAACGCTTTTTGAAACGGATTTATTCTATCAATTAGGTCAATATGGATGTCATCAATGTTTACAAAACTGCCTGCCATTCTTATAAACTTTTTGTCGCCTTGTTCTTCAATGGTACTGTTTTTTATAACAGAATCGACTACTACGTGTTGTCTAACTGCTTCTACATCATCATCACTCAAATCGGGATATATTTCTCGGATGATTTTAGGAATTAAAACCGTATTGATAACCTCCGGCTCAACATTTCCCGGCATTGCTTTAAGCATTTGAGGGTCTTGCAATAATTTTGCCTTTAGATCATTCAAATCTGTATCAATTATGTCTTTGGCTCTTTGAGAAGTGGGTAATTTGAAACCTCTTATTTTAATTGTATTGTCTTCTTCTTCGTTCTCATCATCTTCATCTTTTTTCAGTTTGAATTTGAAGTTTGGAGCCAATACTTGTTCCATTAGTAATGATGCGGTAATGGCTTTTAGCATATTGTTTACAGAAAGTTTCACATCATCATCTTGTGCATCAGGTTGAGCAATTAGGTTTGTGAATTGTGCGTGAATTTTATTGTTGCTGTCTCGTGTTGCTCTTCCAATAATTTGTATAATCTCAGTTAGTGAACCTCTATAACCTATGGTTAAAGCGTGTTGGCAATAGGGCCAATCAAAGCCTTCTTTTGCCATTCCTAAAGCAATGATTATATCAATATCATCTGCCGATTTTACTTCACGTAAATACGCACTTATTTTATCCCTTGATTTTGGGTTGTCATTTACCAAATCGGCAACTTTCAACGTCTTGCCCGTAAGGTGGCTTTTAATATGCAAAACGCCTGTTTTTTCATCTTGAAATTCTAATTCACCCAAAACATCAATGATATGATTGACTTCTTCGTATTTTTCTTTTGAAGATTCAGCAGAGTTTACGCTCGGTATGTGAATAATTGTTTTTTGATTTTCGTCCACTATTTCAGCCAAAGCAGAAATTCCTGTTTCAGGATTTTTTTTAAAATACCTACCTGTATAAAAATGATAACCAATGCCCAACGATTTAAGGTACTCATAGCCGTTTAATTGTTGGTAATAAGAATAGGTTACTTTAGTAAATTTCGCTTCGTCTTCTGGCATTAAAACAGGCACATTATCTCCTCTGAAATAAGATCCCGTCATAGCCACAATATGAGCGGTAGAATTGTGCATTATGCTTTTCAAAACCTGACCTAAAATATTATCGCCTTCGGCTGAAACGTGGTGAAATTCATCAATGGCAACTAAAGTTTCATTCAACTTTTTTACGTCCAAACCATCAAATGCAAAACGTAATGTAGCGTGTGTGCAAACCAAAATTTGTTCCTCAGATTCCAAAAAGTTTAAAAATGCCGTTACTTTACTTTTTTCTTCTCCCGGTGCACAGAGATTGTATTTTGGATTTGGATTCCAATCGGCAAAAAAGCCATACTTCTTAAGTTCTGTTGCCCCAAAAGATGCTCCAATTGATTTTTCAGGAACGGCAACAATTACCTTTTTTATGCCTTGATTTTTTAATTTATCCAAAGCAATAAACATTAAAGCCCTTGATTTCCCTGATGCTGGCGGTGCTTTTAGTAATAAATATTGGGCAGTTCTGCCTTCATAAGCTTTCTCCTGCATTTCTCGCATCCCCAACGCATTGGTGCTTTTGCTTTTCCCTGTTTGGTCGTATGTTACGTGTACTAAATTTGGCATTGGCTATTTCTTTTTCTTGTCTATTATTTTTTTCATTTCCTTATCAAAATCGGAAACATAATTTTGGTCTTGAATCACACGGAATTTATCATACTCACTTTCGGCTTTTAGCTTTGCTTCCAACATTGATATTTTTCCTTTGTCTTTTAAAATAGGATAATCCGCTAATTCCAAAAATTGAACTAAAAAGCTATCCCAATCCTTCATATTCATTACTTGCCTGTTTCTTGCTCGGTTTTCCGCTAAGTCTAAATAAGAAGTGACTATTCTTTCTAAAGCTTTTAAATGCTCTACGTTCAAATAATTTTTAGCAATCGTTACATCACTCTTTAAAATCTTTCCGTCAGGGGCTTGTTTCCAAGTTTTTAAACCCATATAGATTTTGGTAGCATCTGCTTCTGTATATATAATCTCAGCAGCCGTTTTCCCTGTTATTGCCCAATGTAGCTTGTTTTGAACCGAAGCAAAAAAGTGTTGAGTTATTTCCGATTTGTTATCATAATCAGCAGATAGAGCATAAATGTCCGTAATTTTTTGATATAAACGTCTTTCACTTAATCGAATCTCACGGATTCGCTCCAACATTTCTTCAAAATAATCTTCTCCAAAATGTTTGATTTGTTTCAATCGCTCATCATCCATAGCAAAACCTTTGATGATATATTCGTGTAAAATTTCAGTCGCCCATTTTCTAAATTCAATGGCTCTTTGTGAGTTTACCCTGTAACCAACCGCTGTTATAGCTCTTAAATTATAGTATTTTGTTTGGTAGGTTTTACCGTCTTCGGCAGTGTGTCGGAAATCCCGACATACTGAAGCTTCATCCAATTCGGCATCTTCAAATATTTTTTTAAGGTGTTCGGTTATAGTAGAACGTCCTTTTTCAAAAAGTTCAGCTATTGTTTTTTGAGTTAACCAAAGTGTTTTGTCTTGATAAAAAACGTCTATATTTACTTTGCCACTTTCGGTTTTGAAAATAACAAAGTTGTTTATAGGCTGTAAATCGTTATTTTGATTTTCTTTGCTCATTTCACTGTCTTCTTTTCCTAATGTCTTTAATGTAATCTTCTAAAACTTTCAAGTCGGCAAGGAATTCATCAGAGTCAGGCATTTCTTCAATCAAAGTTCCTGCCGTATCGTGTCCCGTAAAATAGGTAGAACATTTGCTCATATTGGCATCAACTAGTTTGTAATCATCGTCTGTTAAGTCGATAACTTTTGACAACCTTTGAGTTTGAATAGCTCTACTAAATCGTTGAATTGCACCATTTAAAAAGACTTCTTCTATAAACCGTTCCCAAGTTTCTCGAAGTTTACCATACAGAACTTTAGCTCGTTCTTTATATACTTCTTCAGTTTCTGTTCTTTCAATTTTCTCTAGTTGTTGATATGCACCTTTCAATAGTCCAATACGTTTACCAACAGGTAAAGCATCCCAAGGTGGGTTACTAGCTATCAGTCCCGTTTCCGTCTTTTTCCTTGTAAGACTCTTTATATCTAAAGCACAATTTAAACTCTCCGAGTGTTCTTGAATCATTAAAAGAAATGAAATATCGTGTGTAAATACTATTACTTGTCTTTCAAGAGCTTCTTCTGTAATTCTTTTCGATATTTTATTTCGCCATTTGTGGTCAAGTGAAGAAACAGGGTCATCAAAAATAATTGCACTTTTATGTTCTGAAATTGATAACTCAGACAAGAATGTAGCTAAAGAAATACACCTGTGTTCTCCCTCGCTTAAAATATCTTTTAAAGCAATATTATTTGAGTTGTTTTCATCAAGTCTTAAATAGTGATATTGTTTTCCTCTTTGTCCTTTTGTTTCAGTTTCTATTTTAATGTTTTTAAAACCAAGTTTGTTTAATTCTGTTTTGAAATTTTGTTTAAGATTCTGATTTATATAACGTGTTGTTAGTTCATTGCTTAATGTTGTGATTGTTCGAGTGTTACATTTGCCTACACATTGATTTAGCAAGCCAACTCTTTTTTGTCTATAAATTTCACGAGCTAATTTTGGTTTATGCTCGTAAATTTTCTTTTCACCATTTAATTGATTTAGTTCTTTTAATAAAGGCTTTAAATCTTCATCAATAGATTGAACTTTCAATTTTTCATTCACTTCAGATAAGGATTTATTTAATTCGTTAATTAAAGTTTTTGGGGTGCTGTCAACTTCAATTGCATTAATGTCTTCAATGGTTTTCATTGAATTAAATAATCCAACTATATATTCTTTTTGCTCTGAAAGTACATTTAGATATTCGGCTTGTTTTTCCGAGTAATTTTCAATTAGCTCATTTAATTCAAGAGAAATAGGGTTTTGTTCTTCAAAATTAAACTCCAGTTTGTTCAAATTTTCAATTGCTGACTCATATTTTTCTTTAGCTTCGTCAAATGATTTTTGAATGTCATTTTTTACGAAATCTTCAAATTTTGTAAATCTTTCTCTGGCTTCATCCTCTAAATCTTGAAGGCAAAGTGGACAACTACTACCTTCTGAGACATTGGGAAAACTTTCTGATTGAGTGCTTTCGTTGTAAAATTTCCTTGCACTTTCCCATAAAATTTTCCAAGCATTATTTCCAACACCTTGTATTGGTAAATCTGAAAATGCTGTGTTTGAAGATTCCCTTAATGCTTCTTTAGCTACACAAAAATTATTTAATATCTCCTTCAGATTATTTAAAGCTTGACCTATTAAGTTGTTTTCCAGATTTTGAAACTTATTTACTAAAATTTCAAACCGTTTGATTTTCTCTTCGTTGGACTTTAAGCTTTTCTTAGGGTCAGTTGCTTTTAATTTATCTATTTCCTTTTCAACAGCTTCAATTCTTGCATTTTTTGTAGAATTCCATATTGATTCTGCTCGCAATTCATTTAAAGTTGAGTTTAAGTTTAGTTTTTCAAGAAATAATTTTGCGGTTGTTCCTTCTGGAACTTCTAATAGTTCATAGTCAAACTTTCGCATTGAGGGATTGGAAAGCTCTATGCTTAATTGTGTTTCAATATTTTTTACAGCTTCTGCCAATTTTTCCACAATAGATAGCCCTTGAGGTATAAAAGCTATTTCATCTTCTCCCTCGATATAATGATTTGCACTAAAGGTATCGAATACATCAATTTTTTTTAATGTGTTTTCACTTACTGTTCCATTGATAAGATTAACAGTTGTGAAATTTATTCCATCAGAGGTATATTCTATGTCTGCCTTTTTATCATTTCCTGCACAAGCAGGATCAAACAAATTGTCATTCATTCTAGGTTTTTGACCTCTTGTGTTACAAGAATGCTTTAAAATACTTACATAACTAGATTTTCCTGAACCATTATCTCCATAAACAATAGTTAGCCCATTTGGTGCAAACTCCAATTCACTAGTTTTAGATAAAGCATTAATGTTATCAATGTTTTTGATTTTGGAAAGTATGATATTGCCATCATTTGCAGAGTTATCCGCAAAATCTCTCAAATCATCAAAGTCAACAGCATCAAATTCAAACTCAGAAAGTTTAAAATCAACCTTACAGATTTCCTTTAGTTCAGAAATATCGGTATTCGTTAGTTCATTATTTCGGATTAATCGGTCAATAGCTACTTGCCAAAATGAAGGCTTGTTTTCTACCCAATCTATTATGTCTTTCAGTATTGGCATTTCTACTTATTTAAATATCATTATTTCTTTTTTCTTGATTGCTTCTGCTTCGCAAAAAGCGTGTCTTTCTGCAACATTTCTTCATACTGTTTAAACAAGTATTCCAAACGCTCGGTGTCGTTTTTGAAAGGTTGCAAACGGTAACATTGCTCTATGGCAGTATCGAGTGCTTGATGAGCTTGTAACAACCCTTTGGGCATTGTGGTTGGATTATACAATTGTGCCATTGTTTTACTTGGATGTTTAGCTCGCTCATCTAATATGGCAAAAACATAAAGATTTAAATTTTCCTTTTGCTTGTTTGTGATGTCTGGAAACGGAAAGGTGTTGTAGCAAAGAGTATTTGAATATTGCATATCCATTTTTAATCTTCCTGCAACAGCTTTTACCCAAACTATATGCATTCTTGAAGATATAACACCAAAAAGCCACGGCTGAACTTTATATATCACTCTTGTGGCGTTTGAAGGAACGTATGAATCATCAAAATAACCTATCGGAATATAGTTTCTTCTTTCAGAACCTGTTTGAGGAACCAAAATAAATTCTCCTTCTTGATGTTTATCTTCGTCAAAAAAGTGAGGCGTTTCTGCTTTCTTCTTTGTAGCTAGCTTTTTACTATTTAATCTAAAAATTTCTACCTTTTCAAATCGTTCAGCGAGCTCTTTAATTTTATATGCTTCTTTAACGTTATCTTCTGTTATGTGTATGCAATATCTGTTCGTTCCTTTTATAAACTCGGATGCTCCAATATATCTTTTTATAAATTTTGCAGTAATTGGGTTTTTCGATATTATTTTGTCTTTTTCCTCTTGGTCTAATAGTAAATTACCATTGTCTCCGGGAGAACTTCCTTTAATCATTGGGGATAATTTACTTAAAGTTTTATTTCTCGGTATAACATAAACATTCGAGGTATTTGCTAAATAAGGGCTTATATTTTTTACACTTTGCTTTAGATTTTGATTGTAAAGGAATTTGTCTGTGCCATCAATATTTCTAACCCCTATTATTACTACTGCAACTCCTGCGTTTCCTTTGGCGTTATTCGTCCATTTAAAAGATTGGTGTGCAAAGTCAATTTCTTGTCCTTTACTCAAAACTAATGGCCACAATAAAGCTACTTGTTCCCCTTGCGTTATAGAATTGGTGGTTACAAAAGCATATTTAGCTTTTGTATTCTGAATGTAATTGGTTCCCTTATAAAACCAACACGCTATGTAATCAAGTTTTTTATAGTTATTTACTCGTGAAAAGACGATTTTCATATCTTCCTTTTGGGTTTCGTCTTGTCGGCTATAACCCAAATAAGGCGGATTCCCAATCACATATACTTCATCTGTTGAAGAAATTGGGCATACCTCATTCCAATCTCTTCTTGTAGCATTACCTTGTTTTATTTGTCCTGCTTCTTTTAATGGTAATATAGGTTTCGATTTTCCGTAATCAAACAATCGTTCTTCAAACACTTTGTTCATTTGATGTTCTGCTAACCAAAGTGAGAGTATTGCCATTTCGTGGGCAAAATCGTCTATTTCAATGCCATAAAATTGCGAAAGCTGTATCTCAGTCCATTTTATAGTTGGACTTTGTCCTTCTAAATCTGTAATTTTTTCTAAAATCTTGATTTCTAAAAGGCGTATTTCCTTATAGGTAATGATTAAGAAATTTCCACTACCACAAGCTGGGTCAAAGAATTTGATTTTTGAAATTCTTTTGATGAGTGCTCTTAACTGATTTATGGTTGTTGCATTTTCATAGGCATCATACAATTCATCCAAAAACAAAGGTTTTATCAATTTCAAGATGTTTTCTACCGAAGTGTAGTGCATCCCCAAATCGCTTCGGTAGTCTTTGTCGACCACCGCTTGTATCATCGATCCAAAAATATCGGGATTGATTTCGGACCAATTTAAATCGCCCAATTCAATTAGTGTTTTACGCGCTTTTGAGGTAAAAATTGGAGATGCTATTTTTTGACCAAACAAACCACCGTTTACGTATTCAAACTTCCTCAGGTATTCGGGCAAATGGTCTGCATTTTCGGTATTCAAACGATCAAATAAATCATTTAAAAACAGATGCGTGTCTTTACCGCTTTCTGCAGTGTGTTGTGCTAATGTATCGGTAAAAATACTTTTGTCTTTAAATATCTCGGTATCTTCTGCAAAAAAACAAAACAGCAAACGCGACAAGAAAATATTGAGGTTGTGAATACTTTCTTTGGAATTGTAAATAGCTGGATTTTCCTCAATCAACAAATCATATAAATCTGCCATTTTGTAGGAAGCGTTTCTGTCGGCTTCATTATTGTTGGATGCGTTATAAACTTCGCTACCTGCTAATGGCAAAAAGAAATCAAAGTAATTGGGTAATTCTTTTAATTGGATATCTAAGTTCTTGCCTAATTTTAAATCTTTTGCAACGAGTTGTTTGAAGTCGGTAAGAATGGCAAATCTAGGTTGCTGTTTTAAGATACGTTCTTCTTTTGCGACCTCTTCAATGCTACTCAGCAGTTTGTCTGATGCTTCAACTTTATAAAAAATCTTCTTTTTGTAAAGTAGTTCTCCGTCAACCTTAGATAAATTGTAATCTCCTTTTTTTAGTCGTGTTACAGATGTTTTAGAAATGCCGTATGCAACCAGCAAATCAAAGACAAATTCTTCTTTTGAGAAGTTGTCAATTAGGTTCTGAACATTATGTTTTATTTCGGTTGATTTCACGTGTCCTTGTTTATTTGTTTTTTAGCGGTCACGTGGAACTCGCTATTAGCAATTGGTTTATTAATCAATATTTTGGTTGCTCGTTTCATTTACTTTCTTGTTCAGGTTTGTTAGAAATAATCAATTCTTTCACGTCAATGTCCAAAATCTCTGCTATTTCCATTAAGGTTTCCAATCTCGGTTGTTGTCTATTTTGAGCATAAGCGTTTACCATATTGTAGCTTTTTCCAAGTTTCTCAGCCAACCAAGTTTGTTTAATTCCTTTTTGTTCTAACACTTCCTTAATTCTGTTCATTGTAATTCGATCTTGTCTATTTTCAAAGGTCTCATTGATTACTCACAGCACTTTTATTTTTTATTAGTGTTCGTGAATCTTTCAGATTTCGCTTCGCTTATTTCAAACGTTAATTTGTCAGCCGCTAAATTAGTCAGTTTATTTTAAATATCTCAAAAAATTGTGTATATAATGTGGGTATTCTGTTCAGGTGCGGTGGGAAAGGGCAAGCTCTTTTGGTTTTTTAGCGTTGGGTTTGAGTGTCGGAAAAAACCAAATGTGCTTGACCGAGCGTTGGCATTTTTACACTGACGCACAACGGTTTCTTGCTTGGCGGCGTGCCGACTTTTTAAAGTAATCTCAAGCCCGAAGTTAGATTATTAATTTTCATAAAAATAGTTTTTCGAAGCAAGATCGAAGGCATGTAGCCAAACAAGTGTTACAGGATGTGATTATTTAATTTGCTTCCAAATGAGATTCTTAAACAACCAACCAATTAATTTAAACGGAAACAAAATTAAACTTAACCAAATTGGTCGACTTTTCTTTTCGTTTGATTTTGGTTTAGCGGATGTGCTGTTTTTATCATTTCCACTAGTTGAACCTTTTTCACTTATATACAAAACATCAAATTCTCCCAATTTACATGGTTTGGAAATCTCAGGATGTTGTGAAAGAACAGTTGATTTGAAAAAAATAGTTTTATCGTCTTTCTTTATAGGAATTTTAACATCTTCATCAATTGTAACATCAACACTCATTTGAGAATTGTTTGCGGAACATGCTCTCTTAATTGTAACATTATAAATTTTCGCCATACTTAAATTGTTTAGTTTTTGGGTTATTAATTAATTTGTTTCTATTCAATCTTTTACCATCAAATTCTTCGATTTCCTCTTCATTTAACAGAATATATTTCCCTTCTAATAAATTCTTTTTAAGAAAAATAATCAATAAACCGTTCAATTTTTGAGTTATAGTTTTATGTTTGAAATGAAGATGAACTTTTGATGAAATCCCAGTTTCGGAATAATCTGAAATGGTTTTTATTTGAAAATAATGTAAGTTTTTATTGTCATTTATCGAAATATCAAAGCCTTTTTGTGAATGATTTTTTGAAAGTTCAATTATTGCTTTTGGGTAGATTGTTTTTAAAATGTAAGCACCTAAAAACTCACCTATTACACCAGTTTTCTGATCACCAATAGGAATTATTTCATTATTGTTTTTTTGAAAATTTTCCAGTTTTTCATAGGCATTCGCGTATTCAGTAATTATATCAATGACGTTGTTCATTATTTCTCGGTTGTGTTCTTCTCATATCCTGTAACGTTCTCGCGCTACAAGCAGTTTGGGATTAAATTAAGCCTTATCTTCGGATTTGCCAAAACTTCCAAATACAAGACCAATTTCAAATTAAGCCAAATGCCCAAATTGCTTGTAGCGTGTGTTGGTGGCTGGCACTATTTCTGTCCAAATAGTTTTTGATACCATTTTAAATTTCTTAATCGTTTAATTTCCTGTTCGTTCTGTTTTGTTGTTGCTTCCAATTCAGAGATAGTTTTTTTCTGTTCTAGTATAGTTTTTTGATATTGTTGTATTGACTTTTTAGCGTTTTCTTTTTCGCTTATCAAAATAACAATTTCTTTTTTTTGTTTTTCGTTTTCTTTTTCAATTTCAACTGTCTTGTCAAGCAGGAGTTTTATTGCATTATTCTGTTCGTTGATTTTTATTAGTTGACTATTTTTCTGTATTTCTATACTTTCAATCGTGCGTCCAAAATTGATATTTTCTTGGATTCTTTTTTCAAGTTCTTCAATTGTATTATTGAATTTTTGTTTAAACGAGCCAAGTTTAGAGGCAGTAACAGTGAAATATTTTTTGAAACTTTCAGTTTCAATATCATTTCTATATTTTATAGCTTTTGTGAAGTTGCTATAAGCTTCCGCAAAGTCAAGCAATTTAATTCCTTCACGAACTTTTTTGTAAAAGAAATCAGCTTTCCCTGAATTTAATTCTTGTACAATTAATGTACTTGGTGTTTCATTTTCTGCAAACTTAAGAACTTGTGGATCAGTTTTAATAGCTGTAAAGTCAATTTTAGTTTTTAGTACTAAACCATTGAAGGAAGTGCAACGGCTTAACGCAACATATACCTGTCCAGATGCAAAAGCACTTCCTAAATCTGCTATAACTTTTTCAAAAGTTAAGCCTTGACTTTTGTGAACAGTTATTGCCCAAGCAAGTTTTATGGGGTATTGTGTGCATGTTCCAATAATTTCTTCTTCAATAATTTCTTTTTCCTTATTCCAACTATATCTTATGTTATTCCAAATCTGCTTTTCAATAATTAGCTCAATGATTTCTCCTCTATCTTCATATTCAGCAGTAATTTTATGGCCTTCTATTTTGCTAATTTTGGCTATTTTACCATTGTAAATTCTTTTAGGCTTATCATTTTTAATAAACATTATTTGAGCACCTTCTTTTAATTGTAGTACTCTGTCAGTTGGCATTATGTTGTCAGGAAAATCATTTGTAATTGTTGCTTCAAAAAGTTGCATTTCTCCTGGTAAATCTGCTAACTTAGATAAATTAGTACTTTCTACTATTTTATTATGTGTTGCAAGAGTTATGTAATTTGCATTTTCTGTTGTTGAAAAAGTGGGGTTGAATTTTGAGTTAAGTAAGTTAAGTTCGTTTTGGTTTACTTTATTAATCCTTACCCTGTTTAAAAGTTCAATAAATTCTTGTTCGTTTTGGCGATAAATCTTTTTAAGTTCGATATAAACAGGTTTATTATTCAAAATTACTTTTGAGCTAAAAAAGAAAGTGCTTTCATAGAATGGTTGAAGAATATGCCATTCCTTGTCAATAGGAGGTAATTGAAAAGTATCACCTATGAGAATGACTTGTACTCCACCAAATGCTTCATTTTCTCTTTTTCTGTAAACACGAAGAAGTCTGTCAATTACATCTAATAAGTCGCACCTGACCATAGATATTTCATCTATGATTAGTAATTCAATTCCTCGAATTATTTCTAATTTTTCTTTATTATATTGAAAGTGATTATAAATAGTACTTCTATCTATATCACCATCTTCTGGACTTGTCCTTAATCTTTTGTCATTTGGTACAAATGGTCCAAAAGGAATTTTGAAAAATGAATTAATTGTTTGTCCACCTGCATTCATTGCAGCAACGCCTGTATAAGCTAAAACAATTGTATTTTTTTCGGTAGTATGCCTTAGATATTTTAAAAATGTAGTTTTACCAGTGCCTGCTTTTCCTGTTAAGTAAATAAGTGGATGACCATATTTTACAAGTTCAGAAGCCCAAAAGAATTCTTCATTTGTTTCATCTAACTCTATATTGTCAATTACTGTTGCCATTGTTTCTTGTTTGCAGTTTCTATGCTTGCCACCAACGTTTTGGCGCTTGGCGCAGTGGCGGATTTCGGAGCACAAAACTGTCAATACACCACAAAAGTTGATGCGAGGTAGAATGTTGAATTAACCACGTCATCCGCCATTGAGCCAAACGCCTGTTATGTGCCGCTATTCTTCGCATATATTTATTATTCTGTGACTTTTTTCAGTCCAAATATTTGTCTTTTTGTCAAGATTGTAAATATGTTCTCCTAAGCCACAAACTCCTGCATGAACATAAGTTGTTAAAGTTTTAGACTTACTATTAATTTTCGATGGAAAAAATACAACAGAGTCCGTTAAGAACTTATCTAAGATGAATTTCTTGTCAGTTGCTTGAGTATAATAGCTGTACAAGGGGCCGCCATTTCCGCCCCCTTCATTAATAACGGCAATGTCGTCATATCCGTCAAAGTTCAAATCCGCTACCACTATATCACCATAATAGTTGTCTACAATTTCTCTTTCTACATTAAATTTTGTTGTGAATGAAGTCATACTGTCGCAACTTAAAAACATAAATGAATAATAGAACAAAGATGAAATAGAGAAACTGTCAATCGTTAATTTCGTTTTTTTGTCCTTTATGTAAACAGTCAAGTAGCAAGAGTCTTGTTTTTCAATGGTGTCCGAATAACGTTTAAAGTCAATAGATAAGTCGAATTGAGTTGAAAGATTTACTTGTTCACATTTATTTGTCTCAGTAGTAATGAATTTTTGTTTAGGTTCATTCATTTGTCGAGGAGTGTCAGTGGAAGTACTGTCGTCCTTCTGTTCTTGTCTTGTCGAACAGCCGAAAAGTATAATTGTCAATATGATTATTGTCTGTCTCATTATAGTGGCACATAACTTATATATACAAGATCAAAATGATCCCTTTAGGTCTTGTTGAAAGAAATAGGCGAACAAATGATTCGTGTTTTTCAAATATAATAGATTTTTCTATAGCTCATCGAACGGACTGCGAATGCTTTGTATTGATTTATTAGATACATGTGTGTAAATCTCAGTAGTCGTACTGCTTTTATGCCCCAATAATTCTTGAATGAAACGAATATCGGTACCGCTTTCTAATAAATGAGTTGCATAACTGTGGCGCAGCCAATGCAGTGTAACATCCTTTTTGATATTCGTTTTTGTTAATGCTCGTTTCAAAACCAATTGCAAACTTCGTTCGCCATATTTCTCACCAGGCTTTTCTCCTTCAAAAATCCATTTTATAGGACGGTATATTTTGTAATATTCTCTCAATTGCTCTAATAATAGTTTGCTTAACGGAACTACTCTGTCCTTTTTCCCTTTTGCTTGATGGATATGAATTAATAATCGGTCTGATAAAATATCTTTCGGTTGAAGGCTAAGTAATTCGCTGCGTCTTAATCCGCAAGCATAAATAACACTCAGCATCATTCGGTGCTTAAGATTCGTTGTAGCATACAACAGCTGCTTCACTTCTTGTTTACTCAAGACATTGGGTAAAGTCTTCGCTGATCGTGGTCGTTTTACCAATTCTGGATCCAATTTTACACCTGCATGTACCTTGCAAAATAATTTCACGGCATTCAATACCTGATTTTGATACGATGCAGATAATTTTTTCGCAATAATATACTCGTTGTTAAACTGCGCCAAATCATCATTCGTTATCAGGTTTGTGGATTTAACTCCAACAAAACGCAAAAACACTCCTATACTTTCGCTATAGGTTTTAATGGTACTTTCACTGTAACGGGTTCGTTGCATATAGGCAACAAATACAGCAATGGCTACTTTGCTTTCGGTATTCAAATCAGTAAGTTGACTGTCAATTTGTTGAAGTCTCAATTTCTCTTTTACTTCTTGAAGACCTTCTGCTTTTGGAAAGATCTCCACCACTTTTTCTACATGTTCTTCGGTAAAAGACACATACCAACAACGATGCGTGGCACTCCAAAATACTGCTGGAAATTGATCCCTAATTTTTAGAACCAATTCCTTATTCCACATAAAATGAAATCCCAATTGTTGCTGACTTTTATGTCTAAAAATAGATAGTCGGATAGTTGTTTCAAGCATAATTTCTGATTCAGCTTATTGAATATAAGAAAAAACAACACCTTTTACAAGCTAAAAAATCGACAGATTAGCACTTTTTACTTCAATTTCGACCCTGGATAGTAGCGGCATCCTCCAAGAGGTGCAACCGATTCGGAGATACAGCGAATAGCCAGTCCCGATTTTTTTTATCGGGATGGGCGCCACCCTCTTTTACAAATTTTCTTTCAACTAGAAACCTGAAGTTCGGGTCGGTCTACGGCTTTTACACGGTAACCGCCTCCGCCCTGGCGCAAAAAAAGGCGATTCAAAAGAATCGCCTTTTCAACAAGTTTATGTTTCATTCACTCCGTGAATCGTTTATCGAAAGCGATGCTTTCTCTTATTCAATATACCAAACTACCGTTACTGCTTCCTGTAATTCTACAGCTTGTGGAGAAAAACTGAGATTCGCACCATCAGATGATTCAGCACTAGCATACATCCGCATGTCTGATTTATAATAAACTGATGACGGAGATTCACTTCCGAAAATGATTGCTTTTAGTGTTGTAACTTTTACTCCTGCAGCCGTTGATAAATTCGTTGCTTTCTTGCGCGCATCTGCTACCGCTTTCCCTTGAAGATCTGCTTCCGTGTTCTCACGCAAAGAATCTGAAAGATAAAAACCGATGCTAAAATCTACCGGATCTTTTACTTCTGAAAAACGCGCCACGATTTTCTGCAACGTTGCTTGATCGTAAGCAAATTTCAATGTCAAATTCTGGGAAACCACATAACCGCTGTCTATTGGTCCATTTTGACGGTAAATTCTATTTTTTGATGCGGAAAAATTAGTTGTTTTCACATCTGTTTCCTTGAATCCCAAATCTTTCAGTATTTTCAGGTATTTCTGAGTTTGGTCACCAATTGCTTTAGTGGCATCAGCCATATTCATTTTTAGCGATGAAACATGAATATTGAGCTCCGTCATGTCAGGAATAATGGAAACTTTGGCAGTTCCGTTTACCGTAACCGTTGGTTTTGAATTCTGTTGTTCTGTCTGGCCGAATACTGTTCCGGATACAAGCGCTAATACTAAAAGAAGCTTTTTCATGATTTCTAGTTATTTAATTTTTCTTCGTGTGTGGAATAGCAAGAGGTGTGCCAAATAATCTCCATTGATGGCTTAATTATTAAGTCTGATAACTTGGCAATTATAACCCATTGAGAGTTTGTTGATTACTTCAGGAATTTTTTTCAACGAGTCATATTGTACTAGTATTTTCTATTGGCAATTCCTTTCTTAAAGAGATACTAATCTTTTCTAACAATCCGAATCACCTCCACCAAGGTATGATCAATGGTGTTATCAAGAGTCAAAGGGATCGGAAAATCGGGTTTGATTCCATATCCAAACTGGCCTTTGGTTGAGTTCGATTTTACGTGATACGCCGGAATATCGACCTTAATTCCTGAATGGGGTAAAACGAGTTTGTAGGTTAATATTCCATTGCATCCGAGTTCTGCACCTCCAGTTTCCTGTCCAAAAAATACGGCTCCATGTTCTCTCAAATGCGAAGAAACCAATGCAGCCTGAGAAAAGGTTATTCCGTTTGTAATCACATACAGCTTTCCGGTATGCGCATTTTTTTTCGGTCTGTATGTAAACGTTTCGGTGATTTGCCCTTCTGCTTTGTATTTACGCGGCTTAATCGCGAAAGCAAACTTTACCACCTTATCCCAACCACTAAATTTGACAAATTCGTTTTCTGTACGATCTTTTCTGGGTCTTTCGAAATTTAAGTTGACTTTTTCAGAGCTTAAATACGTCAAGAATCTATTTCCATGTCTAAAATCTCCTCCTGGATTCTCTCGTAAATCAAGAATCAGCTTTGAATTCGGGTGTTGTTTCAGATACTTGAATACTTGTTTGTAGTATTTTTTGTATTCTTTTTTATCTAAAAAACTGGTAATTTTTAAATACCCCAAATTGGCATTCGGATCAAAACGAAAGCTACTCCAACTAGTTTCAAAGATCATTTTTAGATTGTCAGGAATGCTTGGTTGTGAAATCCCTTTGGCTCTTTTACTCGTTGGTTGAACGGCAGTTTGTTTAACCTCGCCTTTACTGTTTTTAAACTCAATGACATATTCCTGGGGAATTCCTGAAAGAAACAGCATATAAATGCCAAATCTTCTTTCAATAAGGGCATTCCTGAAAATTGGTGTGAATCCATCGCCTGTCTCCATTTCCAATAACTGATCAATAATATCCTTCACTGGTCTATTATTAATTCGAATCAGTTCATCATTCATTTGGAAATCAAGCGAATCATCAACCGTATTTGAAATATAGATTCGGCCTTCAATATGCTTTATTTCAAAAGGTATCTGATTGTTCAAACCTTTTACTGATGCAAACCAATGATCCGATGGTAAAGCCTGAGTATGCCCGCATTTAATCTGTTCAACCAGTTTTCTACATAAAAAGAGAAAGTCGATTTCACTCAAGCTGTCAGTGATTAACCCTTTTTGGCTTTCATAAAATGCTGCCAAATCAACTTCTTTCACATAAAAGAAAGGAGCAGGATGATAATTAATGAGGGAGGAATATAAAATGTTATAATCTTCGATCGTTTTCTCTTTGGAAAACATTTTTCCCTTGGCAAATGAGGTGTTTTGGGCAAGAACTGTTGCATTATAAGATAATCCAACTAATAAAATAAATAGGACTCGTTTCAAGAATAGATCGCTTTTGTATAATTATTTAAATTATTTTCAACTCCCACACCTCCAAATCATCCTCTGGGTAATCCCCCAATTTATTCCAAATCTCCACACGGTCTATCAATCCATTTGTGAAATGAACGCTTGTTTCAGCTTCTATCTTCAAATCTTCGTTGATCAATTCAACTTTGGATAATTCAGGAGTTGATTCACCAAACGTTTCGTACAATTGAGCATCCGTTAACCAAAATTCTTTTGCTGCCTTTCTGTATTCAATGAAAATCAAAAGACCAGAATCCGTATGCTCGTATTCCACTTCTTCCAGATGCTCCAGTTGCTTGGTAATTTGCTCTTCGTATTTTTCACCTTTCAGTGTTGCGGTAATAATATCTAATGTGAGTTTTGACTCTATCATGTTTTTTCGTTTGTGAGAACGCTACTTCTCTTCCATTTTACAGCAAAGATAGTCGGTTTGGTTAATGACGGTTAAAAGTTGTTCGAATGATTCTAGATTTAAAAAAAAGAAAGCTTTTTTCAAGTTGTTCCCAAAATTTATCCTGCATGAATTGAAGGCATTACTGATATATTCTTCTGCGAATATACCTGGTAACACATTTACAAACATGCTTTTCTAGGTGTTTACCAAAAAATTAATCAGTGACCAAATAAACTTTAAGATTAGCCGATCTCAAGTAGAAGAGCGGACTTTAGACTCCGCTCTTCAATTATGCCTTATAAGTATCAAATAGATTTTACGATTAAGATGTAACAGTAATTTTATCGAGAAAATAAAGTTAATTTCTAAATTTTAGTTTACTCACGTATTATTCATAAATGATGTAAGAACAGAGTGGATTGTTTACATCTCTATGAATTTTATAATTATTTATCCCAAGCACCTCTTTAAAAGCAAGTGTTTCTCCTGGGAAATTGTGAAAGTTCAATTCGTCAAACCCAATAATAGCTCCTTTTGTTAAATGAGGCAAAATAGCTTCCAAACAAGCCTTTGTAGGTTCATAAATATCAAAATCAAAATATGCAAATGCAATTATTGTTTCAGGGTTATCTTTTAAGTATTTTTTAATCGTAACAGAAGCATCTCCTTTAACCAATTCAAACTTTTTGATATGAGGAATCGGCGATTCAGATTCATGATATTTAAGAACTTGCTCTAAATATTCTTCGTAACCTTTTGTTGTTGAATATGCTCCCTTTTCAATAATCTTAGAATTACCATCCTTTTCATGAACACTTGGAAAACCTTCAAACGTATCAAACCCAACAATTTTCCTGTTGTAATTATAAGGTTCATACATCCCCCGAAATGACTCAAAAAGAGCTAAATTATTCCCCCAATGAACACCAAATTCACAAACTATCCCATGTAAATTGACAATTTTTTTGTACATGTCATTCATCATTAGGATTCTAGACAAGACTTGTCTTTTCGCAAATAATCCAAGATTATTAAGAATCTGTTCTTTGGGAATTGGGCATTGTTCATAGAGTTTAAAAAAATCTTCTCTTGTCTCACTCTCTTTTTTAGATGAACCGCTCATTACTTTAGAATCACCCGTTTCAATTATTTCATGCCCCATTTTTTTTCTTTTATTTATTGTTAATTTTTTTGTTCGCATTGAAGATTAGGCAAAGTCGCCTTTTGTTTTTCAAATATAATCGTTTTGGCGCTTTTTAGAAGGTTATTTTAAGACTAAGAACTGTCTAAAGCAAAAAAGCGATCTATCTGAAGATAAATCGCTTTTTAAATTATTTAATTCTGTAATTATAAATTATCAAGAGTACTCTTGATAATTAAATCATGGATAATTGCTAATTACTTACCAGCTCTTTTACGATCGCCTTCTTTCAAAAAGATTTTGCGGATACGTAAGTTTTCTGGAGTTACTTCAACATATTCATCTCCTTGGATGTACTCCAAACACTCTTCCAAGCTGAAGATTTTTGCTGGTGCCAAACGAACTTTTTCGTCAGCTCCCGATGAACGCATGTTAGACATTTTCTTTGTCTTCGTTACGTTCACACACAAATCTCCTGCACGTGAGTTTTCACCGATTACTTGTCCTTCGTAGATATTCTCATTTGGATTAATGAAGAATTTACCACGATCTTGTAAGTTATTCAATGAGAATGGAATCGATGTTCCTTGCTCCAATGAAATCATAGATCCATTTTGGCGTCCAGGAATATCTCCTTTGTATGGTTGGTATTCCAAGAAACGGTGAGTCATAATTGCTTCACCAGCAGTTTGTGTCAATAAGTAGTTACGTAAACCAATGATTCCACGTGATGGAATTTGGAATTGAATGATCATACGAGCTCCTTTCGGTTCCATATTTGTCATTTCACCTCTACGTTTTGTAACTGCTTCAACAGCTGTTCCTGAAAACTCCTCTGGTAAATCGATTGTCAATTCTTCAATTGGCTCACATTTTTTACCGTCAATTTCTTTCAAAATTACTTGTGGCTGACCAACTTGTAATTCGTATCCTTCACGACGCATTGTTTCAATCAATACCGATAAATGCAATACACCACGACCAGCAACGATCCATTTGTCTGCTTTATCCGTATCCGAAACACGCATTGCCAAGTTTTTCTCTAGTTCTTTTTGCAAACGCTCTTGGATATGACGAGAAGTTACCTTCTTACCTTCTTTTCCGAAGAACGGTGAATCATTGATAGAGAACAACATATTCATTGTAGGCTCATCAATTTTGATAGATGCCAATGGCTCTGGATTTTCAGCATCACAAATAACATCACCAATTTCGAATCCTTCAATTCCAGTTACCGCACAAATATCTCCAGCAACAACTGAATCTACTTTACGACGCTCTGTACCGTCAAAAACAAACAATTCTTTCACGCGGTGTTTCTCTTGAGTTCCATCGCGTTTTGCCAAAATAATTGGCTGATTTTCTTTTAAATCTCCACGGTGCAAACGACCAATAGCGATACGTCCAACGTAAGTAGAGAAATCTAAAGAAGTAATCAACATTTGCGTATTTCCTTCTTCAATAGGACGAGGTGGGAAATAATCCAAAATTTGATCTAATAAATCCGTGATATCAGTTTTAGGCTGTTTCCAGTCTGTAGACATCCATCCGTTTTTTGCAGAACCATAGATCGTTGGAAATTCCAACTGAGCTTCGTTTGCATCTAATTCAAACATTAAATCGAATACTTTTTCATGCACTTCATCTGGAGTACAATTGTCTTTGTCAACCTTGTTGATTACCAACAATGGTTTGATCCCCATTGACAACGCTTTTCCTAAAACGAAACGTGTTTGTGGCATTGGACCTTCAAAAGCATCCACCAATAAACACACACCATCTGCCATGTTCAATACACGCTCTACCTCACCACCAAAATCGGCGTGACCTGGAGTGTCAATGATGTTAATCTTTGTTCCTTTGTACGAAACGGAAACGTTTTTAGATACGATGGTGATACCACGTTCGCGCTCTAAATCGTTACTGTCCATGATCAAATCTCCTGTTGGACGATCACGTTCATTAATTACATTTCCTGCCTCAATCATTTTATCAACCAATGTTGTCTTACCGTGGTCAACGTGTGCAATAATTGCGATGTTTCTAATTTCCATATTATTAATTATGAATGTTGAATTCAGAATGAAGAGAGAGACTCCCCCTCTCATCATTCGTCATTCTTAATTCGACATTTATTTGTTATTTGCTATAGCTGTTTGAACTAAACTTACGTCCGCCACCACCAGATGAGCGACGTTCTGATGAACCACCTTCTCTTCTGCTAGATGATCCAGCACCTGAACCTCCTGATGCAGAACCGTAAGATTTGTTTCCACCAGAGAATCCACCTCTACTTCGGTCACGGTCACCACCACTGCTTCTGCGATCGCTTCCACCTTCAGTTGGTTTTCCGTAGCTTGAATTTCCTCCACGGAAACCTCCACCTCCTCCAGACGAACGACGATCTCCGCCTCCACCTGATGAACGATCACGGTCTCCAAAAGAACGACGTTCTCCACCACCTGATCGGCTGCGGTCTCCACCTTCTTTTTTCTGAGTAATTTCAATACTTACGCTATGCCCTTCGTAATCTGCTCCATTTACTTTCGATAAAATTGCAGATTCATCTGTTTTGTCAGCTTCAAAGAATGAGAAGTTTGGCATCACATCGATACGACCAATTGAACCTGAATTCAATCCAGTTGAGTCACAAATCACACGCAATAAACCACCTGGGTTCAATCCATCGCGTTTACCAAGACTTACAAAGAAACGAGTTCTGTTTGCATCATCACGGTCTGCTCTAGGAGCACGCTCAGTTCTTTCACCTCTATCACTTCTTTCGCCACGGTCGCTTCTTTCAAAACGATCTTTGCGGTCAAAACGATCATTTCCAGCTCTATCTTTGCGATCTTCACGATCACCTCTTCCAGCGCTTACATTCAAATCTCCTGCACGATCGTAGTATTCAATAAAACGATTGAATTCAGCAGAGATGAATTTTTTGATCACTTCTTCTTTTGACAACTCTTCGAAATCTGCCATGATTGCAGGCAAGAAAGGAGCGATATCATTTTCTTTCACTTCAATTTCTTTCACTTTAGAAATCAATTTATTCAATTGAATTCCACAGATCTCTGAAGCTTCAGGAATCAAAGCAGCTTTAAACGTAGTACGAATCTGACGCTCAATTGCTTTAATTTTAAAGTTCTCACGTGTATTAATCAATACCAAAGATTTCCCTTGTTTACCAGCACGAGCTGTACGACCTGAACGGTGCGTATAATTCTCGATATCATCTGGCAAGTTGTAATTGATAACGTGTGTAATATTGTCTACGTCAATTCCACGAGCAGCAACGTCTGTTGCAACTAACAATTGGATTGAACGCTCACGGAAACGATCCATAACACGGTCACGCATTGCTTGAGATAAATCTCCATGCAACGGTTCAGCACTATATCCTTCTTTCGCTAATTTCTCAGCAACGGTAGCCGTTTCATTACGTGTACGACAGAAAACCAATCCAAAAATGTCTGGACTAGCGTCGATTAATCGTTTTAATGCATCATAACGATCACGCTCTTTTACTGTATAGTAAATGTGCTCAATGTTTTCGTTACTTTGATTTTTGTGGCCCATTGCAACTTCCAAAGGATCTGTCATGTAATTTTTAGCAATTGCAGCCACTTCTTTGGGCATTGTTGCTGAAAATAACCAAACACTCTTTGTATCAGGAGTAGCACTCAAAATTGCATCAATGTCTTCTTTGAAGCCCATATTTAGCATTTCATCTGCTTCGTCAAGCACAACTGTTTCAACTGTTTTCAAGTTGATTGCTTTACGATTGATCAAATCAACCAAACGCCCTGGAGTTGCTACAACTACGGTTGCACCACGCTTAATGTCCGTAATTTGCTTACGAATATCCGTACCACCGTAAACGGCAACTACTTTTATTTGCTGATCAAATTTGGCGAACGCCTCTAAGTCTTTGGAGATTTGTAAACACAATTCACGCGTTGGAGCGATGACTAGTCCTTGTGTTTCAGTTGGTCGGTCTGTAACTTTGTGAATTAGCGGTAAACCAAATGCCGCTGTTTTCCCTGTCCCTGTTTGTGCGAGTCCGACGAAATCGCTTTCTAATTGTAATAAGTGCGGAATGGCACTTTGTTGGATCGGAGTTGGTTCTGCAAAACCCAGTGCTTCTATCGACTGCAGAACCTCAACTCGTAACCCGAGTTCTTTAAAGGTCATAAAATAAATCTAAAATTGGGTGCAAAGATACCACCTTTTTTCGGAACTATGTTAATAAAGTTGCAATGAATTGTTAATTAATTCTTTATCAATCGATTTCAGTGCCTCAAAACCAAAGATAACAGACTCTAAAGGTCATAAGTCTGTTATCCTTAAGTCTTACATTTATTTTATTCATTCGTATTCAACACTTTATCCAATCCTTTAATCCGGCTCAACAAAAAGTGCTTGCTTCGTAACTTCATAAAACGACGGAATCTTAATTTTCTTCGCTTTTTTTGTGTCTCCGTCTCCAAGGGAGTTCTTCATGGATTTGTAATCTTTTAAAGACATTTTAACGAATTTATACTCAATTGGATACCCTTCTAATTCAAATAGGAGTACTTTTCGGAAAACAGGTCGATCCGGATGCTCCTGGTATAATGAATCATTGAATGCAGAAGTTGTAACTAACTCGTTTCGGTAATTAATCAACGATAACATAGAATCGGCATCAACTTCAGCGTCTCCATTTCGAGCACTTTCCATGAGTTTATCATCTATCTTTTCCATTAAATTCACGAACAAGATAACTTTTTTGCCTTCTATCTTGAACACTTCCGCATCAAAATTCACATCTCCGTTATTGGTAAACAACAGATGATCACCAACAGCAGGATTATCGAAGAATCGTTGCTGCATCTCAGCAAACTCTATTGCATCTGATCGATTTTGGCTTTCCTTCACTACATGATTTATCTGAATACCTAGTGTTATTAATATGACCAATATCGGTAAAGTCCATGCATACCATTTTCCACGAACTTTAATTTGCTCCGTATCTACCATTTTCATTAAACTTGGAGGAACATGGTAGGCTTTTTTGTCCATCACTAAATCATAACGTTTCCCCATTGGAAAAACTGGAATATAAAACAAGTGAAAATAAGATTGTGCTACTTGAAAGGTCGCATTCGGGAATTGTTCTAATTCTGGCAAATTTAATTCCTGAAAAGTGAATGATTTAAGTCGAAAACGGTTCCAGCCGAAAAGAATTGTCATTTTTAAGTAGGTTTAAGCCCTTAAAATTATAAAAGTTTCGAATTAAATCTTGTTTTGAACAGAAAATTAGTCACCAATTAATCAGGTAGCTAACAGCTTTTCATTCTATCATTAGCGAGAGCATCAGTCAATCATGACTCCTATCTCTCAAACCATTGACTTTATTAACGAATAACCAATTTTGAACGATTAACAACTCCTTCATCATTCCGGACTTCCACAAAGTACACCCCAGCTGATTGTTGCAGGTGAATATTTGAGTTGTAGTAACCTATTCTACCCGATTTCGAAATAGGATCCAAGTCTTGTTGAAGAACAATCTGTCCTATTTCATTTCGCAAAATCAGCATCACTGGTGATTCCGATTTATCAGAGAATGAAACAAATACGCTACCATCAGAAGAAGGATTTGGATACAACCTAAAATCAGATTCTCCAAAAGGAATGTATTTTATAGCCAATTCATTTCTAGTCCCATCAATATCCGTTTGACTTAATTTATAATAAACTGATCTCTGTGTGTTTTTGATATCTAAAAATGTATACGTTTTTATTTCAGTAGAACTAATCTCTCCTTTCACTCTTGATAATTCACTCCAATTCGTTCCATCGGCACTTGTTTCAAGCGTGAAATAATCATTTCTATGTTGAGATTCAACCGCCCAATTCAACAAATTTCCAGAATCAGTACGTTCACCATCAAATGATAAAAATTCTACTGGCAGGTTTATTGGCGGGGCTGGTGATGGTGGGTTACAATGAATTGTTTGAGTTGGAATTCCTGGACCTTGAATAAGAACATCAATCGAAGTACAATTTAATGTTGCAACAGTTGCAGCGGTACAACTAACATAGGGAGAATTGTATCCATAGGCGGTTCCATTATGAGGAATAGCAGGATTTGTAGTTGTTGTTCCTGTTCCAGAACCTCCATTTAATGGCAAAGAATACGCACCGTTCATTTGAGAATTGACACAATAAATAAATGCTTGTAACGTATACTGAGCTGCTGCACCCGGACCAGTAATCGAAATATTGTAACTGAAATTTACATTGTAATTATATCCCCATGGACAATCAGTACTGCTTACAACAATGGATTGAGGGACAATTGATACCGAAACCGTATATCCTAAAGAGGATGTGACTGTACATTGTGCATTTGCTTGATACGAGTAAATGATTGAAAATAATACAGATAGAAAGGTTAGCTTCATTAAGCTTAAACTCTTACGCATTGAGGAAAATTTAAATACCATGGCAGATATACGAAGTTATGCGGGCATTGGATTTTTAAACGCTATAATTAAACTAAATTTAACGTTAATTTTTCCTAACCCACTTATTCAATCGCATGCCATTAAATTTTAACAATCCATGCATAATTGCTCTTCTCCTGAAATTTGGCAAGAATACTATTACAAACTTCTATTTCTAAAGCTCATTAAATCAGCCAAGTTTACTCATCATCTTTTCATCCGTTGATTTTTAGGGACCCCAATAACTCCAGCTCCGTCAACTAGCCATTCGTTATTGATTTTCTTTACTTTTAAAGTCACTTTAAAATCTGGAGAATCAATTCCCTGAATAATTACAGTCCGAGTTTTAGAATTTAAAGAAGAAATTTCAAATCCTTTATCGGGGTAATCTTGTGCATCGAAAATGGGGTCGAAATCCAGCCCCATCTCAGGGTCTTCGGCATAAGCAATCTCAAACAATTCTTTGTATTCCTTTTTGAAAGCATCACTCAACAATTTATTGGAACCGACCCATGGTTTAGGATCAATTCGTTTATTACAAAGGGCAACATACTCGTTCATGAATTTTAATGCAACCAAAGAATCAAAATCGGTATTAGAAACTTCTTTGTTCCCAGTGGTACATGAACCAAAAATAAACAGGATAAACAGGCAAAAATAAAATCTCATCACTTTTAGGTTTAATGTTTAAAGTAAAAAACTCTTAATGAATCTCTGCTGATTGTTCCAATTGACTGGCAATTTTCATGAATTTTTGACGCTGAATTTCAGACACACCAATAAACTTAATTTCAACAGAATACATTCCTACTGGAAGCATACTGATATCGATTTGTGTTCCTTGTTCCACTTGTTTCAATTCCAAAACTGATTTACCATTCAAATCAAGAATAGAAACTTGTTCTGCCCGATTTTCTGATAAAAGTTGAATGAACGTATTGGAAGGATTTGGGAAAATTGAAAAAAGACTTGTTTGAAATTCAGTTGTTCCTAATGTTGTTGGCGGAGTAATTCTGATAATGGAATGATCACCCGAATTAGTTGCGATATAAATTTCTTGATTCGGACCAATCGCAATATCTCTTAAACGACCAAATTGGCCTTGAAAGTATTGATCTTCATCCATAACTGAAGTTGACGTTGCATTCAATTCCATAGCTACAACTCGTTGACCATTTAGCGTAACCATCAGCACACGATTGTTCCATTCTGGAAATGCTGAGTTTTGATAATAAACCAAGTCAGAAGTTGCAATGGTTGGTGTCCAAGCATGAATTGGTTCCGTATATAAACCTGTTCCACAAGGAGTATTCTCAAACGGCTCATCACAAAATCCATGAATTAAAGGCCAACCATAATTTTTTCCCGATTGAAGAATTTGGAGTTCATCATCTGTAGATGGTCCGTGTTCCGAAATAAGAATTTTACCATCTGGCAAAGCACAAATTCCTTGTGAATTTCGATGTCCTAATGAATAAACATATGAACCTGAAGTTGGATTATTCGCTGGAATTGATCCGTCCATATTTAAACGCAAATATTTTCCTGAAAGTGAATTTGGATCTTGTGCCAGCTGATCTTCATAACACTCTCCAGTCGACATTAACAAGGTATTATCGGGAAGAAAATGCAAACGCGATCCGTTGTGATTGTTCCAAGCCAAAATATTATCAAGCAAAATAGCAGGATTAATCAAATTCGTTCCGTTGAACGTATATTTCACCAAACGCTCCTTAAAAAATCCTTGACCATCGGGCGTACCATATGTATACACTAGAAAAACTTCTGGAGTATTTTCAAAGTCTGGGTGAAGTGCCATACCTAGCAATCCACTTTCACTGACTGCACGAACGGTTGACGTAAGATTGAGGACAACTGTTTTAACTCCTGTCGTTAAGTCAATCCGACTTACCAAACCACTGCGTTCTGTAACCCACAAATGTGTATTCCCTTCCACTTTAATTTCCCACGGAGTAGAGACATCTGATGTCAATGTATCAATGGTAACAGTCGTTGAACCAATTTGCTGAGTTGTTTGTGCCTGAACCAAAGGAACAAGTCCACATGAAACGATGAAAAGTAAATTTTTGAATTCCATAACTGTAGATTTTAAATTTATGTTTTTCAAGTTAGGAAAACCAATTGCATTTACAAAGTTGGGAACGTTAATAAATGGTAACTGATTATTGCGACTGAAAATGTCATGGAACTCGAACGGACCTATCTATATTGATCAAGAACCAAGGCCGTTTTATTAACCAATATTCATAGCGTCCCGACCGATGAAGCGTTCTTTTCCAAGTAAAAAATTAATCGCTTTGATCACGTTTCGTTCGACACTTTCTTCCGTTTTCAGATTGGCAATATAACGAACAATTTCATTCTGAAGAGAAGGAGTTAACCCCCTGAAAATTTCATTCGCCTTGGGGTTTTCTTGGAAAGCTTTTAGCTTGGATGTGGATAAATTGTTCGATCGGAATCATCAATCTGAATACTTACCTCCACACGTTCTCCTATTCTTTTTGGTGATTTTGGAAGCATTTTGGTGTTGATATACAACCTCCAGTGCCCGCTAAATTTCATCAGTGTTTGTTGATATTCCTTTCCATTTAGAGTTCCTTTAATCGGAATTGGTCCTTTATCCTTTCCGAATACACGAAACAGATCTTCCAAAATAGGGTTTGGCACAAATACAAAGGGATTGATTCCAATAATCTCAATTACTGCACTAAAACTAGCTGTCTCTTTACTTAGATCCATTTATTCAAAAAGAGACTAAAATACGATTATTGATTTTGTTTTCTAAAATTAGAAGGAGAAATACCAACAGATTTTGAGAATAGTCGAATGAAATACTTGTAGTCTTCATACCCCAATTGAAAAGCTATTTCTTTGATACTTTTATTGGTGTAACAAAGCAAACGCTGAGATTCTCTAAAAATCTCTTGCTGAATAAAATGGGTAGCTGTAAAACCTGAAATTGACTTTACTGTATCATTTAAATAACTAACGCTAATATTCATTATTACAGCATATTCCGAAGGCTTTTTCATTTGAACAAATTGTTCTCGAACTAATTTTCGAAAGGTTTTTACAATCTCAATACTTCTAGATGAATAGTCCAAAATACGCTCCGTTTCCTGCAATTGAAATAAGCTGGCAGTTTTAGAGAAGAATCCATTTATCAAATGTCCAATGATAGGATTACTTATACTCGAATCTCCTTGTGTTACCTCAGATTTAATCAATTCGAAAAGAGAAGAAAACCAGGTTTGTTGTTCTTTGGTAAAAGGAATTAAAATGATATCTGAAAAAGATTCTTCGATGGAAGCAGAAACGTTTTGGTGAATGAATTTCGGATCAAAAGCCAATATCCACCCGTCAAACACATTTACTTTCTTCACTTGATGCATTTGACCTGGATAAGAAATCAATAAAGATGGACCTTCAACGATTACCTCCTGAAAATCAATCGTATGAACAATTGTTCCATACTCCACAAAAAAACACGTATAGTGGTCGTGACGATGAGGAGATGAAGCAATTTCCCGTTGAAGAAGCGGAATCATCTCATCTGTCATTCTAAAAATTTCAATTCCGCGTGTCTTTTCAGGTAATTGAACCAAATGAATATGCTCCTTTCCCATTTACATTTTTTTAAGACCAAAACCCATGTGCAAAGATACGCGCTTCGACTTCTGGAATGGCTTTTAATTTCTTTCTCAATAGAGAAACCATTGGTGTGTTACCTACAACGCAAATAGACTCATAGCTCTCCATTTTTTTTGACATCATCCATTTTTCCAAAACCACACTATTTTCTTCATTCTCCTCATAAAGAAATTCAAACTCCGGATTTTCTTTCCGAAGCGATTCTGGAATCTGATATTCTTCGTGAAGGAAAACAGCTACTTCGAGCGGAAATTTATCGGTGTCAATTAATTGCTTTAAACTTAAGGCATGTCCAAGAGCACTTAAATCTATCAAACAGAGAATCCGCCCTTCTTTAGATGGAATTTGAGCCGCATGAACAGCCCCAAACAAAATTTCATCACCAACTTTAATTTGTTGCGCCCACTGACTTCCCGCACCCTCATGACCAGCTTCAACATACAATTTAAACGTTCCTTTTTCGAAATCCCAAGATGTTGGTGTATAATCACGGTATTCTAAATCTCCAACTCGGCATTTCACACGGTGAATAGTTTTCCATTTCTCCAGTTTTAACGTTGAAATATGAACATCTATTTCAACCATTGATGAAGGCTCCCAGCGATTTACATTAATTACTTTACTTGTGCTGAGCATTTTATCAAATAAACCAGATACTGCCTTTTTTAGAACGTTTGCCATGTGCTATGTTTTTACAAAAATAACCGTGCTTTAGCAGGCATTCGTCCAACAGACAGCCTAAAAAGGTGGACAAATCACTTATTTTTCATGAGCCAGCAGCTTTTTTATGATGACAACTTGTCCCAAATGATAATGTACGTGTTCTATAATTCCCGCAATATTTCGGTAATAGGTTCCATATTTTGGGTCCAGGAACTCTTTTGTTAGCTTTTCATCTGGCAATTTTTCGATGAGTAATGTAACTCTTTCTACTTTTTCCCAGATTGTTTCTTGGAATATCTTCCACTCCTCTTCTGTTCCAGGAGTATCAAAAACCCAACTTAATTCATCCTTTCCGTTCAAAACATTTTCTTCCAAAACGCCAATGAGTACATCCAGATAATAAGCCATGTGGAAGGTAATTGCAAGAATTGAATTCAATGAATAAATTTTAGTAGTCGCTTCTTCTAAAGTTAAATCCGATAAGGTGTTTTTTAGATCTACAGTACTCCAATTTCCTCCAAAATGAACATCTCTTAAATGTTTCGCTAGTTGATTTGCTAGAGTCATTTTCAATAACGAATCAAATTACAAGCTCAGTTTTTCAGCTAAGAACAAATATTGCCTCGGCAAATGATGTTGCCAGATATTCGGATTTTCTGGATCATTGCTAAATAGTTTCAAATACGCATCATCTGCATACAAAACAATCGTGTTTCCAGTTCTTACATAGTAATTACTTTTGTAATATTCTGGGGCAACATAACCTGGAATTTGCTTTTTAACAGCTTGAGAAACCATTTTACCTAAATATTTCTCATAGTTTTTTTGAGCCTTCAAACTTGGTTTACTCATTTGTTTGTAAACATGTTTAAGTGCAATATTCTTTGGGAATTTTTGCTTTTTGATTATTTTTTTAGCTCCATAAAAAGGATTTACAGCCGTAAAATCATTTACTGTTTGAACTGTAAAAGGAACATCTGGCACCCAATCAACAGAATTGACCACATTGAAGGCCCAACCACCTGCTGTCATACGCTCATAGTCATACGCATAGTACAAATTACCAGGTTTTGGACCCGCACTGCAATACGTTTTGAAACGAATATCTACTGGTAACTTCCCTTGTTTTTTCAAGCTTTCCAAATGAGAATTCATTAAAAAAGTAATTCCTCCTCCTTGACTATGTCCCGTTAAAACAAACTCCTTGATTCCAGCTTTGTAACAGGAATCAATTTGTGGAACAACCGTTTTTGATAGATAAGCCATCGCAACAAACCAGCCCACATGCACAGCAGCATTCGGATTTTCAGAAAGTTGGTATTGAAACTTAAAGTCTTTATCCAGCTGAATTTCTCCTTTTGCAGGAATCATTGCTGCGTACAAATTCGCTAAAAAACTAGCTTCGGTTTGAACACTACCCTGAATAGAAATCAATGCAACCGCTTTCTCTTTGTGAACCCATAAATCCCAAATATTATCGAACGCAACAACTGGTGAGCGATACACAAAATTATAGTCTTGAGGATAAGCAACATTGGTATCTGCATCCCATTTATCCAAAGGAATATGCACTTTCTGATTGATTTTTAAGGTTTCAATATATTCAGATTTATCGAATCCTGATTTCAAAATTTGCCCGAACGTAGTTTGAGCTAAGATCAAAAAAACAATCATTAATTTCCTGTTTTGTTTCATTCTCATTATTATTAGTTTGTGGCTCTTTTCTTATTTATTTGACCAATAATCTTGGTATGTCATTTCAAATTTCACCTCTCCTTTTCCATGTAAGCCAATCTCTTTCCAACCAGACTTTCTGTAAAATTGTTCAGCGCGCGTTCCTGGAGCAGTTCCCAACCAAACGGTTTCTTTCGTCTGATTAAAATACCAATTCAGCATAATATCGTGTAATTTACGACCAATTCCTTGCTTCTCAAAGTCGGGATGCAGAAACAAAGCCCAAATATTGTGCTCTTTCAAATCCGCAATTGAAAAACCTACAATTTTTGAGTCGATTTCGCAAATCCAGCCTTTTCCACGCACAGTTATAAACTCTTCACAATCCTCGTCGGTCACCAAATTTGGATCAGACAAGGTGTTTTCGGTTACAGAATTCCGAACAAATTGAATCTGAGGAATATCTTCTATTTTAGCTTCTCTGATAATCATGGTTATTTTATTCAGTGTAAATGGTGTTTGAATTTAGTGGTGGCAACTATCCTTTTAAGGAAACGGTATCTGTTCTAGCAACAATTCATTTCCTTGTTTGTCGTAATAAATACAAGTCATTGCATTGAGATCCATTATCCATTTTTCAACTCCGGTTTTAGCACAATCTTTGCAAAATGTATAGTAATCTGTCTGACCTTGTTGATGGATTTTCAAGCGTACTTTAAATTGGTCGATGTCAGTTCTATCTGCAACTGTCAGCTTTTCATATTTTGGCTGGGATTCTGTTTGAAAACCACTTTCTCCAAAATAAACAGTATGGCTATCACTTACCCACGTTTCGAAGCTTTTCACCCCAAATCGCTTGATTTCTTGAATATATTGAGGGAATTCTGCTCCCGATTTCACTTTTTTGTGAGCTTCTTGTATTTGCGAGACTGTAAACATCCTTTTTCCTTCAAATCAATATTGAAACACTAAAATAGCAAAACAACTGATTCAAAGAGACTTCTATTACCTACTTAATCATCCGAAATTGATTGTGATTCAACCAATAATCTAAAAATATTTGATCGCCCAGTTGATAATAATGTTCTTCGTTTTCAATACCTATGTTTATTAATTTACCAGGAACGGATTCATTTGGATTTAAATTCAAAATTCCTCCAAAATCAATAAATCCCCCAAATTTATTCAGTAAATCAGAAGCCATTTTCCCTAAAAGAGCATGGTCAATTACTCCATTACAGCTAGCATCTAATTGAATGTGTCCATAAGGTCGAAAGCCAATTACTTGTTCTAGCTGCTTCAATTCGTTTTCTTCTATTTCGTATGATCCACCATATTCAGCAATTAATCCTTCCCAAACGTATATTGAGAAAACACATCCTTTATCAGTGAAATCTCTTGGAATAATCTGATTTAATTTCACCAAAAAGCTCCAAGCCTGTAATCTTAAATCTTCTTGAATTTCTCCCTTTTCGGCTACGTAAAAAGCTATTTCAAGCAATTGCGTATCAGTGAGTGGATTCTTCAGTAAGATTTTGCAAGTTGGTCCCATTTTGAATTGAATCTAAATTCTTTCTATCCTCTTATAGATTGGTATCAAAAAGTATAGCAATAATGGTATTTTCCAATGGAGAAGTCAAGGTTCCCAAACAATTCGAATAACTGGTTGAGTTCCCTTGATATACTTTCTTACCTTCAATCGTGAGCACGCAATTGGAATAACTCGTAGAATTGCCTTTGTAAACTTTATTATTGTCTATCGTGAACAAACAATCCGAATAACTGGTTGAGTTTCCCTTATAAACTTTATTTCCGTCGATTGTATAGCGGCAATTGGAATAACTCGTTGAGTTCCCTTCATACACTTTATTTCCTTCCACGGTGAAAGCACAATCGGAATAACTAGTAGAATTGCTATGATAAATCTTCTTTCCGCTAAATGTAAACAAACAGTCAGAATAACTCGTAGAGTTTCCCTTATAGACCTTGGTTTGGGCATTTAAAGCTCCAAAACTCATTAAAATAGATGCAAGTAGAAGAAGTTGTTTCATGGAATATTTTATATTGTTTTTAGTTTTCAAACAAAAACCTTGCCTTTATTAACATAAATTTACCTGGAAAGTAAAAAAATTGAATCAAAAATCAAGTTCTCAACGAAAACACTCCAAGCTCCATTGAGTCTTTTCATCCTTATACCAATACAATTCGTTTGTTAATCTCTTGGTTTCTTTCAACTGCGTTTGATTCACACATATTTTTAACAGCTTTGGATTCTTTTCTGTTGAGACAGTATGTAAGTTCATATTCTGACTCAAATCAAGCGTCGTCAAATTATTTCCCCAGCAAAAGAGACTTTCCAAATCCTGGTTTTTACTTATATCCAAAAAGGTGAGTTTATTCAACTGACAACTTAACTGCTCAAGATCACTATTTTTGCTGATATCCAAGGTAGAAAGCTTGTTGTTATAGATACTTAGGATTTTTAAAGCTCGATTTTGAGTAGTATTTATCTCTTCTAGATTATTGTGTTCGCAACTCAAATACTCCAGTTGATTATTGTTACTGATCTCCAATGTTTTCAGTTGATTGTTATTGATACTCATATTTCTCAAAAAACAATTCTCACTCAAATCAATAGAAGTGAGTTCATTATGCGTACATCTAAGTGTTTGAAGTTTCACATTGAGATTGACATTCAAAACAGTCAGTTGATTTGCTACACATGCCAATTCATCTATAAGAGGATTCTTACTCACATCTAATTGAGTCAGTTGATTACTACTGCAATCCAGTTTTTGTAAGTACGTGTTTTTGCTGCAATCCAATTCTGGAAGCTCGTTCTTGCTACAATGCAATATCACTAAAGCTTGATTGTGAGTTACATCGAGAGACTTTAGTTTGTTCGAGGAACAATACAAATTCTCGAGATTCGTTAAACTTGTAATATCCAAAGACTTTAGTTGGTTGTAATCACACGATATTAATTTAAGCTTCGAATTTTCTTGACTAGTCAGTACCAAACTAATCAGTTTGTTTTTATTACAAACGAGGTAGTCCAGATGATGGTTATCGCTCAGATCCAATTTCACAAGGTTGTTCATCGTACATTCTAGCCGAACCAATGCCTTATTTTCACTTAGACTTAGTTCACTCAGATTGTTTGAAACACAATTCAATTTTATTAAATCTGGACTACTACAATAATATTTTGAAACGAAGTTGTATGAAAAATTCAGTTCTCTTACTGGAGCAGTGATAATTAATCGCTTTATCCGATTGTTATTACATTTGAGAAAGAAAAGCGAGTAGTTTCCCGTAAAATCCAAATTCTCAATCTGGTTTCTTGAACAATCTAGTGACAAAAGTTTAGATCCGAATTTTAAAACAGTAAGAGCATTCGATTCACAATTTAACCAATAAAGATTCTTGTTTTGAGAAAGATCCAATTGACTGAGTTGATTGAAACCAAGTCTTACATCTTTTAATTGAGTATTCAGTGTGTAAATAAGCGATGTGAGTTGGTTGTTCGTACAATCCAAATAATTTAATGCTGGTACATGACTAATATTGAGTGTTGTCAATTTATTTTCACTACAGATCAGCTTTTGTAGTTCAGGAAGGGAACCAAAGTCTATCGCTGTTAATTCATTGGAAGAACAATGAAGTTCTTTCAAATGGGTATTAGCTTGAAGATTCAGTGTTTTCAGTTGATTTCCGTTACACAGGAATACCTCCAGAAGAAGGTTTTTACTCAAATCAATTTCAGTAATCAGTTTATTGTTTCCAATGAATTCATGAGGTTGATTCGTTAAAGACGAATAAAATTCGAACTGGTTATTTATGTTTAAATACCGTAAGTTGGTAAATGCTTCAATTCCTGTAAGTTCTTTAATCAAACCATCTTCTTGAAAATTCGGATAACTTGAATAAATAACATTCTCTGAATGAGTTTCCAGATTTAAGGAATCTATACGCTCTGCCTCACTTTGCTGAATCTGGTTATCCTTGTTCTTATCAAAACCTAAGTGGATTAATCGAGATAAAAACGCTTTATCAGGAATAGTAACTGTTTGTGAATGAATTTTTAGAGAAAGAAGCAGAATACTGGAAATAGTACAGATTTTCATGAGGAAGTAATTGTACGAATCCAATACAATTACTCCCAGATTTGGTTCATTATTAAATCCCAGCTTTCACAATCGGTGAAACCTTTGTTCCAATCAATTCAATCGCTTTCATCAATTTTTCATGTGTTAAACCTGCATCCATTTGAAAAGTAAAACGCGAAATTCCTCCCAACGATTCACTGTGTCTCAAGATTTTCTCTGCTACTTCAACTGGTTCTCCAACCAATAAAGCTCCCATTTTGCCGTTTTGAGCATCGAAACGTTCTTTTGTAACTGGTGGAAAACCTCTTTCCTTGCCGATTTTGGTAAACATTCGCTCATACCCTGGATAGTAATCTCCCACAGCTTCTTCCTTGCTTGCGGCCACATAACCCAAGGAATGTAATCCGACTTTCAATTGTTTCGAATCATGTCCTGCTTTTGCTGCTGCATCTTTGTATAAATCGATTAATGGTCTGAAACGATACGTTTCTCCACCAATCACAGCAACCATCAATGGTAATCCCAATTGTCCGGCACGAACAAAAGAAGCAGGTGTTCCTCCTACTCCAAGCCACACAGGAAGTTTCTCTTGCAAAGGACGCGGATAAATTGCTTGATCATTCAATGATGCCCGAAATTTTCCCGACCAATTAACCGTTTCATTCTGCTGGATTTGAAGCAATAAATCCAGTTTTTCAGCAAAGAGTGCATCGTAATCGTTCAAGTCGAGACCGAATAATGGATATGCTTCAATGAAAGAACCTCTTCCGACTACCATTTCTGCTCTTCCGTTTGAGATCAAATCAAGCGTTGCAAAATTCTGGAACACTCTTACTGGATCAGCAGCACTCAATACTGTTACTGCGCTTGTTAAGCGAATTTGTTTCGTTTTCGAGGCTGCAGCTGCAAGAATCATAGTTGGGGCAGAATCTAAAAATTCTTTCCGATGATGTTCACCTATTCCAAAAATGTCTAAACCAACTTGATCCGCCAATTGGATTCGTTCCAATAATTCCTTAATTGCTTGAGCATTACTGATGCTTTTATCTGCCGGCACTGCAGCAAAACTGTCTATTCCTATTTCCATCTTGGTTTAAAATTAAGCATTCTGATTCTTACTTTTTGCCAAGGCTGAAAAAGTAAGCAAAACATCCTTCTATCCCGATTACATCCTTCAAGCATCCTTTCGTTTCTGATCAATCTATGGAAAGACTGGATCAGGACCCAAAATGGAAAGCACTTTCCGAGATTGTTAACCGAAACGAAAGGCTTTTACTTCTAAATTAAATAAAGACGAACGGCTAACGGTTTTCACTTCGAAATTAAAATTTCCCTGTCGAGTAATCGGGATTTTGTCCGCAGCTATAAATTCCACAAACAAGTACATTCTTTTCCCGAAAGAAAGCCACACTGATAAAGAATTAATAAAACATGAGATTATATTTGATACAGCTAACTAAAATTCATTTTCCCACATACAATGAATCTAAAATCCCTAATTTTGGTTCATGCAATATTTGCTCTTCATTACATCATTTTTTGTTTGTCAATCACTTTTTGGTCAAAGTTCCTTGCTGAGCACTTCTTTGAATTGGTTTACAAAGGCTGATAAAGCCAGTATTCAATCGTATCTTGAAAGCCACAACTATCAATTAATCGGTGAAAAAGACTCTTTGAATCTTCACTTTCAGCAGTATTCATTCGCGAAGTCTCAAAACGAAATTCAATTACATGCTTGCCTATTTCTAGGTGATTCGACAATTGAGTATTTATCTTTTGAAATAACGAATCACGCAGATTTAACAAGTATTCGATCACAACTCAAAGCAAACCGTTTCCGGACATTAAACGCGGATTTGAATGGCGATTTTATTACAACCACTTTTGATACGGATCGTTTTTTAGTACAGCAAGATTATCAGGCAATTGAGAATCCATTGGGTAAAGGAGAAATTCCGTATTACCGCTTTAGAATATTCCGAAAACATGGAAAATTTGACACCATGAACGGAGAAAAAATTTCATTTTCAGAAGATGGAACAAAAATTTCAGAAAACTATAAAAACGGACTTTTAGATGGAGAACGAACTTTCTATTTCTCCAATGGAACACTGAAGCGTAAAGAAAATTTCCGAGCTGGAAGATTGAATGGTTTAGTAAGCGATTTCAACGAAGAAGGAAAATTGATTCACAGTTCGACCCACAGCTACCATTGGAAATACGGGATGGAAAAATGGTACAATCACCAAGGAAAAATGGTCAAATCCTTACAATGGCAGCGAGATGTTCCGATTGGGATACAAAAGCAGACTTTCGAAGGAATCGTTATTGAACAGATTCCTTATGTAAAAGGAATCAAACAAGGTTTGGCAAAAGTACCTTATTTTGATGAGGCATCTATCAAAGCTAATTTCCCACGCAGTACGCTGAATGACGAACCTTTGGGTATTGAAACGGTAAATTTCGTCAATGACTTGAAACAGGGAAAAGCGGTCTGTATCTATTTCAACAAAAAGGATACGATGTACGTTGGTTATTACAAATCGGGGAAGCTTGACAGTACCTATTCCCTTTACAGACAAAACGGAATTCTTTACAGCACAACCTTTAGCAATGGATTAGAAAACGGAACACGCATTTACCGCATTCCTTCTGGTCCCTTGAAAGACTCTATTCATCGCATACAAAATTATAAAAACGGAAAGCTGGAGGGGATTTTAACCCAGTATTACCGAAAAGAAGCTGATCAGACCATTGAAGATCCAGATCCCCACATTCGTTTGCCTGGCGACATTTCCATTTATCCAATATTCATACCTGGCCCCTGGCTTCCCAACTATTATTCTTTCACTTACCGAGACGGTATAAAAAACGGACCTTACTCATATCAGATGGATTCCATGAATTACGGTCGTGGAACGTATCTAAACGATCGTCTGGAAGGTTATTATGAAGCACAAGTGTTTTCAGACGGGCAACCGGGCAAAATAATCGACGACGTGCTAATGATTCCCGAGAAAAAGTGGGTCAAAAGCTCCGGATATTATCAAAACGGGCTTAAAACAAAAGAATGGACGACCAACCATGTTTTAGATAGTATTGTGATAACAGAACATTTCGAGAAGAATCAGAAACATGGAAGTGTTATCAAAACAATAAAAGGCTTCAAAACCGAAGAACGTTTCTATCACCAAGACACACTCCAGCAATTGACATTCTTCGGAAAGAATCAGGAAATTGATTCTTATCAGCTTGAATTCATTAAAAACACCCATTTAGCTATTATTACTCACAAAATTCAAAAACAAGATAGTTCTTTCCTGTTTTCTTATCTCATTGAAGTCGATGATTATTATAGAAAAGACACCTTACTCGGAGCGATTGTTTCTACTTTAAAAAACAATCAGTCGGAAATGTCTCAAAAACTAAACGGCCTTTTCCATGTTAAAACTTCTTCTTACGAAACAAGCGGAAATTATCGAAATGGGAAATTAGATGGCATTATTTTGACTAAGCATTTTGACTCAAGCATTTTTGAGAATATAACTTATCGCAACGGAATTATTGAGGGTTATTCCTATACGCAATTCGATGATCAAGAACTATATACAGGAGCATTCATTTCCGCAACAAGTGGGGAACATATTTCCGTGAAGGATGGCTTGCGTCATGGTTGGTGTGTGGAGTACCTTGATTCAAAAGAGGAAATTAGAAGAACTAAATATATGAAAGGTGTTTTGAAGAAGACGGTGGAAAAATAACTGCTTACTTAGGGCACCAAGATGCCCCAGAAATCTTTTGAAACAAAACTTGAGACCCATTTTATGAACTCTATAACCCCAGTCTTAATACTTTATATTTTCTTTCTCATTTAATAAATAACACCTGCCAATCTTACTAGTTTATCCAACAATTCCTGCAATTCCTTAGAAACCTGATGCATCATGCGCCAATGATATTCCTGTTGACTAATTACCAACTTAAAATAATCTCCATCGAGCATAACTCCATCAAGTTCTTCAATGATTATTTCCATTTCTTGGATATCAGAAATGAATGAGTAATCTCCAGTCGAAAGCGGGATTTTTTGTTCCTTGATATTTATATTACTCAAATCATAAATATGAATTCCCAAAGGAAATGCTGTTTTTTGATTCCACTTCCATTGCCTGACAATCAAAAAAGGTTGTTCTTCTTCAATGTATTGAACGGAAAAATGATCCGTGCCAAGAGAAGGGAAAACCGAAAAGAAGAGTGTACACTTTTCAGAAAAGAGAGTTGAAAGTTTCAGCTCTACCCTTTTGTTCAGTTCATTTGCATTGGTTGTTAATTCTGTTTTCATTGGTACTCATTTGTTCCTTTCGGCAAATAAATTCCAGCTGTTTATTAGAATCCGCGGATAGAAAAGGCTGTAGTTTAAGCAACTCCTTGGCATTCATAATTGAGAAAACTTCCATCCTCAATATATTATTCCACTCGGGGTCTTGTTCAGAGCAGATTTCATCGATAAATGCGCATTGTTTCAGAAATAGTTTGTGATCATCTATCTTATTTAATAGTATGTCATGAAGCAATTCTCCGAACGCTCCAAAACTGGAATAATTTCCTTCCTGATAAACGTGTGCATAGTAAGGAATAAAATTGCGACTCCTTCCAAATTTCAGATACAGCTCTTTTCTAAAATCTTTCATCGCTGTTTCAGGTCGTTTTAATCATCTCATGATCCCCATCCCAGTCATCGGGATCTTTATACTTCAAAATCAGTTTTTCACCCGTTTCAAATTCTAGCTTAATTTCGTTGTCTTTACAATAAGCAGAACGGATAATCTGATTTTTCACTGCGAATTTTTCGGCATAATCGTGATAAGAATAGGATTCATCATCTATGTCGATTTCTCCCCAGTTTTCCCAAACGCCAAAACAAGATTCCAGAAAATATTGCGACCAGCTAATACCTTCGATCTTGATGTAGATAAGAATCGGTCCGCGCTCTGGACTGTCGGAATCTTCCACACCAATCATCTGCTCCAGTTTCTTTCCTGCTGCACTTTTTACTTTAAAATTTATATCTTGGAACATACGTCCAGCTGCGGGTTTACTCATTGTTTAAGTTAAAAATGGTTCAAATGGTTCAAATGGTTCAAATGGTTCAAATGGTTCAAATGGTTCAAATGGTCCAAATGAAAAAATCCCATTTTAAACTTTTGGATCTCTTGAACGTTTGAACTTGACTATGCATATTTACTTCCAGTATCATACGTTTCTATCACTTTGATCATTTCATCAAGCTGCTTTCTTCCAAAATTTGGCAGTTCGCTGTAATTCGCAATTTTGACGTAGGCGTCTACATCTTTATTGGCTTTGATCGTTTTGATTTCTTCTTTCAATAGCTCAAATTCTTTTTTTCCTTCCAACTGAATGTACAAATTGGTGTAAACTTTGTAACTGCCTATATTTAGCTGATCAAAATGTACCGCAAATAATGCCAGGTAGTGATTGAAATAGCCTTTCGGATACCTTTCTTCCAATTTCTCTGCGGCGACGCATTCGAATTGAAACCGATATTCCCCAGCTATACACTCGAAAATATGATTTGGCAAAAAGAAGATGAAATGCTTCAATTTAGTTGCTTTCAAGGAGTTATTGACAACCACTTTATCTGCTGAAAAATCTTTTCTCCAGCTAGAATTCGGTAATTCATAAAATTTGCCCCAAGGAAGTTCCTCGTTTTTGAATCTGAATTTACCCTGCTCATATTCCTCCTGATTAATTGGTTCCAGGTTGTAAGCGTAAACCTCCTGGAATTTCAGAATCCCTTTGTCTCCTTCGTCAATATGCGGAAATTGAAGATGATTCAAGTGAAACCTAAAACCAAGTCCAATTTCTTCAACGGAAATCTCAGGTTCTGTCTCCGATTGGGCAACATTCCAATTTTTATTTAGTTTGGTGTATTTCACTCTTTTAATTTAGGGTAAAGTTAGGTCGAAAAAACAATTTCTAACCTTCTTTCGGCACTTTTCGTCTCATAGCAATTGCCGTGATCACTGTAAACAAAATTCCCATAGGAAGAATTTCCATATACGTCATTGCTGCTTTGAACAAAGGGTTTTGATACTGCACCATAAATTCCTTCATTTCAGCATCTTGCTTTGCAATGAAAGTTGCACTTTTACCGCTTTCAACCAACTGGTCATGCATCGATTTCGAATAAGATTCCATCATACGAGAATCAGTTGCATAATCATAAATTAACCAGTTTACCACATAAATCGTGGATGCGAGTAAAGTAATCAGAATCCCAACTTTAAACGCTTTACCAAAAGTAATGACTCCCCCATTGGTTTTATCGCGGTAATTCTTCACTCCTATCACTAGGAAAATATTTGCAATAAACATCGATGTATAACCGAGGATCATTCCAAGAGTCATATCCAGTCCGTGTGAGAAAATCACCATGGCAATCAATACCCAAGCAGCAGTTATTAAGCCACCAATCGTTCCATAAACCAATACATTTTTTTTCATCTTTTTCACTTTATCATTTTCACAAAAATGGGATTCTGTACCAATTCAGTACTCATACTTTCGGGTGATTTTGTGTTTTACAAGGAGATTATACCTAATCGTTTTGCTACTTCAACGGCTTGTGTTCTGCGATTAACTTCCAGTTTTTCAAAGAGTTTTGAACTGTGTGTTTTAATGGTATTCAGTGAAACGAATAAACGCTCCGCAATTTCATGATTACTAAATCCCTGAGCTATTAATTCCAATACTTCCAATTCGCGTTTACTGATTCCTAATTCTTCTACTACTTTTTCGTTTCGTTCAAAGTTTTCGGAGGGTGAAACATAGATTGTTTTTTCAACCAATACCGTTTTAGGCTTAGTAAGCTGTTTGGCAAGCCAAATTCCTAGTACTAGAAATACAATTGCAATCACAGCCGCATACAATTCAATGGCATGATCGATAATCAACAGACGAAACTCTAGCCAACGCATCAGAAATAATAACGCAGCTAATGAAACTCCATAGAGTAAAATCACTTTGTATGACCTCAGAAAGGTACGAAACATAATTCCTTGTTTAGTAACAAAGATAGCTGAAATGAGTGTTAAATTTGGAGCTCTTATTTCTGAGCAACTCCGTAAGCAATGTATTTCCATTTGGATGGGGTTACATGATTCCAAAATAACTGATCTATGGCTGCAAAAAATTTGCGCTGTTTTTCACCTCGCCCAAGTGTGGCTAAAAAACCAGTTGTTTTTAGTTCGTAACTAGAAAAAATACTCAAGCATTCTTCCATCTCACTAATCGAAAGATAGCGCCAAGGACTTCCCCAATTTGCATATCTTACCCTTAACTTTTTATGAACCTGAGAACCAATCAAATTTTCGGCAAACAACAACTTTCCTCCTGGTTTCAGTGCTTTATAAATTTCTTTGAAGACCTTTTTTTGAATTTCAAAGTTATCATTTCGACCAATTCCACCAATGATAGATTTAAATACGATCACATCGAAATGATTTTCATATGGAATAGCAGCAGCATCTAAATTCTCGTAGCTTATGAGTGCTGTAACCTGATGTTTTACATGTAATTTTTCTGCAGTTTCTTTGATATTATTTAAATCTGTACAAAGAGTAGTTTTTCCTTTTAAAGCAAGCCAAAGAGAAAGTCCTCCTTCACGTCCACCCAACTCCAATCCATTTTCAACTTGGTTCCAATCAACATTTTTCTCCCAAAACAAAAGAGCTTTCGACCAGGATTTAATATCCCATTGGATAATTTCTTTAAGTAGTTGATAATCTGTCATTAGTAGTCGTTATTTTAGCTGTTTATCCATTTAAATCAATAAAACAGCTGTATATTGATTTAAGACGGCAGCTTATTTAGAATTCTAAGATAGAAATATCCTTCGTAAAACAAGTTATTCGGTCACTCAATGTGATACTGCCTTCAACCCAATGATTGATCCAATCAATGTGGTAATGAAAACTAATTTCCAGAGACTTATCGGTTCTTTAAATACCAAAATTCCGATTAAAACCGTTCCAACAGCACCAATTCCAGTCCAAACAGCATAAGCTGTCCCTATTGGTAACGTTTGAATGGCTTTCATAAGTAATAACATACTAATAACTAATGAAACTCCAAACCCTGCGTACCACCAATACATGGTGTTTCCAGTTGTGTTTTTTGCTTTTTCCAAACACGAGGCAAATGCCACTTCAAATAGTCCTGCAATAATTAAAATAATCCAATTCATTTTTCCCGTTATTAAAGAGTTCAGACAAATTTTATGTCTGCAAAATTGAGAAAGAAAATACAGGAATCTTTTTACAAATGATAAAAAATGGTCGTACTTTACCTGATTTCGGATCGAATACGGCTTAAACTGACTTGCGTAATTCCGAGATAAGAAGCAATATATCCTAATTGTACTCTTCGAATCAAATCTGGATGATTCCGTAAAAGATCTTGATATCGCTCCAAAGCTGTTCTGAATTGTCTAGAAATTAAACGTTCTTCCGTTTTGATTAATTCCTTTTCTGCAAATCTTCTTCCCCAATTAGCTATGTGAAGGTCTTCTTCAAATAATCGTTTCAAATCTGCTGTTTTCAATTCCAACAAGTCACAATCTTCCAACAACTCAATATTCTCATAACCAGGAAGATTTTCAACATAGCTTTTCATTGAAATAACGGCCTGACCTTCTGTTCCGAACCAAAAAGTAACTTCGTTATCGTTCTGATTTGAATATCCCCTTACAATTCCTCTACGAATGAAATACATACTGGATTCAACTTTATCTGCACGAAGTAACAGATGTCCTTTTCGATAATTCACTTCACTTAAGCATGCTTTCAAAGCTTCTTTGGATTCAACAGGAAGTTTTGTAATTGCATCAAGCAACTGATCTGTATTCATGTTATAAAGTTCAAAAGCTTAACAGTTTATATCTTTAATCTTTAGTACTACCTTTTTTCATGCACTGACAAATACACAGCACTGAATATCAATCCCGCAGCAAAAATTGCATAACCGAATTGCATGACATTATTAATATAGGCAACAAATGAAAGTATTCCAATTAAAAGCAAGACCAGTTTAAGGCGTTTACCGAAGATAAATTCCATGAATTCATTGATAAAATGGTTCATTGAGTATCAATTTAGATGTTAACAAATTTAAGGAAATACTAGATAAACAACAAAATTAAAGTCAAGACCATTCCAGCTAAAGAATAGATCAATCCAGCTTTGAAAGCTTTGGTTTTAGGTAAATACATCCAAAATGCAGATAAGACAAAAAATAAAAGAGAAACTCCAAAGAAGATATTCAACCAATAAAGTGGATCATCCGTACTTGCTTTATGTAAATGACACATTTTATCCAAAACATAAGGAAGTTCTTTGGTAGTAATGTGTGCTACACCTGTTTTCTTATTATAGTCTCCATTCTTGAAATAAACCATATCTGCTGCTTCTCTCTCGAATTGATACTTGCGAATCCCAAGTTCTTTACCAATCAGCTCATTTTTAACATTCGGAGCAATTTTCACTTCTTCCGTATGTGCACTTTTGAGAAAATCAGTATCCCTAAAAATCAATACGATTCCACTAATGGCATAAACTGCCATGATACCTGCTAAGAAAAAACCAAGGTATCTGTGAAGGACACGCATGGATACTTTTGAATTATTCATGAAGTAAAATTAGTGATTCAATCGAAATTATGATTCACTAAAAAATTGATTTTGTTTTGAAAAAATTACCGCAGAGAATGAAAGAGCACAAAGAGTAGTGAAATTCCCCTTTGCGCCTCTGTGCACTTTGCGTTAAAAAGACTTTGTTTCTTCATCGATTAAAATTCGTCATCGATTAATTCTCTACTTACCATCACTCCTGCAAGTGTTCCTTGTGCAACAACATTGGCAACCGAACGCATGGGTGTAGTGTTATCACCACAAGCAAAAACTCCTGGAATAGTTGTTTTTTGAAATTCATCTACTTGAATAAATCCTTGCTCTGTCAACGTACAACCTAATTTTTGAGGAATATCTGAATGCTGAACGAATGGCAATTTGGCATACATGGCTTTGAGATTCAACTTGCTTCCATCTTTCAAATAAACGTGTGTAATAAATCCATTAGTCTGGTCAAAAGCTTCAATTTCAGTTTCAATTAAATTAATTCCATGTTCTTCCAGTTTAGCTGTTTGTTCTGCTGTCAAAGTAGATTTTCCATTCGTAAACAAAGTCAATTCTTTCGTCCAATTATTGATCAACTTCGAAAATTGGAATGCCATTTCTCCATTTGCTAGAATCCCTGTTTTCTCATTGCGCACTTCATAACCGTGGCAATAGGGACAATGAATCATTGAAATTCCCCAAGATTCAGTTGCACCTTTAATTTCTGGCATCAAATCTTTCACTCCAGTTGCAAAAATGAGTTTTTTAGCAGCGAAAACTTCTCCAATTTCAGTCGTAATTTCAAATCCAAAAGCTGTTTTCTCTCCATCAATTGCTAATCCTGAATGAAATGTAACGGTTTTATATTTTGCTACCTGTTCTCTCGCTTTCAAAGTAATTGCTTGTGGAGTTTCTCCGTCTTGCGTAATAAAATTGTGTGAATGTGGTGTTTGAGCATTGCACGGTCTTCCACTATCAATAATGAGAACTTGTTTTAAAGCTCTTCCTAATGCCATTCCTGCTGAAAGTCCGGAATAACTTCCTCCGATAATGATCGTGTCGTAAATGATGTTTGTCATGTTGCTGAAAGTTTGTTTGTTTGACAAATTTACACTTTCAATTCATTATTGCAACTTTATTGCGTTAAATACAATTCAAATTTCCAACCAATTCCTCCAGGCCAATTTCTTTTCTGCGTTCGTTGAATAATTTCAATTGATCTCCACAGAATTTCTCATTCGTATATTGACCAAAGTAAATAGGTTGATGCATATTTCGTTGACACCGATCATACCACCAAGCATATTCTTTAGGAGGCATATTTCCTTTTTTAAGTTCACTGTAAAAAAGTTCTTTCAATTGAATGAAATCTTCTTCCAGTGTAAAATGAAGAATCATTCCGATAGTGCCTGCATAACGGACACGCCCCATGGTCGGATAACCATATTTTGTGGTCAACTCCACAAACGTTGCTTTGTTGATCGAATCAATATCCGACTGTAGTTTCCAGATAGAATCGTTATTCAAGGCAGGATTTTTGGCCATCTTCACCCGATAATATTGATCGGATTTTTCCATTTTTTGAAGTTCGGTTTTCCACTCTTTTTTCTGTGCTGAAGAAAGCTCCTGCGCAAATGAAATTCCACTCATGAGTGAAAGGAAAAAAAGCAACAATTTATTCATAATCAGCATGTTTTTTTCAACTAGTTAGTCATTCTAAATTATGTGATTTTTTAGAAGATCGTTTTCCAATTTTTATTCTTAATCAGATAAGCCCTTCTTTTTTCAGGATGTTCATAGCTTCTTAAAGAATCATCATTTACGCGCATATAAAATCCCCCATAAACCACCAGTATTCATTTTCACCTGAAAAGTGTCGCCAATATTCCAAGGATGAGGAGTATTCAATTGAATTCTTTCGTTTTGATACTCCATGTAGATATCATAGGAAGTGGGACCTTTGCCTAATTGAAAAATACGAGTCCTTCCAGTAGGCATATTAATAGATACTTCTTCAATCACTTGATTAAATCGCTCTGTTTCTGAAGAACCCCACCAATCATTTGTTTGAATGATGGTGTCATAAGTGAAAAATGAAAACAGGAAAATCAACAACATGAATGACGTAAACTTACTTCTGAAACGGTTCCATTTGGTTTCCTCTCGACGAGAAGATCGTTCATGAGAATAAAAAATAAAACGAGTAAATTTCTTCAAAATCGATAATGAAAACAGTAAAATAGGTACGGAAAAGTAACAAACCATCCACCAAAAAACCTTGGTCGACTCTAATACAAAATATACTTTAAGTACCCAAAAGAATTGAATAACTACGAGTAAAATTATCCCGATTAAAATCAAGCCCTTCGTTTTATTTGATAATTCTAGTTTCATTGACACCTCTTAATCGTGATGAATAACCGACAACTTCTCTTCAATTCCAAATTCTTTCAGTTTCTTAAAGACTTCTTTTTGAACTTCCGAATCAATCGTCTTGGACCTAGAAATCACATCATAACCTTCTGGGGTGAAAAGTGTTTTTTTAAAATGAATAATCATCCAGTTTTGATCTGTTGAGAGAAATAAAATGCTCCAATTACTTTTCAATAAACCTAGAATTCCTTTTCCGCGCCAAATAAACGAAGTATTCGAGTCATTCGAAGGTTTATCGTAACCAACAATACTTTTTATTTTAGACTTCTTCGTGTAAAGAACTTCATCCAGTAAAACGGTTTCCCCTTTTCTAGTTGTGACTGAATAATTGAAAGAGGGATTCGTTTTATTTCCTTTCAACCACATGGGGAAATTGGATCGATTGACAAACCATTTTCCTTCCAGTTGATTTAATGGTGCTATTTGACTCATGAGCAATTGACTAATTGTTATAAATAGAACTAAAAGCAGTATTTGTTTCATATTGGAAGATACTGTTTTATCTTATGCAAATTAATCAAAGTTCGAAGATATACTCTCCAACATATTCTTTGTCATCCCAAAATAGCTCTTTCATCTTTTTGTTGGTCGATTTCTTCCAAAGAAAGCAATTTTTAGCTGTAGAAAACTCAAAAGTAACGAGTTCGGTCATTTTTATTTTACCCAACTTAGAATCAACTATTCCCGATTCATAATTAGCTTTAAGAACAATTCTATTTTTATTCATATCAATTTCCTTCATTTCAACTTGGGAATACGGAATTTCGTTAGGAAGAGCTTCAACATCTAAAAAACTCGCAAACTTAGAATAACAAAACAAAGTCGAAAAACGATTCTTTTCAACCCGAATAAGAGTTAAACTATAGGAATAATCTCCTGTTCCTTCGCCACTTTCAGAACACACAAACCAATCGTTCTTATAATTGTATTTTACTTTTTCGAGTTTGGATAGATCTTCTTGACAAGCTCTCAAAGAATCTAAAACAACAAACTTATCGGGATACAATTTGATTAAACGAATCATGTTTGAAACAGCCCCAAAGTCTTGAGTAATGTAAAGATCGGAATCTTTCAATCGAACAACATGGATGCTATCTACATTTTCTTTATCAATTGAAAGGAAGTGTTTCTTGACAACTTCAATAGTTATTGATTGTTTTTTCGAAGTATCCGAATTTTTCGATTTAGAATTGCAGGAACAAATAATTAATCCTATTAAAAAGTAAATGATTCTATGCATGGTGATTTGTAAATGATAAGGTGAAAATAGCCATTTTTATGTAATCTAAAAGTTCGAATGAATCCTATTAATAGGAACTGTTAATTATAGTAACTTTACAAATAAGAATGAAAAAAACTTTCAGATTACGAAAAATTATAAGCGTTCTGAAAATCAAGCGAAAATCATTCAAGGAATGAATTTGGTTAATAAGAATCTAATAGCTAATAAAAAATAAAAAATGGATTTTTAGAGTCTAGCGATGCTGATAAGCTCGCTTTTTTATCTGCGCATCTGTGCCTTTGGTGATCGCATGTCGGCAATAGCTTCAGCATAAGCGTTGTGGGAAGGAAAATCGAAGCAAGAATCACTAACTAACCTCTTCGTAATCCACATCTTGAACATCACCTTTGGGACTTGATTTGGAAACAGAGACTTTTCCGAAATTCTTCAATTTCTCGTTCCGCTCTTTTACAAAACTCTTTTCACGAGCCAAATCAGCGCGTTCTTGGTCTAAATTGCGTTTTGCAATCATCACACGACCTAAAAACCGGAGCAAAATCAATGCTCCGATTATCATTAAGATCGTTTTAAAAAAACCAGTAATGCTTGCTTCAACAACCATCCTACTTCGATAAATGCATGTTTCTTTCCGAATAAATTTTTGTGAAGAACGGATCTTTTAAATTCTTAATGAAACGAATCGCTTCACCAGTTGATTTCATTTCTGGACCTAATTCTTTCTTCACATCTGGGAATTTCTCATAAGAGAACACTGGAATTTTGATTGCATATCCTTCTTTCTTCGGAGTGAATTTGAAATCCTTCACTTTCTTGTCGCCCAGCATCACTTTCGTAGCATAGTTTACATATGGCTCATCATATGCTTTCGCAATGAAAGGAACAGTACGAGACGCTCTCGGATTCGCTTCGATCACATATACTTTATCGTCTTTAATGGCAAACTGAATATTAATCAAACCAACCGTTCGCAATTCAACTGCAATTTTTCGCGTAATGTCTTCTATTTGTTGCATCACAAAATCTCCCAAGTTGTAAGGAGGAAGAACCGCATATGAATCACCAGAGTGAATTCCTGCTGGTTCAATGTGCTGCATCACACCAATGATGTAAACATCTTCTCCGTCGCAAATCGCATCTGCTTCAGCTTCAATTGCTCCACCCAAAAAGTGATCCAACAAAATCTGATTGCTTCCCATTTCATTGATAATATCAACTACGTGGTGTTCCAATTCTTCTTTGTTAATGACGATCTTCATTTTTTGTCCACCTAATACATAAGACGGGCGAACTAACAACGGAAATCCTAAATCTTTCGATAATTCGATTGCCTGTTCTGCACTTTCTACGATTCCGTATTTCGGGAAAGGAATGTTGTTTTTCTCTAATAATTTAGAGAAACGACCGCGGTCTTCTGCTAAATCCAATGCATCAAAGCTTGTTCCTAGAATTTTGATTCCGAAACGCTCTAATTTCTCAGCCAACTTCAAAGCAGTTTGTCCACCTAATTGAACAATAACTCCTTCTGGTTTTTCATGCTGAATGATATCGTAAATATGTTCCCAGAAAACAGGCTCGAAGTACAACTTGTCTGCTGTATCGAAATCCGTAGAAACTGTTTCTGGATTACAGTTAATCATAATCGTTTCGTAACCACATTCTTTAGCAGCTAGAACTCCATGCACACAGGAGTAATCGAATTCAATTCCTTGTCCAATGCGATTCGGTCCTGAACCCAAAACAACCACTTTTTTCTTGTCACTTACTTCACTTTCATTCTCAAACTCGAATGTAGAATAGTAATAAGGGGTTTTTGCGTCGAATTCTGCCGCACAGGTATCCACCAATTTGAACACACGTTTGATTCCCATTTCAGAACGCTTATTGTGCACTTCTGATTCCAGGCAACGCAACAAATGTGCAACCTGACGGTCAGCATATCCTTTTTGTTTCGCTTCGAACATTAATTCCTTTGGCATATTCCCCAAATGGAATTTTTCAATGCGGCGTTCCAATTTTATTAAGTCCTCGATTTGTTTCAAGAACCAAGTATCTATTTTCGTTTTTTCAAAAATCGTTTTGAATGGAATTCCTAATTTAATCGCATCGTACACATGGAACAAACGATTCCAGCTTGGATTTTCCAAGGAATGCAAAATCTCATCTTGACTTGTCAATTCTTTTCCGTCAGCTCCTAACCCATTTCGGTTAATCTCCAACGACTGACATGCTTTTTGCAAAGCTTCTTGGAATGAACGTCCAATTCCCATTACTTCACCAACAGACTTCATTTGAAGGCCCAATCGGCGATCTGTTCCGGGGAATTTATTGAAATTCCAACGCGGTATTTTTACAATCACATAATCCAACGTCGGCTCGAATAAAGCAGATGTTGTTTTTGTAATTTGATTACTTAATTCAGTTAAATAATATCCGATTGCCAATTTCGAAGCAATTTTCGCAATTGGATAACCTGTTGCTTTAGAAGCCAATGCCGAAGAACGAGACACGCGCGGATTGATCTCAATCGCAATGATATCTTCATTTTCATCTGGTGAAACAGCAAACTGCACATTACATCCTCCTGCAAAATTTCCGATAGAGCGCATCATTTTGATGGCCATATCGCGCATACGTTGGAAAGTTGTGTCAGACAAGGTCATAGCTGGAGCAACAGTTATGGAATCTCCCGTATGAATTCCCATTGGATCAAAGTTTTCAATCGAACAGATGATCACGACATTATCGTTTGCATCACGCAATAATTCCAATTCGTATTCTTTCCAGCCTAACAAAGCTTTATCAATCATTACCTCGTGAATCGGAGACAATTGAAGTCCGCGTTCCAATAATCCATCAAATTCTTTTGGATCATAAACGATAGATGCTCCTGAACCTCCAAGAGTGTATGAAGGACGAATACAAAGCGGAAAACCAAATTCCTGTGCAATTTCTTTTCCTTCCAGGAATGATTTCGCAGTAGCCTGTGGAGCCATTGGAACATCAATCTCTTGCATCAACATGCGAAATGCTTCTCTATTTTCAGTGATTTCAATTGCAGCGATATCTACTCCAATAATATCAACACCATATTCTTCCCAAATGCCCATTTCATCGCATTTAATAGCGAGATTTAAAGCTGTTTGCCCTCCCATTGTTGGCAATACCGCATCAATTTTGTGATTTTTCAAAATTTCGATGATGCTTTCAGGCTCAAGAGGTTGAAGGTAAATATTATCTGCAACAACTTTATCCGTCATGATTGTAGCCGGATTCGAGTTAATCAATGTTACCTCAATCCCTTCATCGCGAAGCGAACGAGCAGCTTGAGAACCTGCGTAATCGAATTCACATGCTTGACCAATGACGATAGGACCTGAACCAATAATTAGTACTGACTTAATGGAATTGTTTTTTGGCATTATGCGCTTTTTAAGAGTTCAATTTGTAATTAATTGTTGTTAATCTTTGTAACACGGTAAAAGGCTCTACCTATACTACAAATTGAGCGCAAATTTAGGGAATTTAATCCAGAATCTTACAAAACCGATTTTGTTTTTTACGGAGTTATTAACAGCAAAACGTTTTCAACCAAAGAATCTAAAAATGAAACACAAAGAAGCAAAGGGCGCAAAGATTAATAAGGATTTAAAAAATTATTCTTAAATTAAAAGAAAGAAATACCACTATTAACAATGACTGAAAACGAATTATCCTCCATAATTATTGGAGCAGCAATAGATGTTCACACTTTGCTTGGACCAGGGCTACTTGAAAGTGTCTATGAAACATGTCTGTATTATGAATTAAAAGAAATTGGATTAAAAGTAGAACGGCAACTTGATCTTCCAGTCGTATACAAAAATGTTCATTTGGATTCAGGATTTCGATTGGATTTATTGATTCAAGACAAAGTAATTATCGAAATCAAAGCAGTAAAAGAACTTTCCGATATTCATTTAGCACAGACCATGACTTATTTAAGACTTTCCAACACGCAATTAGGTCTGTTGATTAATTTTAATGAAACCAGATTGAAATATGGAATTAAACGGGTAGTGAATAATCTGTAAGCTCAGACTTTGCGCTCTTCGCTTCTTTGCGTTTAGTAAAAAACAAATCTTGTATTGAATTTGCCACTTGGATTATTGGTGAATTTTAGTGAATTTCGGTAGACGAAAAATAGCACTTAATACTATAAAACTCTAAATCATGACTATACGCACTTTTTGGCATTTAATTCTCAAAACACTCGGAATCTGGTTGTTTATAAATGGAATGCTTTCATTGCCAACCTTAATCTATGCTGTTACAGCAGGCTTAAGAGGTGGTTATTCTTCTTTTGAAAGTATGGAAATAGCTTATTTTATTCTTGCTATTACTTTTTACCTCTTGGTACTTCAGTTCCTGATTTTGAAATCACAATGGACGATTGATTTTCTAAAACTCGAAAAGGGATTTGAAGAAACGCATATTGATCTAACATTGCCCTACAACAAATTATTGCGGATAGTTATTATAATTATCGGAGGAATTTTGTTTATCCGCGCTATTCCAAGCTTGATTGAAGATCTTTATTTGTTTATTACAGGCAATCTTCCTTTTAGCCAAAGCCCGAAAGCTATAAGTTTGATTGTCGGTGCTGCTCAAGCAATCGTTGGTTTCTTAGTGATGAATAACAGCGATATCGTTCAACGCTACATCAACAAGAAAAGTGGAGATGCTGAGAGTAAGCAGTTGGATAAAGAAGAATTTTAGATTTTTTACCGCAAAGAGTGCAAGAACGCAAAGTTATCTGAATTCTCTTTGCGCCTTCGAGTCCTCTGAGGTTAAATAAAAGAAAGTATTTTAATTCTGCATGATCTTCGTTTGATCAAAATACTTCTTCGTCTGCATTTCTTTCAGTAAAGATTCCAAATTGGCTTTATCCGCCGCATAAAGAATAATGATTGGTCGCTTTTGTGCATCGAAAAAACTGTAAATTTTATTGGGAACCATTTTCACTTTTGAAAGTTCGGGAAATATTTTCTTGATGGATTTGGCTGTCACTTCGTGATTCTGGTCAATAATTACAAGTTGTGTTTGCGGACTCGTTTTTAGGTTCTCAACAGCATTTGGATCTAGAATCGGAGCGGAAACACTAATGTGTGTCAATTGGAAATAGGATCCAGCCAAGTTCATCATATCCCCCATACCCTCATCTGTTTGTGAATCGGTATAAATGGATACACGATTGAGTAAAATCCCATAATCTGTGATTGAATTCGGGAAAGTAGCTCCAAACAAATCAATTGCTCTATTTACGAATTCCTGATCTATCTGCTTATTCGCTGAAATGTACTCAGTAACTAAAGGATAAAGCGCTTTTCCAAATCCATTGATGTATTCGTTGTTGTACCAATCTGCGGGATCTGGTTTGCCACTTAAAAAATTGTAAGCCCATCCATTTCCAAGCGCAGTAGCCAATCCTTCATCAATGAAATTGTAGGCAAACTGGTTGTACGGCGATTTACTTTCAAAAAAGTAGCTTTCCAGTTTATGTTGAAAATCACTCGGTTGTTCGTCATATAAAACATGGCACATTTCGTGTAAAACAACGCCAATAGTTGCAATGTGATCTATTTCATCCGTAAAAACACCGATACACAAACTATTTGAATACGGATTTGAAGTACTACTTCCGCTTTTTCCCGGAATCGGATAAAGTGCTACTGTAAACGGAATATCAGAAATCCAAAATGAATTATAAAAGCGATTAATTTTCGTAAATGCTTCAGAACATTGATCAGCGTATTTTTCCAAAGCAATTCGTTGCCCGTTCAATTTTTCTTCATAGTCTTTCCATATAATCCGATCATAATGTATTTCTGCTTGCTGCATGATTTCGATTAACTTCTGCAATTCGCTATTTGGCAAAATCCCCAGCATTTTATTTCTAAATTCAAGAATAGTTGATGAATTCACCAGTGCAATCGCAAGGAAATCATACGTGGTACGTGATGGACGACGACTGTTTGGAAATTCCTCTCTTTTAAATGAATAATTCAATTTAATCCGATCAAAATCACTAATCAATTGGGCAAATTCTTTATCCTCTTTCGTTTTAGACACTATGAATTGCTCCAAGGCAGATGATGTATTATGTTCATGATTCGCCGTTTCCAGAAAGTTTAAGATGCAATAAGGCTTACTTATCTTGAATTGAAATTGAATGGTATTTTCCGAAAATGCGGTTTGGAATACCAAACAAAGAGAAGCAAGAACAAACAGTTTTTTCATAATTTCGATAATGGGTTTATTGTTTTTATGCTCGTGTTTTTAGACTCAAAAAAGTGACTCCTAACGACAAAATAATGGTTTTCATTTTATTTACAGGCTACACTTTTGGTTAATTTATGTAAACTGTTCTTCCTTCAGTAATTAAAAAAGTGACGCCAATGAATAGATTTCTTTTGTAACAAAACCGTTGTTTCCAGGTTTTGAAGCAGACAAAAATCCGATGGTGTATTTTTTTGTTGAAAGAACCATTCCATTTCTCACCTCTCTTTGAGAATAAAGGAAAATGGGATAGTTAAATTCGATTACATTGAACGGATCACGTTTCAAAATCTTTTTAGCGTTCAGGCAAGTTTCTGTTTTTAGTGGTTTTGCTTGCACGAAATCAGGTACATGCAGTGTTTTTCCATCGGAACTTTTTACATCCCCAAACAAGTTATTGCCACTCGAATAACCGTTTTGATTAATCACTACGCCTGTTTTAACCAAGTCAAATAACGAAGTTCTGAAATAATATCTTGGGAATATTTCGCCATCCGCACAATCCCTTTCATTTTCAGACACCTCCAGTTTCTGAAGAAAAGTTGACCATTGGCTACAGGAGTAATTATCGAAAGGATATTTGTACTCCAATGAAGGAGCTGACATCCGGTAAAGTCTGGCAACAGTACTATCGTATTTTTTTTTACTGTATTTTCCAGTCCATGAAAAGGTATCCGCCAATTTCACTCCTTTTTCAAAAGATAAAAGTATTCCATACATTTTCATCATTTGGAGTCGCTGGCTGTAAACCGAAAGACTTTCCGAGTTCCGACAATAAACCACATTCCCTGTTTTATTTTCCAGTATCACCATGGTACTGACTTTTCCCATGGAACTTTTTTGAAAGTAGCTATCCAATTTCGTTTCGATTTTCTGATCTAAAAAGGTTTGAACATCGAGGCTGATAGTACTGTCGTATTCTGGGACCTGAACGGGTAACTCCTTCATTAAAAATTTAATCACCGTAGAATCTTTAACTAAAGTTCCATCTGAATAATGAAAATGAAGTTTGGGTTTCTTATTACAGGAATAGAAAAATCCAACAGACAACGTTATTAGAGTGAATAATAAATATCGATGTCTGTTTGTTCTAAACATGAGCAGTTTCTGTTTTTGAAAGCAGTTTGTTCTTAACACTTACCCAAACCAATAGGAGTCCTGTCGAAAATGCTATCAAAGATGCCATTAAATTTGACATGTCAATCTTTTTTGAAAAAAGTCGTGCTAGTGAATTGATCCATAAGTCCAGATATCCGTTTGAAAAAACTCCAATCAGAAATAGAAGAATAAATAGAGCTGCAACCAAAACCGTATTCAAAAACGTTTTTTTACTTATTCCATTGACAATTGATATCAGGATAATGCCAAACAGAAATCCGTAAAGCATGTAATGAATCGGAGTAGCCATCATTTCTCCAATTGTTCTATTAGAAAAGTGCTCCATACAATTTGAAACTGATTCAAACTGATTTTTCAATAGGCATTCGTATAAATCGGCATCCAAGAAATAATAAAACCGAGAAAATGCAATCCCAAAAAGATGAATCGCAAGGACTTGAAAAAGAATTAATCGAACTGAAAGTTTACGGATGATTTTCATTTTACCTGAAATGTCTGTTAATTCGTTATGATTTTTAACTTCTCCAACTATTCTTCTACTTGAAAAGAATATGTGAATACTTGAAACTAATAACCATGGTTTCAAATTGTTTGATGAAATCCTGACCTAGATTCCCTTCAAATAGCCCATCAGTTTCTCCAACAACATCTTTTCGTACTTGCATATTCACAAGCTTTGCTTTCGATGTGCCAACTGAAAGTGTTACTTGAGGTAATAAATATCCCTCGTATTCAACAATTCCACCTGCTCCACCAGATTTTAGTAATTGTTTTTTTCCTTTTCGCTCAATTTTCTTTTTGTATTTGGAATAATAACTGCTATTCAAAGATGTTTCTGCAGCACCCGTGTCAAAAGTAAAATTCAAGGTGTCAGAATCTTTTATCACTTGAACAACAGGGACGAAACCATTAATAATTAAGTTACTTACAGGAAACTCTTGAGCGATTTTTGGAATAAACAACTCATCTTTACTATTCAAATGAATTTCATCCAGGTTTCGAATTACTGGGAAACCAATAATTCCTTGTATGGAATAATCTGCTTCTGAAAAAGTCAAATCAGCATCATCAAAAACCAAAAAAACCACATTCTCACATTTGATTCCTCCAATAAAAAGCTCTTTTGCTACAGCCAAGTCACTTTTAACAGTTGCACCAGTAATGGCAGACACATCAAATTGAATGGGCATAATTTCCAGATTCATTTCCAAGGCAACAGATCGCTGAATAACCGAAAAATTGGCTCCTGTATCGAATACAAAATTCTTCTTTTTATCTGAAATAGTTACTGGGATATTGGCTAAGTTGGCTTTGTCTCTTGTTAATTGAATTCGAGCATCATTGGAATGAGTTATTTTTTGTTTACCACTATTCTCTAATGCTTTCCATATTTTACCTGTATTCAGTAAATCATCCAATTCAACAGGAGTGCAAATATTATTGAAATTCTCAAGAATGTATTGATTTAGATTACTTGCTTCCTCGTACTCAAAAAGACTAATCAGATTTAATTGTTTAATCATCAAAATTTCTTTGAAAAGACTGTCGTTATTCATTTGACCAGAGCCTACTAAAAATGATTCAATCGCCTCATTCGATTCTTTAAAATGAGAAAAACCATTTTCAACTAGTCCTAAATAATAGAAATAAACCTCTGGATCAATTTTCGATTTGTACTTCGTGATTATTTCTTTAACCTCGAAATAATCCTTTTTACTTGCTAAGTGAGCAAGTGATTTGTAACATTTCTCTTCGTTAAAAGGCTCTTTTTGGGCGCTTACAAATACGGATGAGACACAAATAAATAGTGTGAAAATAATTTTCATAACGAAGATTGTAGCATGAAGATACCGAAAGGAATCAATTACTTCAATTCAGACCAAGGTTTTTGAACAATTTTCTTGAATTCATCTCTTTTGAAAGCTCGTTCGTTAATACCGTCGTATTCTTTGATAATATTTCCATTCCACAAATAGAAAACTCCCGGAGTATCTTTTGTTCCTCCTAAGACGGTCCAGAATTGACCAACTTCTACAATTTTGAATGGATATTTTCTTCCTGCAAATGCAAAAAAGTCGGGAATTAATTCTGCTTCTTCCTCCATGAATACAATTTTCACTTCTGGGAAAGTAGGATCTTTCGAAGCCATTTCAGTCAAGGCCTTAGCGGTTTCTTTGCAATGATCACATCCTGGGGCAAAAAAACATAGAATTTTTCGACCTTTATCAATGTCGCTAAACTGAGATGCAAATCCAGATTTTTTCAATTTGGGTTCATCAACAACAGTCTTTTCTAAAGGTTTATCAGAGGCTTTTTCTTCTTTCACCTCATTCTTTTCCGCATTTTCTAATGGCTGACTAGTTTCTTTTTTAGGAAGAGCTGCAACAACTGATTTATCGTCCAAAACTTTCTCTTCATCCTCAGACATTTCCATTTCTTTCATCATATCTTCTACCAATTGATCATTGGATTTACGCTGCATTGGTCCAACTAAAAACACAGCAAGAATCGAAGCAAATGTAATAGCTGAAATAAAAGAAAAATTCAAACTGTCATTCTGTTTGGACGTTTTTTGATATAGCACAACCAAAAGTCCCATTCCGATGATATTTTTAATCAATGCCTGAACTGGAGTCATTGGCAACAAAGATCCAAAACAACCACAATTCCCGCTATTCCCTGAAGATGCAATTTCGTAGCTTAAATGAATACTAAAAATCAAAAGCATCAAGAACGACATGGGGACTACCAATCTTTTGAAATAGTTCTTTTGAAGCAATAGAACTCCCAATGCCAATTCACAGCCAATTAAAATTCGTGAGAAATAAGCAGCACTCGTTTCACTGAATCCCATTGGGATAAGTTGCTTTACTTCAAATGTAGGAAGCGCCATATTCGGTGAAGGATACAATTTCGCCACTGCCGAAAGCAAAAACATAAATGCCATGATTCCTTTTATGATAACAGGAAGTTGTTTCTTCATAAATCCTTCGTTTTCTAAGCTTTTAGATGCCATAATACCATTTTATGCCTCTAAAATAATAGAAAGATATGGGCTTGGTTTCATTTTTAGGAAAAGGTTAACATTTCAATTTTCTAAACGCGATTAATAATGTAATCTCCGAACAATGATTTTTGATCGGTAAAGCAATCTTGCACTTCAAGAGGAGATTTACCAATAATATTCGCTAAAATTTGATCGTTGTATTTTCTAGAAATCTCTGTGTGAATACGTTCATTTTCCTCAAATACAAAACTCTTCTCAATCGATTCTATTTTAACAACTTGTCTCTTTGTACTCTTTAGAAAGCTTTTTGCAATTCCTTCCGATTCCGTGTATTCTGGATCGTGAACAAAATGGGCTAAATCAAAATTAGCTTTCAACTCTCGATTTATTCTTTCCAGAAGATTTAAATTAAAATCTCGCGTAATTCCTGCTGCATCATTGTATGCTGGAAGTACGATTTCCTTTTCTTTGATTAAATCTACTCCTAAAACCAATTTGTCTCCAGGGTTCAAATTTTGACTCAAAGAAGCAATGAATGATTTAGCCTGTTCATCCGACATATTACCAATATTCGAACCTAAAAACAAGATGATTTTTCGATTGGGGGATTTCTTTAAGTCGTTCAGCATTTGAAAATAATCTCCTTGAAGTGTATTGATTGATAGATTAGGGATCTCTTCCTTCATCCGATGTTCTAATCCGTTCAAAGCATTTGAAGAAATATCAATGGGAATATACTTGAATGTAACCCGAAATCGAATGAGTTCAAACAAGAGATGAATCGTTTTTGTACCATCTCCAGCACCTAATTCTACGACTTCAATTTCTTCTCCCTTTTGGATATTGAAACTTGAAATGATTTCATAAGATTGCTGTTGAAAGATTTCCATTTCAGCACGAGTCAAATAATACTCAGGCATATTCATAATTTGAACAAACAGTTCGTCTCCTCGTTTATCGTAAAAATACTTAGAGGGGAGTTGCTTTGGATTTTGTGAAAGCCCAGTTAATACATCTTGTTTGAATTGTTCTAAGTTCATCTTACTTTGCTAATCTAATTCCTGAATATTGCCACTGATAATGTGGATGAAAAAAATTGCGGTATGTTTTTCTACTATGATTGGGAGCTGTAACAACAGATGCTCCACGCAAAACCATTTGATTAATCATGAATTTACCATTGTATTCCCCAACAGCACCTTCAGCAGTTTTAAAACCTGGATAAGGCAAATATGCACTATTAGTCCATTCCCATCTTTTTCCCCATGAAAAGGAATCCGAAGCAATTTCCCATTCAAATTCCGTTGGCAAACGCAATCCTTTCCAAGTTGCATAAGCCTGAGCCTCATAATAAGAAATATGGCCCAAAATGGCATTTGGATCAACTTCTTTTAAACCTGACAACGTGAAATAATACCATTTTCCATTTATTTTGTGCCAATAAAGCGGACTTTGAATCTTATTTTCATTCAACCACGACCAACCTTCATCCAGCCAATAATCAAAATGCTGATACCCGCCAGCTTCTATAAATTTCAAGTATTCTCCGTTTGTAACCAAGGATTTTGAGATCTCGAAATTTTGGAGATAAACTTTGTGTTTGTTCAGTTCATTGTCGAAACAAAAAGCTCCTCCATCATGTCCAACTTCGTAAACACCTTCGTCAAAGGAAGCCCACCCTGACTCCAAATTAACATCAGCCAATAAATTCTGACTCGAATCATAAACTGGGAAAATGGGGTTGTGGCCAAGCATATATTTCAAATCTGTCATCAACAATTCCTGATGCTGCTGTTCATGATTCAACCCCAATTCAATTAATTCTCTTAATTCAGATGACAGATTTTGTTCCAATAACTCACGCATTTTTTCGTCTACATGTGCGCGATAAGCATACACCTCAGAAACGCCTGGCCGGGTAATATTTCCTCTATCTGCACGGAAAGTTCGTTCGCCAATTGTATTGTAATACGAATTGAATAGAAACCCGAAATCCGCATGAAACTCTTGATATGATTGAAGATTTTTCTTTAAAATCATTTCCTCAAAAAACCAAGTTGAATGTGCCAAATGCCATTTAGGCGGGCTAGCAAATGGAACTGGTTGGGGAATGTAATCTTCCACCTGAAGTGGTTTACACAAATGTTCGGTTCGTTTTCTTATTTCTATGTATTTTTCAATCAACTGCATAAAATTATTAGTATTCTATAATTTTAACGCCTTTCCAAAATGCAATTCTTCCTTCAATAATCTTTGCCAATTTGGAAGTTCTTGGATAAAACCAAGCGGCGTCTTTATTTATTTGTTTGTTTACTTCCAAGGAATAATAAGAGGCAATTCCTTTCCAAGGACAAGCTGTATGTTTTTCAGATTCTTTGAAATATTCTTTTTTAATTGCTTCAACAGGAAAGTAATGATTTCCGTCGACAAGTATAGTAGCAGCACTTTCCGCGATTACTATATTGTTCCAAATTGCTCGTTTCATAATTCAGTTTTTAGTAGTGAAGTGAGTTTTATTTCTAAAGAATCAAACTCAACTTTCCCAATTACGAACAAAACCAAAATTTGGATTTCGAAGTAGATTTATTCTTAAAATTAAACAAGTAACTCTACTAAAAGTTCATTCCAATACTCGAACAACCGATTAATCTACTATTACTTGAACACCTTTCCAGAATGCAACTTTTCCTTCAATACTTTTAGCCAACTCAGACGTTTTTGGATAAAACCAAGCGGCATCTTTGTTTTGGTCCTTGTTTACTTCAATTGTGTAATAAGAAGCAATTCCTTTCCACGGGCAAGTTGTATGAGTTGGAGATTCTTTGAAATATTCTTTCTTAATCGATTCGACAGGGAAATAATGATTTCCTTCAATGATGACAGTCTTGTCACTTTCTGCAATGATTGTATTCTTCCAAATTGCTCTTTTCATACTTCTCTATTTAGTTGTTTCCTATTGAATATTGTTCTTTGTAAAAGAAGCTCAATACTATCAAGGTACGTAAAGAATCTGAATTGAGATTTTTAAAATTGAAAATTAATTTGGATTAACAAACAAATTTATAACCGAAGTATATTGTTAAATTCTAACCGCAATCATCGTTACATCATCAATCTGTTCGTTCAACCCCTTCCAATCATTAAAGGTTTGAAGAATAATCGTTTTTTGTTCATTCAAAGGAAGACTCGCTAAGCGAAGAATCAATTCTTTCAACTGTTTATTCATAAATTTCTTTCCTTTTGGCCCCCCGAATTGATCTGCAAAACCATCTGTAAAACAGTAAACAACATCTTCTTTCATTAGTTGAACTTCTGTTTGATTAAAGGAAATTGTATCGTGTACATGTTTCCCCAAAGGCATTTTATCGCCTTTAAATTCCAACAAATCATAAGAGTTTGTTTCTTCGGAATACCGTGCAATCCAAATCGAATTATTCGCAGAAGTATAAGTCAATCTTGTTTTATCCTTATTGAAGGAAATCAAACTTCCGTCCATTCCGTCTTTTCCTCCTTCAATACTTCCATCATTCTTCAAGCGCTCAATAATGGTCATCCTTGCTTCATTGAATATTTGAGCTGGCTCAGTTTGATGTTCAATTGCTTTTTCCAAGCTCGTAATATTGAGTAAACTCATAATTGCACCTGGAACTCCATGACCTGTACTGTCTCCAGTTAACAGCAGAAAATTTCCACTAGCTAATTTAGATGCCCAATAGAAATCTCCGCTAACGACATCTCGTGGTTGAAAAATGACAAAATAATCATTCAAATTTTCTGAGAGAGTTGATTCCGTAGCTAAAAAACTTCGTTGAATGCGTTCTGCATAATTTATACTATCCTTGATTTCCTTATGTCGTTCAGTAATTTCCAAATGTGTTCGATGCAATTCTTCCAAGGTTGATTTCAACTCTGTTTCTACAACTTTTCGGAGTGCAACTTCTCGTTTAAAATTCCGATTCCAACCATTCATGGCAATTAAAAAAATAAGAATACCTATTGCTAAAAGTGGAAGCGCAAATGGCCATTTTTGAATGATAAATAAAGCGCCCATTACCAAACAAAGCAATCCAATTAAATCCATAACACTCAGATAAATAACCTTTACTTTAGACGGAATTAATTCGACCAATCGCTCATAACGGCTTTTTATGATAAAAGGGAAATAGGAAAAACTCAATAAAAAGAAAAAGAGTATAATTTCAACAGCTGCACCTGGCCAAAACATTAATTTGGAAAAAACACCGAAACAAGCCAAAAAAATTAAAAAGCCTAAAATGATTCGTGAAACCCGTTTTCTTTTTGTTACTGAACTATGGAGATAAATAAAAGTGATTCCCAAGAAAATAAAAAGAATCATCAACAAAAGATATACGATTGTTACCACGTTTTCTACAAGAATAGAATGCCCAATAATTTCCGAAATCAAAAAAGTGAGGAAGGCTATGAGTCCAATTCCAAGAAGTAGTTTTCCTATCTTATTGATCATTTTTGAAGAGTTGTTTTATGATAATTTCTACTAAATTAATTTTGTTAGCGTTAATTCATTGATTCTGCTTGTTCTAAATGCTTGAATGCAATCATAGGCTGTGTAATTAGTCAGTATCAGCAAATAAAAATGTAGCTTTTAAATAAATCACTTCGATAAGTTATCTATTTTAGAAGGATTATTAGCCCATTCAATTTATTATGTCAAACATTCAACTCATTATAGAAGAAAGAGCAGCCGATATTGGCAATTTCCTAGTTGGTAGATTGCTTCCATTTCGACAGAAAAGAGCTGTTGGTCCATTTGTATTTATAGACCACATGGGACCAGCGAAATTGAGTGACCACCAAAATTTAGATGTAGGTCCTCATCCGCACATTGGTTTGTCTACTCTGACTTACTTATTCGAAGGAGCAATTATGCACCGTGACAGTGTTGGATCTGTAGTTGAAATTCAACCTGGAGCAGTCAATTGGATGACAGCAGGAAAAGGAGTTGTACATTCAGAAAGAACACCAGATTATTTGAGGCAATCGGAAAAGTATCTCCATGGATTGCAAATTTGGGTTGCTTTGCCTAAGGAACTGGAAGAAATGGAGCCTTCATTTACACATATTGAAGCCAGTGAAATTCCATCCTGGGAAGAAAATGGAGTTGGTTTCAAATTAATTGCTGGTGAAGCCTTCGGAAGAAAATCGGCAGTTCCTGTTTATAGCCCTCTTTATTTCCTTGAAATTAAAACAAAAGAAGCCGCTAAAATTGCCATTGGAGAAGAGCTTTTTGGAGAAAGTGCGTTATATATTTTAGAAGGAAGTATTCGGGATGGAGCTGAAAACTATGGGCCAAAGCAAATCTTGATTGCAAAAAATAGTGAGTTATGCACTTTCGACATGGCTGAGAACACAACTGTTTATATCTTTGGTGGAGAAGCATTTCCAGAAGAGCGGTTTATATTCTGGAACTTTGTTTCCTCTCGAAAAGAACGCATTGAAGAGGCTAAAGCCGCATGGATTAATCAAACTTTTCCAAAAATTGAAGGCGAAAGTGAATTTGTACCATTGCCAGAACCGAGAGGTTAAACCAAGGTTCAAATAGTTTCAAAAGTTGAAAAAGTTCCATTTAATGGATTAATTAAAACATTCTATTTGAACATTTGAACATTTGAACATTTGAACATTTGAACATTTTAAATAAAAAAATGATAGAAGTAAAACAATTTGACCGTGAATCAAAAGGATTCTTTAAAGCAACAGAAGAGGAAGTAGAAGCAGGAAGAATGACTTATTCCTGGGTGAATAATGACCGGATTATCATAGATCACACAGAAGTAAATCCAGCATTCAGAGGTAAAAGTGTTGGGAATTTAATGGTACAAGCAGCTGTGGAATTTGCACGAAAAGCAGGAATCAAAATCATCCCATTATGTCCGTTTGCAAAAAGTGTTTTTGATAAAACACCAGACTATCATGATGTACTATAACTGAAAGTTCAATAGGTTCAATTGTTTAAAAGATTCAAACTTTGAACTCTTTGAACTCTTTGAACTCTTTGAACTTGAAAAAACTATTTCTTCACAAATTGTGTCAAGATGTATATGGATTGTCCATCGACTTTTCCTTCAATAAGGGTTGGGTCATCATGAACAAGTTTGATATTTCTAACTGCTGTTCCACGCTTTGCAGTAATCGTAGAGCCTTTTACATCCAATTCTTTGATTAAAACGACAGTATCTCCTGCTTTTAAGACCACTCCATTGGAGTCAATGTGCTTGATTGCATCTTCGTCTTCCATTCCAGCTTTTGCCCAAGTAAGTTCAGCTTCGTCCAAGTAAATCATTTCGAGTAAATCATTCGGCCAACCTTCCCCTTTCAATTGATCTAACATGCGGTATGCAACCACCTTTACCGCAGAAACCTCACTCCACATTGAATCATTCAAACATCTCCAATCATTAGCGGAAACTTCTACAGATCCTTCCAATTGATTTTTCAAGTTTTGAGAAATTAGAATAAAATCGTCCGCTGAGTTTCCTTCTGAAGGTTGTACTTGGTAGATTTGTAAATCTTCTGTTGCCCCACTCAATTCGCAGACATTTCCACTTCGGCTAATTACTTGTTTTTCGAAATTCATACCGCAAAGTTAATCGAATCCTTTTGAGAATGTAGCTCAATCTACTTATTGGAGCAAAAAAAAACCTCCATCATTTCTGACAGAGGTTTCTATACAATGTTAAAGCTTATATTTAATCAAAAGCTGTGCTTTCTCTTATTGAATTACTACACGAACTACTTTTTCAGCTGTATCGCTTGATAATTTAAAGAAATAAATACCGCTTTCAACTTGACTTAAATTAACAGTGCTTGTTCCTGCTGCAATGGAGTTCATTCCATTTTCAATAACTCGACCATTAACATCAGTAATTACCAAATTCAAAGTTCCTTCCGTAAAAGTAGACTCAATGAATACTAAACCTGTAGAAGGATTTGGATATAAATTCACCGATTCTAAAGCCATTTCATCTACTGACAACCAGTTACACGATGCAATTACTGAAACAACAACACCAGCTGTATCATTTGGACAAACGTTATTTCCAGTAATATAATCGTAATTATATTGTCCAGGGAAGTTTGCGCTCATAATTTGACCAGAAGCAATCGCTTGATTTTGTGGGTCGTACCAAGTACCTCCCATATCAACATTACCTGATAAACCAGCAAGTAAGTTCAATGGTTGATTTTTACAAACTGTAAGAATACCATCCTCACCTGCGTTTGAAGGAGGATAGATAGTCACCATTACTGATGCTGTATCTACTAAACATCCGTAAGTAATGTAATCTACACTTACAGTTCCTGCTGGAACAAATTGCGGATTAAACATCGTATCATTCACAATCGTTGAAGGGTTTTGAGAGAATGTCCAATTACCCAATGGATCATTAATTGTAGCATTATCATTTAAATCAACCAATCCTTCAATTTGACAAGCGTTAATAGCTAAGCCAGTTCCAGCTGTTGCAGCGCGTTCAACTAAACTAAAATCATCAAACGTTAAATCATCAGGAGTAAAGCTAGAGGATACATAAATTCCAAAAGAATAAACCCCGCTAACTGTTGGTGTAAAACAATAATATGATCTTCTATAATCTGCTGTTACATTTACAGATGGTGTAACAAACTCAGCACCAAGAGATATTGCTCCTGTAGAACTTTGAGTTTCATTTACAAAAACTTCTCCATTCCAACCTGGAGAATCATCCCCTGCCCACATAAAAGAGAATTCGTATTTTTTTCCTGCAGTTAATTGAAACTCTGGAGTCCAGATATGGTCATCACTATTATAGCTTATTCCTAAATAATTGTTTCCTGAATAAGGAATTGCAGAGTTAGAAATGTTGTTATTTACATCATCTGTATACCATTCTCCATTTTCACTTATCCAGCAACTAGGGAACAAATCGTAATCAAGATCTGGCATTGCATCGAAATTCTCTGTCCATGGGAAATTCGTAATTGCTCCGCAAAGTGTTGCTCCTGATACTAGTGTCCAGAAAGAAGAATCCGTTGAACTACAGCTCGCTTGAACATAAAAATCATAGTTTGTTGAATGATCTAATCCAGCTACAGTATATGATTCTGTAGTAGTTTGAGCAGAATCAAGTCCCGTTCCTGTTCCAGGAGTAAATCCAGGAGCTCCCCATTCAATATTCCATGCTGTTTCAACATCACCTGCTGTCCAGATGATATCTATTGTGTTTGTTGTTTCACCATCGATTTCAAGGTCAGAAACAGGTAAACAAGAAGGGGTCGGAACTACTTCAAACGTATAATCCTCCGCTTCACCATATCCGTAATCCGTAGAACAAGGATTATCTGGAGAACTATTATCTGCATCAACAAGTACACGCATTCTATGACTTCCAACAGCAGTTCCAAGAGGTACTCCAAACGAACCAGAGAATGTTTCATCAAAGCCATTAGAGTAAACTTGTTCACTAGATTCAAAAATCATATTGTCATTCCAGTCAACCCAAATACTCAATCCATGGTAATAACCATTCCCATTATCAACCGTGAAGTTGATATCAGGTCCTCCTTCAAAGCTTGAAACAATCATCGAAGTTGCATCTTCATATCCATTAGTTCCATAACCTGAACCTAAATTAGATATGTTAGATGTAGATCCTCCAGTAGTAGAGAAGTTTTGAATATAATAATCTGGATCGATAGTTTCAAATTCGCAATATCCCGTATACCCAGTAATCGGCCCGACCCAGATACTTTCATCACCACCACCACAGTCAGCCTGTACATAAAAATCATAGTAAGTACCCGCAGATAAAGTTCCTGCGGTGAATTCTGCTGTACCTGAAGCAGTTCCCGGAGTTCCTGAACCAGGTGTAAACCCACTCACTCCATATTCGATATTCCAATCGGTCTCTGTTCCCTGGCTTGTCCAAGAAATATCAATTGAATTCGATGAAACACCCTCAATTGTTAATCCCGCAACTGGCATACATGAAGGCGGTGGAGTAACTTCAAAAGTATAATCTTCTGCCTCTCCCTGTCCAAAAGCAAGAGAACAAGGGTTACTTGGAGAGGCATTATTGAAATCAGCAAGAACACGCATTCTGTAAGTTCCTACTGGCGTTCCTAACGGAACAGCAAAGGATCCGGAAAAAGAATTACTATACCCACCACTGGATTGAAATACTTGTTCACCAGAATTAAACACATCGTTCTCATTCCAATCAATCCAAATACCGACTCCGAAAGTATCAAAGATCGATGGCCCCATATCTATTTCGAAGTCAACGGCAGGACCTCCAGCAAATTGAGATACAATCATTGCTGTTCGATCCTCGTAATTATTTGTTCCACATACCGTTCCTAAATTGGAAATATTGGCAATTCCACCAGTAGTAGAGAAGTTATCGATGTAGTAACTCGAACTTGCTACCCCACTTGTTGCACTGATTGCACAATAAGGAGCCTGAGCAAACAGATTACCCGACAGCTGAAGCAGCAGCGCGCAACCTAACATGTAAATTTTCTTCATAATTTATTAGTTTGTTTTTATAATTATTAGTGTGAAAATACACAATAAATCTTACTCATTAAGACTCCAATTTGAGTAATTGTGTTGCTTTTAAGTCAAAAAAAAACAACTTTTTTTAGTTAAAACTATTCATTGTAAGTCAATAATTGACATGTAAATAATCGGTTATTAATTGTATATCAATTGAAATCGGAGTGTTGCCATTGAATCCAATATTCTTGCAACCCTTCTTTTGTACGAAATAATTTACTTATCCACAATCTTCGATTTTTAACAATTTTGCTTGGACTTGATAATAAATCATATTTTCTTTTCTTTATTTCTGGTTGGTGCCCCCAACCACCACAATGGTCAAAAGCAGTCATTGCTTGCGATTTAGGAACACGTTTGAAAGGAATATATATTTTATACTCCACGTAATTAGAATCTCCGTTCATTCCTTTAGTTGAAAGTTTAATCTTCGAAAAATTGACTTTGCTATACAAACTATCTCTATATAATTGCTTGAGTTTTTTTCCAATATACTCGCACATTTTATTGGAATACTGATGAGCTATATCTGTTCCGTTGAGATTCAATTGATCGATATACTTTTCTGGAATAAATTCAGCTCCTTTATAGATTCCCCAACAAGCTGAATCTGTACAGATTGGAGTGTCAATAATACACTTAAAAGGAAAGATACGGGATGAATCGATGAAAAGTTGTTCTTGATTTTCATCCGTGAACATTTTCTTGTTTCGAGCACCTCCATTGCAGGAAAGCATAAGAATTAATCCAATGAAACAAGTAAATAATACAACTTTCCGACTCATGAAATTATCCATTCAAAGCCGAAAATATGAAAATCCCTGCTATTTTGGCTGAAAAACACTTAAAATTAACTTCAATTGTCTAAGTTCTAAGAATCACCAATTAAAATTAAGATTGGAACAAAAAATTAATCTCTTAATATTTTCACTGGCTGTTTATTCTCGTCGATTGCAACGAATGTAAACTCTCCCGTAACGGCTTTCTCACGTACTTCCGAATACATTTGTTCAATAAAAATTTCTACACGTATTTTTAAACTGGTGCTTCCCAAATAAGTCACCTTTCCTATTAATTCAATAATTGTTCCAGCAGGAATGGGTTTCTTGAAATCAATCTTATCACTGCTCACTGTTACCATTCTTTGACGACTGAAACGCGTTGCTGCAATGAAAGCAACCTCATCCATTAATTGCATGGCAGTTCCTCCAAATAATGTATCATAATGATTCGTTGTATTGGGGAAAACAGCTTTAAAAATGCGTGTTTCTGCTTGTTGAATGCGTTCTTCTATGTTCATATATTCTAATTACGAATGCCGAATGCCTAATTACGAATTGTTTATAATCAGGTATTTTTCATTCAATTATTTTTTCTTGAAAAGAGTTGAGATTTGAGTGAATTTTTGCTCCAATAATTTTGCGTTGTATTCCTTTTTCATCTCCAACATACAGGAAGCGCAAAGGCATTCTTTGTAGCCATCACTAATAAATTGACTTTCGTCTACACTTAATGAAACTGCTGTGCACTGGCACAAAGAAATAGATCCAACTTTGCATTCAAAACTGGCGTTACAGCGCGGGCAAGCTACCTTTTCATGTTCACACATATCAAACTAGTTTCATTTATGTACTATCTGGTTCTCAGTAATACAACACGAAGAAAGAAAACAGGAATAGAAATTCAGCACACCTAGTTTGATGCATTGAAAACGGAATCCTGACTTTTACTTCATATCGCGAAAGCATGGTCAATTTCGAACACAAACAATGTGAGCGAATCAGAAATGGAAAGTAACCTGGCTTTTCCAACTTCTCGATGAGTTGGAATTACAGTTGCGCGACAGCACGTGATTTTAACACGTTTCCCTTTTATTTTCGCCTAAACGAAAAACCTTTTCTGGATATTGAACAAATAAAGAACTTTTGGTAAATGTAAGGATAATTGCGAATGCTGAATTATTAATAGCGAATTATCTTGGGTAATTAATACCTCTTATAATTTTATTAGAATATTTAAGAAATCATTTAACTACCTTTGCAAAGTGAAAAAGGTATTCGTTTACATACTGTTACCCATTTTTATGTTTAATAGTTCCATAGGAGAATTATTTAAACTATCTGATTTATTTGTTCATTTTACAGAACACAAAACCATTAATAAACAGATTGACATATTTGAGTTTATTTCCATGCATTATCTTGGAAATGATTTGAATGATAACGACCAAGAAAAGGATATGCAATTGCCCTTTAAGAAAGTATCTATTCATTTTTCATTTCAAATTGCGTCCATTCCAAACTTCAAATTGATTCCTGAAAAAAAAATCGAAGTCATTGATACTTATTTACAAGTATTGTTTAAAAAAAACCGACCTAAAGATCCTGCATTAGCTTCTTTATTCAGACCTCCCTGTCAAGCATAATTTTATTCTAATAATTCTTCTACTTGAAATTCGAGTGGATTATTTCGTTTAAAATCTACAAATTATGCTTCAAAAAATCATTGACTTTTCCGTCAGGAAAAAGTTTGTGATTGGGTTGTTTGTAATTGCCCTCATTTCTTGGGGAAGTTATGAATTAACCCAATTACCAATAGATGCCTTACCTGACATCACAGACAATCAGGTACAAGTAATTACAGTATCCCCTTCTCTGGGAGCAACTGATATCGAACGTTTAATTACGTTCCCTATTGAACAATCCTGCAGTAACATTGCTGGATTGAAACAAGTTCGAAGCTTTTCGCGCTTTGGACTCTCCTTGGTTACATTGGTCTTTACTGATGAAACTGACATTCACTTAGCGAGACAGCAAATTAACGAGCAACTTCAAAAAGTAACCCAAGAATTACCAACTGGAATTGGTGCACCAGAAATGGCTCCTCTCTCTACCGGATTGGGAGAAATTTATCAGTATGTTGTTCGTCCAAAAGAAGGCTACGAAAAAGAATTCGGACCAATGGAATTACGAACCATTCAAGATTGGATTGTTCGGAGGCAATTATTGGGAACACCTGGTGTTGCCGAAGTATCCAGTTTTGGTGGGAAATTGAAACAATATGAAATTGCCATTCGACAAGAGCAACTGAAAGCTCATAATTTGAGTATTACAGACATCTTCAATGCCTTGGAGAAAAATAATGAAAACACAGGTGGCGCTTATATCGAAAAAGGACCTACTGTTCTTTACATTCGAAGTGAGGGTCTGACGGAAAACATTGCTGATATTCAAAAAATCGTGTTGAAGAATTTGGATAATGGAACACCGCTTTTGATGCGAGATGTTGCGAACATTCGATTTGGAAGTGCGATTCGCTATGGAGCAATGACCTTCAATGCCAAAGGTGAAGTGGCTGGTGCAGTGGTGATGATGCTCAAAGGAGAAAATTCTTCTGATGTAGTGAAAAGAGTAAAAGATCGCATGGAAGAAATTCAAAAGATGCTTCCTGAAGGTGTTGTAATAGAACCGTTTTTGGACCGAACAAAGATGGTCAACAATGCCATCCAGACAGTTGAGACGAATTTACTAGAAGGGGCACTGATCGTGATTTTTGTCTTGGTGTTTTTCTTGGGAAATCTCCGTGCAGGATTAATCGTTTCTTCTGTTATTCCACTTTCTATGCTTTTTGCCATCATCCTGATGAATTTGTTTGGAGTTGGCGGGAATTTGATGTCACTTGGAGCTATTGATTTCGGATTAATTGTAGATGGTTCCGTAATTGTCGTAGAAGTTATCCTTCATCGTTTCTCCCATTCCAAGCAATTCAAGCTTGTTGAGCGAATTGACCAAAACCAAATGGATAGCGAAGTTTCAAAATCCACTGGTTCCATGATCAAATCTGCCGTATTTAGTCAAATCATCATTTTGATTGTTTACTTACCGATTCTATCGCTTCAAGGAATTGAAGGAAAAATGTTTAAACCAATGGCATTAACAATTGCCTTTGCCATTTTAGGAGCATTCATCTTATCAATTACTTATGTTCCGATGATGTCTGCTTTGTGTTTGAAAAAGAAAATTTCGCACAAAAAGAATCTCACAGATCGCTTGATGATTTGGTTGGAACGTACCTATCAACCTGCACTGAATCGATTACTTCGATTTCCCAAAACTATTCTGACCATGACACTCCTTATGTTCAGTCTTGCAATTTACCTTTTATTACAAATGGGGGGAGAATTTATTCCACAATTGGAAGAAGGAGATTTTGCAGTTGAAACAAGGCTTCTAACAGGTAGTAACTTGAACAATACGATTCAGGCAACCCAAAAAGCATCCAAAATTCTCTTAGACCGATTTCCAGAAGTGACCAAGATCGTTACCAAAATAGGAAGTGCGGAAGTTCCAACAGATCCTATGCCATTTGAAGCTGGAGATATGATGGTGATTCTTAAAGACAAAAAAGAATGGACTTCTGCCAAGTCTTTCCCAGAACTGAGTGAAAAGATGACCAAAGCACTGGAAGAAGTTCCAGGAATTACGGTTGGATTTCAGTTCCCCGTTCAAATGCGATTCAACGAACTCATGACAGGAGCTAGACAAGATGTGGTTTGTAAAATATACGGAGAAAACCTAGACACTTTAACTCATTATGCACATCAATTGGCAGAAATTGTTGGGACCGTGAATGGTGCAATTACAATCTATGAAGAGAAAATGACTGGAATGCCACAGGTAGTAATCAAGTATGACCGTGATGGAATGGCAAAATACGGGCTCAACGTAGGTGATGTGAACCGCATTGTAAACACTGCTTTTGCGGGACAAATTGCAGGTCAGGTTTACGAAGGAGAAAAACGATTTGACCTAGTTGTTCGATTGGAAGATCAGCAGCGAAAAAGTATCGCAGACATTCAAAACCTGATGATTCAGACTCCTCAAAATACACAGATACCTCTATCCTACTTAGCTAAAATTGAAGAAGTAGAAGGCGTGAATCAAATTCAGAGAGAAAATACAAAGCGAAGAATCATTGTTGGTTTCAATGTAAATGGCAGAGATGTACAATCTATTGTACAAGAATTACAACAAAAAGTTTCCGGAAAATTAAAATTACCCAAAGAATATAAAATCGTTTATGGCGGTTCCTTTGAAAATATGACTGCAGCGAAAGCACGCCTTTCTATTGTAGTTCCGATAGCACTTCTCTTAATTTTCTTGCTTTTATTCTTTGCTTTCAACTCAGTAAAACAAGGTTTACTAATCTATACAGCCATACCCTTATCTGCAATAGGTGGAATCATTGCTCTTTGGGCAAGAGATATGCCGTTTAGTATTTCTGCAGGTGTTGGTTTTATCGCGTTATTCGGTGTGGCAGTATTAAATGGAATTTTGCTCGTCAGCGAATTCAATCGATTAAAGAAAGAAGGTTGGAAAGACGTAAAAAGGATTGTGATTCATGCTACGAAATCTAAACTAAGGGCAGTGTTAATGACTGCTTTGGTTCCTTCGTTAGGGTTTATTCCAATGGCAATTAGCACAGGTGCAGGGGGTGAAGTTCAAAAACCATTAGCAACAGTTGTTATTGGTGGATTGATCATTTCTACCATGTTGTCGTTATTTGTTTTACCCATTTTATACATTATTTCTGAAAAAGGAATGGTGCACTTCAAAACCAATAAATTTCCTAAAATAGCATTGGTTCTTCTGTTCACTTTGGGTAGTTTGTTCTCCCAAGCACAAAGCCCCATTGAATTAGGAGCTGCAATTGATACAGCAATCAAAAACAATAACTATCTGAAGGTAGCTGAAACCCAAGTGAAATATGCACAGATACTCACGAAAAGCGGAATAGATATCCAACAAGCAAATGTTGGTTTTGAATATGGTCAATTTAACAGTCTCAATTTGGACAATAAGTTTACCATCTCTCAAACGATTCAATTTCCGACTGTATATCGCAATCAAGAGCGATTAATCCGCACGAATATTCGAATGAGTGAACTGAACTTTTTACAGAGACTCGTAGATCTTGAAATCGAAGTTAAACGGGTGTTTTACGAAACCTTGGTTCTGGAAGAACAACGGAAACTCCTTCTGCAAGCAGATAGTATTTATGCTCATTTTCAGCAAAAGGTAACACAACGATTTGAAAGTGGTGATATTGATATACTCGAAAAGGCTACAGCAGACAATCAGCGTATTCAAATCTCGAATCAATTGAATCAATTACAGACCGATTATGAATCACTTCTCCTGCAATTCAATGTACTTATAAATTCAAATGGAGAATACAAACCGGCATCCAATAAAAATAGTGCTCAATATTTACTTCCACAGGTTCCAGACACGAATTCGCTCTCTAGAAATCCCACCAAGTTACTACAAGAACAGGAATTGCTCTATTCTAAACAGCAAGTTCAATTGGAAAAAAGCAAACTTCTGCCCTATTTAAGCGCTGGATTTAGTAATGCAACAATCATTGGCTGGCAAACTCCTTATTCCAATCCACAAGACCTTTATTTTAATGGAAATAAGCGATTTTCATCGGTCAATTTTGGAATTGGTGTTCCCTTGTTTTTTGGTTCCCAACGATCTAAAATAAGAGCAAACAAGCTCTTTGTGCTTCAAAAAGAACAAGAACTCAACGCGTTGAATCAAGAGCTGAAAATGCAGTTAAGCAATTCAATCAGAATCTATATCAGAAGTAAGCAATTTCTCGAATCATTCGACCAAACAATGCTCCCCAATTCAGAACAACTGATTCATGCCGCTACAGAAAAATTGAATAGCGGTGAAATCGGTTACATTGAGTGGGTTGTCCTCTTGAATCAAGCCATGCAAATCAGAAGCGACTATTACCGTACCATTCAACAATTTAATGAGGCTGCATTTCAAATTGAGAAAATCAGCGCTATCAACAATTAATACGAAAATCATGAAAATACTTGTTCATCTTATAGTAATCGGATTTCTACTCCAAGCTTGCAGCAATGCCGAAACTGGAAATAAATCCATGAAGGAAACACCTTCAAACAACCAAAGTAACCTCATTCAGTTAGATTCAAAGCAAATTAAAAATGGGGAACTTGTAATTGGAGAACTAATAACACGCAATATGCACCTTTCCCTTCAAGTAACTGGAGTGATCGACGTACATCCAAACAATAGCATTTCGGTAAGTGCACCTTTGGGTGGTTATCTGAAGAAAACGGATCTAATCCCTGGAAGGAAAGTGAAAAAAGGAAGTGTTTTAGCCATTTTAGAAGATCAACAATACATTCAGATCCAACAAGATTATTTGACCGCCAAAAACAAATTGCAATTATTAGAATCCGATTACAAGCGCCAAAAAGGATTGAACGAAACAAAAGTTGCGAGCGACAAAACCTTGCAACAGGTTCAAAGTGAATATGCAAATCAGCGAATTTTGGTGCGTTCTTTAGCAGAACAATTGCGCTTAATTGGATTAGTTCCTGAAAAACTGACTGAAAACAACCTTTCCAGAAGTATTGCAATTCACTCACCTATTTCAGGATATGTTTCCAAGGTCAATATCAATATTGGGAAATATGTGACTCCTTCAGAAGTACTTTTCGAATTAATTAATCCTGAAGATGTCTGTGTAAACCTAACCGTTTTTGAAAATGATAGTTATCGGATTGGAATCGGGCAAAACGTAAAGCTAAAATCAAACAGCAATCTGGAAAAGGAATATTCAGCAACAATCGAATTGATTTCCCCCAATATTGATGCAAATCGAAGCATTCAAGTTCATGCCAAAATGAATCAAAAAACGACTGATTTGCAACCCGGAACTTTTGTAAATGCGGAAATTGAACTAAATGATACTCCAGTGCTTTGCATTCCTTCTGATGCACTTGTGAAATGGGAAAATAAAGAGTATCTTTTTGTGGAAGAACAAATTGGTGTTTATAGAATGATCCCTGTTGAAACGGGAATTTCCAATGAAGGATTTACCGAAATCAAGTCCAAACTTCATCACCCAAAAATTGTACTAAAAAACGCCTATACCCTTCTGATGAAATTAAAAAATAATGAAGACTAATTTATTGAATAAAAACAACATGAAAAAAACACTTTTAGCGATCAGTTTAGGTTTTTACCTAAGTCCTTTATTCGGACAAAATTGGACTGGAGCAATCAATTCAGATTGGAACAATACTGCCAATTGGTCAACAACTCCCTCCAATGGAGATGATATCACCATTGATCCGGTCAATTATAGCGGAGTGATGGCACAGCCAATCATTCATGTAAACTCTACTTTTACCCCAGCTGAAATGTTAGTGCAAAACGGAGCACAATTAACGATATCGGCCACATTGAACACCACAGATCGAGTAGAAATATTGGGAGCAGGAACCATAGTAACTCTTACCAATAGTGGCACTTTCTCGTTAATTGGAGGAGGAAATAATGCTCGTTTAATATTTGCTGAAGATGCTCATCTAGAGATGAATGGAGGAATTTTATCCAGTGGTCAACGCTTACTTTTTGAATTAGGTGGTACTGGAACCATAAATAGCGGTACTGTAACCGTAGGGGAAACGATTGCATTAGTGGATGGAAGCGCATTGGGATCGAGTAAACTCACTCAAAATGGTGGAACAATTACGACCAATGCAGAATTTGGTTTTGAAAATGAAGCAGGGATATTTTATCCAACTTTTGAGCAAAATGGAGGGGTAATCCAAATCAATGGATCCCTTTTATGGCTTGGTGCAGCTCCTGGAGCAGGGAAAGGGTATTTCCGTTCAACAGGCGGTTCGGTTTTCGTAACAGGAACCATTGGAAATGACCCTACTAGTACTATGGGAATGTATTTGGAATTGGATGGAGTTTCGGTAAATTTAGAAAATTCAGGAGCAGCTGTTAATTTACTTTTAGGAGATTCGATTGTTTTAAAAAATCAATCAACGTGGAAAGATCTAAATTCTGTCTTATGGCAAAACAATGGAGTTGTTCAGGGTCAAGACAGTTCGTTTTTTCAATCTGGCAATACAAGTATTAATGGATCAGGAAGTTATCAATTAGCAAACGTAAATGTACCTCTTGGAAAAATATTCAATCACATTTCTCCAGTATCTCTCAGAATAAATGGAAATATTTCTATCTCTGGAATATTTAATAGTAATGGAAACACCGTGGTTTTAAACGGAATAAAAAATCAAGTTGTAAATCACACATTAAACAATTTGATTCTTGGCGGATTAATTGTTGAAAATAAAGCAAATGGTCCAGCAGATGGTGGATTTGGAGTTTCATTAAATACCAATTTGAGCTTGTCTTCTTTATTAGAATTGAACGATGGAATTATTGTTTCAGGATCAAATGTATTGATAGAACTGGCTGATAACTTAGCTCTTTCGGGTCAATCAGACTCCACGTTTATTGCTGGATATGTAGAAAAAACAGGAAATGATTCGTTTGAATTTCCATTAGGATTTATTCCTGACAAATATCGTCCGCTAAGTATTTCGGCACCTAGTTCGATCTCTTCTCAGATTAAAGTTGGTTACATTTCTAGCGCTTATCCAACTCTGAATCCATTGGAGAACCCCTTACAAAGTATCAGCGTATTTGAATATTGGGATTTCACGAACTCCATTAATTCAGATTTATTAAGTGCAAGTATTGGTTGGAACAATGCTTCTCAAAGCGGGCTCACAAATTGTACTGATATTTCTTTAAGTGTTTGGGACGGAACTAAATGGGCATTTACACCTTCAAATACCAGCGGATTGTGTAATGGCTCCAATGAAGGAACACTTTTCAGTACAACAACCCTCCCTGCTAATGGTCCAATTACCATTGGATTTACAAGTAATGTTACACAGCAAACTATTCATTTATGTGCCGGAGATTCGGTAACAGTTGGGACAAATACCTATTCCGTTTCAGGAACTTACTTTGATGTTTTAGAGGATATAAATGGAGATGATAGCACAGTTGTAAGCGTTATTTCAGTTTCAAATCCAATCATAGCTGCAATCACCGATAATGTTACTTCTATCACTGTAAATGCTCCAACAGCAACCAGTATAAACTGGATTAATTGTACAGACGGAACAGCTGCTATTGGAAGCGGAAACAATGCACTTACCTTTACTCCCTCTACAAATGGAATTTATGCGGTTATTGCTGCTAACAACAGCTGCGTTGACACCAGTTCCTGCATTGTTATTGATCAGTTAGGTCTATCCGAATTGAGTAAAAATGAAATCCGAATTTTTCCAAATCCTGTTGCAAATGGTGCATCTATAAAGCTGGTATCCAACTCAACAAATTTCGTAATTCAAAGCTTAGACGGTAAAATTATTCAACCAATAACTATTGTCCTACTTGATGGAAAATGTGAGGTTGAATTACCCATTTTAGAGAGTGGAATATACCTTTTAACTGAATATTATGGAATGAAAAATCCAAAAACAAGCCGTTTTAGAGTTAATTGATTACTTATTAGTTGCAAAGAAAGCTTGATTCTCTTGAATCAAGCTTTCTGATTTATTATTATTGACTATTTGTTTCGTTTCGACTAATTAGTCTCTACATACTTCTTGAAATTATCCAAAATTGCTTGCCAACCTCCTTGTTGCATTTCAACTGGATTTTGGGTTTCAGCTTCGAAGGTTTCAATCACTTTGGTTTCAGATCCTTCTTGAATGAACGTAATTTCCGTTTTTCGTCCGTCATCCATTGTATAACTGATTTTCTCATGAGGAATTACTTCATCATACGTTCCTCCAAAATCAAAACCAAAACTTCCATCTTTTGCTTCCATACGAGAAGTGAACTTTCCTCCTGCTCTCAAATCATTTTCAGATCTAGGCGTATGCCAATCTGGTGAAGCACTATTCCATTGAGTAATGTGTTCAGGCGCATTCCAATACTCCCAAACTTTTTCCAACGGAGCATTGACATTGTTTTCTACTGTTATTTTTATCTTTTCCATTTCTTTGAGGTGTTAAAAAATCTATTTTGAACCTTTTGAATATTACTTGAACTTTCTATTTAAACATAGCAGCATACTTTGCTCGATTATCTATCATTATCCAAGCTAAAACAGCAAATAAAATCAAAGCTATTGGCAAACCAGATGGTGCATTAAAAATATGAGTTAAGAGAATTCCAATCATAATTGGAAAAATCATAATTGCTCCGAGTGCTCTATATTTAGGTATAATCACCAAAACACCACCAATTATCTCAACAACAGCGATTAAAGGCATCAACCAAACAATTGCTCCAAATGCCTCTACAACTTTCATCATATTCTCTGGCATATCTTTGGGCATGGGCATGTATTGAAAAAATTTATTCAATCCTGCATTCATAAACATCAATCCAAAAAGCAGACTGAAAACAAATAGAATCTTATTTTTCATAATCACTTATTTTTTTCAATGATACTAAAAGTTCGTCTAATCCTTCCATCGCAACTGTTAAACCTTTTTTGAATCCCATCTGGATAGTTGTCTCCAACTGAGCCAAATCATCGTAATGAATGAGAAATGAAACTCCCGTTAATTCGCCTTTATCTTCAAAAGAAACTTCCCATTTGGATTGTGGAAGTTCTTTATTCACCTGGGCTTCGACATCTGCAAACACATCTAGACCTGAAAATGATTTTTGAGGATGAATCTTAATGTAATTTACAAGCGCCCAATGTTCTTCACCTTCTGGACCAACCATCGCATAGTGCCAGGTTCCCCCTTCTCGAAAATCCATCGTTTTGGTTTTCGCTTTCCACGGTTTTGGTGCCCACCATTGATCCAAAATTTCAGATTTGGTATAGGCATCCCAAACTAAAGGTAGTTCGGCTGCGAATTCTCTCGTTACTGTGATTTTCCGATTGTCTTTATCCACAGAAAAATCAAATGCTAAATGGTGTTTCATAATCTTATTTTTTATCAATTTGGTTAATCATTCTTGTAATTAATCATCCAATTCATTCCATATTTATCGGTAAAGGATCCGTAATACGCTCCGAAGAACATGTCTTCTAAGGGCATAGTAACATTTCCTCCAGCAGAAAGTTCATTAAAAATGCGCTTCGCCTCTTCCCTTGTTTCTGGTTCAATAGAAATGTGCATGTTATTTCCTGACGTAAGGGTAAATCCCATTTCCTTAGGCGCATCTGTTCCCATTAAGACATGATTTCCAGTGATCGGTAATTCGATATGCAAAATCATCTTTTTAATAGCTTCCGCTACTGGTGGATGATTGTCATTTGCAGGAATATCCCCAAATCGTTGAATTCCCTTTCCTGAAAATTCTGTTTTGAAAACCGATTTGTAAAACAAAAAGGCCTCTTCCGTGTTACCCGGAAAATTCAAATAGTTACACACTCTAGGTAAACGATCTATTTTCAATTCATTTCGGAGTTTGATTTTTGCTTCGATGTACTGATCTAGGTTTTCCAAAGCCATTGATAGTCCTTCTTTAAAACCAAGTGAAATGACTTTTTCAAGGTCTGCCAATGATTGGTATTGAATGGTTATTTCTACCGTGGTGTTTTCACCTTTCGCAGAGAATGTGTTATTCCACAATGAACGTGGAAATTCCATATTGAGAACTCCATCTTCATCACAAAAACCATCCAACCCAGAATATGACTTTTGGTCTTCGATTCTTCTGTAATCCAATCGGCACCAATGCACATCATTCTCTGCAGAAATCATGCAGTAATGCCAAGCTCCTCCCTCTTTGAAATCCATGGATTTTGTTTTGGTTTGATACGGTTTTGGTGCCCACCAAAGATCTAATAATTCAGGTTTCGTCCAAGCGCTCCAAACCAAGGAAACATTTGCAGCAAAATCACGGATGATTTGAATCGTGTTATTTTCCTTGTTTACGGAAAAATCAAAAAGCAGATTTGAATTCATGGATTGTTTTTTTTTAGGGTTGCTAATACATCGTCTAATTGGTTAAAGCGGCTTTCCCAAATCTTTCGAAATTGTTCCAGCCATTTGTCAATTTCTTTCATCTTATCTCCATTGAGTTCGTAGTAAATTTCTCTTCCAGACTGATTTTGTTTGACTAACTCACATTCTGTCAGAATCCGTAAATGCTTTGAAACAGCCTGACGCGTACTGTCAAAATGTTCCGCCAAAGCATTCGGTGTCATTGCCTGAACAGCAACCAGTAGAATAATTGCTCTTCTGGTAGGGTCTGCAATTGCTTGAAAAGCATCTCTTCTCATGAATTAAAATTTAAATATGAAACCAATTGATTGCAAATATATGCGCAACTTTTCGGTTTCGCAAATTTTCAATTGATTTTTTTAAAATATTAGAATTTTCGAGATACGCTATGATTCTATTCATTGAACGAAACAACCTATAAGGTGTATTCTCGTTAGGTTAAACAAAGGAACTTTAAATGAATCGCAACTATCTTCTACTCCTCTTCTCTATTTCTTTATTGAAATCGAATGCCCAGCAAGATCATGTAGAATTTCCTGAAACAGATTCAATCAGTTCGATTATTTCAAATCCATTCAAGTTAGACAGCATCTATCATCCTCCTTGTATTCTTCCATTAGAACCTGAAGCTAAAACTCATTTATTTTTAAAAAATCTGACTACAATCAACTTTGATTCAGGTTGCAATGCTAATGGAGCCAAAAAAGATCTAAAGAACGAAAAAACCATTATTTGGTTTTCGGGTGGATTTGTAGGTTGTGATTTTAATTCAAAAGCAGATCAGGAATTCCAAAATAAATATCACGTACAATTTATATCTCCTGGCTGCTGTAGATTTGGTGATGAAGACCCTGAAGCTTATAATGAAGTTGTTTTTGAATACCTCGATAAAAAATATGGAAAAGGCTGGCGAGATGAGTTGCGAATCGATGCAATAGGATTTAAAGCTCCTAGAAGCAATATCTTCGCACAAAAAACAATAAATGATTTACATTCCCTACAGATTGCAAATCCAACTCGCTCAGAAGCTATGAATCCAATGAATCCAGAAACGGAAAACTCTATCTGGTGGTACATTATGCCAACAAGTGGATTTGCGTTGCTTCTTGCACTTTATTTTATAAAAAGGAAGAAGGATTGATGATTGAATTTACGAAGGTCAATTGCTTTTTTTAAAGATCATTTCTTCATTTATAACCTTGATTATCGTCAACAACCCATTGCTTCATCTACTGCAATGATTTTGATGATTGTTTTCCCGTTCATTTTACCCTTTAACCGAATAAATACGCTACTTATACCAATTCCAATAGGATATTGGCGAAGCTCTGAGCTATTTTTCACCAAATCATACATCTCTTCACCGCAATGCTTTTTCACTTCAGATTTCAACTCATCCACATCCACTTGAGGAAAAATTTCTCCTTCTTTTTGAGTATAATTGAGACAAGAATAGAAACCATTTTTAGTTAATTGAAGAACTTTCCAGTTGGAAGTGAAATGCTTCCAATCTAACAAATCACAATGCGGACCTTCATTTGAAATAGAAACACTTGTTTGATAGGCTTGTTCTATTTTGAAGTCTGTTAGACTATTTGAGATAATCCTCAATTGTCCACCCAAAATTGATTCGTAAACATCTGCAGAAACGAAACAAGTATCAGCTGTTGTTTTTACAAATGACCCGACTTTATCGAATGGAACCAATGGAGATAAATGGATGGTAATTTCATCAAATTGCACCGTAATCGAGCTGTCATTTGGAGAAAGTAAATATTTCTTTATTTTTTCAACAGTTGATCTATCCAAGGTGTCTTTAGTATGCTTTTCAGATGGAGTGGATTCAGTTGTATTAACAACGGACTCATGGCATGAATAAAACCCAAATAAGCACAACAAAATAAAAAGGGAGAAATGTTTATTCATCCTACTTCATTTAATGGTTTTATCATCCTTTTAACGAACTTAAGAAAAAGATTACAACTGAATTCAGAAAATCAATCTAAAAAGCCACAAGTATCCATATTGAAGGTAACTCGCACTTCAAATACATCAAACCTGTGGCTAATCAACCTACATCCTAAAAATCTTTCCGAAACTTACTTCCAACCGCCACCAAGTGCTTTGTAAAGGTGAACGTTGTTTTGATTCTTCAAACGGTAAATTTCCAGTAGTTCAATCTGAGATCTCAAATAATTTTCCTGAGAAGTAATAATCTCTAAATAACCTGCTCTTCCGGATGAAAAAAGTGTTCGAGATGTTTCAACCGATTGTTTCAACAAAGCAACTTGTTCGTTTTTCACCACACTTCTGCTTTCGAAATTATTATCCAGTTTTACGAGTTGATACACCTCTGTGAAAGCTTGCAAAATGGTTTTCTCGTAATTCAAGTAAGCTTCTTGTTGCGATGCCTTACTAGCCATCAAATCGGCTTTCAAAGCCCTTCGATTTAGAAGCGGAGTAACTAATCCACCCACAACATTGTATGCAATCGAAGCAGGCGATTCAAACAAAAATGCTGCACGAAACGCTTGATACCCCAAATTTGCATTGAGAGTCAAGTTCGGATAAAATGCGGCTTTGGCAGCTTTAACATCCGCATTTTGAGCTTTTAATCTGTACGCTGCTGTCAAAATATCGGGTCGATTCCCCAATAAATCAGAAGGGATTCCAGGTAATTCATTTTTGGTAAGCTCTGGCATTACGTTAAATTCCGAACGAAAAACGGGTTGCGGATAACGTCCCAATAGAAAATTAAGCGTGTTTTCTTCTTCGATAATCTCCTGATCTACTTCCATTAAGAGCGTTTTTGCAGCTAAAACCTGCGCAGAAATCAATTCGATTGCCAACTGATTCGACTTTCCGATATCTCTTTGAAAACCAACAACCTGTAATGCGTTTTCTTGCAACAAGATATTTTCAGCGATAATTGCTCGTTTGCGGTCTAAAAGCATCAAATTGTAATAATGTATGGCAATCTCTGAAATCAGATTAGTAATTACCAAATTTCTCCCTTGCTCTTCCGCTAAAAAACGACTAAACGCAGCTTTTTTCTTAGCTTTTAACTTTCCCCAAATATCAATTTCCCAAGTGGAATAAACACCAACATAGAAATCGGGAATTGGATTCGGTAATTGCTGTTTGTTGTTCAAATTCGTAGAAAATTTGGTATCGTAATTCCCAACGCCATCAATGGTGTAATCACCAAATCGCCGAACTCCCGCTCCCAAATTCACTCCTAAATCCGGCAATCGGATTCCTTTGGTATATTGAACACCCGCTCTCGCCTGCTGCACTTTTTGAAAGGCAATTTGCATATCTAGGTTGTTCACCAACGCCGAATCGATTAATTGAACCAAGATCGGGTCTTTAAAAAAGGTTTGCCATTTCTCGGGTGTTTCCGTTATTTTCTTGACGGAATCAATAGCTAATAATGGCGCTTCTGCTTCAAATTTCTGAGGAATTGAGATATCCGTTTTTAAAGCATCTTGATGCACTTTACAACTCGTTAAAAAAACGAGTACCGCCAAATGTATCCACGGATTTATTTTTTTATGTTGTTTCATTTGTTTGGTTTTGATTTGGAAGACATGGAAGCGAAAATGACATACAGTCCTGGAATGATAATGACTCCGAAAATGGTTCCGAAAAGCATTCCACCAGCGGCGGCAGAACCAATCGTACTATTTCCTATTTCACCCGCTCCGGAAGCCATCATCAATGGAATCATTCCTGCGGTAAAGGCAAAAGAAGTCATCAAAATTGGTCGTAGTCGGGCAACTGCACCATCAATCGCTGCTTGAACAACGGTTCTTCCTTCGGAACGTTTCAGAATGGCAAATTCGATAATCAGGATGGCATTTTTCCCCAATAAACCAATCAACATGACCATAGCAACTTGTGCATAGATATTATTGTCCAATCCCAATATCTTTAAGAAGAATAACGACCCGAAAATTCCAATCGGCAGGAATAATAAAACAGGCAACGGAAGCAAGAAACTTTCGTATTGCGCCGCCAGTAAGAGATACACGAAGAGCAAACAAATTCCGAAGATGTAAAATACCTGGCTACCTGAAAGAACTTCTTCTCGGGTCATTCCTGACCATTCGTAATCGAATCCACGAGGTAAATGTTTGGCTGCGGTTTCTTCAATCGCTTGAATAGCTTCTCCACTACTAAAACCATCAGCAGCTTCTCCATTGAGCATTGCTGATACATACATGTTGTATCGCGTTAATTGTTCTGGGCCGTAAACACGTTCGATTCGCGTAAAAGAACTGTAAGGAACCATCTCTCCTGCCGCATTTTTGATTCGAAGTCGAAGTACATCTTCTGGTTGAGCCCGATATTTTGGATCAGCTTGTACCATCACTTTATACATTTGTCCATAGCGGATGAAATTGGTCGCATAATAACTTCCAATAAGAGCCTGTAAGTTGAATAAAGCATCATCCGCTGAAATTTGTTTACGCGCAGCAATATCTGGATCGATATGAATCAGATACTGAGGAAAACTAGGGTCAAAACTTGAAAAAGCATCTTTTATTTCTGGTCGTTTTTTCAATTCGGTGATGAAATGATCGGTGATACGAGCGGTTTCCTGCAAATTTCCCTTTCCAGTTTTATCCAAAACACGTACTTCAAAACCATTCGCATTTCCAAATCCCGGAACTGCCGGCGGTGGGAAAAATTGAACTTCGGCATCTTTTAAATGACTTGTTTTAGACTTTAAATCCGCAATGATATCATTCGCATTCTTCGTTCTATCATTCCACGGCTTGAGGTTGATTGTACCCATTCCGAAGGAAGCCCCTACTCCTTCAGTCATCATACTATATCCAGAAAGACTCGAAATCGATTCCACTTCTGGCAATGTTTGTGCAATTTTGTCGATTTCATCCATTACGGCTTCCGTACGTTCGAGTGTAGAGCCTACCGGAGTTGTCACATTGACATAAACGGTTCCTTGGTCTTCCGTTGGAATAAAACCAGTGGGCAACACCTTCCCAATCCCCCAAGTTCCAAGGATAAATAAACACAGAATCGCAATAGTCAACGTTCTACGATTCACAATTAGCTCCAAGAGTCTTTTGTACCGGTCTGAAATTTTATCATAGCCTTTGTTAAAGCGATCGAAAAAACGTTGAATCCACGATTTTTTGGCATTTACATCAACTGGTTTCAACATAATCGCACAAAGTGCAGGTGTTAAAGTCAAGGCATTAATCCCTGAAATAACAATAGAAATGGCCATAGTTACCGAAAATTGTCGGTAGAAAACACCTACAGGACCTGACAAAAACGCAACTGGAATAAATACCGCGGACATCACCAAAGTAATTGCTAGAATTGCTCCAGTAATTTCCTTCATGGATTCAATGGTTGCCGTTTTAGCATCCAAGTGTTTTTCGTGCATTTTCGCATGGACAGCTTCCACTACTACAATCGCATTGTCTACCACAATACCAATCGAAAGTACCAGTGCAAACAGAGTCAGCAAGTTAATTGAAAAGCCAAAAAGCTGCATAAAAGCAAAGGTCCCAATCAAGGAAACGGGAACCGCAAAAATGGGAATCAAAGTAGATCTCCAATCTTGCAAAAACAAAAACACGACCAATGCAACGAGAATAAATGCCTCAATCAAGGTTTTGATTACTTCACTAATGGATGCATCCAAAAATCGGGAAACATCATAGCTAATGGTGTAGTCCATTCCAGGAGGAAAAGACTTTTGCTTCATTTCTGCCAACCGCTCTTTCACCTGTTGAATCACATTGCTCGCATTGGATCCTGGTCGCTGTTTGAGTACAATTGCTGCAGAAGGACTTCCATTTTCTTTCGAAATCACATCGTATTCTACAGATCCAAATTCTACTTCTGCAATGTCTTTCAGACGGAGCATTTCACCTGTTTCTGTTACTTTAATGACAATATTTCCATACTGTTCTTTTTCCGTCAACTTTCCCGTATAGCGCAAAACGTATTGCATGGATTGAGACTTACGTCCAGAACTTTCTCCAATTTTCCCTGGAGCAGCCTCTAAATTTTGCTTGCGAAGAGCTTCAATGACATCCTGAGCAGAGATTTCGTAGGCATCTAAGCGCTGTGGCTTTAACCAAATTCGCATCGCATACTCCCGATTTCCCATGATATCGGCATAGCCAACCCCATTAATTCGGCGCAATTCAGGAAGCACATTTATGTCTGAGAAGTTATAGATGAACTTTTCGTCCAACGAAACATCGCTGCTTTTCAAGTTAATATACATCAACATACTATTGATTTCTTTCTCAGTAGAAACCCCTGCTTTTATTACTTCTTCTGGCAACTCATCCAATACAGTCGCTACCCTATTTTGAACATTCACTGCTGCCAAATCTGGGTCTGTTCCCACTTCGAAATAAATTTGGATAATACTGGTTCCATCATTTCCAGAAACGGAACTCATATAAGTCATTCCAGGAACACCATTAATCGCTCTTTCAAGTGGCGTGACAACGGCTTTGGAACAAACTTCGGCATTTGCGCCGGTATAACGCGTAGTTACTGAAACCGCAGGAGGAGCAATATCAGGATATTGTGTAACGGGAAGTGACGTCATCGCCAGCAATCCCAACAACACTATGAAAATAGAAATCACCAATGAGAGCACTGGTCTTTCAATCATTTTTTTGATCATCGTATTTTTTTTAGTTGGATTTAATTGACTGTTGACAACTCACGAATAATTCGTTTCAATGGAATTTTTTCAAGCTTCACTTTCATTCCATCACTAACAGACTGAATTCCTTCGTAAATAATGACATCATTTTTATGCAATCCTTTTGAGATAATATAAAAGTGTGGAATTCGTGCTTTGATTTCAACACGACGTGTTTTGACATGACCTTGTCTATCCAATAAATAAACAAACACTTTATCTTGAATTTCAAAGGTGGCCTTTTGAGGAATAATCAATGCTTGTCGGAATTCTTGCTGCATTCTTATTTTACCACTAGCACCATGCTTAAGAATCTTTCCCTTATTGCTAAATCGGGCACGAATAGCTAAGTTTCCAGTCTGAGGGTCAATTTGTCCATTGACCATTTCAATCAACCCATCACTTTTATGCAGTTCTCCATTCGCCATCACCAGTTGCACTTGTCGATCAAGTTCATTTCCTCGGGCAATTTTTGACATGAAATCCAAATACTCTTTTTCAGAGACATTGAAATAGGCGAAAATTTCGTCATTTTGTGACAAATCGGTCAGTAGTGTTCCGTCTTCAATCAAGGAACCTATTTTATGCGGTAATCTAGAAATTGTTCCATTAAACGGAGCCCGAATCTCGGCATAGGAGAGCATTTGAATGCCATGTGCTTCTTCGGCAAGCATTTCCTCGACCTTCGCTTTAGCAATCTGTAATTTGTTTTTCGCAAACTCATACTCAATGTGCGAAATTACATTTTTGTCTAAGAGCATTTTGGTATTCGTCAGTTCCAATTCTGCATTTTTTGCTTCGGCACGTGCCATTTTCAATAAGGCTCTATCTTTTGCCAAAGCTTCGCTATACTCGCGGTTATTGATACTAAAAAGGAGTTGTCCTTGAGTCACGTAAGAACCTTCATCTACATGAACCTTTTCAAGATATCCCGCAGCTTTTGCGCGAATTTCAATGTTTCTAACAGCTGAAATATCAGCCACATATTCAATAAAGGTATTTGTATCGATATGAATGGGGGAAGTTACGGGATACGTTTCTGTAACTTGTTTATTTGCTTTTTGATCTGCGCATGACGCAAGCAGAAGCAGTACTCCAAAAAGGAATACACCGGAATAATTCATCTTGTAAAATATTATGTAATTCTAATTCGTATTTATAAAAAGTTCTAAATCAACTTTTTAACCGTGGAGGTGGAATTAAAATATCGAGATGAATAGGGTTAACATTTTGATTATCAACTAATTTTTGTTTGGTCTTATCAGTTGTAAGAATGGAACAAAAATCAACATGAACTACTTTCAGGACTAAATCATCTAAGAAATCCATTTCAAAATCGGACGATAAATCGCTCTCTGTTTCGTAGCAAACTTCGATTGTATCAGACTCGAATACCTTGTCTAATTGAAAGTTAAGATTCAACATATAAGTAAAAGACAGCAGAATAACAGCCAAACAGGAAACAATCCTAAAACTCAAAAGCGAAGAATTTTTGTTATTCATGAGCCAAAGTTACTCAAAAACCCATCACAGCTCTTCCCAAAAAGTAGTATTTGGGGTTCTATTTCACAAAAAATGCAAAAGACGAAGATTCTTCTATTTTCTTTAGATTAATCTAAAATCTTCTTCCAAAATAGCATAGAAATAATTATCCTTCCACTCTCCGCGAATTGGCAGTTTTTTTCTTTTTCGTCCTTCTCTGATCATACCAACTTTTTCAAGAACTCGAATTGACCCAATATTCTCAATGGCGCAACCTGATTCAACACGATGGAGATTCAATTCTGAAAAGCAAAATTCTAAAATCCTAGTTACTGCTTCTGTCGCATATCCATTACCCCAAAAGTCCTTGTGGAGTTTGTACCAAACTTCAGCAGTTCTGTAATTGGATATTACGGTATTTTTCAAACCAATCAAACCAACGAAATCAGTATCACATTCAATTTTAAAGGTATACCTATCTGGAGATTCTTGTTTTTGAATATTCAACCAATCTGTCACTATTTTCTCGGTGACTTCCCTATTTTCAGGAATTCCCATCGTATTAAATTCATCCGTTTCTGGCAAAGAATGAAGGGTGTGAATTTTATCAATATCGGCTAAATTTAACTCTAAAAGCACTAATCTATTTGTTTTCAGTATCAGTTCGTTCATGGTTGTTTCGTTAATTCATCAAATTTAGCTCTGTACTCTGCTAATTCAAGTTCTTCGTATAGAATGATCCGTGATTCTTTTAAATATTTTTCGGCGGCATCCCAGTCTCTGATTTGTAGATTATCGACCAAATTTCGAGGCAAAAAGAAGTCATTATTGGATAAACTGGAGATTTCTTTCCATTCGGTATATCCTCTATGTTCAGGCCACCATTTATAATCAGGTTCGTAATTATCTACCAATCTTAAATCGTGATTGGTATGATCAATAGAAAAGGTTTCTATCACAGGCAATAAACGATGAATCCAATGATTATTCTCATTCAATGGTTCTACTTGTACCAATCCATTCTGAATGTCCAATAAACGAATTGAAGCCCCATCGATTCCCAAGGGAGATAAATCACAAACATGAGGAACCAATTTAAACTTATGTATATCTATAAATTCCTTACAGGTTGAACAGACTAAACGATATTCACGAGCCATTTTTTTTGTATTTATTCCTGAATTTGATTTCTAACTGAAACTACTTTCATTTCTAACATTACTAATCCCGCAATTACCCCGATTTCCACTAAAAAATAGATCATTCCTAAAGTGGTGATTTTTTCAAAAAAGTAAAAAACAAAAAAGGCAATCAAACAGCAATATAAACTATTTGAAACTAGAATGATTTTCAAAAAAAAACGCCAATTATTCTTCGCGAAAAAGGAACAACACAAAGAATAAACAGCCATCGTAAGTGCCAAAAGTAAACCAACCTCCAAAATAAAGTGTGGCATTCCAAAGACACTTTGAAACGGAATCAGAATTCCAGCAATCAGTAAAGCAGTTAAGCAAGCTCCTAAACCATCGATTAGAAAGAGTGCTTTCGGATTTGAATGTAATTTGTGAACTAATTGCTGCATACCTATCTATTCGATTTCATGGCTTTTACAACCTTCAAGCTCTCGTCTTCCATAAACTGCTTGTATTCTTCGCTCTCAGAACCAAAAAGTGCCATTTTTCCTTCTTTGTCGAAATGAACTCCCCAACCGTAACGCTTTGTGAGAGCTGAAGCTCTAAAACACGGTTGACCTTTCGAGAAAAACTGTGTTCTAGCTTCTATGTATTCGCTTTGAACCAACTCATTTCTATCTGCAAAAACCTGAAATAGCACATCATCAGAAGTATATTTGTACGGATTTTTACTGAGTAGTTCAACCTGTAAATTTGCTATTGTTTTACCATTCTCCTTTACCGGAGGAATTTCTCCATTCCCTGAAGGACAATCATCAGCTACAGCAATGAATGTATCAAAGTAATTTGTAGTGTGGATTTTCATACGAGCTAAGATAATGAATTATGTATTTATTGTCTATCGAAACAACATTTATTCTGTTCCACTGAGCGTCTTCAGCATGTTATTTATCTTTTCCATTTTCGCATGTCTATCAAAAGAATAAGTCGTTTCTGATTGTTCCAACCTCTTATAAATTTTCAAACATTTCTCAAAAAGTAAGGTTTGCTTCTGAGAATCAACTGTGTTATCTGCAAGAAGGAGAAATAAATCTGCTAATTTTTCAAAGTGCACTTCCTTGAACTGCTTTTCTTGTTCCAACAGTTGGATAAACGCTTCATTCTCAAGCAGAACAAATTCATCAGTTGTGAAGCCAAATTCAGCTTTCAAAGCTTGATCTGTTTCTTCCATTCCTTGGTTCAGTAGACCTTTATCTTTCAACCCCAATAAACCTGACAGCATTCTAGCTAACACTTGTCCGAGCTGGTCGATTTGTCTACGTAAATAATCTTCTTGTCCCATTTTCGATGATTATTTTCAATCCCTTATTTAGGGATACAAATAAGGTTCTTTATTCAATGTCATTTTGCGCATGTTCTCCAAAACTCTTATGTACTTTTGCGACATCGCATAGCATCAGTGTTTTGAATGCTCTTTCCAACGAACAATGATAGATTGTTTTAACGGTAATTTTTGTTGCCATTCACTCCTTCAATTAATTCTTTTATCCATAACCAAGTATATCAAATCCTTCTTTTCAATGCCGCATTCTCGTAAATGACAATAATCTGATTTCTGAAAAAATTGTTTTATATGTTTTCAGATTCCCATCATCAGTTTTATAACCACTAATTTAAGACCTTTTCGTTAAATCAAATTGACTTGAACTTCTTTAAAGAATTGTTAAAGACTCATCGAAGAGTACTCTCAATGGGAGATTTCCTGTATTATTGCGCACGTTATATACACTCGCAAACAATTTTATGAAACATTTATTTCTCATTCTAACATTTTCACTCGGACAGTACATAATCGCTCAGACATCTCCAGAACTCAATTCTGCAGAAATTTTGTTGGGAATGAAAAAACTAAACACTGTTGGTTCTGTATTATACGTTGCTGCACATCCAGATGATGAAAACACGCGTTTGTTGGGTTATTTGGCCAAAGAAAAAAACTTCAGAACAGGTTATTTGTCGTTGACCCGCGGTGATGGTGGACAAAACCTCATTGGAAAAGAACAAGGTGAAGCTTTGGGTTTGATTCGGACACAGGAATTACTAGCAGCGCGCAGAACTGATGGTGCAGAACAATTTTTTACACGTGCAAACGACTTTGGATTTTCTAAAAATCCCGAAGAAACATTTACCATTTGGAACAGAGACAGTATTCTCGCAGATGTCGTATTGACCATTCGCCGATTCAAACCAGATGTTATTATTTGTCGTTTCCCAACAACTGGAGAAGGCGGTCATGGACATCACACAGCTTCAGCAATCTTGGCCATGGAAGCATTTGACTTAGCTGCAGATCCTACTAAATTTCCAGAACAATTGAAAGAAGTCGAAGTTTGGCAGGCAAAACGCATTTTTTGGAACACATTTAATTTTGGAGGAAATAATACTACTTCAGAAGACCAATTAAAATTAGATGTTGGAAGTTACAATCCTTTATTGGGATTAAATTACGGCGAAGTTGCCGCAAATAGCCGTTCGATGCACAAAAGCCAAGGTTTTGGTTCGGCAAAACAACGTGGAGAGAACATCGAATACTTTAAACTACTGAAAGGTGAATCTGCTGGAAAAGATCTTTTTGAAGGAGTGAACAGTTCGTGGAAACGCATTGCGACAACAGCAAATTTAGGAGATTTAATCAATGAAAGTATTTCGACTTTCGATCCGCAACATCCAGAAAAATCAGTATCTAAGTTGGACAATATTTATACGCTATTGCAAAAATTAGATGAGAAAGATCCCAATACGCGTTATTGGAAAAAAATCAAATTGGCAGCTTGTCAAGAATTGATTATGCAATGTGCAGGATTATGGATGGAAGCTTATGCTTCGGAATACAGCTCAGTACCTGGAAATGAGATTAACATCTCTGCTCAAATCATTGCACGCAACCCAAGCAATGTGACATTGAAATCCATTTCGTTTATTGGACAAACTGACAAAAAATTAGATCTTCAATTGACTAACAATAAATTGGAAACGATAGATCAAAAAGAAGTTTTGACTAAATCAACTCCTTATTCTGCTCCTTATTGGTTGGTAGATCCGCATACCGTTGGAATGTACACCGTCAACAATCCTTCATTGATAGGAGTTCCTGAAAATCAAGCGGCGAAAAGCGTTATCTACCACTTAAACATAGATGGAATTGATTTCAATGTAGAGCGTGGATTGGTTTTCAAAGCAACAGATCCAGTAAAAGGAGAAGTGTATCGTCCATTTGAAATCTTACCTCCTGCAACTATCACTATTTCAGATCAGGTTTTTGTATTCAATGCAATTACTCCCAAAGAAGTTTCTTTCGTTGTGAAGGCAAATGCGGCAAACATCAAAGGAACCGTGAAAGTAAATGTTCCTGCTGGCTGGAAAATTACGATTGCAAATCCACTGATCAACTTGGTTAAAAAAGGTGATGAACAGATTGTGAAAGCAATTCTAACTCCAGATAAAACTGGAAAAGACGGACAATTACAAGCTTCTGTATCTATTGATGGAACTGATTACGCCAAAAGTATCACACGTATTGAATATGATCACATTCCTTATCAATTCATTTTGAGTGATGCTACAGCTAAAATTGTGTTTCTAGATTTGAAGAAAACAGGAAATAAAATTGGATATATTCCAGGAGCTGGAGACAATGTTCCTGCTTGTTTGACACAAATTGGATACGATGTCACCTTACTGACAGATGAATTATTAGCGAAAGAAGATTTAAGTATTTATTCAAGTATTGTAACAGGAGTTCGTGCTTACAACACCAATGATCGCATGCCAATTTACTTCGATAAATTAATGGCTTATGTACATCAAGGTGGAAATTTAATTGTGCAGTACAATACCAATAACCGCATTGCACCGATGGAAACGAAGATTGGACCTTATCCTTTTACAATCTCAAGAGACCGCGTTACGGATGACAACGCTACTGTCGAATTCACCAATCCGAAACATCCTGTTTTGAATACACCGAACGTAATCACCCAAAAAGATTTTGAAGGCTGGGTTCAAGAACGAGGAATTTATTTCGCAACAGAACTGGATTCTCATTATGAAACTGTATTCTCGATGAACGATCCGAATGAGAAGCCAAGCAAGGGAAGTTTAATTATTGCGAAGCATGGCAAAGGAAACTTCGTTTATACAGGATTGGTCTTTTTCCGCGAATTACCTGCTGGAATTCCGGGAGCTTATCGTTTATTTGTGAATTTGTTGAGTTTGCCTAAAAATTAATAGTCGTTTTGCTTTCAGTTCGAATCCCGCAGATGTCAGTTCGAGTGTCCGACTTTTCAGTCGGATGTATCGAGAAAAGCACCCGAGACTCGAACTAACACAGCAGCATGTATCGAGAACAAAGCAAAACTTTAAAATAAAGTAATGGAAGAACAAGACAATAAAAACTGGAACTGGGCTTATGCTGGAGTCATTGGAGCTTTAGTTGCGCTACTAGTATTCTTTTACTTTTTCACACAGTATTTCTCATGAGTATCATTGATTGGATTGTTCTCAGTATTACTTTACTGGCTGTAATTGGTTACGGCTTGTATAAAAGCAAGAGCGAAAAAACCTTAGATGGGTATTTCAAAAGCAGCAATTCGATGAGCTGGATTTTGATTTTACTTTCCATTATGGGAACGCAAGCAAGCGCCATTACTTTTCTTTCAGCTCCTGGTCAGGCATACACCGATGGAATGCGCTTTGTTCAATACTATTTCGGATTGCCTTTGGCTATGGTTGTTTTATGTGTCACTTTCATTCCAATTTATCACAAACTAAAAGTATTTACTGCTTACGAATACTTAGAGCAGCGTTTTGATTTAAAAACACGATCTCTAGCCTCTATTTTATTCTTAGTTCAACGTGCACTTTCTACTGGAATTAGCATTTATGCTCCTTCCATCATCTTAGCGTCACTACTTGGTTGGAACATTTATTACACCAATTTAGTAATGGGTGGATTTCTAATCATTTACACCGTAACTGGGGGAACAAAAGCAGTAACTTATACACAAATGCAGCAATTGATTGTGGTATTTGTAGGAATGTTTTTGGCAGGATACATGGTGGTTCACATGCTTCCAAAAGATGTTAGTTTCACAGATGCTTTACACGTTGCAGGTAAAATGGGGAAACTCAATGTGATAGAAACCAAAATCGACGTAACGGATTCTGCCTGGTGGAAAGACAAATACAATATTTGGAGCGGAGTAATCGGTGGTTTTTTCTTAGCTCTCTCCTATTTCGGAACAGATCAATCTCAAGTGGGACGCTACTTAACAGCGAAAAACACCAAAGAAAGTCGAACTGGATTATTGATGAACGGATTAGTCAAAGTCCCTATGCAATTTTTGATTTTACTGGTAGGAAGTTTAGTTTTCGTGTTCTACATGTTCTTCCAATCTCCTATTTTCTTCAATCAGAAAGAAGTCGATAAAGTACTCACTTCAGAATACCGAGAAGAGTTTCAAGGTTTACAAGCTCAAAACGATTCTCTGAATCTCATTCGAAAAGCACAGACTACAAAATTAGCAACTGCTTTACATGCTGAAGACGAATCTCAAATCAAAACCTTACAATCTCAATTACTCCAAATCGAAGCCGAAACAAAAGTAGTTCGTGAAGATGCTTTGGCTGTGATGAAAAAAGCAGATAGTACGGCAGATACAAATGATACCAATTACATTTTCTTGTATTTCGTGGTAGAAAATCTCCCAAAAGGATTAATTGGTTTGCTCATAGCAATGATTTTCTTAGCCGCTTGGGGAAGCATTGCTGCGGCCTTGAATTCCTTGGCTTCTACAACTGTTATTGACCTATACAAACGCATGTGGGTGAAAGACAAACCCGAATTGCATTATTACAAAGCGTCCAAATGGTTTACTTTCGGCTGGGGAATTTTCGCCATTGCAACTGCTATGTTTGCAAGTAAACTTGGAAGTTTGATAGAAGCAGTAAACGTATTGGGATCTTTATTCTACGGAACTATTTTGGGAATTTTCCTAGTTGCATTTTACCTCAAACGCATTGGTGGGAAAGCTGTTTTCTGGGGAGCAATTATCACGGAAGGAATTGTAATTGGAATCTACGTAGCTGATATTATTTCATTCTTGTGGCTGAATGTTATTGGTTGTTTATTGGTATTAATTATCGCTGGAATCATTCAATTATTTGTGAAGAAAAATTCAACACCAGAATTAATCTAAACAATTAATATACATTCTCGTTATCCGTGAATCTATGTGAACATAAATGAATTTAATTACCTTTGAGAATGCAAATAAAAACAACACTCACTCAATCCCAATTCGCGAAATTAACGGGTATTTTATTACTCAAAAGACTTCAAGTTCTCTTTTTAATTTTAGCAGTTTTAGGCTTGATTATCGGAGCTTTGATTGCCATGATTGTGTTTAAAAACAAAGATGCATACATGCTTATTTTTGTGGCTTTTGTATTTCTAGGTTTGTTTGGATTCAGTATTTTCAACAATGCAAAAAGACACTATCAAAATAATCCCCGAATTCGACAAGAAACCACTTACGATTTTTCAGACAAAGGAGTTTCCATTTCAAAAGAAGGTTTTTCATCAACTATTAAATGGAATGAAATTATTCGCATTCGAAAAAGAGCGGGTTTGATTTTAATTTGGCAGAATAAATTGGTTGCAAATGTTATTTCAGCGAAAGATGTAAGTCCGGAACAATTGCAAACTCTTAAAACTTTCATTCAAAAAAAGAATATTCAGTCTAAGCTTTAATATTCGAAACATTTTATGTAAAAAATAGTTTTATCTCTTTTGTTCAGTTAATTTCTCTACATTAGAGCAACTATTACCTTTCTTCAATGGGTCCAACAAAGATTTGGCACAAACTACTATTCGGAATGCTAATTTCACTGGTTATATCACTGGCTGCTGTTTCGCTAGTTGTATACAAGGAAATATCTCAAAACATTACCAAAAAAACAAATAGCCGATTAGTTGTTATTCGTAACTTAAAAAAACAGCAAGTAGAAACTTATTTCGATGAATTGAGAAATCAAACTGAGTTAATGAGTTCCTCTAAGTCATTTGTAAACAAATTCATTGAGTGTAAAGAAGCTTTTCGAGAAATATCCGAGTATCAAAATATTGATAATCAATTATTTATTCGTTACAAGAAACACCGAGACAGCATTTATTTCAATAAAGTAAAATCATTTTACGGAAACCGTCATTTATCTCTTGACTTAGCATCCAAAGATTTAGCAAACAACAAAGAAGCTCTGATTATTCAGAACTCATTATGGGACGTCAACTTCCCTATCATGGAATGCACGAAAAAATACAGAGAAGTTGAGGCTAAAATAGGAGCTAGAACTCAAAGAATTGCAAACAAAATAGGGTTTCACGACGTTATTCTAATTGATTCAAAAACAGGCGACATCATTTTTACCAACGATGAACATTCAGAAATTGGTGCAAACGTACTGGAATCCCCATATAATAATACTAGTATTCGAAAAGCATTTGACGCTGTTCGAGGATATAAAGATGCAAGAACATTCATTGTTGATTTTGAATCTTACCCACCGTCAAATAACAAACAAACGGCTTTCATTGCATGTCCCATAATCAAGGACAACATCAATGTTGGAATATTAGTTGCTGAGATTGGAATTGAAAAGTTAGATGATATCCTCACATTTAACCGCGATTGGGGAAACCAAAACATGGGAAAAACTGGAGAAGTATATTTGGTCGGTTCTGATAATTATATGCGTTCTCAAAGTAGGTTTTTTATTGAGAACAAGGACAGCCTATTAAAAATAATTGCTCAAAACAATTCTATTTCGAAACAGGATTTTAATCAACTACAAGATAGCAAATCATCTATTAAGAGTATCAAAATCAACTCAGAGGCTTCCAAAAGGGCAATTGCAGGAGAATTTGGAGTTATTCAAACAATAGATTATCGTGGGGTTCCAACATTGGGAGCTTACTCTCCATTAAAACTAAACAATGTTTATTGGGGAATTGTCTCTAAAATGGATCAGAGCGAAGCATTCTCCGAGATAGACGAATTGCGTTATTTTTTAATCATCACATATTTGATTGTACTTATTTTATCAACACTGATTGCACTATTTATTGCCAAACGAATAGCCAAACCAATTCAACAATTAAATCACCATGCAAAAGAACTCAGCACAGGGAACTTTAATACGAGTATCACTGTCAGAGGAAATGATGAAATTGGCGAGTTAGCGTCTAGCTTTCGGATCATGCAAAACACCATTGTCCATCTCATTGATAGTTTAACCGATACAAATAAAATCTTATCTGAAAAAAGTAAAGACCTGTTTGACTCTATTGCCTATGCACAACAAATACAAAAGAATATTTTCCCTTCCAAGGAGATGGTAAACAGTTATGTTCCAGATTCGTTTGTTTTCTTCCAACCAAAAGATATCGTAAGCGGAGATTTTTACTGGGCAGCTGAACGAAACAAGGAATTGTATTTGGGAGTTTGTGATAGCACTGGACATGGAATTCCTGGCGCATTTATGAGTTTACTAAATGTTTCTTTCTTAAATGAAGCATTAATGAATGAAAAAATTGAAGAACCAGGAGACATTCTTGAAAAAGTTCGCGGTCTTTTGAAAAGTGTTTTTCAATATGAGCGACAAGATGGAATGGATGGAATCTTAATTCGCTTTAATCCAAACACAAATGTAATTTCTTATGCAGCATCAAACAATGCCCTATTCTAATTCGCAATGGAAACTACCAAATTTTCGAATACGATAAAATTCCAGTTGGAAACTCTTACAAAATGGAACTTTTTAAAACTTATTCCTTTGAAATTCAAACTGGAGACATGTTGTATTTAATTACAGATGGATTTCCTGATCAATTTGGTGGACCATTGAACAAAAAATACAAATACAAACCATTTTATGAATTTTTAAGTTCCATTTCTCATCTACCAACTGAAGAACAAAAAGAATTAGTGAAAAACGAGTTTGTTTCTTGGCAGAATAACAATGAACAAGTGGATGATGTGATGGTCTTAGGAATTCGGTTTTAAAATCTACCCCCCTCCCGTATTTACACGTTCTTTTAAATCGTCTGCTCCAGTTCCTCTGTTTGTCAACTTTTTTTGCGCAATATCTCCAGAATAAAGGACAATATAGGCATTCACATTATTTACACTATTCCACCATTTGGTAACTTGAATTGGCGCAGAAATATTTACGTAAATCAAATCAGCACGCTTTAAATTGATACTTGTTTGAACGGTTACATTTTAGTTTTGAGTCAAATATGTTGAAGGATCCAAATAAAACTTGAATGGATTCAACTGATCGTAACTTAGCTGGTCAATTCTTCGATTCATAGACAGCTCAAAATGATGAGTTTTAGAAGGATTGAAACCCAAATAGACCAGACCGTTGGGAATCGTTGAACGGTAATCAAAGAGGTGAAAAAGGTTCAAACAGATTTTTGCATTTTGATCTCGACAACTATCCGGAGATCATTTCAAATTTATTTCATGACTACAACGCTTTAGCAATTTTACTCTGTAAACTAGCTCGAAAAAAGGAGTAATTTTAGATTTCAAATAAGTGTATGAGTAAGTTGAAAGGGGTGTTTTTAGTTGGATTTGGAGCTGCCAGTTATGGAATTCTTGCTACCATTGTGAAATTTGCCAATAACTCCGGAGCCCATACTAGCGCACTTACTTTTTATCAAGCATTGGTTGGAGTTATATCATTATTCATCTTGATGACTTTGCAGAATCAGAAAGAAAAACCACATTCGAAACCTGCTGTGAAATCCAAATTAAAACTCTTGCTTTTTGGTACTTCTATGGGATTAACCAGCTGTTTGTACTACATTTCAATTCAGTATGTTTCCGTATCAATCGGAATTATTTTATTGATGCAATCTATTTGGATGAGTGTTGTTTGGGAAATGATTCAATTACAAAAACTGGCTCATTGGAGTAAATTGGTTGGAAGTTTAATGGTAATCATTGGAACCGTTCTTGCGACCAATCTCATTCAACAAGAAATCGAACTTTCGGTAACAGGTGTTGCTTATGGACTGGCAGCTGCACTTTCCTACACCATTAGTTTACATGCATCTAATCATGTTGAAAAACAACTTCCTAGCATTACAAGAAGTTTTTATTTGATCAGCGGAGGATTTATAGCTGTGGTTTTATTCTGGAATGTTCAGATTCCACCAAACCTGGATTGGATGATTCTGTTGAAATTCGGACTTGTCTTGGGATTATTTGGAACCGTGATTCCTCCTATTCTATTCACAAAAGGAATTCCGTTAATTGGTCTGGGACTCGCAGGAATATTGATTGCCTTGGAAATTCCAGTGTCTATTTTATCAGCACATTTTGTATTAGGCGAACACATCTCATTGATTCAATGGTCGGGAGTATTGCTGATTGTATTGACGGTTGTGTTTATGAATAGTCGGAAGAAGAAATCATAATTTATTTCCTACTGAGTTACGCAGATAAATATACGTATTCTTTCTACAGATTTAGAATCAATCCTCCCAACCGCAAATTTTCAATCCGAGTTTTTCTGCATCTGCCTGATTGGTTTTAATAACTTCATGTTTGCAGTTATTGAGTCCACGGCAATCTCTTTTAAAATGATAGGCAACAGAAAGAGAGGAATCACAGATATAAACAACACCATCTCCAGAAGAGAAGTAACACGCAAGGGCTAAAGCTAAAATGAATTTCATGTGAATAGTTTTGGTTTTGTTAAAATGGTTTCAGCAATTTTAAGACGAATATACTCAATTCAAATAAAATAAGTCTTCAGGAGCCCCCCCCACTTGATTTTCACTAACTTTGCGCCATGCGATTTGATATTCTCACCATCCTCCCAGAGTTATTAGAAGGACCGTTCAATGTTTCGATGATGAAACGTGCACAAGACCGTGGGCTTTTGGAAATTCATATTCACAATATTCGAGACTACTCGACGGATAAACACAAAAATGTGGATGATTATCAATATGGTGGAGGAGCTGGAATGGTAATGGCCATACAACCCATCGTGACCTTGATTGAGAAATTGAAAGCAGAACGCAACTACGACGAAATTATCTATATGACTCCAGATGGAGAATTATTAGAACAAAGACACAGCAACGCTTGGAGTTTAAAAGAAAATATCCTGATTCTCTGTGGTCATTACAAGGGAGTGGATGAGCGTATCCGCGAACATTACATCACTAAAGAAATTTCGATTGGGTCTTACGTTCTGACAGGAGGTGAATTAGCCGCTGCTGTTGTTGTTGACAGCATTGGAAGATTGATTCCAGGAGTTATGAATGATGAAACATCTGCCTTAACAGACAGTTTTCAAGATGATTTGTTATCCCCACCTGTTTATACACGCCCCCCAGAATTTAATGGATGGAAAGTCCCCGACGTTTTATTATCGGGGGACTTTGGAAAAATAGAACTTTGGAGAGAGCAACAGGCCATTGAACGAACTCAAACTCGCAGACCCGATTTGTATAAAAAGTTTATTGGGGAGGAATAATTACTTCGTCTCTGATAAAACTCTATTCTTTTTAGAACCACTTTTTAGGGTGTTTTGAATCTTTTCAATATTTACCTGTAACGCTGTGTCATGTTTTTTTTTGTTCACAAAAAAAGGAACATACGTTTTCACGAAATCATATGTCAATACACCCAACATTGCCGCTGAAATAAAGTAGAACACTTGAAATTGAACATAATGGATAATCAATCCTGAAACAATTCCTCCCAACAAGTATGATCCCATAATCGCTGCCATCAATTTTGTTTTTTCAACTACTTGGATATTCTGACGGTACTTTTTCTTCGTTAACATCGATAAATGAATCGCTAAATCGGTTGTTAAACCTGTCAAATGTGTCGTTTTAACCTGAAAATTCGAAATACTTGCAGTCAAACCATTTTGAAGTCCCATTGAAAAAAGCAATACTGAAACCAAGATTTCAGTTTGTGTGAGCGTTTCAGTATAGAAAAGCTGTCCATAAATCCCTACAAACACAAAACACAAAATTTCAAGTACCATTGGAACGCTGTGAGAAATGAACGCATTCTTTCTTGAGCTATTGATAATCAAGTTGTTTGACAAGAAACTTCCAGCAAAAAACAAAAGAATCCAGAATAAAACCACCAGCATTTGGAACCATTTTCCATCTGCAATTTCTTGCGCTAAAATGGCAAAATGCCCTGTTAAATTTGAGGTAAAGGAGTAAAACAAAATTAAAGAAGCAACATTGACCATTCCTGCAACGATTGCTGTAAACACTCCCAATTTCAAGTTATCTTGAAAAGTCCTACTATTGCTATATCTACGTAACATCTTACTTCAATTTTTTAAGTGTAATTTTTACTATTCCTCGTGCATGAACATCTGTATCAAAATGCAAAACCAACTCGTTTTTTTTCAATGATTCCACAGAATAAATCTCCTGAGTTCCATCTTCATTAATTAATGTCAAGATTCTACCTCTATCTTTCAAACGCCATTTTGCTATATGCTCTTTCCCATTTCGTTCATGAAGTTTAATCGAATAATTCTTGCGGAAAGTCCAATTTTCAAACTCGTGAATGACCAAATGATTCGCGATATCTACCCGTTCATCTGTTTCAATTTCTTGCTTCACTTTTTCATGAATATTATTTCGATCATATACCCATGAAACCTCCTTCCACTCTCCGACAATTGCTTTTTCGGGGTAGTTCGCATGGCTGAACACATAATACCCGAAGGAACTCAATGTAATCAGCATTAAAAGGGCTACTATGATGATTTTTTTATTCATACTAATGCGGTAACGTACGCTTGATTCGACTTACTTGAATATTCGTTATTATCCCAAGCAATTAATTGTTTTATAATCTTAGATTTCTTTAGAAAAGGAAGAATATCCATACTTTTCTTGTGCGACCAATCAAATTCCAATTCATATGGAATGATTATACGATCGACCCCATTTGCCTCTGCAAATTGATCAAATGAATGGCTTGTAAATCCACTAAAGAACAATATCTGAATTGATTCAATTTTTGGAGCTAATTCACTTTCTAGATTGTATACTCTTTGCAAGAAAGATTTTCCAGCCATTTCTAATTTCAAATCACTTTGATCAAAGAAAAGTAAATCAGAAATTGAATTTGATTGATAAATTCCATGAACTAAAATAACTCGAATAGTATCTTCCTTTTGAAATTGAAGCAACGATTTCAAAGGTTCTATAGAACTCATTTTAAAATCTGTTGGTATTAGAATTGTTGTCTCCATCTCTTATTGTTTTAAGCAAATTTAGAGCGAGACAATAAGGATGGTATAAGAGTGGGATTAGAACGAGATTAGAATTTGAATTTTAACGTTTCTTTAGGATTTATAGGGGATCACTAAAGTCAACAAAGTTCCAATATCCTCTACTGAGTGAACCAGAATTTTACCATGATGTTGGCGCATAATATTCCTTGTCAAGGGCAAACCAATCCCATAACCTTCAAATGATGTCGTATTTGAGGCTCTGAAAAACGGATCATAAATATGGCTTAACTCATGCGGAGGAATTCCAATTCCATTATCTTGAACATGGATAGAAATGGACTCTTTTGTATGAGATAGATAAATTCGAACATCTTCATTATCGGAATATTTACTCGCATTCAATAGTACATTCGACAAGGCCAATTGTAACAGTTGAGAATTTCCTTTGACTTCTAAAGCATTTAAATTTTCTGGAAGACTTTCGAAATCGAACTTTATTTTGTTTCCAGGAATTATTCGATTCACGGTTTCCATGGTTTCAAAAATCAGTTCATCAATTCTTAAACTTTCAATGGTCATCTTTTTCCCGTCAAATCCAGTTTGAGCTAGGAACAGCAGGGCCTTTGTTTTCTTGTTTAATTTTTCAGCTTGCTCCAAAATATTCCCCAAAGCACTTTTATAATCTTCCGAACTACGATCTTTACTCAACATTAAGTCTGCCTGACCAATAATACTTGTCAGGGGGGTATTCAATTCGTGAGATGCATTGCTAATAAAATTGTTTTGCGTTTCAAAACTTGTCTCCAACCTATCAAGCATGTTGTTCATCGTTCGAATCAATTCACCTAATTCATCTCCTTCTTGATTATTTTCAATTCTAAAATTTAGATTTTCTGTACCAATCCTATGAATGCTTTTACTTAAATCACTTATAGGTTTTATTAATCGTTTTGAAAGCCACAGAGAAACGATAATAATCAATACAATAGAAGCTAAAAACATCGAGATTAACAATCCCCTCAAATACGTTTTATACTTGGTGTAATACATGTTCTTTGCAGAAGTGTAGACCACATAGCTTTTATTGTCTTTGGCTTGATATAAAACTCCATATTTCAATATGTTATCATTTCTATCTTGACTAAATCTAGATTGAATAACCTTTTGGATAAATTCATTCTCTTGGTTATTTCCACTCCTAATTAGTGGTTTTAATTCTTTATCCAACTTTACAATAACACTTTTCTCCTCAGGTAATTTTTCTAAATACTCCTCCTTGAATTGCTTCACATATTTTTTATCCTCACTGTGATCTAACTCAATTCGAATGGTTGTATTGGTTCGGGTTTTTAATCGATCGTAAAAATCATTAAACACATAATTTGAAGAAAGTACATATACAAAGATGCTAAACACTAAAATTAATGAAGCAAAAGTGCTACTTAACAATAATATGATTCTTACCCTTATTTTCATTCTTCTTCACGCATTACATATCCCATTCCTATTACCGTATGGATTAGTTTAGAATCTCCAAATTGCATCAACTTCTTACGTAAATAGTTAACATAAACGTCTACCACATTTGTTCCAGATTCAAAATCAATTCCCCAAACCTCTTCTAAAATATCTATCCGCGAAAAAACCTTTTTAGGACTCATCATAAATAATAATAACAAACGATATTCTGTGGAAGTAAGTGTGATCAAATGTCCATTGCGAATAACTGTTTTTCGATCATCATCAATCACCAAATCTGAAAATGAAAATAGGGTGCTTGAAGCAGTTACTTGATTTTCAATTCGACGCAACAAAGAGCGCACGCGGGCATTTAATTCGATAAATTTGAATGGTTTAGGCAAATAGTCATCCGCTCCAGAATCTAATCCTAAAGCCACATTTTCTGGAGTACCTAATGCGGTTAACATCAAAATCGGAACTTGACTTGTCTCTCTAATTTTTGAGCAAACTTGAATACCATTCAGTCCTGGAAGCATAATATCCAAAATAATCAAATCAGGCTTCCAAAAATGAAATTCATCTAACCCCTTTAATCCATTGTTTGCCGTTTTAGTTTCAAAGTTCTCTTCAGTTAATCCTTTCTGAACAATGGAGCTAATTTGTGGATCATCTTCGATTATCAATATTTTTTTCACTGAAATTTGATTGAGTGATAAAATTAAGAAAAAGAGTTCACAGAATACTAAGCAATCAAAAAATATCAACTATTTGAAAATCAATATTTTAATATTAAATCTGTTCATAAAGATGTGAACAAGAGAATTCTCGAATTTCAAAATTCTAAAATTTATTTTTTTTGAAATTTCCTTTTTTCAGGAGATAATTTTCACTATCTTAAATTTATAGAATCCATTATTCATTTAATTCACAATGCTTTATGCCAACGATAAAACCTCTTGATTACACGCCAAAACAAATCTCTATTTCGCTTCTTGGAAGAGCAATTGCCCATCCTTGCAGAGTCAAAATGATTGAACTACTTATTAAATATCCCAAACTAACAAACAAAGATTTAGCAGAAATACTTCATTTATCAAAATCTGCTATTCATACCCATCTCATCAAACTTTGGGATGCGGGATTAATCAATGTGAGTTACTCTCCGCATTCACTTTGTGTAGAAATCACCCAAGAGCAAATTCTGAATTATAGGAAATTAGAAGCAATTTTCAATTTTGAACAAAGAAAAACTTATCATTTAAGTCTTCTGCAGTAACTTTACAGAAAATTCTTGAAATGGTTTTAGATCAAACTATCATCGAAGCTCTCAAAAACGGTAAAACAATTCTTTATCCCACAGACACAATTTGGGGAATTGGTTGCGACGCTACAAATGAACAGGCTTGTCAACGGATATTAGAGATCAAACAACGTCCAAAGGACAAAAGCTTCATTTTGCTAGTCGACAGTTTTCAGATGATTGAAAAATACATTCCAGAGTTTCCTGCTGTTTGTTATGATTTGGCCGACTTAGCAGATAAACCATTAACTATTATCTACCCAAATGCACAAGGATTGGCTCCAAGCGTTTTGGCTGAAGATGGTTCGGTCGGAATTCGAATAACCAAAGACCCTATTTGCTTAGCTTTGATTCGAAGCATTCGTTTGCCACTTGTTTCAACTTCAGCAAATATTTCAGGAAAGCCCTTCCCTACTAACTTTAGCGACATTAATTCCGCTATAAAACAACAAGTTGAAGCTATTCTAGAACTAAAAACAAATGAACAACTTTCAACTCCTTCGCAAATCATAAAAATAGGATTAGACAGTTCAATCCAAGTTATTCGAAGCTGATTCTTCTAAATTCAGTAACTTTGCACCCGCATGCAAATAGAAAATTTCGCTCACAAACTCAAACATCCTGTTTTTAAGGTTGTTTCTCAAATAATTTCCGAAAAAGGCTTGGAAGCTTATGTAATCGGCGGATTTGTGCGTGATTTATTATTGGAAAGACCCTCCAAAGACATCGATATTGTAGTCGTTGGAAATGGAATGGAATTGGCTCAAGCTGCTGGAGATAAACTACGGGTAAAACGCGTAAATTTGTTCAAAAATTTCGGTACAGCACAATTCAACTACAAAGATTTGGATGTAGAATTTGTGGGTGCTCGAAAGGAATCTTACCAACGAGACTCTCGAAAGCCTATTGTAGAAGACGGAACTTTGAGCGACGATCAGAAAAGAAGAGATTTTACCATTAATGCGCTCGCTTTAGATCTAAGAGCGGAAAGTTTTGGAAATTTAATCGACCCATTTAACGGATTAGCAGATTTGGAAAAGGGAATACTTCGAACTCCACTTGATCCAAACACCACTTATTCGGACGATCCTTTGCGCATGATGCGGGCAATTCGTTTTGCTACTCAACTCGATTTTCAAATTGAAATCAGTAGTTTGAAATCGATTTTGGAAAACTCAAGTCGACTAGAAATCATCTCACAAGAACGTATTGTAGATGAACTAAACAAAATAATTTTAGCAGAAAAACCTTCTCGCGGATTCGAATTATTGAATTCCACGAAACTTCTTCATCAGTTTTTTCCAGAAATGATTGCGCTTCATGGAACAGAAACTCGCGATGGAAAAAGCCACAAAGACAATTTCTACCACACTTTAGAAGTATTGGATAATGTGGCACAACATTCAGACAACCTTTGGTTGAGATGGGGAGCAATCCTTCACGATATTGCTAAACCTCCAACAAAACGTTTCGATTCACAAGTTGGATGGACATTTCACGGACACGAAGAATTAGGTGCTCGAATGGTTCCAAAAATTTTTACTCGACTGAGACTTCCATTGGATGCCAAAATGAAGTATGTTCAAAAACTCGTCCGACTTCATTTAAGACCCATTTCATTGGTGAAAAGCAATGTCACCGATTCTGCAATTAGGCGACTTTTATTTGAAGCTGGCGATGACATTGACGATTTAATGACCTTGTGTAATGCCGATATTACTTCCAAAAATGAATTCAAAGTAAAGAAGTACAAGAAAAACTTCGAATTGGTGATTGAAAAACTAAAAGCGGTTGAAGAAAAAGACCATGTGCGAAACTTTCAGCCTCCAATTTCAGGTGATTTAATCATGAAAACGTTTAATCTGAAACCTTGCGGTGAAATTGGAATCATTAAAGCAAAAATTAAAGAAGCAATCTTAGAAGGAGAAATTCCCAATGATTTTGAAATTGCCAAGGAATTGATGTTCAAAATTGGCGAGGATATAGGGTTAAAAATCAATGTAGAATAACTAATTAAGATAACGGATAAATTCTCCTCTTAATTCTGCATTATCAATTCTACATTAAACTGTATCTTTGTAAAAAAAACAACTGCATGGGTGCGCTTAAATTTCGCGTGTTATTAGATTCTGAGAAAGACCAAGAAATCTTTAGAGACATTATCATAAATGAAGATGAGAACTTTGAATCATTTTACCGAACGATTTTAAATTCATTTAACTTCGAGGGACAAGAAATCGGTTCGTTCTTTATGTCTAATGATGATTGGGATAAAGGTCATGAAATTAGCTTAATGGACATGAGTTACTCTGATGAAGACCAAGAGCTTACCAGTGTAATGTCTGAATCGAAATTAACCGATTTCATGGAGGCACCCGATCAAAAAATCATTTTGGTTTATGATTTCCTAAGAATGTGGATTTTCTTGATTGAATTACAAGAACGCATTGAAGAAACGTTAGACAAACCAAAAATTGCCCTAGCAGTAGGAATAGCCCCACCTGAAGATTCAAAAATAGTTCAAGACGATGCTTTCTTTGGCGACGAAGAAGATGAAGATATGAATGAATTTGACGAAGATTTTGGAGACGGATATGACGAAGATGATTTGTCTGGTTATGAAGAATACGAATATTAAATAAAGATTATTAGACATCAGACCAAAGACTAAAGACAGATTAACTGTCTATTGTCTTGAGTCTTGAGTCTTTTCAGTCTAACAAAGAAAAAAATGAGCAACGAAAAAAAATACGGAGATCCAATTGGATATGCCATTCAAGAATACGCCGATAAAAGAAGACCAGAAGATATTATTGTAATTTCAGATATCTGTGAAGATGACATTATTCCTTTAGAAGTCCTTTTTAGAAAATTTGATGAAATGCCCGCGATTGAGCAAAAAGCGCTTTCATTGGCAAAGGGACATGTTTTGGATGTTGGAGCTGGAGCTGGAATTCACGCTACATATTTGCAAGATCAAGGATTGAAAATAGATTGTATCGACATTTCTGAAGGAGCAGTCGATTTTTTACAAAGCAATGGATTGAATGCTGAACAAAAGAACTTCTTTGATTTATCGGGTAAAAAATACGATACCATTTTGATGTTGATGAATGGAATTGGGATAGCTGGAAAATTATCCAACTTGGAAAAAACCTTGGAACATGCAAAAACATTGTTGAATCCCGGAGGGAAAATACTCTGTGATTCTTCGGATATTCATTCCTTGTATGAAGATGAAGATGGAGCGCTTTGGATTGACTTGAACACCGAATACTATGGAAATTTCAGGTTCCAAATGAAATACAAAAAGGAAAAAGGCCCGTGGTTTGATTGGTTGTATGTAGATTTTGACAATTTATTCCAAGCTTCAAAAACTGTTGGACTAAAAGCAGTTCGTGTAATGGAAGAAGACGATCATTATTTAGCTGAATTAACATTAGAAAAATAGTATGAAGTTCCTAGTTGGTCTCTTTTTATTCATTACGAGTTTCATTTTTGGACAAGACAACTCGCTTCTTTACCAAATTAAAGGAAAAGACAAAAAAGTGTCTTACCTCTTTGGAACAATTCACATGATTCCTGATTCTTTGTTCTATTTTCCTAGTAAATTGACAAAAATCATTTCAAAATCGGACGAAGTAGTTCTAGAAGTAGCAAATTTGTCAAACCAAGGTTCTTTGATGAAACTAATGACACTAGAATCGGGGTCTTGTTTTGATATCTTCACGCCAGAACAAAAAGATTCCGTAATCAATTGGGGAGCGAATCTACTAGGAATAAAACCAGAGCAATTTGAAAAAGGCTTCGAAACGAGAAAACCTTTCACCTTACTTCAATTGAGTTTCCAAAAAATGATGACTGGGAAGATTCGAATGGTTGATATGGAAATTGAAACCAAGGCTCAAAATGATAAAATCCCAGTAAGTGGGCTTGAAACAATTGAATACCAGTTATCTATCTTTGATAAGATGCCTACGAAAGAAATGGCTAAATTCATTCTGGAAATAGTTCGTAACCCGGATGAAGGAGAAAAAACATTTCAGAAAATGGTTCAGTATTACCACAAACAAGACTTAGAAAGCTTAGCAAAATTAATCCTTGAAAGCGATGAACTAGGAAATTCCTCCGAAGAATTACTGGACAAACGAAACAAAAATTGGATTCCGAAAATGGAAGAATTGATGAAAATCAAAGCCTGTTTTTTCGCTGTGGGTGCTGGACATTTAGGCGGACCAAATGGTGTCATTCAATTACTCCGCGACAAAGGATACGAAGTAACACCAGTGAAATACTAATATGCGAAATCTCTTATTCATCTTTTTAGCCGGAATCACTCTTTTCGGTTGCAATACGTATTCAGAAGAACAAAAGTCTAGTTTAAATGCTGATGCTGAAAATTATGCTAAAAAGAACCAGTGGAAATACGAAGTTCTTGATGGAGGATTAATTCTAGAAGTTCTAAAAAAAGGAACTGGAACAGAAAAAATCCAAGCAGGAAGTATGGTTTCAATTTCCTACAAGGGAACTTTAACCAATGGCAAAAAATTCGATGTAACGGAACCTGGAAAACCCTTTGAAGCAAATTTGAAAGGACTCATTGGAGGTTTTCAAATCGGACTTCTAAACCAAGTTTCTGGCACTAAATTGCGTTTAGTCATTCCACCACATCTGGGTTATGGAGATGATCCTTTGGATAAAATTCCAGCAAATTCAATTCTGATTTTTGAAATAACTATCGAAAAGGTTTTCTAATATCACTGAATTCATATCGAAAATTTAAGCCCCAACTTCTACTTTCGTTATAACTTGTCTTACCTTTTGTAAACTGAAGTGCTATTCCGTAATTCATTTCAAATCCCAAGCGCATTCTTTTTAACACTGCGTTTTTCTTTGATAAAGCAAAACTGATATCCAAAGGCACACAGATTAACAATCCTTTTGCCATTTTTGCAGAATATTCGCTGATTTGAGGACTATTCAAACTGGGAGCAGAAATCGGTGAAGTGTAATTACTCTCATTTACTCCCTGAATAACATAAGTTTCTGTAACCGCTGATTTCACTTCAGAAGAAGATCCTATCAGGAAAAAGATGTCTAAGCCCGTTTCAAATTGAAAAATGCGATCTGGCCTTAGAGTGAAGCGCTCTCCAACTCCAATCATAAATGATTTTATCTTGTAATACTTTTGAATGTCCTGTCGTTTGTTTCCATATACATAATATGGGTTTCCCGTTTGATTTGAAAACAAGGTATCAATAACAGTTCTGTTTTCATGAAACCAATACTTGGATACTTTTGCTTCTGGACCACCACCCAAATGAATAGTGGTCTTGGTTTGGAATTTCTTTCCAGCACGTTTCTCCTTGTTATTGATAAACGAAAAGGAAACTATACTGTAAAAATCGTCGGCAGCTGAATCAAACTGATCTACTCCGTCTGTGTTTACTTGAAATGAATCAGGGACTTGAAATCCAGGAGTCATTCGCTCCCACTCAGCATCCGTAAAAGCAATCTTATTAAGACCAATCCCACCAATACTCGTTTTGATAATGTAAGCTGGTATATTTGATTGTAAAGAATCTTTTTGTTGGGCAAAATTGATTCCTGTAATTAAAAGGAACAAACAGACGATATGGGTTTTCATTAGTTGGTTTTTCACCAAAATTAGAAATTAAATCTTTATCTCTTGTGAATGAAATTTAAAACGCAAAACGGAAATTCATTCCTCCGCTGATACTGAAACTATTACTCGTTTTTCCTTTTGTAAACTGCATTCCTAGTCCTGGATTTAACTCTCCACCGATTCGCATTCTGCTAAGAATTTCATTTTTCTTTGAAAGCTTAAAGCTCATCTCTAGTGGAATTCTTAGAATAAATCCAGGAACAAAAGTACCTTTAAATTTTTCACTTCTTGAATCATTCAAAACAGGAGTTGGGTAATAGGCATTCGCTATACTATCATTGCTATCTGGTATTCCATCGATTCTGTAATCATCTATATAAGATGCTTTAACATCACTATTAATGCTTAACAAGCATAAAAGATCCACTCCCGTTTCAAACTGAAACAACCGACTCGGATTTGTCGCAAAATGTTGTCCAATTCCAAAAGCCAAAGTACTCGATTGATATGTTTTGACAATGGTTTGAGTTCTATTTCCCGTTACATAATAAGACGCGGCTGTTTGATTCGAAGTAAGTGTATCTATAATTTGTTCACTTTCATGTCCCCAATACTTTGTAGCGTTATTTCCAGGCCCATATCCCAAATGAATCGCTGTTGTAGTTTGAAATTTTCTACCTGCTTGTTTATTCTTTCCATTAATAAAGGAAAAAGAGAACATGTAATAAGAAGTGCTACTAAAAGATCGAAAATCATTTGAATAGTAACCATTGCCTATATCAGCTTTCAAGGAATCAGGAATTTCAAACCCTGGCGTCAATCTGTCCCATTCTGAATTTGTAAAATCAAATCGATTCAAGTTTGTCATTCCATGTGTCATCTTCACGATGTATGAAAGTGTCTTTGTTTTTACAGAATCTTTTTGCTGTGAAAAAGTACTTCCAATGATCAAAACAAAAAATAAAGTAATAGGGCTTTTCATAATTATTCGGTTATACTGATTGATTAACAACGATATCTGTTATTTATTGTGTTCTAAACTCAAAAATAAGGCTTCAACAAGAACTATAACAAAGAATACATATTCATAAACCTTCAGTAAAAAACCAATTATTTAATTCTCAAAATACTCATTATCAAATACTTTTAAGAATGTTAAGAAATATAACAAATTAGCAATTTAAAATCGGCTAAAACATTGCTAAAACGAAAAGAAACTCCTATTTTTGAATCGCATTTTAAAAACGAAATTCTAAATTCTCAAACATGAGTGTTCTAGTTAATAAAAACTCTAAAGTAATTGTACAAGGATTCACAGGAAGTGAAGGTACTTTCCATGCAGGTCAAATGATTGAATATGGAACAAACGTTGTTGGTGGGGTGACTCCAGGAAAAGGAGGTTCTTCTCACTTAGATCGTCCTGTTTTCAATACAGTTGCTGATGCAGTAGCTAAAACTGGTGCAGATGTTTCTATTATTTTCGTTCCGCCAGCTTTCGCAGCAGATGCTATTATGGAAGCTGCAAATGCTGGAATTAAAGTAATCGTTTGTATTACTGAAGGTATTCCTGTAAATGACATGGTGAAAGCGAAAGAATACTTAAAAGGTTCTGGAGCTCGTTTGATCGGTCCAAACTGTCCAGGTGTTATTACTGCAGGTGAAGCAAAAGTTGGTATTATGCCAGGTTTTGTATTCAAAAAAGGAAAAATTGGAATCGTTTCTAAATCAGGAACGTTAACATATGAGGCAGCAGATCAAGTTGCTAAAGCTGGATTAGGAATTACAACAGCAATCGGAATTGGTGGTGACCCAATCATTGGAACTACTACGAAAGAAGCTGTAGAATTGTTAATGAATGACCCAGAAACAGAAGGTATCGTAATGATCGGTGAAATTGGTGGTAGCTTAGAAGCAATCGCTGCTCGTTGGATCAAAGAACACGGTACAAAACCAGTAGTTGGATTTATCGCAGGTGAAACTGCACCAAAAGGCCGCACAATGGGTCACGCAGGTGCAATCGTTGGTGGTGATGATGATACTGCTGAAGCTAAAAAACGCATCATGCGCGAGTGTGGAATTCACGTAGTTGATTCTCCAGCTCAAATCGGTGCAAAAATGGCAGAAATTTTAGGAGTTACAGCGTAATCGCTACTAGTGAATACTAAAAATCCCGTTCGTCAACTGATGAACGGGATTTTTTTGTTTCAAATTTTAATTTTCTATCCAACAGATTGATTAATTTCAAATTACAATTAGCACAAACGATCATGGGGAATCCAGACAAATTTGAACAATATGAATCCCAAGACCCAGGCTTAGGAACTTCCTATCAAAAATCTGTAAAACGAATATTAAACGAAGATGGATCTTACAATATTAAACGTATTGGAACAATCCGAATGTTGAAAGATTTCTACAAGTATCTAGTCGATTTAAATGCCTGGAAATTTGGAACTTTTCTAGTAGGTAGCTTCTTAGTTGCAAATCTATTATTTGCTGGAATCTATTGTTGGATTGGAACTGAGCACTTACATGGGATAAATCCGAATCAAAATCCATTTATAGCCGCCTATTATTTCAGTGCCCAAACATTTACAACCGTTGGTTATGGAGCAATTGCTCCTATTGGAAATCTTACATCATTCGTTGCGGCAATGGAAGCTTTTGTAGGTTTGATTGCTTTTGCCATTGCAACAGGTTTAATTTATGGCCGCTTTTCAAGACCTTCAACCAAAATTGCCTTTTCACACAATGTAATTATTACGCCACATAAAGACAAAATGGCTCTGATGTTTAAAATCGTCAATCAGCGAAATAGTGTTTTATTAAATACAAAAGTACACGTTTTACTATCGATGATAGATGAGGATTCATCGAGTAATATGATTACTAGAAAATATTACAATATTCCTCTAGAAGTTGATTTTGTACGTTACTTTCCGCTTACTTGGACGCTCGTTCATGTCATCAATGATGATTCTCCTTTATACAACATCAATTTATCCGAAATAAGAGAAAAACTTTCAGAATTACTCATTATTATCGAAGCTTTTGATGAAACCTATTCACAAACTGTTATTCGCAAACATTCTTACGCAGAACATCAATGGGCAACTGGTGTGAAATTTAAAAAGAATTTCAGCGCAGATGATAATGGAACAATCATTCTAAATATCAACGAAATAAGCGATTTGGAAGTCCTTTCCTAATTATCAATTAGCAATGTTACAATTATCAAGCTCATACTTACTTATCACGCTTTATAATAGCTAATTCATAATTCAAATTAGTACTTTTGATGTATGACACAATATAGTTCTGCTTCTTACCCAGTAATGGAACACTTTTACACCATACAGGGTGAAGGAAAATATACAGGAACATCGGCCTATTTCATTCGTCTTGGTGGTTGCGATGTAGGGTGTGTTTGGTGTGATGTAAAAGAATCTTGGGATGCGGATATCCATCCCAAAATGACCGTCGATGAATTAATAACTGTTGTTGCTCAATATCCTGGAGAATTAGTTGTTATTACTGGCGGAGAACCAGCAATGTATGATTTGTCTGTTTTGGTAGATGCGCTCCACTCCATTGGAAAATATGTAGCAATTGAAACTTCTGGAACAAGCCCATTAGTTGGTGCTGTTGATTGGTACACTTTTTCACCAAAAAAATTTAAATCTCCCGTTGATGAAGCATACAACAAAGCTTCTGAGCTAAAAATTGTTATCTTTCATCAATCAGATTTGAAATGGGCAGAAGAGCATTCATTAAAAGTAAATGATGCATGTGTTCTCTACTTGCAACCTGAATGGTCAAAAAGGGAACAATTATTGCCAACAATTATTGAATACGTAAAAAATCATCCAAAATGGAAGATTTCACTGCAAACGCACAAATACTTAGAAATACCATAAGCATGAAAAACCTTGTATTGGCCTTGTTCATTTTAGCTACAGCTTCTTGTTCAACAGCACAAATGACTTATTCTTCCAAAAACAAAAAAGCAATTGCATTATACGAACAAGGTAGAGATGAACCTGGAAAATCAGTTGACCCCATTACACGCGGTCCCAATTATGCTGGTGGAATTGCTCTTTTGGAGAAGGCTCTTAAAATAGATCCGACATTTTGGGAAGCTCACATGGTAGAAGCAGAAATGTATGAACTAACAAATCAACCTTATAAAGCAATCGAACAATACCGAAAAGCATTAGCAATCAATCCAAATCATTCTCCGTCAGGTGGAACATATTATTACCTTGGAACACTCGAATACGCGGTTGGTGAGTATGAAAATGCCAAGAAAAATCTAACAACTTATACACAATCAAAAGGTGCACATCCAGATAATTTAGCAAATGCAAAGCAAATTATCATAGACTGCGATTATGCTATTGAAGCGATGAAAAATCCGAATCAATTTAAACCTATCAACCTTGGTCCAGGGGTAAATACAAAAGATTCAGAATATTTCCCTACGATTACTGTTGATGGAAAAACCTTATTATTTACGCGTAGAATTGAAGATAAAAGAGTTCCTATTTATGGTGAACAGGAGGATTTTTATGTTTCCAATTTAAGTACATTTAATACATGGGAAACTGCTATTTCGATGCCTAAAAACATCAATACGTTGAATAATGAAGGAGCTCCAACAATTGGTCCTGATGGTCGAAGTCTAATTTTTGTTGCTTGTACCGATGAATCTGGAAGTTATGGCGACAATCGAAAAGGAAAAGGAAGTTGTGATTTATTCTATACCAAACGTCTTGGAGCTCAATGGCTAGATCCAGTAAATCTTCCTGGAGCAATCAATACCCCAAGTTGGGAAACACAACCATCCTTATCTGCTGATGGAAAAACCCTTTATTTTATTCGTAAAGTGATGGCTCGAGGTGGAAGACCTGATTCAGACATCTATACTGCAACACAAAAAGAAGATGGATCATGGGATGTGCCAGTTCGCTTGCCAAATACGATTAATACGCCTTACATGGAAGAATCAGTTTTAATTCACCCTGATGGAAAAACCCTTTATTTCTCTTCTCAAGGACACAGAGGAATGGGAGGATTAGACATTTTCGTGTCTCGAATGAACGAAAAAGGTGAATGGGGAATTCCTGAAAACTTGGGTTATCCAATAAACACCAGTGCAGATGAAAATTCGCTGTTGGTTAGCGCTGACGGAGAAATTGCATTTTTTGCTTCCGATCGTGAAGGTGGATTTGGAAAACTAGACCTTTATTACTTCATCATGCCTGAAAAATTCAGACCAATCAAAACAGTCTACTTCGATGGATTAGTATTTGATGCTTTAACGAAAAAAACAATACCTGGGAAATTCTCTTTAGTAAATATCAAAACGGGGAAAGAAGTCATCAAATCCGAAGCGGACCAAGTTAATGGATCTTTTACGGTTTCTCTACCAATCAATGAAGAATATGCCTTGTCAGTGAGTTACCCTGGCTATACTTTCTTCTCACAAAATTTCAACATGACAGTTGCGGATAATCAGGAATCTTTCCACATGGATGTTCCAATGGTTCCGATTACCGATATATCAAACATAAACCCTTTGAAAAATGTATTCTTTGATTTAGACAAGGCAATCTTACGTCCAGAATCATTTTTAGAATTAAATAAACTAAGAGATTTATTGAAAGCGAATCCAACTATGAAGATTGAAATAGGTGGACATACCGATACACGTGGGGATGCTGCTAAAAATATGCAACTATCAGATGCTCGTGCCAAATCAGTGAAAGAATATCTAATTGCTCAAGGAATTGAAGCTTCACGCCTTTCTTCAAAAGGATTTGGTGCAACAAAACCAATTATTACTGATGATGTGATTAATAAAATGGCAACAGAAAAAGAAAAAGAGAAAGCGCATCAAGAAAATCGTAGAACGGAATACAAGATCGTCAAATAATGCAGTTCATCCGACTCATTCGTCCGATTAATTTACTCGTTATAATCCTGACGATGTATGGAATTCGCGTGTTCTTCATTCCGTATATGTCGGAAGATCTATTACTGAAGAAAGCTCACCCGCATGAAGCTCTGGATTATTTCTTATTGGTATTTTCAACAGTCTTGATTGCAGCTGGAGGAAATATTATAAACGATTACTTTGATGTAAAAGCAGATCGAATCAATAAACCAAACAAAGTAATCATTGGCAAATACATCAAACCAAGATGGGCAATTGTTTCTCATTGGATTTTGAACTTCATTGCATTTTCTATTGCTTGTTATCTAACGTGGGCTTATGAAACTTTTTGGTATGTATTCATTCATTTATTAAGCATTAATATTCTGTGGTTTTACTCCATGTATTTCAAACGAAAATTTTTGATTGGAAACATCTTGATCGCCGCTCTAACAGGATTGGTTCCTATTCTTTGTGGAATCCACTTTTTAGGATTGACAACTCCATTTCACAGCGCTAACTTCTTAAGTGATTTTGCCGAAGATGCGAATTGGATTTCCAGATTAAATCTAAAAATATTCTTTGTCGTAGCACTTGCTTTTTTCGCTACAAGTTTGAATTTGGTACGAGAAATCATCAAAGACATGGAAGATGTGGAGGGTGATCTACAGCTTAAGGCGAAAACAATTCCTATCGTTTTAGGAGTCAATAAGACAAGATGGATTTCATTCTTTTGTTTGTTGGCAATTATAGCAATTTCACTCCCGTTTTTGATTGAAGGATATGCTGTTTTCAACGAAACATTTTTACTTGTCATTGGACCTTGTTTCATTATTTATTTCTTTTTACTTATCTCTTGCTTCATACTTTTAACAAGTACAAATCGCTCATCTTTAAAACGTATTGATATTATTTTGAAACTAACCATGCTCATTGGTTGTTGCATGCCTTTTTACTGGTACTTTCTATGAAAAATATTAGTTGGATTTTAGGTTCACAATCGCCCAGAAGAAAAGAATTGTTGGTTGGAATTGGAATTGAATTCGAAGTCAGAATCAAAGATACCGAAGAAGTTTATCCGGATTCACTCCCTGCAAACGAAGTTCCTGAATTTCTCGCAACATTAAAAGCAGCGGCGCTTCTCCCCGACCTTACAGACAACGAAGTCATAATCTGCGCAGATACAGTCGTCATATTGGATGGGAAAATATTGGGAAAACCATTCGACTATGAGGATGCACGACAAATGCTTTCAAAATTATCCGGTAAAAAACACACCGTGATAACCGGCGTTTTTATCGGGTCCAAAGATAGATCCACTTCCTTTTCAGAGCGAACAGACGTTGAATTTGAAACATTGAGTGACAACGAAATAACGTATTATATTGAAAAATATATGCCTTTCGATAAAGCGGGATCTTACGGAGTTCAGGAATGGATCGGTTACGTGGCCGTGAAACGTATGGAAGGGACGTATACAAATGTAATGGGACTTCCAACTAATCGATTGTATAAAGAGATACAGAAATTCATTTAAAGGTGGTTGAGTGTAACCTACCAAAAAAAACGCGATTCAATTGAATGAACCGCGTTTTCAAAATTCGTTTGATTTTATTATTGCTTGATAAACGGTGTAGTTTCAGAGCCATTATCTCCGCTTACACGTACCAAATAGTATCCGTTTTGTAAATCACTGACCTGGAAATCTGCAGCGTAAGTTTGATTGGTATTTTGAACAGCTTTCGTTTTCACAATTCTTCCATTCATATCAATCACCTCTACTTTCGCATTGTTTCCAACATTTCCTACCAATTCCACTCTGATTTTATCTGAAGATGGATTTGGGAAAACAAGTAACTCATTTTCTAAAATTGCTTCATCCAAACCTAAAGTAAATCCTACCGAAAAATCATATCGGTGATAAGTCCCAAAATCTGCGGGGAAACTCTCTATGAAGGAACCTCCAACTTTTCGAATCCTAAAACTACCTGTCGTTTCACCTTCAACTTGCGAAGAATACCAAAATCCAATTCCATCATCATCACTATCTTCCAAGATAATTGAATAACACCCAGATGCCAAATTGAAGGTATCTTTATAATCTGTCGTATTTGTCAAAGTAGTTCTTTGGAAAATGACAGTTCCATTTTGATCAATTAATTTCCATTTGTTTTCACTCGCTTTATTATTGGTATTAAACCAAATGAAGAATGGGCCATTAATCAGTTCAGGAGCAGTATATTTAGCTTTAAACACATTGTTATTTGGGTATTCATCCAAAGAAGCAGAACCATTTATTTGAAATACATCTGCATAGAAACCGTTTGCCGGATTTGCCCCGAACCAGAAATTTTGATTTGCAATTGGAATCTCGACAATCTCTTTTTGAAGGAATCCTAAATTTCCTGTCCAAGAATAATCAATGAAATTACCATAGCTTACCCAAATTCGAATCTTACAAGAAGTTAAAGGAAGAGCCCCGTTATTTTGTAAAATCACTCGTGGATTAGAACAAGTCGGATTCCACTTACTGTAATATTCATAGCTATTTGGATTCAAAATATCCAAAATAGCTGCATCGTGTTGAAAATTCGGAGCAGAATAGGAAACCAAATCTATCGCCGTCACAAAATTACCCCCAGCTTGTCCAGCATCATTGGTTGGAACATCAGAAATATCATAATCAATTGAAACGGTATTTCCTGGTGTAACGTACGAAGTTAATTCATGATCAAACTCTCTAACCATATCACCTGGACACCAACCTTCACGAGCATAAGGCCATGTACCTCCTTGTGCAATATTTGGATTTTGACCACAATCATCTCTCCATATACTCCAACTAAAACGCTCTACTCCATTCACAATAATTTTGTGTTGTTTGTCTTGCCATTCGCAACATGCACCATTTCCAACTTGTCCGTGACCTGTTAACCGTGTTCTGATTTTAAAATTTTGAGATGTATCTGATAAAGTAACTTGTTTAGCTTGCAAGACTACATCATTTGCCATTTCTGCATAATTATATGATGTCCAATTTTGCCAAATTGGCTCAATATTGTGAACATCTCTTGCTGGAATACCTTCCACAAATGCAAATTTCAAGTCAATTAATTCTTGCGTATTGTGCGCCGCTAAATCAACCATTCCATGCAAGTATTTTTGATAGTCTGTCACATCATAAATCCATGTAAATCCTTGAGGTCCCAAATCAAATCCAATTCCATAAGGAGTAATGTATCGACCAATTTCAACATCATTTATTTCCTCAAAAGCGGCTTCATAATAAGTAATTGTTTGATTGATCAATGTTCCATCAACCACACTAGGTCCAGTATGAAGAAGCGCTCCATTACTTCCAAGTGTATCGATTGTTCCCTGATCGTATTTGATTGTATTAGAAACAATGTGAAAACTATGTTCTCCTGGTTGATATTCAAATACTACACTCGGTTTAGGGAATTGTGTAACTAAAACAGAATCTGCAGTTGCAGGATTCATTGTTCCTTGAATTAAGTCAATTTTTGGAATACTTGTCGATGATTCCAAACCAGCAACAATAGTTTGATTATTTTGAACCAAGTTTAAATCTGAGCACATTCCTAAACGATTATGACCTGAACGATCCATCATTGCAAGTTGACCATCGAAATCATAATAAACTTCCAAATCTGAATAATTCGGATGAGTCGCTGCAATCTTTTTATCTTTCCAAGCAGCTATTGTTGCAACATCTAATGCGGTTGACCATACCGAAAACTCATCGATTGATCCTTTCCAATTGGCGTTCAATTCCTTGGTAGTTCCTAATATAAATTTAGTAATCTTCCCAACTGGTAAATTTAATGCAGAGCCCGTATGCCATTGAACTCCATCTTTGTAAATAAACATCTGACCAGTTGAAGTTTTCTTAACAAAAGCCCAATGATGCCAAACATTATCAATATCTGTTGCTGTAGCTGCCTTTGAAATTCGATTATAAGAACCTCCCATTCCAGCGTCCCAATAAATGGTGTTATCTGACCAAGGCATATGAATATTCAAAATACGATTATTTACAGAATCCGCAGCCTCAATAATCGAAGTTGATTGTGCTGAGTTTCCATTTCCTTTTGCCCAAAAAGCAATCGTAATATCGCCTCCAAGATCAACATTATTCAGATTGATCTCCGCATAATTCGTTCCATTGCTGGTGAAAACTCCATTTGAATTATCAAAGCTCAAAGTATTTCCAGCCGAAACGTTAGTCATTGCCATATCAACCTGTGTTAATCCTTGACGAGCATCTAAAAATTTTACTTCAATTACTAAATTGGATGAACCATCATAAATAAATGGATTTGAGAAATTTATGGTGTTCGATCCACTCACGATTCCAGTTAGCTCATTGTTATAAACGGTTGTGAATCCAGATGTTTCTAAAGAAGTCAAGGTGTTTAATAACGTTGATTTAATGCGAATTTGAACCCCTTGAAGCGAGCCCAATACATTCAATAAACTCAAATTCATTCCTTGAATATCTCCTGCCACAACTCCACTTGTTGCTAATTCACTTGCTGGAATAACCCACTGCAAAGTTTTCCCATTTCCATTCGCACTTACAAATGTAATTGGCGCAGTTCCTGTTCCAGAGATGGGATGAATAGTTGTCGTTGCCTGTGATCGTTTTTGCACCTGCATCCACTTTTGATCGTAATAAGGAGCATTTGCAAATGGATAATTAGCAGGAGATAATGTATTCACTCTGTATTTTTTTCCATCCACTTGAACAGAATCCATAATTCCAGTATGATCAAAAATGCGTGTATATGCCAAATAATCCCATTCTCCGCAATTGTATTGATCCCAAGTGGTCAATGGAGAACATTTGAGTTTGTAATACATCAATACTTTTTCGAAACGTTTGGTATCTAAACTTGTCGGAAATTGGAATTCAGCCCTTCGTGTGCTGATAGTGTCAAACGTATACGTTTGAACCCAAGTGGTGTCCTGAGCAAAAGCAGTAACTGCAATAAATGCTAAGAAACTGGAGAGAATGAGTTTTTTCATGTTTTATAATCAGTATAGGATTGTAAAGATACGTGAAACTCATCTTTTGCTATATCGATTTTGTGAGATTTAAATGTTAAATGCTTCAATTTTCAGTCAAATCACCTATAAATATTGAAATGCTGACTAATAAACTTTAAAAATTGGAAGCCGATTAAACGTCTTTTTTTCAAAACGGTCACTATTCTGATAGACAAAGAAAAGCTGAGCTTCCCCACTTTTGGCAAATTCAGGATCAATCGATTTCTTGTTTTCCAGCATCTGACGAAGGCTTGGATTCTCTTTGAGTAAATTTGCCGCTTCATCTTCAAAAACATAAGCCGAGAAATATTCTTTTTCTTGAAGATAACTATCCATGAAATTCCAAGCAAAGTATGAATCTTCACAACGAGGTTCTAAAACAGAGACTATAAATCGCGTTCTTTTCTGGTCACACGGAATCCAAACACTTCCTTTCGGAACACGCACAATTTCCTCTTGTTCTGTACTTTTTACTTTTCGGTGAATAAAATGACCTTCATATGGTTTGCTTCCAGTTTCAAAATCCACAATACGAATTGTATGAACTTGTTTCATTGAACTATCCATTTCAATCATTTCAACTCCATTCATCTGTAAGCGCTCAATAATTTCTGTTGCTTCTTTTGAAATAATGTATCCTTTAGGAATTATTACAGAGTCTCGATACCAATAAGTTTGATAGTAAGGAATATACTTCGTAAATGGTTTCGAACGATTATAAAACAAACGGTTTTTTCCAGATACTTCACTCGGCTTGTATCCAAATTCATATCCTTTGAACAAAATGGAATCTTTTTGATTCGTCAATTGATAATTGAAAGGTAGTTGAGCTTTCCTACCAATATCTTCTCTAATTACAGATGACTCTCTTGCTTTTTCAATAGTTTCCCCATGCTTCTTCGACCAATGAAAAATCCAATCCATATAAGCTTTCGTTGCTTGTACACGTTGCGGAAATGGTTTTAGCATGTGCGTTTCAACTGTAATACTTATTGAATTAAAAATAGCCGCATATCCTTGCGCGTAGCGCGGTAAATCATTAAATACTTGTAAACCAGATTCTGGAGTCTCTTCCATTGTTTCTACATACGGTACCCAATCCCAGCCTTTCTTTTTCAAATCTGGAGTAAGCGCTGGAAAGTACTGATTTTTCATCAAATTCTTCATCGAAGCACTCATTCGCTCTTTCATAGAATGAATCAACGTAAGTGTATATTGATAATCAGCTCCGTTCGATACATGATTATCCACAAATACATCAGGTTCCAATCCATGGTAGATCTTCGCAAATGTTTTCATATTCTTCGAATCCATTTTGATACAGTCCCGATTCAGATCCAAGTTCTGAGCATTTCCTCGAAATCCGTATTCTTCTGGCCCATCTTGATTTGCTCTACTCAACGAAGATCTATTCATCATTCCTCCAATATTGTAAGCCGGAATAATTGCGATGACAGGTAAATCTTTAGTCGACTTTCCTTTTTTAATCCATTCTTCAATCCACAACAAACAAGCATTTACACCGTCTGGTTCTCCTGCATGAATGGCATTATTGATTAAAACAGTTGTAGTTGATTTCGCTTTCTGAAAGGTTTTCAAAGAATCTCCTGCTCCATTAAGGAGCACCAAATATATCGGGAATTCAGTATCCGATTCTCCCATTTGGTACAACTCAATTTCAGCGTGTTGTGAATCCCACTTTTTGTAAATCTCAATCAGTTCTGGATAGGTAGGAGTTCGGTTTCCATCCCATTGTGCGAAACCAAGGAGCGGAAATAGAATTGCGAAAAATGTTAGCTTCATGCTCTAAAAATAAGAACTCTAATCCGAAATATTCACCGCAAAGAATCAAAGGACGCAAAGAGCCAATGTAGAACATTGTATTCTCAGCGATTAACTTTTTACAGAGTAGTAAGATAAATCAGATCAAACTGCCAGTTTCTCCAAGGCAATCTCGCGTTTCGCTTCTTCCCGGTGGCTAATACCCCATTGAATCATGCTGTCCATTACTTCTTGTAGCTGTCTTGCAGATTCAGTCAATTCATATTCAACCAAAACAGGTGTTGAATCATGAACCGTTCGTTTCACAATGCCATTCAATTCCAATTCTTTCAGTTCTTTGGAAAGCATTCGGGGAGTGATCTTTGGCATGGTGCGCTGGATTTCCGTGAAACGACGACTTTTTCCAAAAAGCAATGCCCCGATAATCTGCAGTTTCCATTTACCTGAAATCACGTTCAAGGTATCAGTCATCGCCAATACAAACTGAATGGGGCAAGATTTTGCCTGCTCAAATGTCATTTTCTGTTCCATACCGCAAAGTTAATCGGTACAAGTATACTAAAGTATATCGATATACAAAAGTATAGTACTTCTTTTTGTATAGTCAGTTTCCATAGCTTTGTCCTGATAACCCCGACGATGAATGTCGGGATAGGACAAATTAAAAAATAGACAAATGATTTTAGTAACAGGTGCAACAGGTAATTTGGGAAAGGCAACAGTTGAATTTCTAGCAAAAAAGATTCCTGCAAAGGAAATAGCAGTATTGGTTCGTGATGCAAACAAAGCAAGCGATTTGAAAGCATTGGGCGTGGATGTAAGAGTTGGTGATTACCATGATAAGGATTCATTGGTAAAAGCATTTCAAGGAGTTGAAAAAGTGCTTTTAATCTCTTCCAATGATTTTAATGATCGCTTAGGTCAACAAAAAAGAGCTGTTAATGCAGCGAAAGAAGCTGGAGTGAAACACATTCTTTACACAGGAGTTTCCATGCAAAACATCGAACAATCGGCTTTAAAACCATTCATGGGAGATCATTTCGATACAGAAAAACACATTTTAGAATCTGGATTAACGTATACATTCTTGCGTGATAATTTATATGCAGATGTCCTTCCAATGTTTGTTGGAGAGCATGTACTTGAAACGGGGATTAACTTTCCAGCAGGAAACGGACGCGTTCCTTACACTTTAAGAACTGAAATGGCAGAAGCTTTTGCGAATGTATTGAGTACAGCAGGACATGAAAACAAAACGTATGAAATTTCGAATGTAGAAAGCTATTCTTACCAAGATGTTGCTGATGCGCTGTCTGCTCATTCTGGAAAAACAGTGAATTATACAGATGTTTCTGTTGCCGATTTTTCAAAAACGTTGAGCGAAGTTGGTCTTCCTGAAGCGATGATTGGTTTTTCAGTTGGCTTTGCAACAGCAACAAAAGATGGTGATTTCGATATTCCGAATACTCATTTGGAGCAACTTTTGGGAAGAAAACCAAGCTCTTTGAATCAATTCATCGGAAAGATTTTCCAATAATCAATTCGTGTTGATTTCAAAAAGCGGTTCGTTATTAGCGAATCGCTTTTTTTATTTTGTAATTTCAGGGTGAAATCAAATTATTCTGATGATGCTAATTCTAGATTTTCTAATCGGATTCTTACTAGTAAACGCACTTCCCCACTTCGCGTTTGGAATGACGAAAACACGCTTTTTGGGCATATTTGGGTATAAACCTATTGCTAATATTTGGTATGCCATTACCCAATTTGCTCTTGCATTGGTATTATTTCACGTCAACCACGGAATCGAAACAATTTTACAGAACGGAATTTTTCTAGGAGCAGTTTGCACGTGTTTCTTATTTTTAATATTCGGGAAAACAATATTGAAGTTCTATCAAAACAAATAGTTCAACGTAGAATTTAGAATGCAGAATTCAGAGAAATTCACTCAAAATTCTGCATTCAACATTCATAATTAGCAACATGGATTTATTCAGCTCTTCAGATCAAACAACGAACTTACTTCCGCATGACGGAACGGTGAATTACTATGGCGTTGTTTTTACGAAAGCACAAGCCGATCTTTTCCTCGATTATCTGCTGGAACACATTGAATGGAAAAACGACGAAGCAATCATATTTGGGAAAAAGATTATCACGAAACGAAAGGTAGCTTGGTATGGAGATCGGGCATTTGAATATACTTACTCCAATACCACCAAACAAGCTTTGCAATGGACCAAAGAACTATTGGAACTCAAAACAATCGTAGAAGCTAAAACGGGTGAAACGTTTAATTCCTGCTTGCTTAATTTGTATCACGACGGCAGCGAAGGAATGGCTTGGCATAGCGACGCAGAAAAAGACTTGAAGAAAAATGGAGCAATTGGTTCATTAAGCTTTGGAAGCGAACGAAAATTTGCTTTCAAACACAAACAGAGTACCCAAACTGTTTCAGTTTTGCTTGAACATGGAAGTTTGCTCGTAATGAAAGGAGAAACGCAAACGCATTGGCTCCACCGACTTCCACCAACCAAGTTATCCAAAAAACCACGTGTTAATTTAACTTTTCGAACGATTGAGAAATGATATTTCAAATAAGAATTAAATTTTCATTGAGATATCGGAGGTAAAAAAACAATAGACTTCTCTTGATATACGGAGAAAAGATCCCTTAGATTTTCATTGTCCTCAAAAGAGAATATCTCATTAGTTTTATTCCATTTAATCCTTTCATAGTTTGAAAAAATGTAACTAAAAAAAACTCTCAATGGGGCAGGTTCTTCAAAATTGCCGTATACACTGGTCAAGTATGCATTGGATTTAGTTTCGACTGCAAGGTTTACAGTCTGATCATCAGACCAGGGTGCACTATATTCAGACTTAAGTTGTCGAAAATTGATATACTTTAACTTATCTGCCAAAATCGCATAAAATTCTTCATCCTTTTTAGAAGTGTAATTACCTTCTTTCTCTGTAAATGAAATCCCTTGATAGAGCATATCTCCTGATTTTTTTATCTGAAATATAAAGCTCTGACAAGTACCAAAACACCCCGTACTGTAAAAAGTAACCTGATTCCAATTTAATCTGTTTCGCGCTTTGGCTTTGTGGAGAGATAAAGTGTCTAAACCATCTTTCGCGCACGATTCTTTTAAGTTCTTACTTAAGGGAAGTAAGCATAACATTTGATTATTTACGCTGCAAATCTTAAATCTCATTCTGTTACCAATTATTGGACTACTGGATGTAATTCGAAGTTCCAGAATAGAATCATGAATTTTATAACGATTCAAATTACTTTGATTATAAAAAACATGGCAAATACTATCATTAAAGTATAGATTGAACTGTTTCATCTCACCTTTAATGGTATCGTTCATCAACCAAAATCCTTGCAGTTCCTTCTTTATTTCTATTGATGTTTTTACTTTTTTTGATGAATTACACGAGAGAGTAAATAAAACTAAAAAAATAATTAGACTGTGAAATTTCATACTATCAAATTAATTGCTTTGATTCTCAAGTTGTAGCTTTACATTTTTCAATGCTTTTCGAGTGCAAAAGGTTTGATAAGGAATTGAAAAAACAGGCCCAACCAGTCTCGACAGAAAACTTCCTGGAACAGAATAAGTAGCAATTTTAAAAATGATTTCACCCTCCATTTCTTCGGCTGTAAATGCAGAAATTCCTTTTTCCACATGGCCTTCCAATGTTTCGTAACTGAAGCCTTTCTTCGTAGGTTCATTGAAAATTTCCTTTATCCGAACACCAAATACAATCTTCTGTGAAAAGAATTTAATGGGCGGGATAAAAACTTGCTGAACAATCGTGTCTCCAATTTTCATCTTTCGATTCTCTTCTTGCCACTGAGCTTTGAAAATGAGGATATTACTTGGGAAAATCTTATAGTCAAATAGAAAATCGAGGTTCAATTCCTCCAAATTTTTAGTCGTAGCAACTACGACAGTAGAGGTTTTCTCTTTTAAAAGTGCTTTGTCATAAGACATCACTTTCCCCAACTTCAATGAATGAAGATGTTTGGATAGTTTATCGGTTTGATTTATTAGAAAAATTCTCATTCCTTACAGAGATTAGCTCTTAAAATCAAAAATACATGAATTTCCAATAAGATTTGTTACTTCCTACGTGTTGAATAATCCTTAAATTCGAGCAACAAACCGACAACTTATTTTATGGAAGACCTTTTAGATCAAATCCCTTCAAAATCAAATAACACGATTCAATTTCGTTGGTGGGTCATTCTTATTTGGGTGAGTGTTTTTATGACGGGCTATTTCTTTAAATTCATGCACTGGCCTGGAAATAGCATTGTGAGAGTAATTGGTACGGGAGGATTTATGGCATATTCACTCTCTTTTTTGATCCTTGCCAAGCCTCGAACCACTCCAATCATTGTATGCAACAGCATTAGTCTATTATGGACTCTTATTCTCATTTGGGGAGCTCTTTTCAACGGTGGTTATCCTTTCAATCTACAAGGAATAACTATTCAAGGAATTCTATTTGTTATTTGTTTTCTCATTCATTTGGGTGTTTTGTATCTCATGAAAAAAGTTCGAGCGAAAAAAAACTAATTCATTCCTTATTTTTGGATTCAAAATTAAATCTTCAACATGTCCGACTCTTTTCAAAAACACCCCATAGTTTTTTACAACGTAGAAAACCTTTTTGACACCATTGACGACAAATCATTGTTAGGAAATGAAGAGTTCACTCCTGAAGGGAATAAATTGTGGGATGAAGAACGGTATCAGACAAAATTGAATCGTTTGGCAGAAGCTTTGATGTTCATTAATGGCTCCACTCCACTTGCATTTGGGATGGCCGAAATCGAGAACCGAAAAGTAGTAGAAGATCTAATCAAAACAGGGGCTCTTGCTCAACGAGATTATAAAATAGTCCATTACAACTCCGAAGACCGACGAGGAATGGATTGTGCTTTTGTATATGACTCCAAATTTATCCAATCAGAACTCGAAACCCGATTAATTATTACTGTAGAAGATGAACCACATTTTAGAACCCGAGATATCATTCACATGAAAGCGAAAATCGGAAACAATTCTATCCATTTCTTTGTGAATCATTGGCCATCCAGAAGAGAGGGTATTTCGGAATCTGAAAACAGAAGAAAAGCAGCAGCAATGACTCTCAGAAGAGAAATTGATGAACTATTAAACGCGGAGAAAAACGCAAACATCTTGGTAATGGGTGATTTTAACGATACTCCTGACAATTACAGTATTAAAACGATTCTTCGTGCCAAAGGACAACACGAACAAACAAAAGGAGATCTAATTAATCTCTTAATTGAAGAACATAAAGATGGATTTGGAACGACCGTTCACCAAAGGGAATGGGATATTTTTGACCAATTGATTGTTTCCCAAGGACTTTTACAAGGTCAATCAGGATTAGAGGTACAAGGAAACAATGCACATATTGCACATAGAAAAGAATTGGTTTTCACCTTTAAAGATGGAGGATCAAAACCAAGTGCAACTTATGGTGGAGATACTTATCACGGGGGATACTCAGATCATTTGCCTGTTTTTTTAAATCTAAAATCAAAGCAGTCCTTTTAAGTCATGAATGCAGCAAGAGATTTTCTAACAGAATTCAAATCCATTCGAAACTTCGCAGAAATAGTTCCCGTTTTAGTCAAAGACGAAGAACTAAGAACTTCTATTTTTGCAGAAATTGAATCGGAAGAATATCCATTTCCAGAATATGCTTCTTGGATTGCTGTTCATTTTTTCGATAAACATCCTAATTTGATGACTCAAAATCAGTTCGACTCCATGATTTCTGTACTTCTGAAAACATCCAATCATTCTGTACAACGAAATCTAACCAATGCATTGGTAAACGCACCTTTCGATTGCTCAGAAAATGGAGAAGTCCTTGATTTACTCATTGATTTTCTCCATCAATCAGAAGCACTTCCTGCACTCAAATACCACGCGCTTCGCATGATAGAAAAACACTTTTTGCCAGCGTATCCCGAATTGATGAGAGAATTAAAAACATTATTTGAGGTGATTTCCAATCATCCAAAAAAATCGATGCAGTCGATGGCTCGAAATTTTGATAAAAAATACCGAAAACATCCCTTTTACAACTAAATAGAAATCTCTTAAATAATGGAAATTCAAGAATTAAAAACGATTGAAGAAATGTTACCTCATCTTAGCGTTCTTCAGGAATTGTATCCAAAGCTGGATTTAGAAAGCTATGAGCGCATGTTACAAGCTATGATTCCCAATAATTACGGCCAAATCGCTTTGTTTTCAGAAGGTAAATGCATTGCAATTAGCGGATATTGGTTGGGGACAAAATTATGGTGTGGATCTTATTTAGAATTGGACAATGTCATTGTATGTGAAGCAGCAAGAGGAACTGGAGCTGGGAAATTGATTCAACAGTATTTGGAAGAAAAAGCAGTCCAGTTAAATTGCACCTTAATGGCCTTGGATGCTTATACGAATAACTTCAAAGCACATCGCTTTTATTACAATCAAGGCTATGCTCCAAAAGGATTCCATTTCATCAAAATATTGAATGAAAAAGGGTTGACTTAACATCCTAATTCAATCTACCCAATTCAATTTTAGTTACCTCATCTCGAATAGTTTTTTCACAAAGCTGAATTTGATTTACTATTTCTGAAACCAATTCTTTCATTTCTTCTTCATTCAGCGTCTCATCTTTTTCCAATTTCAACAATAAATCTGCTGTTATGTGCATCCCAAACAATCGGGCTGGACTTAAAATTTGATGTGCTTGTTTACGCAATTCAACCAAATCCCTTTCTTCATAAAACTGAATCAAATCCAATGAATATTGCGGCATCATTTCGAGATAAGCTCCGTACATATCCAGTAAATATTCCTCACTTCCTTCTGCACGTTCCTCCAAAATAGATAGATCTATAAATTCTATTTCATCTTCCCGCTTTTCATTTTCAATTGTTGTACTGATTCCATGATCTTGGGAACTCCATTTTACAAGCAGCTGATACAATTTTTCAGGGTTAAATGGTTTAGATATATAATCATTCATGCCAGCTTCAAGGAACTTATTTTGATCTCCAACCATTGCAGCAGCAGTAATTGCGATAATTGGAATAGAACAAGTTGGTTCAGCAAATTTAGTTCGAATAAAAGTTGTTGCTTCCATTCCATCCATCCGTGGCATATAGTAATCCATCAAAATTAAATCAAAGCTTCTATCTTTCAAGATTGAAATAGCATCAATGGCATTGTCAACGGTATGTACATCAACATTCCATTTGCCTAAATCATATAAAATAACGCGCTGATTGATTTTATTATCCTCCACAAGAAGAATACGCAAGCCATGCAGGTCTTTCATCAACACGATATCTTCCTGCTTCATGTTTTTCGTTTCAACATGCTGTTTGTGCAATTCAAAATCGAGCTCAAACACAACTGTTGTTCCATTTCCTTCCTGACTAAAAAGATGAATTTCTCCTCCCAATGCCTCCACCAATGATTTAGCAATCCCAAGACCTAAACCTGTTCCAGAAGTTGTTCGCGTTCGATGATCTTCTATCTGCATGAAATTCTCAAACACGAAATCTTGTTTGTGCGTTGGAATTCCAATACCTGTATCTTTTATTTCAAAATGAATGCGTTCCATTCCATTTTTCTGTTCAATGGAATAAACTTTCAGTGTAATACTTCCTTCGATGGTAAACTTGATAGCATTTCCTACAATATTCAACAAGATTTGGTTTAATCGAATGGGATCACCAATGATGTAATTAGGGAGTTTTTCCGTAAACTCTAAGTTAAAACGGAGTTTTTTCTCTTCCGATCGGTATGAAATTGAAGTAGCAAACGTATTCAGTAAATCACGCAGTGAAAAACGAACATATTCAAATGTCATCTTACCTGCTCGAATCTTTGAAACGTCCAATAAGTCATTCACCACATGAAGAAGGCCATTTGCTGATGAATCTAAAGTGTCCAAAATTTCTTGTTGTGAATGAGACAACTTTTCATCATTTAATTGTCTCGTTAACCCAATGATTCCGTTCATCGGTGTTCGAATTTCATGACTCACATTTGCCAAAAAGAGTTCTTGAGTTTTCAGTGCGTTTTCAGCCTTTCTTTTTTCACGAATAGCTAATTCTCGAGCTTCCAACAAATCGGTAATATCTGTATCGACATAAACCAAAAATTTCAATTCATCTTGCTCGTCAAAAACCGGAGTTAGAGAAGTCTGAATGTACTTTTGTTCCTGATTCTTCAATTCCTTAAATGATTGAAAGATGATTGACTCTTTCTCATCTACCGCTTTCTCAATAAAGGAAGATAATTCAGCACGGGTTAAACCGCTTGCATTGTAAATACTAGTTCCTTTACTTTCTAAAAATTCCTCCGAAGAATTCCATCCATACAAACGTACAAATCCTTCATTTATCCATGAAATAATTCCATGTGCATTCGTAATAGTGATTCCATTATTGGTATTACTAGCAACAATCGATAATCGCTCTAACTCTTTGTTTTTGGATAAAATAAGTTGATTAGATGAAACCCTGTCTTTGTATCGAACATAAATAAAAATCAACAAGGCAATCAATAAGGCTATACTTCCGATTAATAAATTTCGAATAACCACCTGGTTTTCATTATTATCGCTTTGCAATAACTTATTCCGATTCAAAATCGCGATTTCTTCGTTTTTCTTGTTTAAGTCATACAAGAACTGAAGTCGAATCAATTCCTTGGCATTTTCATCATTACTATTTTCCTCGAACTTTAAATTGTATCGAAGTCTGTATTCATAAGCAGCCTTATAATTCCCTTTCAAGCTTTCCAATTCTGAATAATATTCATAGAAATACTTGTATTCTGACAAAAACTGAAACCGTTTAATATAAGTCTCATATTCTTTTAATAGTTCTTCAGCATCATTTACTCTCTTGGAAAAAAGGTAAGATTTCAGCAATAATCGACAATTACTAAAAATATAATCTGGCAAAGCTTGTCTCACATAAATTACTCGAGAATAATCCAAATATTTCTTCAAACTATCAACTTTCCCCTCTAACCCATAAGCCTCTCCAAAATTTGAATATCCAACTGCATGGCTCAAAGTATCATTTAAGTTTAATGAACCGTAGATGCATTTTAAAGCATAATTTCTACTAATTTCTAAATCTGTTTCTCTTTTTAGAATTTTATAATAAATCAAATATAGATTTGAGAGATTGTTATTACACTGCAAAATGGTGCGACTTCGTTTTTTTGTTTTTGCTTCTAGTAAGATTGATTTATAAACTTTCTTCGCTTCATCTAAATACCAGGTACTGCTTTTTTCAGAGCCATAATCCGTCAAACAATGTCCAACATAATTTTTACTTTCTAAAAAACCCGTTAAATCTTTTGCCTTTTGATATGATTTCATAGCTGCTTCAAAGTGATTTCGTGCTTTTAACAAAACATCAAGTTCCTTAAAAATCCAGCCGATAATGAATTGTGCTTCACCAATTCGAGAGTTGTTTTCTGTTGCTTGAGCAAAAGAAAGTGCTTGATAAGCGGTGTTTATTGCAGATTTATAATCACCACTTTGCATTTGAGCAGAACTAAGGTCTATCAATATTCGATGTTTTAGTCCCTTATTGGAAGTAGCTTCTGGAAGTAAAATCGCTACTTTCAAAATACGAATACTCTCATGAATATTCGTGCTTTCTAACTTTCTGGAAATGTCAATTAATTTAGTTACTGAAATTTTCGAATAATCCAGTGAATCTGCAAAAGCCTGCGGTACAAAGAACAGCAAAAACAGCAAAAACGGATAAAATTTCTTACGCGCCTCAGTCATAGTAAAAAATATTCATCTCTTTGAAAGACAGAGAATTAATGTGAAAATAACAATTATTATTCATCTGGAATTAGAGAAGTATTAAAAAGACATCTAAAATGAGTAATTCAAGCGTTACAGTAAATGAATCAGGTATTTGGCTACCTATTTTTCCAATTTCACTTCATTAATGATAACTATTCCTTAAATTCGAAATTCGATAAAATAAAACTATGAAAAACAAAATTCTCCTCTCTCTCCTTTTCCTTCCATTTTTTCAATTTGCACAAGATTCTCAAGGATCATGCTCTTCCATTAAAAAGCATAATCATTCTCACTTAAAAAGCAATACATTCACTGTTACACAAATTGCTCAAACGGAGCTTTATGATGTTCACTATTACTTTTTGAACCTAAATATGACAAATCTGTCGACCACTCTTTCTGGATCGGCTGAAATACATGCAAAAGCGCGCGTAAATTTGGACACAGCTTTGGTAGAACTTTACAATTCATTCACTATTTCATCTATCGAAGTTGATGGTACTCCTGTTTCTTATAACAGACAAAATAGTGCATTGAAAATTCCAATCAATAAATTACTTGGTCAAAACTTTGTAATCCGTGTGAATTACAGTGGAACACCTCCAACTTCAGCGACAAATCCACTAGGTGGAGGTGGAATGACCAATGCAAGTTCACCCTCTTGGGGAAATCAAGTAACTTGGTCTTTGTCTGAACCATTTTCAGCGTATGAATGGTTCCCTGTAAAACAATCCTTAAAGGACAAGGCTGATAGTTGTTCTGTCTGGGTCACGGTTCCTTCCAATTGTAAAGCAGGTTCCAACGGTCTTCTTCAACAAGTGGTGGATTTAGGAAATGGAACACATCGCTTTGAGTGGAAACACAAACATCCAATTGATTATTATTTAATTTCAGTGGCAGTTGCCAAGTATGTGGAATACAACGTTACAGCGAATCCAGCAGGTTCAGGTCCTGTATTGATTCAAAACTTCATCTACGATAATCCAGGAACTTTACCGAATTTCCAAAACGATATTGACGAAACAGTGGATTTCATAGAATTGTATGCCGATTTATATGGTCCTTATCCATTCGCTGACGAAAAATACGGGCATTGTATGGCTCCAATTTCAGGTGGGATGGAACATCAAACAATGACCACACAAGGTTTTTTCAATCCAACACTTACTGCACATGAATTGGCTCACCAATGGTTTGGAGATCATGTAACATGCTCTTCATGGGCAGATATTTGGGTAAACGAAGGGTTTGCTTCTTATTCCGAATACATCATGTTAGAAAATTTATATCCTGGTGACGAACTTCAAGACATGCTCGATAAGCATTCCAATATTATGTCGCAAACAGGAGGTTCCGTTTGGGTACAAGATTCATTAAACGATGGAAGTATTTTCTCTGAAAGATTGGTTTACAACAAAGGCGCTGCAATTGTGCATACTTTGCGTTTTTTAGTCGGTAATGACCAAGTATTTTTCGATGCTTTAAAAAACTTTCAAGTCATCTATGCTGATTCAGTTGCTTCAGCAATCCAATTAATTGATGTAGTCGAAAATGAAAGCGGCTTAGATTTCACCAATTATACCGAAGAATGGTATTTTGGCCAAGGATACCCAACCTACTCTGTTCGTTGGAATACCGTTGGAAACGATTTACTACTAGAAATCAATCAAACAACTTCCAGACCAGCAATTACCCCTTTGTTTACAAATGATTTGGAATTGTTATTTGATCGAACAACTGCTGCTGACACAACTATTCGCTTTCAAATTACTGGAACTCAAAATCAGTTTATTATTCCAAATGCAGCTGATTTTGTCAACATTACGAAAATTGATCCGAATAACTGGATCTGCAATAAGTCAAATGGAATTGTAAAAGACGCAAATTTTACTGCTGGCATAAAAGAAAATCCAAACAGACCAAGCATTTCGATTTATCCAAATCCAACGAATGGACCAATTACTATTGAAATGGCAAATCATTGGGGCGATTTTCACTTGGCGCTTATGGATCACAAGGGAGGTTTAATTCTTTCCAAGGATTTCACTAGTTGGACCACACTTGATTTGAAAGAATACGCTCAAGGAACATACATTTTACAAGTAACAGATATTAAATCTGGAGAAGTGTTTTCCAAATTGATTAAGAGATAATTCATTCAAAACTCATTTTGATAAACCACTTATTCGTTGATGGATAAGTGGTTTTTTGATTTAGCAGATTCTGATAACATTAATTAATCACAATTTATGATTCACCTTTCCAAAATCATCCCTAATTTTACGGAACTAAAAAACATTACATGAAAAAGATAGCTTTATTACTATTAGTTAGTTTTGGAATGGTTGCATTAGCTAACCAAACACTTGCTCAAAGCAAAATGCAAGACTGGGCTGAATTGAAAGAGTTCCACAAAGTGATGGCTCAAACATTCCACCCAAGTGAGGAAGGAAATTTGGAACCCATTAAAACAAGAATTGGAGAAATGGTTGAAAAAGCGAAAGCACTTCAAGCATCTAAATTCCCTGCAGATTTCGACAACGAAAAAGTGAAGAAAGCAGTTGCTCAATTGGTAACAGATAGCCAAAAATTACAAACTGAAATCAAAGATGGTGCTAGTGATAAAAAAATCACCAAAGCAATCTCAGCATTACACGATGTATTTCATGAAATCGTAGGACTTTGTTCTGCAACAGAAGATCATGGTCATGAGCACAAAGAAGGTGACGGACATAATCACTAAGAATATTCAAACAACTAAAAAATCCCTTCCTTGTTCTTACAGGAGGGGATTTTTGTTTCATGTCAGTTCCGAACCTCTAGAAGCCATTAACTCCATTTACGGTAGTGTATTTCAGAATATTCTTTTTATCTGGATGGATGCGTGCAAAGGCAGATTGAACAGCCAAAGTTCCCTCATGAAAACCACACAGAATCAACTTCAATTTGTTCTCATACGTATTGACATCACCAATGGCATAAATTCCGGGAATATTTGTTGAATAATCCAGTGTATTCACCTTGACAGCACTTTTCTCTATCTCCAATCCCCAATCAGCGATTGGCCCCAAAGATGGTTTCAATCCAAACAAAGGAATGAAATGATCTGCCTTTGTAACAATCTCTCCATTTTTTGAATGACTAATTACAACTTCTTCCAAACTTGTACCACCTTTTAAATCTGTCACTTCAGCTTCTGTGATTAAGGAAATTTTCCCAGAATCAGCCATATCAATCACTTTCTGCACTGAATCCAAATGTCCGCGGAACGAGGCGCTTCGATGTACCAAAGTGACTTCCGAAGCAATGTTGTTTTCAGCTAAATAAATAGACCAATCCAAAGCGGAATCACCACCACCAGCAATCACACATTTCTTTCCCCTGAAAACTTCCGGATCTTTAATGATGTAATCAACTCCTTTTTCTTCAAAAGACCCGATGCTTTCAATCGGCGGTTTTCTAGGTTCAAAAACACCCAATCCACCAGCAATCATAACGATTGGCGCTTTGTGTTGCGTTCCTTTGACAGTAGAAACAATAAACGATTCGTCAGCTTGCTTTTCAATAGTACTTGCTGCTTCTCCCAATGTGAAACCAGGTTTGAAAGGCGCTCCCTGCTCCATCAGGTTATTCACCAAATCACCAGCCAAAACAGAAGCAAAGCCCGGAATATCATAAATCGGTTTTTTTGGATAGATTTCAGAACATTGTCCACCTGGCTGTGGCAAAGAATCAATTAAATGACAACGCAGCTTTAATAATCCAGCTTCAAATACAGTAAAAAGCCCTACAGGACCCGCTCCAATGATAATGATATCTGTTTCAATCATAATTTTGTTATTTCTAAATTGTTTCAATAGTTCAATAGTTCAATAGTTCAATAGTTCAATAGTTCAATAGTTCAATAGTTCAAATACTATTTCATTTTAAACTTTTTGAGCCTCTTTGAACATTGGTTGAACTTTCTAAATGACTCCTGCTGCCACTGTTTGATTCGTGTTTTCATTGATTAGAATAAAAGCTCCCGTTTTCGGCAATTGTTTGAATAAGTCGAAACTAACTCCGTCTGCAGTTTTAATGGAAACCTTTGCCAATTCATTTAAGTGAAGACTCCCATCACTTCCAAGATCTTGAAAACTGTGAATGTCAATCTTCGAATGAATTTCTTTGATCATTGCTTTTGTGCGAAAACTATTTTGCTGCAATAAAAATTTTTGTCCTGAATTAAATGCAAAGCTATCCATCCAACAAATCGTAGCATGCAATGACTTCTCGGTTTGAGGAAGTTCATTTCTAGGGACAATGGTATTCCCTCGACTGATGTCCAAATTATCCTCCAAATGCAAAACAACCGGTTGGTTTTTCACCGCAGTCTCTACTTCCTTCAAATTAGACTCTATTTTACTTATTCGTGTTTGTGCTCCAGAAGGTAAAATGGTCACCTCATCTCCTACCTGAAAGTGTCCGCTCAAGACACTTCCCGCATAACCTCTGTAATCATGCAATGCTTCCGTTTGGGGACGAATGACAATCTGTACCTGAAAGCGTGATTTCTCTTTCAAATTTCCATCATCCATTTCTACTGTTTCCAAATACTCCAATAAAGGCAATCCCTTATACCAGCTCAGTTTTTCTGAACGATAAACCACATTATCACCAGCTAAAGCGGAAGTTGGGATAAAATCGACCTGTTTCAAACCGATTAGTTCTGCAAATGCTTGATACTCGGAAACAATTTCATTGAAACGATCTTCACTGTAAGCCACCAAATCCATTTTATTGATACACAACAATACCTTTGGAATTCCAAGTGTTGCAGAGATAATGCTGTGCCGTTTCGTTTGATCCGTAATGCCATTTCGTGCATCCACCAGAACAATTGCCAACTGCGCTGTTGAAGCTCCTGTGAACATGTTCCGCGTGTATTGTGCATGTCCAGGAGTATCTGCAATGATAAACTTGCGTTTGTCCGTAGAAAAATACTTGTAAGCCACGTCGATTGTAATCCCTTGTTCTCGTTCTGCACGTAAACCATCTGTCAATAAAGCCAAATCGATTGTAGTGTTATCACCAGTTGTTTTACTCTGACGAGTCAGTGTTTCTATAATATCAGTAGAAATTGATTCACTATCGTAAAGTAAGCGCCCGATTAAGGTACTCTTTCCATCGTCTACATTTCCTGCCGTAAAAAATCGTAATAAATCCATTTTTTTTAAAATTATGTATTATCAATGTTGAATCCTCCCCCCTCAATCCCCTTCCAAAGGGGGAAGCTAGATCCTATTTCAAAATTGATAATTGCTAATTAACACTTAAAAATACCCTCCTTTTTTTCTGTCTTCCATTGCTGCTTCTGAAACCCGATCGTCCATGCGAGTTGCTCCTCGTTCTGAGATCTTCGCATCTGAAATTTCAGCAATGATATCATCCACGGTGTAAGCTTCACTTTCAACTGCAGCTGTGCATGTCATATCCCCAACCGTGCGATACCGAACTTTTTTAGTCACAATTTGATCTGTTCCATCCAAATTCAGAAATTCATTATTTGCCATCAGCTGACCATGTTCGGTTACCACGCATTCGCGCTCGTGTGTAAAATAAATTTTGGGCAATTGAATGTTTTCGCGTTTGATGTAATTCCATACATCCAATTCCGTCCAATTACTAATTGGGAACACACGTACGTTTTCACCTTTATCAATTTTACCATTGTAAATACTCCACAACTCAGGTCGTTGCAATTTGGGATCCCATTGACCAAATTCATCTCTTACAGAAAACACACGCTCTTTTGCCCTTGCTTTTTCCTCATCTCTTCTTGCTCCGCCAATACAGGCATCAAACTCGAATTCCTCAATGACTTCAAGTAGAGTATGAGTCTGTAATGCATTTCTGCTTGGAAATTTTCCTTTGCCATCCTGCAATTTGTTTTTGGTAATGGTATCCCCCACATTTCGAACAATTAATTGTTCTCCCAATTCTTTAGCTAATGTATCTCTGAAATCAAGCGCTTCCTGAAAATTATGTCCCGTGTCTACATGAACCAATGGAAAAGGAAACTTTCCAGGTCTGAATGCCTTCAATGCCAAATGCACCAGACAAATACTATCCTTTCCTCCTGAGAACAATAAAGCCGGTCGGTCAAATTGACCTGCCACTTCTCTCAGAATGTAAATGGCTTCCGCCTCTAATTCATCTAAATAATCTTTCATATAATTCCTAATTCCTAATTCCTAATTCCTAATTCCTAATTCCTAATTCCTAATTCCTAATTCCTAATTAAAAAATATTCAATGTTTTAAAGTGATCATAAGTCAATCATTCGTAATTCGTATCCCGATAGCTATCGGGACGTAATTCGTAATTAACTATGCAGTCCGCATTCTTTCTTTGAATTATCTTCCCACCACCATCTTCCGGCGCGAAATGATTCTCCTTCACGGATAGCGCGCGTACAGGGTTGACATCCCAAACTTATAAATCCTTTATCCTGCAAAACATTATATGGAATGTTGTATTGTTTGATGTACTCTTTCACTTCTTCCAAACTCCAATTTGCCAATGGGTTTACCTTCACTATTCTCCGTTGCTCATCCCACTCGACCAATTCCAAACCAGCCCTGTTTTCAGAATGATCCGCACGCAGTCCGGTGATCCATACGTCCACATCTTTCAAAGCCCGATTCAATGGTTCAACTTTCCGAATGAAACAACATTCTTTGCGGTTTTCCAGTGATTCATAAAAACTAAGCGGGCCTTTCTCTGTGAGTAGATTTTCTACAGCTTGTGACTGAGGAAAATAAACCTCCAGTTTCTTTTGGTATCGCTGACGAGTAGATTCGATCACACTGTATGTTTCCGGAAACAAGCGTCCAGTATCCAATGTAAATACACGGATGGGTAACTCTTGTGAATAAATGGCATGAGTCAGTACTTGATCTTCCCAGCTCAAACTAGAGGAAAAAGCTACTTTCACTCTTTCAATCGAAGCAATCCGGGACAAATAATCTTCCAGATTCGTATAAGCTATTGCCTTTATTTTTTCAATCATTTTTTAAAATATTAGCGTCAGAAAATTGCGTAAACTGACTATTACTACTACAATTCCAACAAACAACATCATTGCTTTAATATTCAACTTGGACGCCAGATAAGCAGCAATAGGCGCTGCACAAACTCCTCCTAAAACCAATCCGGCAATCGGTTGCCACACATTGGATGTACCGATGACTGTGAAAAAAGTAAAGGAACTAGCCAGAGACACGAAAAACTCAGCCAGATTCACCGATCCGACAATCATTCTCGGGTGCTTTCCACGAGCGATCAGGGTTGAAGAAACGACGGGGCCCCAGCCTCCACCGCCTATGGAATCTAAAAAACCTCCTAAAAGTCCCAGCCAACCTACTTTGGTCACTTTCTTTCGTGCTTGTTTCTTGCGAAGTACCTTGTATATGATCAATCCTCCCAAAAACAAGGTGTAAGCACTTACGATCGGTTTGATGATCTCATTGTATGATTCAAATTCAGACAATACATACGCTCCTACAATCGCACCTAAAACCCCAGGAATCAGGATCGATTTGAACAAACGGTTATTCACATTTCCGAAGCGCAAATGCATGATTCCGGAAACTCCGCTTGTAAATATTTCGGAAGCATGTACAGCCATACTTGAAACTGCCGGCGTAATCCCGTACGACAATAAAAAAGTAGTTGCACTAACTCCGTACGCCATTCCTAATGCTCCGTCGATCATTTGAGCTACAAATCCGGCCAAAATGAAGTAAGCAAAATCAATGGTCAATGAATCAACCATTCCAGAAGCTGAATTCCAAATGCTTTCCAGTGGAATTAAGGTAAAGAGCAAATGTCCGGTGAGTAAAACTCCCACTATTCCACAGAAATAGGCCAACAATTTCCATGGAGAAAAGAAATACCACGGTCTTTTCGGATTCACCAACAAACTTGCCGTTGCCTTGTTGAGTTTCTTTATCTTATCTGTAAAATCCCCTTTGAGATACTCCCGAAACTGATTCAGATACAACGCAGAATCATCCAGTTCTTCAGGCAAATTTTCGTCAAACAATTCCTTGAGTCTTTTTGCCAAAGTGGGTGATTTTCCATTAGTGGAAATGCCGATTTTCACATTTCCCTTTTTAACGACTGATCCCAAATAAAAGTCACACAATTCCGGTTTGTCTGCTGCGTTGTACAAAATGCCGGCCTCATTACTGATTGTTTTCAAGGAAGCAGATAATTCTAAATCATTCAGGGCAGTTATTACCAATTGCTTCCCTTTCACATCGTCTTCCTCAAAGGCCCTGTTTTCTAGATAGACCTGCTCGTGTCTTTCCGCAAAATCAATAAACGATTCGCTAAAATCCAGTGCTATAACAGATACCGTGGTATGCGGTGAGTTGGTCAACAACGCCTTGAGTTTTTCCAAAGCCACCGCCCCACCGCCAACCAGTAAAACTTGCAGTTCATTGGTTTTCAAGAATACTGGAAACAATTCGTTTTGCTCTGCTACTTCTCTCATCAGATACAACAACTACTACTAGATTCCGAATAAACTTTCGCTTGATAATTACTCGCCAAGGAAACAACTTCACCAATAACAATCACACCAGGACCTGAAGCGGAAGCTTGCTCATTTTGAGCGACAATCGTATCAATTGTTCCAAAGACTTCCTTCTGCGTTTCCAATGATCCGTTGTAAATAATCGAAACCGGTATTTCTCCTTTGTTTGCTAATTGATACAACTCCACAATTTTCGGAAGCTGAGCAATTCCCATCAGAATGACGATTGTTGCATTGAGTTCTCTTGCTTTTTCTAACTCTGGATTCAACGATCCATCCGCTAATGTAGCTGAGAGAACCAAAAACGAATTACTGATTCCTCTGTGTGTTACCGGGATTTCAGCCAAAGCCGGAACTGAAATAGAGCTGGAGATTCCCGGTATTACTTCCGTCGGAATCTGATGTTCTCTTGCAAATAGTATTTCCTCCATTCCTCTACCGAAAACAAAGGAATCCCCGCCCTTTAAGCGAACCACATGTCCGAATTCAATTGCAGAATCCACCATCAATTGATTGATTTGCTCCTGTTCATAGGCTTTAAAACCTAAACGCTTGCCAACAAAAATCTTTTTCGCAGTTGGAGCATAAGTCAGTAATTCTTCATTCACCAAAGCATCATAAAGCACCACCTTTGCTTTTTTCAAGCGATTCAGTCCTTTTACCGAAATCAGTTCAACATCACCGGGTCCTGCCCCGACCAATGAAATAGTTGGATTTTCCCTAGTACTCATTTTTCACTTTCAATTTCGTTATCAATTCTTCTATTTCATTCAAATAGGCCTTCGCAAAGACTTTCGAAGCTTTTTCCTTGTTAATTCTCAATACAAAATCGCTAAACAAATTCGAGTCGGAATAACCGAAATCTGCTCCCAAATGCGTATCGAAATCTGTCAGGATTCCATGTTGCGAATTACATCTGATTCCTTTTTCAATCAACTTTGCTTTTGCCGAATGGACCGCTGCTGCATACCCGTAATAGATTGAATCAGCGTAACGATTCTCTATCCATGCTTCCTGAGCAGAAAACAATTTTTCTTCTGCATCAAAAAACAAGGTGCCAACCAGGTCAATGATTACTCCGGCACATTCTCCTACTCCGATTGCCGTTGCGAAGCGTTCATTTTGTCCCCAATCCAAGTATTCTTCCAATTCCACCTGATTCAAATCCGTTAAGGGTTTCAGCAGGTTATAGAAATAGGTATTTCCCTGTTTGTCGTAATAGGCATTGAAGGCTTCGTCATTCTCATGAAATTGGAGGTAATCATCTAAAATTGACTGAACAACTTTCAAGATGCGCTTGCTGGGTACTTTGATCACTTTCTCAGCAATTCTTCCGGTTCCAGCTCCCGTTTGTCCTCCTCCCAATAATACTTGTAAAGCTGGAAGTGTTCCTTCCTTTGTTTTAATGGAACTGCCGTGGAAACCGATGTGAGCCAAACCATGCTGACCACATGAATTCATACATCCGCTTATCTTGATTCTGATGCCCGTTTCTTCAATGAGTTTTGGATAATTGGTACGAATAAATGATTCCAGTTCCAAAGCGACATTCGTACTGTTTGAAATTCCCAGATTACAGGTATCTGTTCCAGGACAAGCTGTGATATCTGTCAAACCACCATATCCTGATCCGATCAGATTCAACTGTTCCAATTGCAAATAAATGGGTGATAACTGTTCGGGTTTCACTCCTCTTATCTGGATATTCTGATTAATCGTAAAACGCAATTCAGGAAGATTCAAACTATCCAACAAATAGGCTAAAGAACGCGCCTGATCGGTATAAAAATCGCCCAAGGGAACTTTCACAAAAACAGCCAGATAACCTGGTTGTTTTTGTAGAAATACATTCGTTCGAATCCATTGGTTGTAAACCAAATCAGATGTATACAAATCGTCTCGTTCAACAGCTGTCTGTTCTTCGTATTCAAATTCAGTTAACGGTTTAACCTGATCTCTATTCAAATCGAATTGAACGGCTTCTTTTTCTTTACCTACTAATTCTAAAAAAGTTTCCAAACCGATTTTAGAAATCAGGTATTTCATTCGGGCCTTGTTACGACTGTTCCGTTCGCCATAGCGGTCGAAAATGCGAATGGAAGCTTCAATAAACGGAATGATTTCTGATTCGGAAAGAAATTCATACGCAACATGAGCTAGGAAAGGTTGAGCCCCTAATCCACCACCTATCAGAACTTTGAAACCTTTTACTTGCAATTTACCTTGAAGTTTGATTCGAGGAATAAAACCAAAATCATGAATGAAAGTAAATGCATCATCCTGATCATCGGAACTAAAGGCGATTTTGATCTTGCGCCCCAATTCCTGTCCGAAAGGTTTCCGCAAAAAGTATTGAAATACCTGTTCGGCATAAGGAGTCACGTCAAATAATTCATTCGGATTGATTCCCGCATTGTCGCTTGCAGTGACATTTCGAACTGTATTTCCGCAAGCTTCACGCAAAGTCACATCGTCTTTTTCCAAATCGGACCACAATTGAGGAGTTCTATCCAATGAGACATGATGAATCTGGATGTCTTGTCGGGTTGTAATATGCAATCTTCCCGTACTGTATTCATCGCTAACCTGTGCGATTCTGCGCAATTGATTGGAACTCAATTTCCCATAAGGAAGTTTGATCCGAATCATTTGCACTCCTAACTGTCGTTGTCCGTAAACACCACGAGCCAATCTCAGTGAGCGAAATTTATCATCTGGGATTTTTCCATCCTTGAATGCGGCAATTTTATCTCCCAATTCAAGAATATCCTTTTCCACCCGTAGTTTTTTCGCTTCCACCTGAAGCTCATACTCGGTTCTAAAACTTTCCATGATTACTTTGTGGCATTGTAAAGAAAGTACCAGTCTTCCTGAGTCAATTCAAATGTATGCGCCGTTGCCGCATTTTGAATACGACGCTTTTCCTTACTACCAATAATTGGCAAGGCGCCTAATTTATTCAACCAAGCAACGGCTACCTGTTCCACATTCGCTTCGTATTTCTTTCCTATTTCAATCAATGCCAAACGCAATTTGACTGCCTGAGCATCTTCTCCCAATAAGATCCTACCATCAGCCAAAGGAGAAAAGGCTAAGGCACGACTGTGTTGCTCTCGAATAAAATCAAATCTTCCATCGTGCAGGGCTTCAGATTGAAGGAGATTTAACTCCAAATGATTGGTTATAATGGGTTGTGAAAGAGATGCAGAAAGCAGACGTTGTTGAAACACATTGAAGTTCGAAACACCTATGTATGAGATTTTTCCACTACGCTGCAATTTCAATAATGCCGAAGCAGTTTGTTCAAAATTGGAAAGAAAATCAAAATTCTCCAAGATGAGAATATCAATTTTATCTCGTTTCAAGCGACTCAAGGATTGTTCTACACTTTTTGTAATGTGTTGCGGGCTTAAATCATAGTAAATTCCACTACCATAAGCTCCAGAGTATTCTCGTTGTCCAACTTTTGTGGAAAGAATCAATTCTGATTGGTTAATCGCTCCTGATTCAATTAATTTACCGAATTGAGTTTCCAATTGTCCTCCACTCGAACTTAAATCATAAGTGTCGATTCCCAATTCCCGCGTAAACAAAACAATTTCTTTGAATTTCTTTGAATCCGCCAAATCCTCTTCTGTCCATCTCCAGAAACCGTAAACCGCAGCTGAAACTCTTGGACCATATTCGTTGATATATACTTTTTTCATTTTTTTCTTTACTTAATGACAATAAAAAACCCTTCTTTCGACAAGCGAAAGAAGGGTCATAACTCACTGTTAATTTATAACTATTCCTTCCGCATTTCCTTTTGGGACATACAGCACATCTGCATTTGAAGCATGAAGTTCTTTTGAATCATCTCTTTTTTAATTTGATAGTGCAAAGTAAAGGGCTAGATTTAAAATGGACAAGCAAAAGTGAATTTATTTTCCATTACTCCTATCGGACAAGTAGGAATTAAAATCAAAAAACACCCTATTTACGTTTGCTTTCAGATTTTCTCATTAGTTTTTTTTCACGCAAAATTAAATCTGCCAAACTTGTCTTAGACAAAATATGAATGCTCGCTTCCCGTACTTCAAGCATCACATCATGCAAGCCACAGAGTTCTTCATGCGGGCATTCGATGCATTCTTCGTAAAAATTTAAGCTCACACATGGCAACAACGCGATTGGTCCACCAGTTACGCGAATGATGCTACTCAAGACAATTTCATCTGGATGTTTTACCAGAAAATACCCGCCATTCGCTCCCATCTTACTCCCAACCATACCACCATTTCGCAGTTGTAAAAGTATCGCCTCTAGAAATTTCCGTGGGATATTTTCTTCTTCCGCAATCGTTGCAATGGACAAATGTTTTTTATCGCGATATACTTTCGCTAAACACTTCAGGGCCTGAATGGCATATTTGGATCTCTTTGGTATCATAAAACAAATATACTACTAATTTAATAGGAGTTCGTAAATTCCGGAAACCTGAATAATATGAATATTCCTAATCGCACCACTCTCATTATTTTGATAGATATATCCTGCTCCTAATTTCCATTTCTTACAAACTTTTTGTTGGATTGAAATCCCACCTCTCCATTCCCATGGCTTAACATTTCCGCAGATATAAAACCATTCACTGAAATAAACCAATTTTGTATTGAATTCGGAAATCAGCGAGTGTGAAAAAAGCACCTGAAATCGCATTCGATTCTGATCTTTAGTTGATCCATCAAAAAAGCGAAATTCATTCCTGAGTCTTAGTTGAAACTGTTTGTTTTTTAATGGGAAAAGCTGAGTAACTTGTAGAAAGGGTCTTATTTCCGTTTCTAATCCTCTAGCCTCTTTCCTTTCATGAATGAAGCTTGCTATTCCTCCTCCAAAACCAGTTCTTTTTGAATTGGCTTGATAACTCAATGTATATCGAAAGAGACTTTGTCTATGATTGTTGAAGAATGAGTCTTGTCTTCTGTGACCTAATTCCACCACATGGAGATACCTTTTAAAATCCAAACGGAACTGTGATAGCAACCAAGTGTTTGTTGTGTATTTATCCTGACCAAAACAAACAGCACAATAAAGGAATAAATTCCCCATGAGTATCATTTTCATGGGACAAATTTAATAAGAGATTTTATTAATCTACTTATCCTATGGAATAAAAAGATTTAATAAATTATTCCACAAGCTCTCTTGTAACAAGTTGATATTTCCCTTTTACAATTGGTCTAGGAAAAGCATTGAAATGCCACCATTCGGTAGGAATATTCGAAAATCCTTGACTTTTCAACGCTCTTCTGAGCAATTTGCGGTTATCTATTTGAGCTTGACTAATTTCTCCTGTTGCTAAAAATTCAGATTCCAAAGATGGATAAGCAATTTTGCGAATATCATCATACTCCGCCCCCATGTCTAATGGCTTCTTATTCGACATACAAATTGTTAGATCTACTGCCGCTCCGTAATTGTGAACACTTCCATTTTTCGGATTACTTACAAACTTTCCTCTTTCGAAAGCTGGAATGGTATCCAATGCATTCCACATTTCCCATTGAACACTCAAAGGTCTCAATCCATCATAAACCAATAAATGGTAATCCGAGTTTCTTCCTGTCAAGTATTCTTGTGATTTTGCCAATCTTCTTGCAACATCTATCTGAACATAAACCTTTTGCATCGTATCATACAAAACGCGGTGCATGAAATTATCTTCGGTCGCATACTTTAATTCCCACCAAATATTTTTATTGAAATGATCAACGCATACAAGTGTATCTTCTTTGTGAAGAATGTATTCCTCTTTAGAAACATCCAGTTTCCGTGCATTTTTTTCATCGGACAAAGCATCTGAATCAGATTTATTTGATCCAAAATCAACCTTTAGAGATTGTTCTGACTTCACTGATTCCGAGCAAGCGCTAATCAATAAACCACTTAGAAGTAAAAATTCCATTCTTTTCATCCTGTAAAAATTAGGATTTTTACGCACATGTCAACATTTACTGTACATTTGTTGTCCCCAAAATAATATTAAGAAATGCCAAAAATTGCTCAGAAAGCCATTGACATGCCTGCTTCACCAATTCGTAAATTGGTTCCTTATGCTGAAAAAGCTAAAAAAGCAGGAAAAACTGTTTACCACTTAAACATTGGTCAGCCGGATATTGAGACTCCGAAAGTAGCTTTAGATGCTATTCGCAACTTTGATCATAAGGTTATTGAATACAGTCACTCAGCGGGTTTTGAATCTTACAGAACAAAATTAGCTGAAACATATCGTTTAGGAGGTCTTCCAGTAAATACAGAAGATATCATTATCACAACTGGTGGATCTGAAGCATTGATTTTTGGATTCATGACCACTTGTAATCCAGGTGACGAAGTGATTATTCCTGAGCCCTTTTACGCAAACTACAATGGATTTGCAGTAACCGCTGGACTAACCGTTATTCCTGTTACATCAACTATTGAATCAGGATTTGCTTTGCCCCCAGTATCTGAAATTGAAGCAAAAATCACTTCAAAAACAAAAGCAATCGTTATTTGTAATCCTGGAAATCCAACCGGATATTTATACAGTAAAGAAGAATTAGAGCAATTACGTGATATCGTTAAGAAACATGATTTATTCTTGTTTGCTGATGAAGTTTACCGCGAGTTTTGCTACGATGGAGCTCAACCTTTCTCTGTTTTGAACTTAGAGGGCATTGAGAATAACGTTATTATGATTGATTCTGTTTCCAAGCGTTATTCGATGTGTGGAGCACGAATCGGAGCATTGGTTTCTAAAAACCAAGAAGTAATGGCTGCAGCCTTGAAATTTGGACAAGCGAGACTTTCTCCTCCAACAGTAGATCAGATTGCTTCTGAAGCTGCTTTAAACACTCCGCAATCTTATTTTGATGACGTAGTTGCTGAATATGTTCAACGTCGAAACATTATGGTTGATGGATTGAATAACATTCCAGGGGTATTTTGTCCAAAACCAAGCGGTGCTTTTTATTGCGTTGCAAAATTCCCGGTGGATAATGCAGAAAAATTCTGTCAGTGGTTATTAGAAGATTTCGAATTTGAAGGTCAGACGGTAATGATGGCTCCAGCAAATGGCTTTTACTCCACACCTGGTGCAGGAATGCAAGAAGCACGTATTGCTTACGTATTAAATCAAGATTCATTGAAAAAAGCAGTGATTTGTCTAGAGAAGGCATTGGAAGTTTATCCTGGAACAATACGCTAAATGGAACTACTCATAATCCTCTTTTTAATTATCCTGAATGGTGTTTTTTCCATGGCAGAAATTGCTACGGTATCCGCTCGAAAATCTAAGTTGGACGCCGCCGCAAAAAGAGGTGACAAAAGTGCAAAACTGGTTATTGAAACCTTGAATGCACCAAATAAATTCCTTTCAACAGTCCAAATTGGAATTACGTTAATTGGAATTTTAACGGGTATTTTCTCAGGAGAAAAAATGACAACCGACATTGAAGGCTTTTATCAAGGCTTTGTTTTGACAAAGCAGTACGCTCATTTTTTAGCAGTCACTTCAGTTGTTGTAATCATTACTTTCTTTTCATTGGTCTTGGGTGAATTGGTTCCGAAACGCATTGGTTTAACGAATCCCGAAGGGATTGCAAAAACAATGGCTCGACCAATGCTCATTATTTCAAAAATCACAGCTCCATTTGTTTGGTTATTGACAATTACTTCGGATTTACTACTCAAAGTATTGCGAATCAAGCAATCTTCGGATGGAAAAGTAACCGAGGAAGAAATTAAGGCCATCATTCAAGAAGGTACAGACGGAGGTGAAGTTCAAGAAATTGAACAAGATATTGTGGAACGCGTTTTTCATTTAGGTGATCGCAACATTAGTTCTTTAATGACGCATCGAAATGATGTAATTTTCATCGATATTCACGATACCAAAGAGGAAGTTCGCGAACAAGTAGAAAAAGAAATGCACTCTGTGTATCCGATTTTTGACGAAGAGCGCGAACAAGTTTTAGGTGTTGTATTGCTAAAAGATTTATTTAGAACAATCAACCACGATGATTTTGAGTTGAAAAAACTCATGTTGAAACCTCAATTTTTGATGGAAAACATTTCTGCTTATGAAGCTTTAGTCCATTTTAAAGAGTCTAAGACACATTATGGGATCATAACAGATGAATTTGGTCAAACACAAGGAATTGTAACATTAAACGACTTATTACAAGCACTTGTAGGTGATTTTAATGACTTCTACGCAGAAGAATTTGAATTTATTCAACGTGAAGATGGTTCTTGGTTAATTGATGGTCAATATCCAATTGCCGAATTCTTTCGTCAGTTTGGTTTGGAAGACAATTCTTCTGAACTGAATTTCACAACAATTGGTGGATTGGTCTTGAATGAATCGAGAAGTGTTCCTTCTACTGGTCAGAAATTTCATTGGTTAAACTTTGAGATTGAGGTAGTAGACATGGATGGAGCGCGGATTGATAAGCTGATCATTAAAGAGATTGAGGCCGAGGATTAAACTCCTTTTAAGATAAAATTGTACGTTTTCTCGTTTCATTCAAGAGCGCATCCATTTGTTTTTCAAATCACAAAAGTTTATTTGTTGTTTTGTATTCTATCTTTAGGAGATGAAAATCATTCTGTTGCTTCCTATTCTATTCGTATCATTTGCCTATCATGCGCAAGTATACGAACTTCCTGCAACGATGAAAAATGCAAAATACGAAGATGTTCTTTCGTATGTCCAAGAGCAAATAAATACTGAAAAAAAATGGACAAAGAAGAAAGTTTCGTTGAGTTTATTCCTGAGTAAATGGTATACCAGAGATTGGGAATTCGACCAGGCAAATAATATTATCAAGAGCATTCCACGTTCAAAAATACGTTCAAATAAATTGGAGGGGGATTACTTTCTAATCAAAGCCACCTTGTTTCAAGGCGAGCAGAAAAAAGCAGCCTATTTTTACCAACGTTCTATCCATCAGTTTGAGAATGAGCGCAACCGGAAAGGAATCTTAAATGCAAATATAGCCTATGCTGAATTTCGAAGAGGAAATGGCCAGTATGAACTTGGATTGGCAATATTGGAACAAGTTGAACAAGCATTAAAAAAAAATCCATCAGACTACCTGATGATGAAAGTTGCCAACAGACGCGCAGCTATCCTGAATGAAAAAACACTTCTCAACGAATCCATTGAAAGTTCCAGGTTGTGTATTCAATTGGCAAAAAAAACAAACGACATCTATTACGAGGCAATTTCTTATAAAGAACTGGGAGCTTGCTACAGAAGCATGTCGTATAACAACCATGCCATGTTGGACTCGAGTAGACTCAACTATCAACTCTCGGAAAAGCGTTTTAGAGATATTGGCTTGATCAAAGAGGCAATACAGGCCAAAGAAGTTTGGATAACTACCGATATCAATAACTCAGATCATAAGTCAGTAATCAATGGGTATAAGGAAATCGAAAATGAAATAAAAAGCAACCGATTAAACTATCCCCTCAAAGATATTTATCTAAAAATATCTTCGATTTATTTAGCTATTGAAGATTACGAGAATGCATTTAAATATAAAGAGTTGTATTCTCAAGAAAATGAACGATCCATCTATGAAAAAAAGGAAAGTGAACTAAAAAAAGTGAAGGGAGAATTTGTTGCTCTTATATTGCAATCTGAAAATGACAAAATAAAACAGGACAATAAACTCAAGCAATCTGCCTTAAAAGAAGAACAAAAAAGAAGCAGCAGATACATCATCGTAGTGATCGTGTTAGTTATTCTATTAACGACTGTCATTGTGCTTTTGTCCCGAAACCGAAAGTTGACCAATCATTTAACGGTACAAAACAAAGAAAAAGATTTTTTGATTCAGGAAGTCCATCACCGAGTAAAAAACAACTTGCAATTTGTGAAATCAATCCTCCTTCTTCAATCAACGAAACAAGGACAAAAAGACGAACAAATACTGAATGATATTTCCAGAAGAATTGATGCCATGTCATTAGTTCATGAAATGCTTTATACGAACAATGAATCCAATCAAATTTTCGTGAAAAATTATTTGGAAAAACTCATTCAACATTCCGATGAATTATTTTCGAGTAAGAAAAAGGTAAAAATCAATTTAGAAGTTGCAGATATTCAATTGCCGATCGAAAAAATGGTTTCGATCGGAATTATTTGTTCTGAGTTACTAACCAACTCCATTAAACATGCGTTTCATGAAGTTGAAAATCCGGAATTTACCATTCAATTAAAGATTGAGCAAAATTCCTGTGTGTTTAGCGTGAATGACAATGGCAGCATCAAAAACCAAGAAAAACAATCAGAAGGTTTGGGGATGCAATTAATCGATATTTTCTCCAGGCAGTTAAAAGGTGACTATGTACTCACGAAAAAAAATGGGTATTATTACAATCTGAAATTCAACATCTGAACTCCATTTTAGGGTCAAACTCCCGTTAAACAGGTCCGTGAAAGAAATAAAAACATTAATTATTGAAGACGAAGTGATCATTGCCGAGTCCATTAAGATTCATTTACTAAAAATGGGACTTGAAAACATTCGCATGACCCACGACCGTATTTCTGCTATACGAGTCATTGATGAATGGAATCCTGAAATTGTACTTTTGGATATTCACCTGGAAAATGAGGACGATGGTATTTATCTGGGAAAACTCTTGCAAAAAAAAGAAATTCCGTATATGTACATTACAGCCAATACGGATACTTCTACCATTTTAAAAGTATTGGAAACAAAACCCGTAGCCTATATTTCGAAGCCCATCCGTTTCAATGAATTTGCGGTCAATCTCTCCCTGTTAATCAACAAGAATTCAAAAAAGAATGCACAGGTTTTTACACTAAGCAACGGTACGGAAGAAATTCAATTTTACGAAAACGAGCTAAAATATTTACGCAGTAACGGGAATTACATTGAAGTTCATTTGGATTCCGAACGAAAAATCATCCGAAATACGATGGACAATTGTTTGTCAGAAATTCCTTCGTCAAAAGTCGTTCGAACACACCGTTCCTATGCTGTTGCCATTAATCGTATCCAAAAAATAACAAACAACATCGTTTTTATCCAGAATGAACAGATTCCTGTTTCACGGCTATATTTAAGCGCATTAAAAGAGTTAGTGGCATCCGATAAAAAATAGCACTGTCAAAAAATCATTTTGACACATTTATTATCAACTGGTTAAACAACTTGTTCGATGCTTTTTTGTTTCAATCCATTTAATTAAATCGATTGAAAGTCCTTTTATGTCATTCGTCACAAACCCGTGTCAGTCATCCCATATTTTTTTGGCTTGGGTAATTGAAAAGTACTTTCGTTCTCTGAAATTTATTCACTTATGAAAAGTATTGTTCACCGACGAAAGCCTCTTTTGTACTCGCTGCTTTCAACAAGTTCTCTGGAAAAGAAAAAAAATCAATCTGTAAAAAGACTTGTTTTGTATCTTTTTCTAATCTCGGGCTTTGTTTTCAATTCCAATAAATCCTATGCGAGTCCTTATCCTATAGGCAATACGATCAGTTGGGATCAATGTAGATATGCCATTACATGGGATTGGAGTATATTCAGAGACTTCACTGGTACTACCATTGATGACGATAAATTGGAATCGGCAACATTGAGATATAAAGCTCAGGACAATACCTGGAAGACACTGATAGCTATTCATGCTGCAGGCGGAACGCCAACAATGGTTACTGCTGGTGGAACAAGCTTTGGTGTAACCGCTATTGCCCCCGGATTTTCTGCTTCCGGGACCAGTGCCTGGCCAAACACACACGATATCCAAGCTAATTACTCTCCAACCGGTGATGCCACTTTTCAGTGTTTTAAACTTCCTTCAGATATCCTGATAACCAATGGATCAATTCAGTTACGACAACGCATTGAGTGGAACAATCGTTATGATCTTATTCCTGACAACCTGGATACCTTATCTTACGCAAGTACTTTGGCTATCCAAACAATTAGTGCTCCGCAAGGGTTGGTTGCCTCCCAAAATAATTGTAGTGCGATCAATCTGACCTGGAGCATGCCTTTTCAGAATTGGCAGTTGAATACTACCTGCCCGAATTACGGAGCATACTATACCCATATCTATCGCAATGGAACACTAATAGCGTCGGATCTGAACGTTACAGCATATACTGATTCTCATCCATCTTTAGTTCCCGGAACAGATTATACCTACACAGCCCGAACTTTTTGGAAACCCTATCAAAACAATTCTGCCGGAGTTGGTATTCTAAGTTCGGTTTCTTCCTCAGCAACGGGTAAGCTAAAAGATAATCCGAATCAAGTACCTAATTTTACTGCAACGGATAACCTTTGTACAGGAAAAATCCGACTTGATTGGGGATGGTATGAACAAAATCCACAGGACTTTCTCATTTTCCGAGATGGGACTCCAATAGCCACGGTAAATGGAGCTATCCGAACAACCGAAAATACGGTCACAAGAGGCGTAACACATTCGTATACTATTCAGGCAAGAAATAATTGTAACCGGGTTTCATCTGACGCTGTCGATGCCGGTCTATCTCCTGCTGATCCTGCGTTAGCAACCGATGTGACCACCAGTTATAACTCCGCAACACAATCAGTAACCGTAACCTGGGATGATAACGCGAACAATGAAACTGCTTATCAAATCATTCGACAAGATGACCTTGGAAGTACCATTTATTTTGATGTCAATCCGGATTCCACTTCTTTTGTAGATGACGGTATTTCTACCTGTCGTCAATATACGTATAAACTAAAAGTGAAATCAGATTGTGTACCTAGTGGGTTGATTTCGACCTCTCAAAGCACCATACTCATTCCTCCACCTAACATTTCAACAACTTTTGATGCAACACACAAACTAACGGGTTCTAAAGGTTACTTCACCAACCGGGTAGAATTATCCTGGTCTGTAAACAACGTTCAAAACCTGGATTTGGTAAAAATCTATCGGAAAATCCTGGGAACAACCGATTCAGTATTGATTACTGCAACAAATCCTTCTACGGGCTTATTCATCGATCAAACGTCAGATGCACGGGTTTATTACGAATACACGATTGTGGCAGAGAAAAATTGCAATGATTCTGTACTAACATCCAATCTTTCAACCGATATCGGATTCAGAAACCCGATGGGTACGCTTTCAGGTCATGTGGAATACACCGGAGGAATTGCCGTTGCTGATGCACAAATTGTTGCTGAAGCTTCTTCGGGGGATGCCGGAAATGCATTAGATTTTACAGGAGGTTCTGCAACTTGCGTGGATCAACCACCATTAGAGGCAGGAACCGGTTTACGCATCGATTTTTGGATCAATCCATCCAATACGACAGCCGGAAACGTTTTATCGAAGTCGGGAGCATATTCGATCACTCAAAACGGATCGGGATACCAAGTCGGAATTACTACCAGTAACGGATCTTACTCTGTAACGATTCCAAATGCTTCTGTAAATTCAGGAAATTGGAACGGAATCTCCCTTCAATATGATGGAAGCACATTGGCTGCATATATCAACGGGGCAATTGTCACCAGCACATCGGCAACCGGTACAATCATTGATAATACGAATTCATTAATCATCGCTGGCGGCGCACATCATTTCAAATTTGATGAATTCCGCATGATGAATATTGCTGTTGATTCAGCTACAACGGTAAAAGATTATAGCCGTTATATGAACGGTAACGAGGTTGGTTTCAAGCTCTACTTACATTGCGATGAAGGCGTTGGTACTGCTACTTATGACGTTTCTAAAGTTGGTAATGTTTACAATGCCAATCATGCTCAACTTGCCGGAAGTTATGCCTGGACAACCAATCGTCCTTCGAGCGCTCAATTAGGTTATGTAGCATACACCAATCCGCTCGGAAACTATGTAATCTCAGGAATCCGTTACAATGGCTTTGGAGATAATTACACCATTGTACCAAGTAAAGGAGTTCACAGTTTTGCTCCGAACAGCCGTTCTGTTTACATCGGAGATTTATCCCAGGTATTCAATAACCAGGATTTTGAAGATATCTCTTCTTTTCAGGTTACCGGAACTGTCAAATACGGAATTCCATTTGGAGACACCCTTTCTTGTTTTGTACCTGCTGTGAATTTATTAATTGATGGTTCACCTGTCATCAAAAACGGTGTTCCTGTAAAAACTGATGCAAGTGGATCTTTTGATATACGCGTTCCAATCGGTGAACATACCGTTGGAGTAGAAAAATTCCAACACGTCTTTACGGATTCAGTCACTCCTACTCTTGATTTCCAACAACCAATGACTGGTTTGTTATTCATCGACACCACCACTCGCTTAGTTGTGGGCCGTGTTGTAGGAGGAAAAATAGAAGCTGATAAAGCTCCGGGAATGGGAAGATCGAACAACAACATCGGACAAGCTAAGCTGAGATTCGCGACTCCGATTGTGGGAGCTCCGTGCTACAACCCTGAAATACTAACCGATATAAACACGGGTGAATATCGGATTAAACTGCCTCCGATGCAGTTTAAAGTAGATACCGTTTTTGTCCTTAATTCCGGAGTCATTCCTACCATCAATCCAGGTAATCTGACGAATGGGACTACCACCATTAATTTAACCAATTTCAGTCAGCCGATTAAAGAAATCGATACCCTTTACGATGCCGCTACCGGAGGTCTTTTAAGCATTGATTCCATTGAATACACCCGGGAATTGAATTTCATCTACCGCACAGCTCCGATTGTTGCATTAACCGATACCCTTGGAATGCGCTTTGACGGAGAAGAGTCATTAGATGTGAATGGGATCGCCATTCAAATTACTCCACCGACAGGTGCGAACTTATGGTCTGAGTTCAACTGGCCGGTGTTCAAACAAGGTGCGAAGTACTCTTGTGATATTACTGCTATTGAGGAGTATACCAACTTTGATAACACTATCAAGGATACGGTTAAACTATCAGGAACCATATTGATCAATAACGAATTGGTAAATGGAAGTGATCCGAACGGCAATATTCCTTTTTCAAATGGAAAAGCACGTTACTCGTTCGTTGCCGGGGATCCCAACAATAGTACAGGTGCTATTCCTAGTTTTGATTACACGAAAGTGATGCAGGTTCAGGTTGTTCCGACAGGAGCAGCGGCTGTGCGTTGGGAGCCCAATAGTACCTCCTATCCTTTAAATCCGGATTATCGGGGATATATTTTGGGAACAAAAATTACAGGAACAGGAATTGCAACTCTCGGACCTGAAAAAGTAGATTATATTCTTCGTGACCCCGCAGGTTCTGAATCTTCTGCAACCTGGACAAGTGGCCATGCAACTACCAATACCAGTTCATTTTCCTTATCTGAAGCTTCCAGTGAAGCAACCAGTTTAAGTGTCAACGTTGGATTTGAACAGTCGGTAGGAATCGGTGTTCAGGTTCCTATAAATATTACAGTTGAAGCCGGATTAGGTATCTCTGTAGATGCTTCCAGTAGTCAAGGTGGATTCTTTGCCGAAACCATTACCTCTTCGAACTCGGTTTCTACCCGAGACGATGCAGACCATGTTGGAGCTGATGCAGATATCTTCATTGGGCGATCCAGAAACTGGCTGGTGGGACCGACTAATAATATTGAGTTAGTTGAAACAGCAGCTTGTGCAACCGGGGTCATTTGTTTTGGAACTCCTGTGGCAGGCTACAGCTTATCCAAAAAATTGGGGTATGCGATTCAGCCTTCAACCGTAAAAACCCGTTTTTCTTACACGCAGTCTGAAATTGAAAACATCGTGATTCCAACATTGGAAGACATGCGAACAGTCAAACTGAACGGACCAAACTATACGAGTAACCTGCCTGCATCGGATCCAGGATTCGGGGCAAATAATGACGATCCTATTTTCGGTGCATCTGCAACTACAAACACTCCATTTATATTCGAGAGCGCAGATGTATCCGGACCTTCCTATACATTCACCGGAGCTGTATCCGATAACGATTCCGTACGGATCATTAATCAACAGATTGCTCTGTGGAAACAAGCTTTGGCACGAAATGAACGCGAAAAATGGGAAGCTATCAACAATACGGTTGCCAATTCACTCATTGACAACTTTACATTAGGTTCTGCTATTGTAACGAACAGTTACGAAGTAGCAACAGAATCTGAATATACGGAAGAATGGGAATTGGCTATTTCAAATGCAATCAGCACTTTGATTGGAGCGGAAGCAGGAGGAGTTGGTGCTTCTGTGGAACGATCACTGGCATTAACTGAAGTGAGAGGAGGTTCTAACAGCGTCACACAAAGCAACTCAACCGCATTTGAATACACCTTAACAGATGGAGATGACGGAGATAATTTCAGTATTGATGTCTATAAATCTTCTACCGGTAATATTTTCGTAACCCGTGGTGGAAGATCCATGTGTCCGTATGAAGGTGCTGTACAACCGCATTATTTTGATCCGGCTAATCCAAATGCCCCGATTACTTCTCATAGCTATGTCGATAATCCAACGGCAACCATTCAGTTAGCGACGACTCAGCGGGAAATACCGGATATTTCCATCACACCTTCTACACAATACAACATTCCTTCCAGTCAATCGGCAGTTTACCAATTGATTTTAACGAATCAAAGTACGTTAACAGTTAACAACGATATCGACATGCGTGTGCGTGTAGCAAGTCAGAGCAACCCTCATGGTGCTATTGTGAAAATCGACGGATTGGATCCGAATACGTATTACACCATTCCTGCCGGGGCAGCTGTTGTGAAAACATTGACTGTAGAAAGAGGTCCGGTATATACAGATTACGATAGTTTAATGATCATCTTCTCTTCTGCTTGTTCGGAGGATATTGCTGATACATCTTATATATCCGTTCACTTTATTCCTACTTGTACTGAGTTAGCGTTGATTAATCCGAACAACAACTGGATCATCAATAACAACAATCAAAACTTTTTAAACGTAGGTATTTCGGGATATAACTACAATTACGGGGCAGCAACAATTATTGATACAGTTCCAAATCCGGATGATACCTTAAACTTAGGATTGAATAAGATCGGTTTTGAAATGAAACCTTCCAATTCCAGTATTTGGCTGCCGATTGAGCAGTTCTTAAAGTATCCGGGACCAAACGACTCCATTATTCCAGGTAATTCGGTTTCTACGATTTACCCTTGGGATGTTTCTCAAATTCCGGATGGAAACTACGAATTACGTGCTCAATCCTATTGCTTAAATTTTGATGGTTCTTACTCTACGGTCAGTTCTCCGGTTTTTGCCGGAATCATGGATCGTGTTTACCCACATCCGTTCGGTACACCAAGTCCTGGAGATGGGATTTTGGATCCGAATGACGACATTGCTATTCAGTTCAACGAACCACTAGAGTTGGGCTCCATCAACTGGGATAATTTCCAGGTTCGTGGTGTATTAAATGGAAGTACATTACGCCATTCCGAATTCATCAATTTTGACGGAACAGATGATTACGTGGAAGTTCCCGGTGGAGTTGGTTTACAAACCAAAAGTTTCACCGTTGAATTCTGGGCTCGTCAAACGGGAACAGGAACTGAACAAGTAGTTGTTTCTCAGGGAATCGATCCGAATGAATCTGTCAGCATCGGTTTTGATGCTTCTGGAAAAATGAAATTCTTAATGAATGGCGTTTCGAAACTTTCCAATAATACCCTTTCGGGATTGAACCAATGGAATCATTATGCGGCTGTTTACAACTATGAACTAAATGAAGTTTATTTGTATCAAAACGCCATCTTACTCAATAACGGAAATGCTAGTTTCTCAGTGAACTTTCATGGAACTGACAAACTGTATTTTGGAAAACAGATGCCTCAAAACAGCAATCACTTCCAGGGACATTTGCATGAAGCAAGAATTTGGAATAAAGCGCGTACATCCGGTGAATTGACTCAAAATATGAACTTGGTATTAAACGGAAGTTCAGCAGGATTGGTTCACAACTGGCAAATGGATGAAGCTCAGGGAATTATTGCGAAAGATAAAATCAGAGAACGTAATGCAGTGCTATATGGCGCAAACTGGCAAGTAGATCCAAACGGATTCTCCGGTGAGTTTAACGGTACAACAAGTTATGTTGCGGTGAATGCAACAACGATTCCGGTTACAAGACAAATGGATGCAACCCTTGAATTCTGGTTTAACTCTTCTCAAGCAAGCGCTTCTACCCTATTCTCTTCCGGAAAAGGAGATGGCTTGAGTGGAGACTCATTGACCGGTTGGGAAGTTAACAAAGACCTGGCAGGAAAAATCCACGTACTACACCATGGTTTGGACTTCTTAGCAACTGATTCCAATTATTTCGATGGAAGCTGGCATCACTTTGCTTTGGTTTTGAACAAAAATGCAAACCTGACCGCATTTGTTGATGGAATGCAACAAAATTCCGTTCAATCGATTGGTTTCGGAGCACTGGCAGGTTCTTATTATACGTTAGGAGCAAGAGGTTATATGCAAAGTGGCGGAACGTATGTTCAGGATAATCACTTCCAGGGCCGAATCGATGAATTCCGTTTGTGGAATGCATCCCGTAAAACAGAACAAGTGAAACGAGATTTAAGTCACCGAATGCAGGGAGACGAATATGCCTTGTTAGCACATATTCCGTTTGAAGCCTATACTTCAGTAATGGGTGTTCCAACTTTAACAGCTTCTGTTTCCAATACGGTAACTACCTACCCGACGGCTACGGCTTCTGCTTTCGGTGGAGCAACCACTTCCAACCAAACTCCAGTAATAAAACTACCAAGACCGGTAGAGAACGTGAACTTCACCTGGTCATTGAACAATGATAAGATCATCATTACTCCAACTACATCGCAAGAGTTATTGGAACATCAGACGATCGATATCACGGTGAAAAATGTATACGATTTGCAGGCCAACCAAATGCAATCACCGAAAACATGGATTGCATACCTTAACAAAAATCAGGTTTACTGGGCAGACGATGTGTTGGATTTTGAAATCGAAGTGGATTCCAATCTTCAATTCACAAGTACTATTTTAAATACCGGTGGGGCGATGAAAGAATTCGAATTGTCTGATCTGCCAGGTTGGTTGACCGCTGATATTACTTCCGGAACCATTGCTCCAAACAGTTCCATGATCGTGCACTTCACGCTTCAGGACGGACTGAATGTGGGACAATATTACGCTGATATTGCATTGACTACTGATTTCAATTACAACGAAATATTACGAGTTGGTTTAAATGTGAAAGGAAATGCTCCGGATTGGACAGTGGATCCTTCAGATTTCCAATACTCGATGTCTGTGATCGGTGAAATTAAATTAGATGGTGTCCTGAATGGCAACACAGAAACCCTGATTGCGGGATTCATGCATGATTCCATTGTAGCATTAGGAAACCTGGAATATGTAGCAAGTTATGATCGCTACGAAGTATTCCTGAATCTGTATAGCAACCAACAAATCGGAGATTCCGTTTCGTTCAAAATTTACGATGCCAATACCGGAAACCTGTATCCGATCGTTACTCCTTCAATCTTTTTCAATGAAGGTGATGTATTAGGAACAATCTCAACACCGGTAACCTTTGAAGCTTCATTGGTATTGGAAAAAGAAATTCCATTACTTGCAGGTTGGACTTGGATTTCCTTACCTCTTAACTCAAACAAGCAAGGAAGTAGTAATGAATTGTTTGAAGATTTGATGTTCACCGAAGGAGATATTTCTATGAGCCAATCGTCTTACGATCAATTTGACCCTACTACACAGTGGATTGGTAACTTAACACAAAACGGAGGATACCGAAATGTGGCTTCTTATCGTGTAAAAAAACAACTGGCTGACACGCTAATTTTGTTAGGGTCACGAGTTCATCCTGATTCGTCTTATGCCGCAATAAATGTAGTACCGGGATGGAACTGGATCGGATTCATGTCAACCAAAAATCTTTCGTTACAAGAAGCTCTGGGGAATTATACGCCACAAGATGGAGATCTGATCAAATCACAATATGAATTCGCGATCTACGATGGGTTGAGTGGAACCTGGAACGGTACTTTGAATACCATGCGACCAGGTTTAGGCTACGCCCTAAAAACAACTGCAGCAAGTTCATTCCATTATCCAATAACGGCTTACTTAAGATCGGGAGAAGTAGATGGACCAACTCCATTCTATGAATTAAATGTTGGGAAATACCAAAAAACAATGAACATGATTGCAACTACCAACATGTGTATCGAGCAGTTAACTGCTCCGGATATGGTACTCGGTGCGTTTGATCAAACCGGTGAAATGAGAGGATATGCATTCCCGCAACTCGCACTAAACGGTGAAGATTACATCTTCTTTATGACTTTGTACGGAAACGAAGAAAACGAGTCTTTGTCTTTGAAATTTTTCAACAACACTGACGGTTCTAAACTAGCATCTGAAACCAGTATCCAACTGATGGAGAATGCACTAAGCGGAAGTTTAAATGAACCATACCAAGTTGTATTGGCTGACGATAAGGTTTGTAGTGGATTTGATTCTTCTCTGGGCTTAACACCTACTCTTGAAAATCAATTCACGATCAGTCCGAATCCGTTTAGTCATTCCTTTGCAGTTGAATTACCCGAAGAATTTTCCGGGAAAGTGGAACTCATCGATTTAGTAGGAAGAACTGTTTACAGCGAACAGTTGACCGCAGTTTCTCACTACGAGTGGCAAAGCAAACCCAATACAGCAATCGTAAACGGAACCTACTATGTAAGATTTACTTCCACAGACGGAGTAATCTACCAGAAAAAAGGAATTAAATATTCATCCAATAAATAATGAACATGCAATTGAAGATCTTAATCTTATTGTTCGTAAGCCTATGCTGTGCCCTTCTGGGGCATAGCCAGCTTCCGGCAGGCTGGAGTGTTGATACAACGGCTTACCAATACCGCATGACAGTAACCGGAATCATTTCCAATAATTGTCAGTTGGAGAACAATACCAATAATGCCATTGCTGCTTTTGTAAATGGAGAATGCAGAGGTATTGTCCGAACAAATGTCAACGCCGGAGCAGGAAAAATGCTTGGTTTTTTGACAGTTTATAGTAATAACTCCATTGGCGAACAAGTAGACTTTCAGTTTTTCATTCAAACCAGCAATTCAGAAATAGCAGCTATTGACAGCATCCCTTTTGTTTCTGCAAGCGTGAAAGGAACAATCGCTCAACCATTTTTGATCACCAACAATCATGCTCCTCAAAATTTGGGAATCAGCAACCACATAGTCTTTGAAGATGCCCCAATTGGTTCTTCGGTTGGTACATTAACTGTTACCGAACCAGAAGGGCAAACTGTCAGTTATGTACTTTCGGGAAGTGGAGCCGATAATCATTTTTTCAGCATTAATTCGAATCAATTGATTGTTGACTCCGTTTTCAATGTCACCCTGCAAGATTCATTTACGGTTGTTATTGAAGTAACAGACGCAGCAGGTTGTTCGTATTTGGATTCCTTGTTGATTCAAATTCAAAACACACCGAATGCCCCAAGCGATATCTATCTGGATTCCATGAGTCTTTATGAGAACAATGATTTCAATTATTTGGTTGGTCATTTCTCTACACTTGATTACGACAATCCGAACGATTCTTTTACCTACGATTTGGTTAACGGAACCAACAATTCGGATAATGGCCAATTCACCATTATTGGAAATGAATTGTACCTCAATTCCAAAGCTATTTATGATATTAAACCGGTCTATCACATTCGGTTACGCTCTACAGACTCCCAGGGACTCAGTTTTGAAAAAGCATTTGATATCCAGGTACTCCAAATTGAAGAATTGGATCTTCCTCTCCCCGCTGCTAGTTATATCTCAAACAATGCAGATGGAAAAAATGATTATTTCACCATTCAAAATGTGGAAATCTATACCAGCTTCGAGATGAACATCTATGACCAGTTCGGACAAAATGTATTTCACAAGGACTCGAATTACTCCAATGAGTTTGATGGCAAAAAGAATGATCAGGTTCTGCCGGAAGGCACCTATTACTATCATTTCAGCAGTGGAGAAAAAATATTCAAAGGATATATTACAATCGTCAATTAATTGAAGCGATCATGAAAAAATTAGTTTTACTTGCACTCATTTACTCGGGTTATTCAAGTGCTCAAATACAAACACAGGATTTCTACTCTTTTCGAATGGACAATATGTTCCAGGTAAATCCGGCTTACGCCAATTATTCGAAAGGTGTATTGATTAATTTGGGCGGTATTGCTCAAACACAAGGGGTGGATTTTAACAACAAAAACGCTTATTTAGGTATTTCTTCCAAAATTTCCAAAAATCAGGGACTCGGTGGAAGTGTTATTACGGATATGCGAGGAGCCTTTCAGACAACTAAGGCAACCATTTCATATGCCTATACCGCTCCATTTAATGAAAGTTCCAATCTAACATTTGGATTATCCTCCGGAATCATGAATTATGGAATGAACAGCTCCCGAATCGAAGGATACGAATACATTGATCAAACGGATCCGACTTTGAACCGGAATTACTACAACCGAACTCAGTTTGTTGCCGGCATCGGCTTGCTTTTCCGCTGGAAAGAACTGGATGTGAGTTTTTCTCTTCCTCATTTGATCACTACCAATAATCCGGCAAATGCCTATATCAATACAGTTGCAGAATACCGTTTCAAAACAGGTCAACAATTTAAAGTGGCGCCATCATTGGTTTATCAACATCTGCCTGTTTTAGGGAATCTATTTACCGGCTACGTCAAAGGTTCATTCAAAGATGTTGCCTGGTTGAAAGTTGGGTATCAAAGTAACAACTCATTACACACCATGGTCGGATTCAACCTGGATAATTTTGGAATCGGATATGGATTTCGATTCAACAACTCAACATTCAATAATCTTGCTTTTGGTCTGCATGAACTATCCATTTCCTTCAAAATCGGAAATAAAAAAGAAAAAGGGCTGTACAATCCTACGCTTGTTGAAATCGATCACCGCTTAACCAAATTACAAACCCGGAAGATCACCCCTGAAAATCGTCCGGAAATCATAGAAGAAGTGAGGAGAATTAAACAATTGATGGAGAATACGAGCGTCAATACCTCTACTCCGCAGGCCGCAGAAGAAGCCACCGAATACCTCCGAAAAATTGAAACAAAACTCATTGAATTACAAGCAAAATTGAATGAAAAATAAGCTCTTCATCTTATTCTTAATCGGGTGTCCTTCCCTTTTCGGGCAGGACACCCTTCGTTTAGCCAACCAGGTAAAAGTGGTTAACATTGTTGATCGATTCAATCAAATTACAGGTCCGGATATCCATTGCGGTGATTCATTAAAATCACTATTGGCAAAAATGGAAGAGTTATCCCTATTAAACAAAGAGTTAACTGATCGAAACAAGGTTCTTTCAGATACTTTGCAAAAATTCAAACAATGGCTCTATCTTTCCGACCGGAATTTCATTGTTGAGAAATATGGTGAAACAACTTCAAAAACAACATATACGGATGAGCAATATCAAGACTTCAGGGACAATTACTTTCTGAAAAAGTTTTTACATCAGGAAGGTGCTGTTTTGGTGTTTTTCCCCTACAAAAAATGGAGTATCAATTTAAGTTTCTATCAGGAGATCGATGATTTGGTCAATCAATACTTCAACCATAAAGGTTCCAGTTTTAAAATCAACGCTTATTCAGATTCCCATGGTTCGGAGGAAAGCAACCTTAAACTGTCAAAAGACCGTGCTAAATTTATTCGAAATTATCTGATCAACGAAAAAAAGGTAGATGCCCGGGATATCCAGACAGAAGGTAAAGGCTCCAAATCAAAGGAACGAATCACTGAACCCGATTTGGATTTTATGAATCGAAGAGCGGTGATCATTTTGAACAAAAACTAACCTTCACAACATCATTTGATGACTTTCAACTGTTACTTTTCTAATTCTGTGAATTTACTCTTTGTGTAAAGGGAAATATACACAAAACAAGGTTGTAAGAATGCAACGGAACTCTCGGCGGCAACCGGGAGTTTTTTTGTAATAGATAGTAGACAAATTATGGCACGCGATTAATCGCGTACCCACAAAAAGGGAATATTCATTTGAACCAAATTGAGATGTAAGTGTATTCCTTCTCAAACAACAACAAATGAAACTCATTCTTACACTTGCTTTTGCATCATCTATTTTCATCGGCAACTCTCAAACTCCATTGATAGCACATAAAAGTCATTCGGGAACTTTAAGCTCCTATACACTTGCAACTAGCAGTAATTTCGGAGCAATTGAAATGAAATTCGATCCACAATCACAACCACCACAACTCTACAAATCAGAAAACTTCAAAGCCTTGAATGATTCAGTTATAGTATTTCAAGTTCTGGATAATCAAAAAGTGATTAGAGTCGATACTTTATCGAACCAAAACCGATATTCTACTGTCATTTTTGAGTATAAGTACAAGGATTCCATTCGAAAGAAAGAACAGGAGGAAAGTTACAAACTTGAATTACAGCAACAAGAACTTCTCGAAAAACAACAACTAGAATCCCAAAAACAAATCAAGCAGGAATCAACTCCTGTTAAAAAGAAGAAAAAATCCTATTTACTCTTCTTATTCGGAATTACTGGTGGCGGAATGCTTTTGATGCGTTTATTCAGCCATTCAAAAATCATAAAATCAATCGCTTAAATAATATTTATGATACTTACAACTTTCAAGAGGTACGCGATGCATCGCTTACCTACGTTGGGCCGAATGCTTACATTTCTTTTTGCGGGTTTTATTCTTTCTGCAACTTCTCAAACAGCAATCATTGCACACAAAAGTCATTCAGGAAAGGCTGTTGATTTCTTTACGGAGCCTTCTACTAATTTTGGAATTCCTTCTCCTCGTTTGGTTCAGGTAATTCGTTTAAACGATAGCACCAGCATCGAAGTAAACGACCATTACAATGGCTATTATTCCTACGATACCGTCTGTAAAAATCCAGTTTATGCAAACTACAACCTAGATATTGATTCGATTAAAAAAGACAATTATTATCATTCAGATGTAGATTATATCAATTTTAAAAAATCTCCAAAATCGGTCAAACAAAAGTCTCCAGGATACGATACCAAAAGAATCGATGAGCTAACTCCCAGTGAAATCCAAGCCGAACCAACAGAAGAAATTGCGCCAAAAAAGAAGAAAAAAAAGAGTGCTATTCTGTTTATCTTTTTAGTAACTGGCGGAGGATTACTCTTGATGCGCACTTTCAACAGAATACTTACACCAAGAGTTGCTCGATGAGTGAACATCTCAAATTAAGCTTCATTGGAATCGCTACTTGGTGGATTCTTCTACTTCCATTCGATTACACGCTTTTCGATTGGTTCTTCAAACTCATTCAAAAACCTTTCTTAAGCTTACTAAAGAGCATGGATGAAGAATTGATTTTTGAAACAGATACTTACGGAACTTATGTACTCATTGCTTTGAGTCTTCTTTTAGGAGTTCTTTCATCTCCGATTATCCATTGGCTGTGTTCGAAATGGAAACTGAATTCCAACGAATTACTAAAAACCCTTCTCGCTAGTATTCTGTTTTTCTTCCTTTTCAAATACGGTTGGGATAAAATCACCAAGACTCAGTTTTACATGCCCGAACCGAATACACTTTACACCCCATTTGGGAAATTATCCAAAGACATTGCTTATTGGTCTTTAGTTGGAAGCTCTTATTCTTACACATTTGCCTTGGGATTCATTGAAATACTTGCTGCCATTTTGTTCTTCTTCAAGCGAACCCAATTCTTGGCATCCTTGCTCGCTATTGCTATTTTCGGACAAATTGTACTTATTAATTTTTCCTTCGATATTTCAGTGAAACTATTGGCTGGTTCATTACTTGTTTTCAGTATCGTTTACAGCAGTTGTTTTTATCAGAATTGGAGAGCAATTTTTGGATTTTCAGCAACTCCTGTTTTGGAGAAAAATTCTCGTTCACACCAAGCAATCAAGTATTTATTTACTGGTTTGGTTATTCTTGAAAGTATCATCCCAACACTCATTAGCAAGAATATCAATGATGACCAGTTTCCACGTCTAGCCCATCACGGAGCATACAAGGTTATAGGCAACAGAGAAATAAAGCATCTATTCATTCACCGAAACAACTACCTCATTCTTCAATCTTGGAATGATGAATTGAAAGACTACAAATTGGATACACATCATTCAAACCAATACATCACATTGGATGGACAGCTTTCCTGTAAATGGAACAACAATCAATTGATTATTCAAAACGACACTTTTGCATTAAAGAAAGTACCCTTTAAAACTCTCCCGCTCCTGCAAGAGAGTTTTCATACATTTTCAGATGAATTTCATTGAGAATTAAACAAGAAAAAGTTTTACTTTAAGAAGTAGTTAATGCTCTAATTTTTTCCTTACTTTTGTCTTGTTTAAAATTAATCTAAATAATGAAGCTCATTTTAGCCGACAGTAATGAAATTATACGCATTGGTTTGCGTACGCTGTTATCTACGGAGCGAAATATTCAAATAGTCGGAGAAGCTAGAAACAATGAAGAACTCATTGCACTCAACAAAGCTTTTGATGCAAATATTATTTTGGTTGATTATACCTCGAAAGGATTTTCTATCGATGTAATTCCTCAAATTCTTCAGAAAAAACCCGATTTAAGCGTTGTTGCAATTACACCCGAGCAATCTGCTCAAACCTTGGTAAATGCACTGCGTTCTGGCGTGAAAAGCTACATCAAAAAAGATTGCGACAGTTCTGAAATCATTGATTCTATTCGTGAAACTTGGAGAGGAAATAAATTCTTCTGCGGGCAAATTTTAGAAACTATTCGCGATGCGTCTATTGATGTAAATGATATTGATTTCGAATCATTTAGCTGTGAACCAATTACTTTGAGTGAGCGCGAAACAGAAATAATCACCATGATTTCGGAAGGCTTGACCAATATTATGATTGCCGATTCACTTTGCTTAAGTAATCACACAATTAATACACATCGTAAGAATATCATGGCAAAATTGGGTGTAAAAAATACTGCCGGAATTGTGATTTACGCTGTTAAAACAAACTTAGTTTCTCCCAACAAATTCTTGTTCGCAGCAGATTCTAATTCTTAGTAAATTTTTTTCTTTCATTTTTTGAACCTAATTTTAATCTGATTGTACTACAGATAAAAATTGCTTTATGCGCCAATTTACACTTCTTATTATTCTCTTTTTTGTTTCTGTAGCTACGAAAGCCCAGTCACAAGAAAATGTGTATAATAATTCAAACACCAAAAATTCAAATACCAACAACCAACAGATTTCTCCAGCAGTTCAAGATACTACTACAAAAATTCAGTACGAAGAAATTCAAATTCAATCTAAAAGTGTAAGGTCTGAAAAGAAAGCCAAATCCTTAAAAGCAGATCAGCTGGAAGAAGCTGAAAAAAGCGAATTAAAAGATTCGAATAACTCCTCTCAATTATTAAAAACTGCTCAATTTCAATTCGAAACCAATTACTCCAATTCTAAACATCAATTATACCGAAGAAGTCCAAATAACTTGGAATTCTCATCCATGGTGAAAAGCGCAAATCTGTATAAAGAAATACTTCCTAGCAGTTTTGAAAAGCATTTTTACACCTATCTTATCAGTAAGTACAATCCCAATCAATTCAATGAATTAGAACAGGCAGCAAAGTTAAATCCTACCAAAACAGAGGTGCAACAAGAATTAGCAGTTTTTGGTATTGCTGTTGATAATCAAGAATTAGCTGATAGTGTGACAATGCAAATGATTACTCAGAATAAAATAACGGGAGGTTTACTTAATTACACGTCAGATTTGGTGAATTCAATTCCAGCAAATGGAACATTACTTCTACACGGTTACACCGAATTAATTCCCGCTAATTATCAACGGAACACACTTGGTCGCGACGATATTGAATTGATTTCAGTGGATTTGATGCAAAGTTCAGCATATCAAGACCGTTTAGAAGCAAAAGGTTTCGTGATGCCTAACACAACTTTCGTTGATACTGCTTTCGTTCAAAACTTCTGTGCACTCAATACAACAAAAAACATTTACCTTTCGATGTCATTTCCAAAAGAGTATTTTCAAGGAATGAGCTCCTCATTGACAACAGTTGGTTTAACTTTTGCTTATAATCAAACCTCACTAGACTACAATGCTTGGAATATTTCTCTCTTTGAAAAAGTCTGGAAGAAACACGAAATGGGGGTTTCAAAAGACCAACAATCAGATGCTCTGTCAGCGAATTATTTACCCACTCTCATAAGTATTGCTCGACTTTACGAAGAGTACAATAAAACGGAAGAGGTAAAAAATACAAATCAACTAATCCTGAGTGTTGCTACGAGAGCACGCAAAACTGGTCAACTTTCAAAAATTAAGCGCTGATGCGAATGATTAAAAAGGAATACGACCAAATGACCGATGAGCAGTTGGTTATTGCAATGGCAGGAGGCGATCAACGAGCTTTTGACAAGCTTTATGGGCGTTATTCATCTGCCCTACTTTCGTATTTCATGCGGATGCTTTGGCGAGATCGTGAAAAATCAGAAGATTTTGTCCATGATTTCTTCACGAAAGTCATTCATCGTCCGGAACTTTTCGATACCAATAGATCGTTCAAAACTTGGATGTATTCGGTGGCCAACAATATGTGTAAAAACGAATACAAAAAGCAAGAAATTCGTAAAAATACTAGTAATGGATTGGATAGCAGCTATGCCGTTACAGATGTCAATAAAAATACAGAAAATCAAGTGCATCATGCACTTTTCAAAGAAGCATATAATTATCAAGTCACTCAATTAGAGGACAAACACCGAGAAGTATTTGAAATGAGGCACTTCGATGGTTTATCGATCAAAGAAATTGCCGATGCACTGGAAATTAGCGAAGGAACTATCAAATCCAGACTATTTTATGCAACCAAATATTTAGCTCAAGGATTAAAAGAATACCAACCAGAACATATAAAATGATTATGAATACGTTCGACGAAATTATACAGACAAAAGCATACAACGATTTAACTTCTCAGGAATTAGAAGTTGTTCAAGAATTAGTGTCTTCTGAAGAAGATTACAATGAAATGAAATCATTTTATGCAGGAATAGATTCACTTGCAATTTCATCTCGCGAGGAAGTTTCCAGTTCCATAAAATCAAGCTTGAATTCGGTTTTTCAAGCAAAGCACCCTGGAATTAGTCAAAACTGGAGTGCTACGAATGAAGTAACTGAACCAAAAATTGTTCCTTTATACAACAGAGCATGGTTTCGTGTAGCGGCATTACTCGTTGTATCTGCAGGAGTTCTTACCATTTGGATTTCAAATTCTGAAAATGAACTGGCTGCGACTGAAAATTCAAAAGTAACTGCTAGCAATGACTCATCATTACAAGTACACAAAGAAGAGGCTGAACCGAAAAAGAAGTTCCCAATAAATGAAGGATCTGCAACGAAAATTACGGCCGCTTCAACTATTTCAACAGGCGAAAATTTGAAAGATAAATCAATCGTTTCTGATGACGAAGCTCCTAGTGACTCAAAATCAGCAGAGTCTTACGATTTTGCTTCCCCTAGCCCCGTAGCTTCAAGTTACAAAAGCTCAAATAAGAGGAATGATGGAAAATACTTTTTGAGTAATCTTTCTGATAAAAAAGAAAAAACTGCTTCTAACGAAGATCAATTGGAAAGCTTATCGAGAGCTGGTATCGATGCAGATTTAAATCCATACGGAAATACAGCGAAAGCAACAAAAGATTATAAGCCTGCTATATCGACAAATGATTTACTGAGTTTGATTGAGCCGAGTTTCTAAAGAAGTTCAAAAGGTTTAAAATGGTTCAAGAGTTCAAATAAAAGATTCCATTCAACTATTTTAACTTGTTTCAAACTTGCTGATTTTGCAATTCACCCAACGCTACTTTTAGTTCAGCCAATCGATTCATTTTTCCTTTTTGTCGAATATTCAACGCAGTAATTGTATAAAACTGATGTGTATTCTCTAAAAATTGAATCTGCATTTGGATCCAACCTTCTTCCGATAAATCTTCGCCATAGGCAATCATCTCATCGCGAAGCTTTGAGAAAACAACGTAATAGTCAGCTCTTCCTAAATAATCGTGGTCTGCATCACACAAAATTTCTTGCAATAATCCAACGGGTTTAATATCCAAGGCCGTTGCTAAAATCATTTCTCGAATTTGCTGAATCTGATCTGCAGTAAAACCATATTTTGGAAGCATTTGCTCCATTAATCGAACTCCGTGTAATTCATTTTGGTGATATGTAAAAATAAAACCCGTATCATGAAACAGAGCAGCAGTTCTTAATAAAAGCATTTCATCTTCATGTAGTCCCTCCAACTTTCCTAATCGGATTGCTGCTTTCTCCACGTTTAGTGTATGCCCTAAATCATGGTAAATGACTTCATCAGGCAACATGGATTTGAGTTTATTCAAAACATCACTTCGCATGTGTTCAAAATCCACAGTAGCAATTTGACATAAAATTCTCAAATCAACGGAGGGAACTTTTCCATTTGCGTATAAACTATATTCAGATTTCAAGGATTCCAATTCGAAAGTTTCCATCGTTCCTCCTCGTTTCTTAATAGGAACATTACCCAAATTCTTGGTTTCAAAATAATTTACGCATTCATCTTGAATCGCTTGAGTAATCGTAATTTGATCGATTCCGCTAAATTGTTGAGCTCTCGCCGCAATATTCACCGTATCCCCCCAAACATCAAAAGAATAACGTTTGGATCCAATTATCCCAGCAACTAAAGGTCCTGCATGCAAACCAATTCGAATTTCCCAATAATCTTTTTTCATGGCTTTAGCCAATTCTTTCTCATTTCGAATAAAATTGCGCATTTCCAGTGCAGCCATGCAAGCCCTCAATATTGGTTGGGCATTGTCTTCATTCACCCCCGCGATTGCCATGTAGGCATCTCCGATTGTTTTGATTTTTTCCAGTTGGTATCTTTCTACTATTTCGTCAAAAGCCGTAAAATAATACTCCAAACGCTTAACTAGTTTGATTGGTTTAATCGTTTTTGATTTCATCGAGAAATCCACAAAATCCGTAAACAAAACAACTCCTTTATCTACTCTTTTAGGAGAAAACTTACCAAATTGATTTAAATCATCCAGCACATTTCCTGGAAGAATATTCCCCAATAGCTGAGCAATTCGTTGGTCTTTATAATAAAGAGTCTTGTAAACATCCAATTTCGCCTGAATCAATAAAGGATTGAATGGTTTAGTAATAAAATCAACCGCTCCTGAATTAAATCCTTTCAATAATTTAGATCCCGTTCGCGTATTTTCGGTGATAATAATTGAATAATGGGTATGAGTCGCATATTTTTGAAGTAACTCCTTAAAATCTTCCATCGAAGAAAAATTAGGGCTATCTACGTTGATTAAAATAATTCCCACTTCACGTCTATTCAAAATAACATGTGCATCTGCGATCGAATCACAAAACAATAAGATATTTCCACCGCCACCAAGGATTTCCTTCAGTGCCAGTTGATCAGACTCTTTTTCATCAATGATGAGAATATTAATTAGGCGCTCCACCTTTTTTTACGATTTAAAGTTGAAAATAAGCAAACTTTTTCAAATTTCACCGATTCAAATAAAAACACATTTTTATGTATTAACAATGGAATGCTAATAATAAATTCATTTTCATTCTTATTGAAATTGCATCATTCAATTTTTTTGAATTATATTAGCATTGAATTTTATAAAAAATACTATGAAAAAACTTTTACTTTCTGCAACATTATTAGTTGCTTCAATGAGTGCTAATGCACAAGCTAACTTAGGATTTGAAACTTGGGCAACAGGTTCTCCAGCTTCTTGGACTTGGTACAACGGCGCTCCAGTAAATATACTTGCAAATCCCGCTCTTGGAGGAACTTGTCAAGCTAATGGAGTTGCAGCAACACCTTGTATTCAAGGAACAACTGGTGCTCCACAAGGAACTTCTTATGTGAAATTGACTTCTGTTACCAGAGCTGGTTCTACGAATCCTCAATTTGATGCTGTTTATGGTGGGACAATTGTTCAAACAATTGCTACTACTGCAAAACCAACTTCTGTATCTTTCAAATACACGTATGCACGTCAAAATATGGACAGTGCAGTCGTATTTATTCAAGGTACAAAATGGAATGGTTCATCTAGAACTGTTGTTGGACAAGGAGTAAAAGTTATTAATGCAAATGCTGCAAACTGGACTACTGTAACAAATTCTCCAATTCAATGGATTGGTACTCCAGATACTATTCAAATTACAATTAGTTCTTCTAAAGGTGATGTATTAACAAATTCATTGGCTCCACAAGATAACTCTATTTTAGAAGTAGATGATCTTTCTTTCGTTGCTTTCGTTAGTACAGCTAGCTTAGAGGAATCTGAAGTTTCAAATGTATTTGTATATCCAAACCCTGCAACAACTGTATTGAATATCGATTCTAAAGAAGAGGTTGCAACTATTAGCGTTATGACTACTGATGGTAAAATTGTAGCTACTTCAAGTTCTGCAAAAAACATCAATGTTGAGCTTTTAAATGCTGGAATGTACATTTACCAAGTAACTAGCGTTTCTGGTAAAGTAAACACTGGAAACTTCGTTAAAAACTAATATCGGAATTCTTCCATATAAAAAATCCCCTGATGATGAGTCAGGGGATTTTTTTGTTTCAGTATTTTCTAACTCAATGAATCAATCACTTCATCAATCGATTTCTCACTGTTGGTAAGTTCCATTATTTTCGAAATCACACTGTCAATAATCGAATCGGGACAAGAAGCTCCTGAGGTAATTCCAATCTTACTTCCTTTTATCCAATTTTCAATCGCTTCCAATTGATGGGTATGAATATTAAAACTCTGAATTGATTTTTCAGTCAAAATTTCCGATTCATCCTTGATAAAATAAGTTGGGCATTTTTGCTCCAATAATTCCACTAAATGAGTCGTATTAGAACTATTATATCCACCAACGACAATCGCAAAATCCAATGATTCATTCATTAATGCTTCCGTAGCACTTTGATTGTCATTTGTTGCATAACAAAGCGTGTCACGTGTATCCGCAAAAGTTTTGTCCACCTTTGTTTTTTGAGCAAAATCTTCGGTAACCCTCTTTAAGAATTCAGCTATTTCCTGAGTCTCGCTTGCCAACATGGTTGTTTGATTAATCACTCCAATCTTGCTTAAGTGAATCTCTGGATTGAAACTGGGAGTATGTTTTCCTTTAAAAAAGTTGTAAAACTCCTCCTTTGAAGCTTCTCCAGTAATACATTTAGCCAAAAAACCAGCTTCTTCCATGTTCTTAACAATAACCGCTTCCGAATTTAAAGCGGTATGTGAAAAAGTTGCCCGAGTTTCTTCGTGGTCATATTTACCGTGAATAACCAGCGTATGATTTTCTGTGCCTAATTTTTCAGCCCGATTCCAAACCTTCTCCACAAACGGACAAGTTGTGTTATACTTTTCAGTAGAAACTCCTCTATCCTTCAATACTTGCTCTATTTCAAGTGTTGTTCCAAATGCTGGAATAATCACCACATCATTCGAATTCAACTCATCCCAAGGAATCAATTGTTTTCCAGCAGTATCTTGGATGAATTCAATCCCGTGTTTGGTCAAATCTTCATTAACGGTTGGATTGTGAATCATCTGACTCAATAAGAAAATGCGTTTCCCTTGGTTTTCATCCACAGCGCGATAAGCAATTTCAATGGCATTCTCAACTCCATAACAAAATCCAAAATGTCGTGCAATGTATAACTGAGTATTACCAAAATCCAAAACTGTGGGTGAAAAATCCTTTTTTCTCGGATCTTGATTTTTACGAAATGCCTTTACTTTCGATATAATCGGCGAACGAAATATGGAGGGAATATCGAATTGTTTCATCTCAACAACAAAGGTACAGGATTTGAACCACATAGATTCATAGACCACATAGTTTTACCCTTATTGCCTGTGCAAGCAGTATACACAAAAAGTCATCACAGCTTATGTGTTCTATGTGGTTAAAAGAAAACCCCGATCCTGAATACAGAACCAGGGTTAAATCTAAATTGAATTTTACTAACGCGTAAATAACATTTCTCTGAATTTTGGCAATGGCCATAACTCATCGTCTACCAATAACTCTAATTTATCTGCGTGGTAACGGATTTCGTCAAAATAAACTTTTACCTTATCACAATATGCAATTGATTTCTCTTCTGCATGCTCAATTTTATTGGCATCTTTCCGAGCTTGAAGCATGGTATCACACGTTGCTTTCATGGTATTCAAGTGCGTAGAAATCTTCGTAACCAATTCAATTTGAGCTTTAGCGGCATCTTTTCCAGCCTTTTCACCCAAGGCATTCATGATTCCTTGAATATTTGTAAGCAAACGATTTTGGTACTCAATTACCGCTGGTAAAATATGTGTTTGAACCAAGTCACCCATCAAACGTGCTTCAATCTGAATTTTCATGGTGTAACTGTCGTATTCAATTTCCTGACGAGCTTCTAATTCACGTGGAGTCAAAACCCCCATTTCATCAAATAATTGAATAAATTTCTTATCTCCCCAAGCTTTCAATGCTCGTGGAGTATCTTTGAAGTTGTTCAAACCTCTTTTTTTAGCTTCCTTTACCCACTCATCTCCGTATCCATTTCCTTCGAAACGAATCCGCTTGGATTCTTTGATTAAGATTTGAAGTTCTTTCAAAATCGCTTCGTCCTTCGCTTCGCCTTTTTCAATACGAGCATCTACACTCACTTTGAACAATTGTAATTGTTTCGCCATAATGGTATTCAAAACAATCATTGCAGAAGCGCAGTTTGCAGAAGAACCTACTGCACGGAATTCGAATTTATTTCCTGTAAAGGCAAACGGAGAAGTTCTATTTCTATCTGTATTATCCAACATAATTTGAGGAATCTTACCGATATTCAATTTCAACTCTGTTTTTTCTTCTGGAGTCATTTTTCCAGCTTTCACATTTTGCTCCAACTCATCCAACATTCCCGACAATTGAGAACCGATAAACGTAGAAATAATTGCTGGAGGAGCTTCGTTTGCACCTAAACGGTGATCGTTATTTGCTGAAGCAATACACGCACGCAACAAATCATCGTTATCGTGAATTGCTTTAATCGTATTCACGAAGAAAGTTAAGAACTGTAAGTTTGTTTTTGGATTTTTACCTGGTTGCAACAAGTTCACTCCTGTATCCGTTGACAAAGACCAGTTGTTGTGCTTTCCAGATCCGTTGACACCAGCAAATGGTTTTTCATGCAACAACACACGGAAATCATGCTTACGCGCAATTTTCTCCAACAAATCCATCAATAACATGTTGTGGTCATTTGCTAAGTTACATTCTTCAAAAATAGGCGCACACTCAAACTGATTTGGAGCAACCTCATTGTGACGAGTTGTAACTGGAATCCCTAACAAAATTGCTTCGGTTTCAAACTCACGCATGAAAGCAGTCACTCGCTCAGGAATAGAACCGAAATAATGATCTTCTAATTGTTGTCCTTTTGCAGGAGCATGACCAAATAATGCGCGACCCGTCATCATTAAATCTGGACGACAATTAAACAAAGCTTGATCGACCAAAAAGTATTCTTGTTCCCAACCAAGCGTTGCATTTACTTTTGTAACGTTTTTATCAAAATATTGGCAAACCTCCACAGCAGCTTTATCTACTGCATGTAAAGCTTTTAATAATGGCATTTTATAATCCAAGGATTCACCAGTGTAGGAGATCATAATTGTAGGAATACACAGCGTTTTCCCGATTACGAAAGCAGGTGATGAAGGATCCCAAGCTGTATAACCACGAGCCTCGAATGTATTGCGAATTCCTCCATTTGGGAAAGAAGAAGCATCTGGCTCTTGTTGAACCAACAATTCACCATCAAAACGCTCAATTGCGCGACCTGGTCCAACAGGCTTGAAGAATGCATCGTGTTTTTCTGCAGTTGTTCCAGTTAATGGTTGAAACCAGTGTGTATAATGTGTGGCCCCTTTTGTTAATGCCCAATCTTTCATTGCTGAAGCAACTTGATCAGCCATTTTACGATCCAAACGCGTTCCATTTTGAATAGACTCCATCATCGATTTGTATGCATCAGATGGAAGGTATTCCCGCATTACTTCTGCATGAAATACATTCTTTCCAAATAAATCAGAAACTTTTCCATCGTAATCGATGTGTTTTGGTGTACGATTGAGTACATCCTGATACGCTTGTAACCGTTTTGTTGCCATAAATTCAAAATTTTTGACAAACTTACACTTTTTGAAGGGGGTAATCGAATAAAAAGTATAAAATTTTATAAACACCCCCTATTTAATTTCAATATTCTTATAAAAAAAGAATTTTAATTCAAAAAAGGAGTCTTTTTATGTATTTATTCGTTTCATAGATTCTTCTGCCATCCAATTTTATTTTGTGTTAAATTTTAATTTCAACTAATTTTTCTATTTAAAAAGCGGTATATTTCTATATAAATAATTGATAGCCATGAAATTATTAGACTTATTCAAAGTAAAAAAAACACCCGAAGCACCTGTATTGAGTAATCAAAAAGAGAGCTCGAATCATTTAGTGATCATTCAATTTTTCTATGGTATTGAAGATCTTTCAGAATTAAATCATTTGGAAAATGAATTGAGGTTGCGATTGATCGAATCTGAAATTGGGAGCTATAACGGTCATGAGATTTCATTGGACTTTGGAGATGGTTATTTATTCTTTATTGGAGAAGATTCAGAACAAATTTATGAATGTGTGAAACCTATCTTGGAGAATTATTACTTCATGGATAAATCCATTGCAACCTTACGCACAGGTACTTTCGAGCAAGAAAATGCGCAAGAAAAAGATTTTGTTCTACGCTTTTCAAAACTTGCTAAAAACTAATCAGAATCATTTCTTTTAATTTGGTCTCAGTGAATCTATTTTAGATTTAAGCTGTTATTTTTCCCTGAATGAACATTTAAATAATTCGTATTTTCGGGTTCAAATTACACCCATGAAATCATTTTTACTTTCTATTACCTTCTTATTTTCCATTGTATCAATTGGGCAAAACAAGCTTCCTTCAAAAGAAATTGATCAAACTCGATTAATCAAAGAAATCACTTTTTCTAAAATGGAAAATGGTGATATTACCATATTATACTGGTTTCCTATTAATTATTTTGAAGTTGCATCTGCAAAAGACCCCAAGCAAATAACTCCTGAAATGGTTTCCATCTTCCAAGAAATTCTAGGAAATAAAACAATGGTTCTCGGAGTGACTGGCAAAATGAATCCAACCTCAAATCAATTTGAAGCAAAAGATGAAAAATATATTCGCAGTAATATATCCATCACACAAAATGGAAAAACATACAAACCAATCAGCGCCGAGAAATTAAGTGATGAATTAAACATGTTATCCGGACACATCAAACCTATGTTTGAGCAAATGCTAGGTGCTTTGGGTGCTGGAATTTGTGTTTTTTACTTTGACATTACCGACAATGCGGGAGAAAATATTCTGACGCCTTTTTCAGACCTAGATTTCACCCTTGGAATTGGTGCAAACAAAGGAATCTATCACTTGCCTTTGTCTTGCTTTTATAAGGATTCTAAATGTTCTAACGACGGCGAAACCTTTCCCGCAAATTATGAGTTTTGTCCATATCATGGTTCTAAATTAATTAGTCAATAATCTGAAATAGAATTCTCAGATTATTACCTATTTCAAGTTCTATTAAATAGGAATAATTACTTTTACAATCCAAATAGTAAACAACATGAAAAATACTGCCCTTTCCCAAGTTCATGAAGCTTTGGGAGCGAAAATGGTTCCATTTGCTGGATACAATATGCCAGTTCAATACGAAGGTGTAATTGCAGAACACGAAACTGTTCGAAATGCAGTTGGAGTTTTTGATGTTTCTCACATGGGGGAGTTTTTAATTTCTGGTCCAGATGCATTGGATTTAATTCAACGAGTTACTACAAATGATGCTTCTACTCTAACGATTGGTCGCGCGCAATATTCGTGTCTTCCAAACGGAAAAGGTGGCCTAGTAGATGATTTAATCGTTTACCGAATCAAAGAAGAAGAATATTTGTTGGTTGTCAATGCTTCGAACATTGATAAAGATTGGGATTGGATTTCTTCGCACAATACGAAGAATGTATCAATGAGAAATCTTTCTGACGATTATTCGTTATTGGCAATTCAAGGTCCGAAAGCAGTTGAAGCGATGCAATCATTGACTTCTGTAGATTTATCCGCTATCAAATACTACCACTTCGAAGTAGGTCCATTTGCTGGAATCGAACATGTAATCATTTCGGCTACAGGTTACACAGGTTCGGGAGGTTTTGAAATCTATTGCAAGAATTCAGAAGTGAAACAAGTTTGGGACAAAGTGTTTGAAGCTGGTGCTGCATTCGGAATTAAACCAATTGGTTTGGCTGCTCGCGATACCTTGCGTTTGGAAATGGGATTCTGCTTATACGGAAATGACATTGACGACACGACTTCTCCGCTTGAAGCAGGATTGGGATGGATTACCAAATTCACCAAAGACTTTGTGGATGCTGAAAAATTGAAAGCAGAAAAAGAAGCAGGTGTTTCCAAAAAACTAGTTGGCTTCGAAATGATTGATCGTGGAATTCCGCGTCATGACTATCGCATTTTGGATGCAAACGGAACTGTGATTGGAAGAGTAACTTCTGGAACTCAAGGTCCGAGTGTAAAAAAAGCAATTGGAATGGGTTACGTGAATACCGAATTCGCTGCAGCTGATAGTGAAATTTTTATTGAAATTAGAGATAAAGGAGTTTTAGCGAAAGTGGTTAAGATGCCGTTTTATCAAAAGTAAAACGTCCCCTGTCATTTCGTCCCGATAGTAATCGGGATTCCGTCATGTGTTCTCGATACATCCCGACTGAAATGTCGGTACACTCGAACTGACAAGACGGAAGTATCGAGAAAGACAGGAGAATGAAACATATTCAAGTGGAATTGTTGCGGCAGTTCCACTTTTTTTGTGGACAAATTTGTGAAATCAACTGGTTCGTTTCGTTTTTTTAAGTAGTATTGGAATAGCGAAACGCGCAAAACACGATCTACTGAAGACCTCTCTAAATCTTTTCGATTGATTTTCAATAACAAAACTGATAATAAGTGGTTGTAAGTAGTTATGGAGTTGCGCCTATATACAAGTTATGCGCAATCGCACACCCGCCCCATGGCTTGAAAAGCAATAATTGACGATTACATTTAAAATGGATCAACACAACAAAAGCTACGGGAGTAGCATTTTGGATAAAGTCTGTTACGGATAAACCGTTCCAAGCATTGCTCGAGAGGAGCATGTTTGAGACGTGATACGTCAGACAGACTTTACTGAAGTTAGCACATAAAAATGACAAAGTCAAGTTTTAGTAGCTAACTGAGTGTGTTGAGGAGATTTAAATGATTGCTCGTCATCAATAGCTCGACCAGCGCCTATACGAAGTATAAGAACCATTCGAGTTATTGAAATTATTTGCATTTCAAGCATGTGACGTACTGGTGGCGACTGTTCTGTTTTGTATATTAGCATATTAAAAAACACGCATAACTTGCGCTTAGCGCCATTTTTCTGCCGCAGGCGCAACACAGAAAAACGGCGCCAAGCGCTGATCGTTAGCGGTAATTTTAAAAAGACAACTATACATCAAAGAATGGAACGATATGAATACTTTAAACTTTTTCACGTCCTTGGCACGGCTGACTATGTTTTATTGACAAAAAACCTAAAAACAAAAACCTTTAAAAAGGGTGACTTTATAACAGTTGCAGGACAAACACAACGAGAACTTTACTTTGTAAAAAGCGGTGTTCAAATGGCATACTTTGACACAGATAATAAGACACACGTATTAGCTTTTGCATATTCACCAAAATTTTGTGCAATTGCCGAGTCATTTTTGTTTCAAGTCCCGTCAAAATACTTTCTAACTTGTCTTACAGATAGTGAATTTGACTATATCACTTTTGAAGAACTTCAAAAACTATTTGACCAATCCCAGCAAATTGAACGACTTTTTAGACGAATGACGGAAGTTGTTTTGGCAAGTGTTATTAATAGACACATTGAACTTCTCAGTTTGACGATTGAAGAGCGTTACAAAGCATTTTGTAAGCACAGCCCTCATCTACTTCAACTTGTGCCACACAAGTACATTGCGTCTTATTTGGGAATTAACCCAACAAATTTTAGTAAATTGTTTAACACGGTAAAAATATAATGTTGGTCTAAACAAACATTTGATTTCCGAACATTTAAGACTTTTGCAACAAATATTTTAAGTATTGTAAACTTGAGGTTTATGTTTTGAGTTTTTTCAGACACGGACTTTATTAACAATCTTGAACAATTAAAATTTAGAAATGAAAATATATAGTAAATCAAATTTTAAAGAAGAAACAAAAGATCTAATCTATTTTGAAAATTGGGTAAAACAACTAGAAAAATTTAATAACAGACAATATGAACGTTATGAGATTAGAACTTCACTTGGTAAGACACATATTTGGGGCCTAAATACAAATGACGAAAAATTAGATACACTTGTTGTTTTTCCAGGAGCAAGAACAACTTCTTTGATTTGGGATTTTGATAAAGGTCTTGATAACTTAAATCATAAAATGAGAATTTTTATGGTAGAGACAAACGGTCTTCCAAATTTAAGTGACGGTTCGACACCAGACATTAAATCCTTAGACTATGGATTATGGGCAGCTGAAGTTTTCGAAAAGCTCAAAATTGAAACCGCATTTATTGCCGGCGCCTCTTTTGGCGGACTTATTTGTATGAAACTTGGAATTGTAAAACCGGAAAAAATAAAAGCCACCTTTTTATTAAATCCCGGTTGTTTACAACCTTTTTCATTGACACTTAAAAATCTATATTATAACATTCTTCCTTTAATAAAACCAAATGAAAAAAACGTCAGGAAATTTCTTGATAAGGCAGTTTTTTCTAAACCAAATCATAAGTTATCTGACTTTTCAGAAAAAATGCTTGTTGACTATGAAGTTTTTGCGATTAGCCGATATAAGGACAAGACACAAAAACCTTATTATATGGACAAACAACTTGAAGATGTAAAAGCTGAAACATATTTGCTTGTTGGAGACAAAGACCTATTATTTCCTTATCAAAAATCAGTTGATAATGCACAAAGGCAAATTAAGACTTTGAAGGAGACAAAAATTTACAATAACGTAGGACACGGAATTGAAACATACGACAAAGCGTTAAACTATATTGGTGAGAAAATAAAAAACTACCGCTAACAGGCGTTTGGCTCAATGGCGGGTGAAGTGGTTAATTGAACATTCTACCTCGCATCAACTTTTGTGGTGTATTGACAGTTTTGTGCTCCGAAATCTGCCACTGCGCCAAGCGCCAAACCGTTACAGCAAATAGCCCAGGGCATCATAACTCCCTGAAAGACGTTTAACTAAAAAGTATTCCTATGAAAAGCATTTTGTATTTAGCCGTTGTTTTTTTTCTTATTGTCTCATTTAATAAGGCTGAGGCCCAAAATATGGATCCTTATTCTATTAATTTAATTGTTTCTGCTGGTGTAGTAAATGATAAAATTGTATTAGGCGCAAAATCAGAAGGAATGTACCCTACTACTGGATATGAAATTACCTATTGCGCAGAAGTGAGTAAAAATGAAGTTTACATTAAGTTCGGAAATATTAATGCCCCTGAAGAAGGATTAACAGTTTTTGCGCCAGCAACGTGCTACATTGACTTAGGAAAACTGGAGCATGGTGAGTATAAAATCACTTTTGAACACAATCAGAAAAAAACAAACGGAAAATTAATTGTAGGTTCTACGATAGAATTGACGATAGATGTAGGCAGTAATATTAAACCTAAATAGTACGTGCTATAACACGCAGTAAGCAATATGGCGCACAAACTTGCTCGAGATGAAGCGTCACATCGTCTCCTGCCAAAACCTTCCATGCAATTTTAATGATCAATGTATAGACTTCTTTTCATACTGACTATTTTAACCTTCGCAAGTTGTAATAATCAAAGCCACACCACGGATAATTCCGCAAGTGAGCCCGATAAATCAAAAAAGACATTTGCTACTTGCTTTGCTGAGGTTGACACCACAAAAACGGGCCAAAGCATAGGTTGCACAGGAGGAACTTACAAACTCATAAATGACAGCTATGTAATTCGCATATTTCCCAACTTCCCAATTCAATTTGATAGTTGCTATACCGTAACAATTGACAGTTCAAACGCAGAACGACTAACAGAACTATTGGTATTTGACAACAAGGATGCAACCCTTTCAAACATTTGTACTGACATCATAATCACCAATATTCCTAATCCGACAAGACGGTTGCATGCTCAAAGTGGACAATTAATTATCGGATTTAGTGACCCAACGGAGCTCTATGGCAACCAGACACATCAAACAACTGTTTTAATAAAAAAAATGGTATTTATTGACCCTAAGACGGGAGAAAAAATAGAACTAGAAAATGAAATACTTTGGAAGGTTCTTGACACGGGGACACCTGGCTGATATAAAAACTACTATTAACAGTCATCCGCTTCAAATAATTACTTTTAAAGACTAAAATCTACCAACAATGAAAAAAATAGCATTTATTTTAGTGACAAGTCTTTTCGCTTTGACCGTATTTGGACAAGATATTACAGGACAATGGAATGGTGTCTTAAAAGTTCAAGGAACACAATTAAGACTTGTGTTTCATATTACGAAAACCGACAAAGGCATTAGTTCAACAATGGACAGTCCTGATCAAGGTGCAAATGGAATTCCAACAACAACGACAAGTTTTGAGAACTCCATCTTAAAAATCACAATTGCAAACGCAAAAATTGAATACGAAGGCACATTCGGAAAAGACAACATTATTGTTGGAACGTTTAAACAAGGTGGTCAGTCCCTTCCATTGAATTTATCACAGGAAACCATTGAAAAAGAAAAGCTTGTACGGCCACAGGAACCAACAAAACCATATTCTTATTATTCAGAAGATGTCACTTTTGAGAATAAAAAAGCGGGAATAAGCTTCGCAGGAACATTCACATTACCAACGAAAGAAGGCGTATTTCCAGTGGTAATTTTAATCAGTGGAAGTGGTCCTCAAAATAGAGACGAAGAACTTATGGGACACAAGCCATTTCTTGTTCTGGCCGACTATTTAACAAAAAACGGAATTGCAGTATTGCGTTATGACGATAGAGGAACAGCCTTGTCGAAAGGGGATTTTAATACTGCTACTTCTGCCGACTTTGCAACAGATGTAGAAAGTGCAATTACCTATTTGAAAACTAGAAAAGAAATCAATAAAAAGTACATCGGTTTAATTGGACACAGTGAAGGTGGATTAATTGCACCAATGGTTGCCAGCAAATCAAAAGACATCGCTTTTATTGTTTTGTTAGCGGGTCCGGGCATTCAAGGCGACCAGATACTTTTGCTGCAACAAAAATTAATTGGAAAAGCGTCAGGAGTTAGCGACGAAGATTTACAAAAAACCGAAAGCATCAATCGAAAAGTATTTGACATTGTAAACAAATCAACCAATCTTGAACAACTTGATAGTGACTTAACTCATTTTATAAAGCAAAGTCTAGCAGATAATCCGGATACCGAAAAGCCCGAAGGAATGAGTGATGACGATTTTGTGAAATTGCAAGTCAAACAAATTATAAATCCTTGGATGCTTTATTTTATGAAGCACAACCCTGCACCAGTATTAGAGAAGGTAAAATGTCCTGTATTAGCAATTAACGGGGAGAAAGATTTGCAAGTTCCACCAAAAGAAAATTTAGAAGCCATCAAAAAGGCCTTAGAAAAAGGTGGCAATAAAAATGTCACGACAAAAGAACTCCCGAACCTAAATCATTTATTTCAAGAATGCAATACCGGTTCGCCAGACGAATATGCCGCAATCGAACAAACTTTTTCACCAATCGCTTTGGCAGAAATCCTAAAATGGCTAAAAACGCAAACAAACTGAAAAAATGCAAACAAATAATGTTTTAACAAGGAAACACAAATTGATGTGGCAATTCCACTTTTTTGTGTAGTATTGAAAAGCGAAACGCGCAAAACAATATACACTCAACACCCTCTAAATTTACTGATTGATTTCCAATGACAAAACTGATAATAAGTGGTTGCAAGTAGTTGTAGAGTTACGCCTATATACAAGTTGGTGGCTATTATACCGCCTGACAAATCAAATGACACAATAAAATGAAAAAAGACTTTTTTGCATATATAAGAACTGAAGAAGCTGAGCTCAAAAAAATTTGGAAGAATTCTATATTTACTTTTGACGCAAACATATTATTAAATTTTTACAGGTATAGAGCTGAAACAACTAGTACTTTTTTTAATTTACTTGAAAAAGTTAAGGATAGAACTTGGCTTACAAATCAAGCTGTTCAAGAATATTTTAATAATCGATTAATCGTAATTTCTGAACAAGAGAAAGCATATTCTGATTTAAAAGAAGGTATAACAAAACACGTTGAAGATCCTTTAAATAATCAACGAAAACATCCTTATGTTGGAAACGAATTATTAGAAGAATTCAAATTAATTGCAAGTAAACTCAAAACAGAATTAGATAGTAGAAGTCAGGAATATTCTAAAAGGTTAAGTAAAGACGATATTTTAGAAAAGATCATAGAAAATTTTGATGAGAAAGTCGGCTGTGCTTTTGATGAAGATAAAACATCAGAAATATATAAAGAAGGAGACAAAAGATATAATCTTGATATTCCACCAGGATTTAAAGATAAAAACAAGGGAGGAACAAGACAATTTGGAGATTTAATATTATGGAACCAAATTATAGAGTTAGCAAAAAAAGAGAAAAAAGATATTGTTTTCATTACTGATGATGAAAAAGAAGATTGGTTATATATACATAAAGGAAGGACAATTGGAATGCTTCCTTCATTACAAATAGAATTTAATAAACTAACCAATCAAAAAGTTTTTATTTATAATGCCCAAAGGTTTATTGAGGAAATTGGGAAATTATCAAAAACTACAATTACAGCAGACACTATTGATGAAATAAAAACTTTAAGAGAAGAGAACAAAATTTTATTCCAACACTTTGATGATTTATTCAACGATATTGAAATAACAGATGATGAAATTGACTTAAATATTAATAGAGGAATTCTATATCTTGCAGATTCTGAAGGTTGGGCAGAATTAGCACAACTTGGTGTTTTTTTAGTTCGAAATACAACGATTAATTATAGAAATTACGGATTTCAATCACTTAAAAGATTCATTGAATCGAGAAATATCTTTGAAATTAAATATGAGCAAATATCACCTAATGCTAAAAATGTAGACACAGCTTACGTTAGACTACAGAAAAAATAACAGCCACCAACACACGCTACAAGCAATTTGGGGATTTGGCTTAATGGAAAAATTGGTTTGTATTTGGAAGATTTGGCAAATCCGAAAGATGACGCTTATTTAATCCCAAACTGCTTGTAGCGCGGGAACGTTATAAACAATTTAAAGTTATGAAACAATGCAATTAGATAAGGAATTAAAAAAGCATATTGACAACCATGATGTGGAAGCAGTTCGAAATTTAGTATCAAATTCGACAGCTGAAGATTTTAGTATATCCATACATACTTGTTTAAATTTTAGGGATCCATGGTTTCCTTTAAAAGGATATGCCGACATTTGTGAAATTTGTTGTTCCTCAGGAATATTTGACCTGAACGTTATAGAAAACAAGAAGACACCTTTAACCGCCCTTGCAATGCAGTGTCATAATTCTACTGAAGAATATTCAAAATTATTTGATTCCTTTCTGAAAAATGGTGCTGATCCTAATGTTTTAGATGGTTATGGCTGGAGTAGTCTTGCATATGTAATTAATAAATTAAATGTTTCACCAAAGATTGTGGAATCTTTAATTGACGCTCAGGCTAATATTAATCTCATAGTTAGTTCTAAAGATTTTATTGGCATCAAGAAAAGATCCATTTTGGGAATGGCTTATTACAATTCCCCCCATTTTTTCTCCAAACTCAAGAAACAAGGGGCTACTATGACAGAAGAGGAGATATTGGAATTAAAAGAAAGGAATCTACCTTTAGAACCTGAGTCGAATTAAACTGTTTATAACAGAGGTTTTGCAAGAGTGGGGCGAAAACGCTTCGGTTGAAGGATTTCCGTTAAATTTATAATCTCTGCTCCGGACTTGGGTTTTCGGGTGCCCCCCACCTTCGCCAAGCCCGAAAACGTTAGCACCAACTTTATGAAGACGACATTACTACATATTGCATTTCTTCTCCTGACAGTTTCGACTTTCGGACAGACTCAACTTTTGAAGGACTATGACTTCAATAACGGAGGCTATTATATTCTTGGGACTTTTTCTGAAAGCGACAAAAATTCACTAAGAGACAGTATAGGTGAGTTTTACACAGATGACATTGCCATATTAAACAAGTTCAAAAAGGACTGGACATTTAAAAAGCCGGGGAAAATGTATGCTTGCGGTTACCACTACAATGTTTTTGTTTGTCGACAAGGACAAATTCTCGAATCATTTTCAATTAACTTGAACTGTGAAGAAATTGTAACAGACAAAGGTTACTTCTATTTTGACCCTAATTTATTAAGACAATTTTACGGAAAACTAAAAAAGCCTCATAACCAAAGACATTCTTTCACGACAATTCAAGAAGCAAGACAATTCAGGACCAGCATACTAAATGACACAACTCTCATAATGACCCCTGAGCCACTTTGGACAGAATACGAAGGCAGTTTTAGATTTACATACAAGTGCAAAGAAGGAACAAAAGATTGCTTGGACGAAGACGAAAAAATTTTCAAATCAATTGAAGCGGAGATAAAGAAAAAATATCCAGATGAAAAGTTCATATTGGAAAATGTAGGTGGTTCGTGGACAACAATTGAACTTGAAATCACTTGTAACAAATCCCTTTCCGACAATTTTGACCTTTATTATAGAGACAAAGAAGGTTATTTTGGTAAATGGAAACCGTTTGACTTAACACTAAGAACATATTGGACAACTAAGAGAAAATGAGAAAAGCTGGTGCTAACAGGCGTTTGGCAAAAAAGCGGGTTCAGTATTTAAATGAAAATTTGTGCTTCGTAACAAGTTCAGTGCTGGCATACACAGTTTTCGTCTCCGAAATCGCCAACTTCTTGTAGCTGCAAAACGTCAAACTGTCTAAAAACCCTTCCTTTTTCCAGAAACGAATTTTCATAAAAATCAACCTTTTTTGATTGCCAAAAAACTGATTTTAGCTATCTTCAAGTATGAAATTCATTCAAGGAAAAGATCGAAATCAGACAGAGTTTTTCTGTTTAGATCAAGCGGTTTCAGAAGACAATGAAGTGCGATTAATCGATTTGTTTGTTGGAGCCATAAAGCTTTCAGATTATGGTTTCGATATGTCGTTTATAGAGAACGGTCGGCCAGCTTACCACCCCGCTGATTTATTGAAACTCTTTATTTATGGGTATTTGAACCGTGTTCGTTCATCCCGACAATTGGAAAAGGAATGCAAACGTAATATTGAACTGATGTGGCTCATGAAAGGTTTGGCGCCCGACCACAATACGATTGCCAATTTTAGAAAAGATAACCCAAGAGCTATCCGAAAAGTGTTTCATGCAACGGTTTCGCTTGCCAAAAACTTTGAATTGATTGGTGGAAAATTACTGGCTGGTGATGGAACCAAGTTGCGTGCACAGAACTCGAAGAAAAACAACTTTAACGAAAAGAAAATTGAGCGTCATATTGCTTATATTGACGACAAACTCAATGAATACAGTGCTATCCTGGCAAGTGAAGACAATGATTTAACAGCGGAGAAAAAGCAGGAAATCAACGCTAAAATCGATAAGCACAAGCAGTACAAGAACAAATACGAAGCATATAAAAAGCAACTCGACGAAACTGGACAAGTACAAATTTCAACTTCCGATCCCGACAGCAGACAAATGATTGTGCGCAATAACATAACTGAGGTGGCATATAATGTTCAATCGACCGTTGATGCAAAACACAACATTCCAATTGATTTTAAGGTCACCAATAAAAACGATTCAAAAGCCATGGGTGCAATGGCTCGCAGGGCTAAAACCATTCTTGGAAAATCAGATTTCACAATACTTTTCGATAAAGGCTATCATACTGGAACCGAATTCGATTACGCACACAAACAAGGGGTAGAAGTATTGGTAGCTTTCCCTGATGTTGCTTCACATGCTCCAGATATTTCCTTTGATGTAGAACATTTCAACTACAATAAGGAGCGCGATGAATATACCTGTCCAGCTGGAGAGTTGCTCACCACAAACGGTCGTTGGTACAACAAGGCAAGCGGGAAAACGATCAACCGCGTAAAACACTATAAAACAAAAGCTTGTTTGACATGCAGTCTTTTTGAAAAATGCACACGCAATAAAACGGGGCGTTTCATCGAGCGTTCGGAACACATGGATTTAATTGACGCAAACAAAAAACGACTTCAACGAAACATGGAAACTTACCGCAAACGACAAGCAATCGTGGAACATCCGTTCGGTGTCATAAAGCGTCAATGGGATTTTTATTATGTGATGACTAAAAAGACAATGAAACATGCAACTGCAGATGTTGGATTGATTTTTACCTGCTACAATTTGCGTCGAATATTCAATTTACTTGACCAAAATGAGCTCAAAAATTTCTTAAGAGAACTTGGTTTTCTATTTTTGATTCTGAGCAGCCATTTCAAGACGATTTGCGAAGATTTTAAAGAAAGGATTTACTCCGAAACATTTTGTGAAACAAGTTATACAGCGCTCTTAAAACAGGTATATTTATCCAAAAAACAGATTGTTTAGAATCTTAAAATGGGTTTTTAGACGAACTGACGTTAGCTGTAAGCATAGGTTGACCGAAGAACACTAAAACAACAAGAGGATCCGTAACAAATAAAACATACAGAATGACAAATTTCGACTGGACAACATTTACGCGAAAAATTGCAATTAAGGCAAAGCTTTCTGACATTTACTATGCTTGGACAAAAGCATCAGAAATTGAAAAATGGTTTTTAAGCAAGGCTATTTTCACTGACTCTAACGAAACACCAATAAATAAAGACAAGCCAATAGAAAAAGGATTTACTTACGAATGGAATTGGTATTTATATGACACTCCTGAACACGGTAAAATTACTGACACGAATGGAAAGGATTTTATACAATTTACATTTGCAGGTAACTGTTTAGTTGATATAAAACTTTCTATTCAAGACGATTATGTAATAGTAGAACTAACGCAAAAAAATATTCCGACAGATGATCATTCAAAACAAGGAATCCGGCTTGGGTGCGACTCTGGTTGGTCTTTCTTTCTTGTAAACTTGAAATCTGTTTATGAAGGCGGGATTGACTTAAGAAATAAAGACACCAGTCTTAAAGGAATGTTGAATAATTAAAACGGAAATGAATGCCCGCAGCTAACAGCACATTTGCAAAACGTTATGCGTCATCCTTGAAAAACAACAGTATAAAGCTCAAACTACCTTCATAAAATGAAAAAAACAATTTATATATTCATCCTTTACATTGGGTTTTTCAATTTTAATTCAACTTTTGCTCAACAAGACCGTGTGTTTGAAAATATTCCTTTTGGCACTTGTTTAAGTAAATTGGATAGTATTGACTTGATTAAACGTTTGAGAACAGAGTTTGATTCAACAATAATTCGTTTCAATAAAAACCCTAAAAAAACACCTCTTAATTTAAATGACAAATGGAAGTTGATATACTATGTCCATACTGGCTATGAAGAAGATCATACAGCAGGCTCTAAAAATGAATTTAGGTCTATTGGCATAAACAATATTTATCATAATAGTGAACAAGAAAAATGGTTGACAATTGCCGAAATATTTAATGAATTTAATATAAGCGACACAATCCCGAAAAATTTTTACTCAAAAGAATCTTACTTGGAAAATACATTTCAAATAAACAGATATTTGGACATTTCTGACAAATTTAGAGGTATTTGGACCCCAATTATTTCCAAAGACAATTATCTAATTATTTACGTTAGCCATTCGTATCCAAATGGAAACGCACATAGCTGGCTAAGGGAATACTACTATTATTTTGAAAAGCAAAAACTATAATCATAGAACGACAATCGTTAAACGGAGAAGCAGCACGAACGCATAACAGCACCTACCCAAAACGTCATAAGAAACCGCTTGAGTTCACGCTTCGGGTCTGGTGGATATCGGAAAGAAGCTGATTCTCACTTCGAGTTAAAATAACAACGGGCGACTAAAACCAAAAAAATAATGACAAAATTATTAATCATAATAAGTTTATTTTTAGGGACAACTTTATCAATAAAAGGACAAAATAACACCCCTAAAATTGTCCTTAATCACTTTTTAGTAATCGTTGATTCAACAACTTATGAAGAAATTTTAAAGTCCAAAATTCTAAATTCTAATTTTGCATATTCACAAGAAAAAAAACTGAATGGTTATAGTGGTATTTATATTATAGGTCAAGACAATTATATTGAAATTTTCAATCCTAAAAGTATCCAAAATGAAATCCATAAACCTGGTGAATCTTGGATTTGTCATACTTCAATGAAAGTGAATCAATTGGAAAATTTAAATACTGCTAAAAAAATGTTCAATTATTCAACAAATGAAGAATTCGATGAGTTATCTCTCTACTTTAAAGACTCGACGAATTTATTTACAACTTGGGAAATGAACAAAAATCATTATGAGAATTGGTCTAAAAAAGCTTTTAGTGATTCAGTAATTTTTTTGACAGTTGATTACAACAGTCCTGCTGAATCAGACTCTTCAAGAAATTATTTGTTTAACAATGTAGCTGGAATAAGAGTTTCTATTACTAATTCAGATTCCACAGATGTTGTAGATTATTTGACACTAATTGGTTATTCAAAAACATTTACAAATGAAAACACATTAAGATTCTCTAATTCAACTGACTTTATAGAAATAGAGTTTCATAAAGAAGAATTGATCCCAAGAATAACTACTATTTATATGAAACTAAATAGTCAACATAAATCTGAACGAATTCAAATAGGAAATTCTGAACTTTTTATTGAAGGAAACAAAGCAATTTGGGAACTAGAAAAAGTAAATTAAAAATGAAATTGTTTAACATAACCGCTTGACCTGTGTAGGTTACACCCCAAAGCGGCATCTTATAATAGCTGTTATTTTAAGACACCATTGAATGAATAAAGATCAAATACACATAGAAATATTAGGACTTCAACACTTTTGCATTAAAGATAAAAATCCGATTGAAAAAATTAAACAGAAATACTCAATTTCAAATTTATCAGAGGTGCAAATATTGAATAAAATAGATTGGAATTTTCTCTATGAGCAAGATGATGATAGCAAGAATTTCATTTTACTGACAGACTTAAATGATTGGAGTTATTTTATATGGAAATATTGGGACTTTGAATTCAATATTAATTTTGCTAAAGAACTTTCAGAAATCTTAAAGTCAACTGTAAATTACTATTTCGTAGACTCAAATATTGCGACTTCAAGATGGATTTTCGCAAACGAAGGAGAAATAACTAGATCATACTTTGAGTCTCATGGTCAAAAGTTATCTGACTTTGGTTTCAACGAAACTGAAGTCAAATTGAGAGAGACAATAAAGGAAACCTTTGTAGAAGACATTTTTTGGGATTTATATGAGAAGACTTGTCTCTCTCTCGAATACGTAAATAATCAAAAAGTAAAGGAGCTTAAATTATATTCAGGAACACTTGGTAACATAAAAAAAACAGCCAACAGCTACTGAAACGGATTTGGATAATTGGCTTAAAGTAAAGCTAGTTTTGTATTTGAAAGTTTTGGCAAATCCGAAAATAGGGCTTAATTTAACCCAAAACCCGCTGTAGTACCAGAACGTTATAAGCTACCAAAATGACAATCAAAATTAGAGCTCTATTCATCTTATTTATGTTTCAAGGCTATGCTTTTGGACAAACGGTTTCCGATTCGATTATTGACGGAGTTTACATTCAAGAAATGAATCTGATCAATGGAAAACATGAACTTAGAATCCCCAAACCAGTAACCGTTAAACTAGTTAATTCAACCGGATACGATATTGACACGTTGATTTTTTACAGTATTTATTTCCCAAAACTTCAAAAGGATAGTTCAACCGTTTTTTTTGCAATACCGAATTACGAAAAATCTGATTTTGTCAGGGGTAGTGTACAAGGCTTAAAAATTGATAATGGTTTATGGGGTTGGGATTGTAAGCCTGGTCCGTTTGACTACGAAAATAAGACCTTAATTATTGAAATTATTTTAGCAGATTCTAAGGTCTTAAAAGATCATTACAGACTTGAAACGAGTATTAAAGAAATAATTGAATAATGTTACTAACACCAAATAAGCAAAAGCGCCAAAACGTTCTACGTCATACCTAAAAACACAAAACCGAAATGAACATCATGACTGCCCCAATTACTACGCTCATAAACAGCGCTTATTCAGCCTTTAACGCTAGAGATATTGATGCTGCACTTACCACATTTCACCCCCAAATTCTATGGCCAAAAGCTTTCGAAGGCGGCTATGTGAAAGGACACGCTGAAATTCGAGAATATTGGACCAGACAGTGGAACGAGATTAATCCGAAAGTAGAACCTATTAGCATCAAGCAAAGGCAAAACGGAATCGTTGAAGTACAGGTTCATCAGCTTGTAACCGATTTAGAAGGAAAGGAACTATTCAATGGAAGTGTAAAACATATTTACACCATCCAGAACAAGCTACTTGCAAAAATGGACATTGAACTTGCCTGAACGTATAGGGAGCTGATGGAATAACGTTTCTTAGCACTACCCTATTTATTAAAAAATACTCCAGTGGAATTGTTGCGGCAGTTCCACTTTTTTCACACAAATTGACCAACAGCAGTTTTCTTTCCTTTTTTTTTCTTAGTATTGAAAAGCGAAACGCGCAAAACACTATTTACTGAAAGCCTCTCTAAATCTTTTCGATTGATTTTCAAGAACAAAACTGATAATAAGTGGTTGTGGAGTTGCGGCTAAAAATAAGTTAATGGTTAATCAATAAAAAGACACGCAATATGAACAATAATACCGTAATGATTACTGAATGCTTGAATGATTTTATCTCTGAAAATGGAATTACTTTGAGCCAATCTGATGCTTTCGAATTATACACTCTCTATTTGTTAAATAAAAAAACTAACCTTGGAGCAGAAGATCTTCTATTAGCAATAGTTGACGGCAGTAGTGATGGAGGTATTGATACATTTTTAATAATAATTGATGATACTGTTATCAACTCAGATGAAGAACTAGAAAGTATAACTGTTAAATCTGGTTCTACCATAAAAGCAGTAATTGGGCAGTCAAAATTTAATAGTAAATTTTCAGAAGATGTTGTAAATAAATTTTTTATTTCAATGGATTCAGTTTGGAATTTAGAGTCTGACTATGATAAATTAATAAGTTTGTTTAATGAACAATTAGTTGAACGGATATTGTGGTTTAGAGAAGTGTGGAAAAAAGCAGTAATTAAGGGGGCTCAAATAGATATTCAATTTTATTATGGTTGTGTTTCAAACGAAATACATGAAAGTGACACTTTTAAAGAGAAAAAAGAAAAGGTAATATTACAAGCAAAATCAAAAGTTCATAATGCAAATGTTTCATTTGATTTGTATAGTGCTGAGGAGTTACTGAGCCTTCATAGTGAAAAAACGGAGGTACATTTAGAACTTAAATTCAAGGAGCAACCAAGTACAATTGACTACAAAGGATCTAATATTGGATATATTGGAGTTGTTAAATTACCCGATTATTATGATTTTATAACTGATGATAATGGTGTCATTAGAGAATCAATTTTTGAAGAAAATGTAAGACATTATCAAGGAGATGTTGATGTTAATAAAAAAATAAACGAATCTTTAAATTCTGATTTTGAAACTGATTTTTGGTGGCTAAATAATGGTATCACCATAATAGCTCAAGAAGTACGTCCTTTAGCTAAGACACTCCAAGTTGAGGGTGTGCAGATTGTTAACGGACTTCAAACGTCATACACTGTTGGCAAGAATTATAACAAAGATGAAAATGATACAAGATCTGTTCTGGTTAAGATCGTTAAAAGTAGCGACAAGGAAACAATTGATAAAATTATATCCGCAACAAATCGTCAAACACCAGTAAATCCAGCTTTACTTCGAGCAACAGATGATACTCAGAGAAAATTGGAATTATTTTTTGACCAAAAAGGATACTTTTATGATAGACGAAAGAATTTTTATAAAAATCAAGGGAAACCAATTTCTAAAATATTTGCTATTCAATCAACCGCTCAAGCAATTCATGCAATTTTAAATAGAAAGCCTGGTGAAGCCAGAGCCAAGCCAACCACTTTAATAAAAACTAAGGAAAGCTATGAGTCTATTTTTAAGCCCGATTTAAACTTTCAAGCCTATCTCAATTGCTGTTTAGTAGTTAGAAATGTCGAAACTAGATTAAAAAACACTGCAATTAATAAAGAAGAACGTAGTTTAATTAGGACTTTTACTTATCATACATCAAGGATTTTCGTTTCAGAGGCATTGAAAAAATCTCATCCAACTCATATTGAGTTATCTACGTTAGAAATTCCAAGTTTAACGGATGAAATATTCACAAGTTCCGTTGAATTTATGAAAGAAACTATAGATGAATTTAAAACTGTATCTGGCACTACTACAAGTTCATCTATATCTAAGTCTGGTCCATTTGAGGAGTTACTGACAAAAAAATTAATTGAACGATATAGAAGCAATTAACAAACGATAACTATGAAAGTAATAGCAATCGACATTGACAGTTCAAGAGTAATTATTTACGCTATTGAACTTTTAGACGATGGAACCATTTCCAACATTACAGGAGACTTTAAGTCAATAACAATTAAAGACGACTATGACAATTCAGAAATAAGGGAATTTCAATCGACAATACATTCATTCTTCGACAATTTAAATCCTACTAAAATTGCGGTTCTAAAAAGGATGACCAAAGGAAAATTTGCAGCCTCTCCTGTTTCCTTTAAACTCGAAGGTTTAATTCAATGCTATCAAAATTGTGATGTTCAGTTTGTATCGCCATTGACACTTAATGCATTCTATAAAAAAAACGTATCTACCATTGAACTGCAAAACAAATATCAAACAAATGCGGCAAGACTTGCTCAATATTTAATTTCATAAGCAATGAAAGACGATGTTGTAAATCCAATAATTCGTGAATTTATTAGAAGTCAGACAGACATTGATATTGACCGATATTCTGACAAAGGTGGTTTTGGAGAATTGTATTTTGGGAAACGTAAAATTTTTGACGACAGAGTTGCATTGAAATTTTACGTTCTTGACGAAAATGGAGATGGACACGAAGAGCCAATACTCCTCAAACAAATTACACATGACAATATTCTTAAATTGATTGATGCAAGAATTATCAACGACCGAATAGCATATTATTTGACCCCTGAAATTAGTGGTGGTGATTTGCAAAATATTATAGACAATTATATTTTGCCGACCGAAAAAGCAGTTTCAATTATTCAAGGTGTTTTGAAAGGACTTACAGAATTACACAAACCACCTCTTAACCTTGTGCATCGCGACCTTAAAACTTACAATGTTTTAGTTGACAAAAATGATGGTATGGCATATTTAGCTGACTTTGGGACAATAAAAAAAATTCCAGACGGTCAAGATTATGTTTCTGCATCAAAGTATACATTTCTATACAGACCTCCAGAAGTAATTCTTGATAACAAATACACCAAACAATCTGACCTTTATCAAATGGGGATTATTCTCTATCAAGTTTTAGGTGGACATTTTCCAATGAAACAGCCTCACGAATGGCTTAACGGAAGAAAGTTATTAAAATACAATCAACTAAATCCATTTGAACAACAGACGTTTTTAGGAAATCACCTTGAAGAATTAATTGTAAAAGGTAAAATTATTGACCTTGACACCTTACCTATTTTCGTTTCTAGGAAACTAAAAACTATAATAAAAAATGCAACAAATACAGAAATAAAAAAGCGTTTTTCAACCTGTGCCGACTTCTTAAAAGCATTATTTGATTATCAGAAATCTTCCAAAGATTGGTGGGTGGACAACGACATAATTCACGCAACTAATAAAAAGACAAAAAGGAATTATAGAATTGTGAAACGTAAAAAAGAACTTGTAACTGAATGGAGCAACACAACAACTGATTGGAGAAAAGATTTTAGTGACAATAAGCTTCAAAAACACATTGATAACATTGAGAGTAAATAGAATAATAGCCCATAACAGCACCTACCCAAAAGGCGGATTTTCGTGTTCCAAAGACAGTTTGTGCTGAAAACCCCGCCCATCGCAAATCCGCAAACCCATTATCCAAACCAAAAAATCAAGATGAGAAAAATTCAAGTATTGAACGCTGACATACATACTGGTAAAGATAATTTCAGTGAGTTACTTGCAACAGAGTTTGATCTTCGAATTATTTCACTGGGAGATTTAATTAGAGAACTGAATGTTAAAACAGAAAAAGTACTATCAATAAAGTAAAATGGAAATAGGTCAAAAATTCAACATGCTAACTTTAAAGGAGTATTACTTCTATATTGATAATTATAAGAAGTATACCGATTTTAATACCTTGGGTCTATATCGTTCACTAATCGAAAATGAAAAACTTTTGCTTCAAGATAAACTTGATATCAGAGAGTACGCACATAAAAAATTTAAAAAGACTTTCGATTTTCTTCAGCTCAAAGACCCTAAAACATATGTAGAGGTTGAGTATTTAGGACGAGAAATCACAAAAGGTGATGAAGAAAAGATTTGGAGTGATGTAATCAGAAATCAACAACTGATATTATTAGATAAGAGAATAAAACACAGGAATTTTGGTCAATATTCAAAGCATAATTGTGGAGATACTAATTGCAACTGGAATGGAATAATGGTAAAGCAAGGTTCTTGGCTTGCAGAAAGCAGTATCCACTTTGATGGAGATAAAAACAAGTATCAACAAAAAATCAAATCCAACAAACGGAAAATTGACCGTAAAAACTTGAAACAGATAATAAATGGTGAGTTGGAATACTAATAAAGTTAGGCAACAGCGTACAAGCTCCAAACCCTTATCCAAAACAGAAAATAGCCATGCGAAAAATCCAACTAGTGAATGCTGACATACACACTGGAAAAGATAATTTCAGTGAGTTAATTGCAACAGAATTTGATCTTCGGATTATTTCATTGGGAGATTTAATACGGACTGAATACAAGGCTGAAAGTGAAACAGGGCTCAAAATAAAAGAATACATAGACAAGGGAGTTCTTCTTCCAATTGAATTTGTAAACACGATACTCGAAAATCAGATTCTTCGTGATACCAAAGACCTATTAATGGTCAACTATCCAAAGACCCAAGAACAATTTGTTGGGTTTAAGTCTTTATTCAATCATTTGGAAATTCAACTAGACAAAATTTGGCACTTAAGATTGATTAATCTCAGCTATGTAGCTCAAAAGGAGTTTATGAAACTTGGTACTATGTACACCGCAAAATATGAGATTACAACTGACACCTTGCTTGAGAAAATAAAACTGAACCAAGAAAACACGCATAAACTAATTGAACTGTGGAAAGTGGATTATGGCATCGAGACAATTGATGTTGATTATGAGCATACGAACGACATGAGATCCTATTTTATGGAAAAAATAAAAAGTGCATAACACGTTGTCTATTTTATGAGGAGTAAGAGATAACCCCAATTTTAAAGTAGTACAATTTGACCACTTTAAAATGCAGGCAGATCTTCCTAGTTTTGTACTCAGTATTTCTGAATGGGTTGAGAAAACTAATGCTATCGGAATAATTGTAAGAAAAGGTAAATATGGTGGTACGTTTGCTCATAAAGACATTGCTTTTGAATTTGGATCAGCCATCGGCGTACCATTTAAGCTTTATTTGATAACCGAATTTCAAAGACTTAAAGACGAAGAACAAAAACAAATTGGTTGGTCAGCCAAAAGAGAATTGGCTAAACTAAACTACTATATTCATACCGATGCAAATAAGAAATAGATGATAAAAGAATTCAAATCAGACAAGACAGGGTTTATAGCGAATATTTCAATTAATGACACACTCCTTGAAATTGATATTCCAGGTAATTCAATTACAGACGACTTTGTTAATTGGGATTATGTTCAGATGATTCTTAATGTTGTAAATGAAAGTCTCACTGAAATCGATGAGAAATCACAAAAGTTATTGAGGTTTTACATAGAAAACTCTGGACTCTATAGTAACGAAGAAAGTCATTTAATTAAAGGATTTAACTTAGAAGGAATTACTATCGAAGGTCCTTTTTCTAAGAATCCATATTTGACAAAATTCAATACCCAATTCACCCTACATTATGATTGTGATGCCGATACATGGGTGGATACATATGGTCGATTTGAAGTATATATTTTACATACTAGTCTTGAGGGAATTAGGAGGATTCAAATGTAAAACAGCAGCATTAAAATGACCATTTATACAGAACGTTAACAACCAATTTTCATAAAACGAACTAGAAATTATCCTAATCGAATCAATAGATTTGGAAATAGAATCATTCCCAACAAAAAAAGCCCCAAAGCAGATGTTACCATCGCTTCGGGACTTTTCTATTCGTCTATTTATTGGTTACAAAGTAACGAAGTGATCCGCAGGATTACTTTGTTACTTCACCAATTTCATTTCATTCACCAAATTTGTTGCTCCGTAGCATTTGTCTACTAACCAAAGCGTATAACGGATATCCAAAGAGATGGTACGTTGAATGTTTGGTTCGAAATAGATATCTCCCGACATTGCTTCCCAGTTTCCGTCGAATGCAGTACCGATCAACTCTCCGTTTCCGTTGATAACTGGTGAACCTGAGTTACCACCTGTGATATCGTTATTTGAAAGGAAGTTGACAGCTAATTTTCCATTAGAACCATATTGACCGTAATCTTTTTTCTCCCACAATTCTTTGATACGCGGATCAACCACGAATTCAGGGTTTGTAGGATCTTCTTTTTGCATCACACCATCCAATGTCGTGAAGAAGTCGTAATGAACTCCATCACGTGGATCGTAAGCCAATACATTTCCGTAAGTCAAACGCATCGTAGAGTTTGCATTTGGATAGAATTTCTTGTTTGGTTGCATTTCACGAACACCTTTTACAAACAAGCGATTAGCACGCGCCAATTTCTCACCAGCAGACTTGATAGCATCTTGTCCTACTGCAGCTTGGTATGCGTTGTCTAAATCTTTCAATAAGATAAACAATGGATCTTGAGCTAATTTTGCAGCATCAAAATTCTTCATAAACTCTTCGTAACGCTCTTTGGAAGCGAAAACAGAACTTGATTTTACACGTGCAATAAATGCATCTACTCCATCCACACCAATTGATTTCGTGATTCCAACTTGTTGATTCATTGGAACGTCGCGGATATACATTTTCAATACTTCACCCAATGTTTCCAATTCGATATCCATTGAACGCTCTGCATAAATCTCTTCAGCAGAAGCTTTCGCTGCATCCATCAGTCCATTGAATCGCTGATCGTTTCCTGCGTTTTTCGCATCAATCGCCAATTTGTATAAGTAAACCATTGAATTGATATCTACCTGACGTACAAATTCGCTTTGGTAGATTTTGATATAAACGATATCATTCGTTGCTTTAAATGCATTCTCAATATCTGAAACAACACCAGCGTACTCTTCCTTGCCTGCACTAAATTTAGCAAACTCCTCTTCTACTTTGCGTTTCTTATCAGCTACTTTATTTGCTTTCAACTGTTTTGTTTGACCAATAAAATACTTCCAGTAATTCGCAACTTGCGCATATTTAGACGAATAATGTAAACGAACTGCTACATCTTTGTCCATGTATTTTTTCATGATCTCCAACTTTTTCGCTCGGATATCCACGATTTTTGGCTGCTCAATAGCAATTGCCTGATCAACTCCGTAAGAAGTCAAATAACGATTTGTTCTTCCTGGGAATCCCATAACCATTGCGTAATCACCTTGCTTCACACCTTTCAATGAAATGGGCAAAGAATGTTTTGGCTTCAATGGAACGTTTGAATCACTGAAATCTGCTGGTTTGTTATCTGACCCAGCATAAACGCGGAACATCGAAAAATCAGCTGTATGACGTGGCCATTCCCAGTTGTCTGTATCACCACCAAATTTCCCTGCTGATTGTGGAGGAGTTCCTACCAAACGAATATCTTTGAACGTTTCTTTCACGAACAAGTAAAACTCATTTCCGTCGTAGAAATCACGCACGAATGCTTCGTATTTCGTTCCTGCAACAGCATCTTTTACTAAGATATCAGTCACTTCTTTGATTTTTTTAGCGCGTTCTTCAGCAGTCATTTTAGAATTCAATTCTTTCAATACTTGCTGACTTACGTCTTCCATACGAATCATGAAAGTTGCTGTCAACCCTTTAACAGCGATTTCTTCCTTGAAATTTTTCGCCCAAAAACCATTGTCTAAATAGTTTTGCTCTGGAGTTGAAGCACCAGCAATTGCATCATAACCACAGTGGTGATTCGTTAAAATCAATCCTTGATTCGAGATGATTTCACCCGTACAAAAACCTCCGAAAGAGATTACTGCATCTTTTAAAGAAGAATTATTGATGGAGTAAATTTGCTCTTGAGTCAATTTTAGTCCATGCTTTTTCATGTCCTCATAGTTTCTTCCAATCAAAAATGGAAGCCACATTCCTTCGTCTGCACGAGCAATGTTACCCATTGAATAGGTCAATAAGACCAATGCGAATATTATTTTTTTCATTCTTTAGATTTTGTTTTATAAAGAGCGCTAAAGGTAAGAACTTTTTAAGCAGAAAGTTTGTCTTCGTATGGAAATATGATAAACGGAAAAATATTCTGTTAACTGTTTATGAAATTATTTAGTGAAAAGACATCAAATGAAAGACTCACGACGTTAGACCGATTTAAAGTCTTGAGTCTTTTCTTCTCAATATTATATTTTGAATCAGTGTTGTCAGATAAAAACTTCATTCACACCTCAATTCTCTTACTTTTTTCTAAGGCCAAAAGAATGAGCACTGCTCATGAAGACGAAGCATGACTTTCACAAAAAGTCAAATGCTAAGGTAGTAAGCAAAAATGCCTTGATCCCAATTACGACATTCAAGCGGCCTTCCCTTTCTGACTGACCTTAGGAAAGACGAGGTCAGGACCTCAAATGGAAAACACTTTCCTAGTTCAGTAACAGAAATAGAAGTCCTTTTCTTCCAAAAGACAACCATTAGGACAATTTATGATTTTTACTTCGAAATTCTATCTTCTCTGGTGAGTAATTGGGATGTTGTCCGCCGTTAAGATTTTCAGGATCACTAAAAATAAATCTCGCGAAAAGTAAGTCTCGAATTATAAGAATCCATATAAATACCACAAACAAAAGGTAATCTCATAACTCCTTTTTATTTTTATCGGACAATAGTGTTTTGAATTATTTGATGGTGATTTCATCCAAGAACAACCAAGTTTGGTTTCCTGCGCCTAAATGCCATTCTGGACAAGGTCCGTAATTCTCCACACTGAAACGAATAAACTTACAAGTAGTTGGCGCTATCTCAACGGTGATTTCACCAATTTTCAACACTTCTCCTTCAGTAACCGAAATACCATCCGTTTTACCCAATTTACGGAAATTCACCCCGTCATTAGACACTTCAATTGCAACACTTTTAGGAGGAAAAATCCATGAGCGCTGATCTTGCAAATAGGAAAATTGAATTTGAGAAATTTCCTTCGCTTCATTCAACTCAATAATTCCTTCTACGTCTTTCCCAAAAGTTCCTTGCCACTCAGTTCCTCTATATTCCTCCGTTCCTTTTTGTCCATCTACTAAAGCTTGCGGTCCACCACCTGAATATTGGTTCGCATATTCTGAAGAAAGAGTGATTTTCTTATCTCGAATGTATTTGGTAAACACCGTTTTAATCACCTTGCTTTCCGCACCATCTTCGCGCACTACTTTTGCATAAACGGGAGTTGTTTCTGTTAGAAGAATATTCTTTCCGCCTTGCTTGTAAAATGGCTGAAATTTCGTTCCGTCTAAACTGTAATAGACTTTTCCTTTCTCAAAAAACAATACATCAATCCCCACTTCCATTTCACCTTCAAAAACGGTTTGACTTGCCGTGAAAAAAGGAACTGGAACAAATGACGGACTAATCTCGTTCCGCAAATCCAACTCGTAATTCGCCAATTCTTTATTGGGATTAGGACTCATTGTAATCTCTAGAATTCCTCCTTGAACAATCATTTCGTGAGTAATATAGAGCTTTTGATAAACAGCTCCATTCCAAGTAATCGATTGAATAAATTTATTTTCCGAAGAATTGTTTTTGGTTACTACCTCAAAGTTTTTGGCTCCTTTGATAATCACATGATCCATGATGGGTCTTCCAATTGCATACGTTGGACTGCCGGGAGCTACTGGATAAAATCCCATTGAACTCAATACATACCAAGCCGACATCTGACCACAATCTTCGTTTCCTGAAAGTCCATCTGGATTATTGGTGTAGAATGTTTTCAATATCGAATCTACAAAAAGCTGTGTTTTTTCTGGAGAACCACAATAGTTGTATGCATACGCCATGTGATGCGAAGGTTCATTCCCATGCGCATATTGACCAATCAAGCCAGTAATATCAGCCTGCTCTCTGCCCGACATTTTTGAAGCTCCTAAAAACAAACTATCCAAAAAATCGTTCATTCCTTCATTTCCGCCGTGCATATCAATCAATGTCTGAATATGTTGAGGGGCAGCTAACGAATATTGCCAGCCATTTGCTTCTGTGAAATGATGATTGACTTCATTCGGTTTAAAATACGGCAAGAATATTCCATCTTTTCTCGGTTGAAAAAAGCGCGTTTCCGGATGCATTAAATTCATCCAATTTGCAGAACGCAGTTGATATTTTTTCGCAATTTCCGATTTACCCAATTTCTCAGCAAATTTGGAAATACACCAGTCATCGTAAGCATATTCCAATGTTTTTGAAACCGATTCTGCTTGTATATTCGCTGAAATAAATCCCGTTTCCTCATATTGCTTTTTGCCAAATTGATCTGCAGTACTTGATGCAATCATCGCCTCCAATAATTCTTCCGGATTTTTCAATGGAATTCCTTTCAAGTACGCATCCGTAATCACCGAAACAGAATGATAACCAATCATACAATTCGTTTCATTGTTCGACAAAGTCCAAACAGGAAGCAATCCAGTATTTTTATATTGCTGGAAGAACGACTCTACGAAATCTGCTGTTTTTTCGGGTTGCGTGATTGTATATAATGGATTTGCACCTCTGTAAGTATCCCACAAGGAGAAAACAGAATACATGGAATTCGACGACTGCTGAATTTTATTATTGAAATCGCGGTATTTGCCATCTACATCCGACCAAAGTGATGGATGAACATACGTATGATAAAGTGCTGTATAAAAGTTCGTTAAAACAGTTTTGTTCGTTGATTCCACTTCAATTTTAGCGAGTTCGGCCGTCCAAGCTCCTGCTGCTCTTGCTCGTATAATATCAAAATCAAAGGTGTTTAATTCCGATTTTAAATTAGATGTCGCACCAGTTTCATCCGTTCCCGAAAGACCTACACGAACCGAAATTTCTTTCACTCCTTCTGGGAATTCCATCAAGAACAAATACGTTCCATCTTTTTTATTTTCAATCCATTTTGACTTGGTAAAAGGAATGGATGTTTCTAAGCTAAAATACAAATGCTGACGGGTTGCCCAAGCTTCAGAAACACGTTTTCCAATAACCGAATTTGCAGAAGTTTTTGTTGCAGAAACCTCTAAAACCCGATCTCTGTAACCTAAATCAATCAAAATATACCGTTTCCCTTTCGCACTTGAAAATTGATAACGATGTAAAGCACAACGCAAAGTAGCCGTTAGATCTGCTGTAATTCCGTTCTCCAATTCTACATGATACGAACCTGGAAGTGCTCTTTCTTTTGCATGTTGAAACTTCGAGCCAAATCCACCTGCTTTTTTATAACCTGGAATAGTATTCAACTTTCCTTGTTGAGGAACGATGAGTACATCGGCATAATCAGGAACTCCTGTTCCGCTTAAATGTGTATGACTAAATCCATAAATAACCGAATCTGAATAGTGATATCCTCCACAACCATCCCAACCTTCATACCGCGTATCTGGGCCAACTTGTACCATTCCAAAAGGAAGAACTGGTCCAGGAAACGTATGTCCATGACCACCTGTTCCTATAAACGGATTGACGTATTGAGTTGGATTGACAACCTTTTTTGCAAGTTGACTTTGAATAATTCTTTCTCGAGCAACATCCGAATTTCGTTTCAAATCTTGAATTTGGGAAAATCCAGAGAATGTCCAAATCACTAATGCTAAAGCAATTCCGTATTTCATAAGCTATTTTTTTATTGCTTTCCAAAACATCGCAGCTGCTGTGCCTAAAACTGCAGCATTCATATCGTGAAGAGCGGAATTTCGAATCTCAATATTTCCTTGATAGATTTTAAGCAAATTTTCCTCCATGTACTTTTTTACTTTCTCCGAGAAGTAAGCCCCACTTTGTGCTAGTCCTCCAAAAAGTAGATATGCTTTCGGGTTTGAAAATGCCGCAAAATCTGCTAAAGCATTTCCTAATATTTCAGCTGTATATTCAACTATTTCACAAGCAAATTGATCTCCTGAATTCGCTGCAAGAAATACTTCTTTGGCGCTTACTTTCGATTTTTTGGTTAAAGTCGAATCTGCTTTATGAATACTCTCTAACTCATTGACACTTCGAACGACTCCTGTACTGGAAACATACGTTTCCAAGCAACCATTTCGTCCACAACCACATAACCTTCCGTTTTGCACCACTCGAACATGTCCAAATTCACCCGCAAACCCCTGCGAACCAACGATTAATTCTCCATCAATAAAAATTCCAGAACCAAGACCTGTTCCTAATGTAATTAGTACAAAATCATTTAAATCTTTCGCATTTCCAAAAAGATGCTCTCCAATGGCAGCTGCATTTGCATCATTGGCAAGTAAAGTAGGGCGGTGAAATTTTTGTTCAAACAATTCAGCAATTGGAATAACACCTTTCCATTTCAGGTTTGGTGCAAATTCAATATTGCCTGTGAACGTATTTCCATTTGGAGCTCCAACTCCTAAACCAAGCAAGCTTTCCAAATATCCATTTTCCTTCACGTCATTGTAGATTTTCTCTACTAAACTTTCAGGATCCTGATAATCAGTTGTAACAATTGAATCTTCAAACAAAACTTCGCCTTTCCGATTTACCAAACCATAAGCGGTGTTTGTACCTCCGATATCAATTCCTAATGCAACATGTTCAATCATGTGGTAAAATTGGGATTTTTTTTTGATAAATTAATTTTAGTAAATGGTTTTAGTAGAATTTATTCATTTTAAATTCACATTCCATTCTTTTAGAAAACTAGCTACAAATTCAGCCATCAAATCATGTCGCTGAGATCCAATTTCCTGTGCTGTTTTACTTCTCAATCGGTCTTTTATCAAAAAAAGTTTCTCGTAAAAATGATTCAAGGTATGTGATTTATCGGAGGAATAAGCATCAAAATTTGCATGAATCGTTGGCTCAAGATTTGGTTCATAAAAAGATCTGTCGTGTTTCCCTCCGTAATGAAAAGCTCTTGCTATTCCAATTGCTCCAATGGCATCCAATCGATCGGCATCTCTTACGATATCTAACTCAATGCTTCCAGTCACATCCTCTACTCCTGCTCCTTTGAACGAAACATTATCTACTATCTCACATACTTGACCAATCAACTTCTCATCAGCCTTTAAGCGAGTAAGCATTTCCCGCGACACCCTTCCGCAATCATTCTTGATTCCCCCATTTAATTTGTGATCAGAAATATCATGGAGTAAAGCCGCTAATTGAATAACCAATAAATCGCCACCTTCTTTTGATTGAATGTATTCAGCTAGTTTTAGAACTCTTTCAATATGATACCAATCGTGATCTGCGCTTTCGGTTCGAAATTTTTGCTCTACAATTAATTTTACTTCTTCTAATAAATTCATTAGTTCATGGTATTATGCTTGCATAATTAGTTAAAACACTCTAACTTGCAAAGAAAATTTAAAATCTATTAACTATGAAGAAATTAATCTTACCCATTCTCTCAGTATTTGTAATTGGAAGCGCATCAGCACAATTTAACATTGGTTTATCCGTAGGATATGGTCTTGGAAATCCAAGAGGTACATTTGATGAAACAAAACAAACGCCAACCTCAGAAAAAAACATCTATGGAACACTAGGTACAGGTCTGCAATTAAATTTAACTCCTGGATACATGTTTGGAGATCATTTCGGAATGGAACTGGGCTTGAACGGATTTTTAGGGTCTAAGACTACAGTTGGCCAAACCACAACTGCATTTGGAGAATACAAGCACGTTCAATATTCCAATCAGTTTCGAGTAAGCCCAATGGTTGTTATTAAATCCGGAGGAGAAAAATTCTCTGTTTATGCAAAAGCTGGTTTTGTAATTCCATTGCTTGGAGCAACAAAAACTGAAATTAGTAACTCTACAAATCCATTAACTACACAAGAAATTGAAGCGAAAACAAATGGAAAGATTTCCTTGGGTTATACTGGTGCATTTGGAGCAAACATTCATTTTGGAAAAAAGTTCACATTATTTGCTGAAGTTGGAGCAAACAGTATTCGTGTTAAATCGAAAAAAACAGAATACACGAAATTTAGTGTAGGTGGCAATGACATCATAGGAAACATGACTGAATATGGGAAAAGTATAAATTACGTGGATGAATTGACAAGCTCTTCAAATACATCTTCCAATCCAAATGTAGATACAAACAAACCAGAAGATCAATTACGTAAAGTTGCCAATTTCAGTAACTTCTTTGTTCAAGTTGGTTTCAAAATCACATTTGGAGAATAATCTTTAGATAAATAGTATTGGTTAAGGGGCAAGGTAGAAATATCTTGTCCTTTTTATTTGCAGATTCTGAAGGTTTTAGTATCTTTGCACCCTGTTTATTCGCTAAACAGAAGTTAATATTCATTTTAATCGAGGTTTCGTACCTCAAACAATTAACATTATGGCAACACGTATTCGTTTGCAAAGACACGGTAAAAAAGGAAAAGCAATTTTCCATTTGGTAGTAGCAGATTCTCGCGCTAAGCGTGATGGTAAATTCATCGAGAAATTGGGAGTTTACAATCCTAATACCAATCCTGCAACAATTGACATCAACTTTGCATCAACATTAAAATGGGTTGGTACAGGAGCTGAAATGTCTGATACTGCACGTGCAATTCTTTCTTATAAAGGAATATTGTACAAAAATCACCTATTGAAAGGTGTTACAAAAGGAGCTTTGACTGCAGAGCAAGTAGAGACTAAGTTTGCTGCTTGGGAAGCTGATAAAGCATCTAAAATTCAAGGTAAAATTGAAGGTCTTGGAAACAACGCTGTTGCTGATAAAGCTGCACGTTTGAAAGCTGAAGTAGATGCAAATGAAGCAAAAGCAAAAGCTATTGAAGCAAAAAACACGCCTGCTGTTGAAGAAGTAGAAGCTCCTGCAGAGGAAGAAGCTACAACTGAGGAAACTGCTCCTGAGGTTGCTGCTGAAGAAACAACAGAAACTCCTGCAGAGGAAGCACCTGCTGCTGAAGAAGGAGAAGCTGAGGCTTAATTATTAAAGTTGATCAATGCAACATTCTGATTGCTTTCAACTTGGTTATATTGCGAAACTTCACGGATACAAAGGTGAAGTTTCGCTATTTTTAGACGTAACCAATCCGGAAGATTACCGAACACTCGATGCTTTCTTTATCGACATAAACGGACAATTAACGCCCTTTTTTGTCAAATCTTTTGTATTAAAAAACAAAGGGTTTGCAGCCGTAAAACTAGAAGGTGTTGACTCTGAAAACGACGCAAAAGTAATTCTTCGCAAAAGTTGTTATCTTCCAATATCTATATTACCTGAATTAGATGACAAACACTTTTACGACCATGAAATCATTGGTTTTAAATTGATTGATACGCGTTTTGGTGAAACAGGAATCATTGAGCAAGTGATTGACAACTCCGTAAACCCATTACTTCTCGTGATGAATGGTGACAAGGAAATCCTCATTCCATTTATTGATGGATTGGTACAAAAAGTTGATCGTAAAGCCAAAACATTACACGTTACTTCTCCTGAAGGACTGATTGAAATGTACATGGGATAAAATATGCCTGTTTTCCAATTCAAACACTTTCAAATCCAACAAAAACACGCAGCGCTAAAGGTCGGAACAGATTCCATGATCCTTGGTTCACTCTGTGGTTGGGAAAATCCAAAACGATTATTAGATATTGGAACAGGAACAGGAGTTCTTGCCTTGATGTGTGCTCAACGTTTTCCATTCCAAGAAATTATCGGTCTTGAAATCTCAGAAGAAGCGATTATTGATGCACAAATCAATGCCCAAAACAATCCATTTGACACCAAAATAACAATTGTAAATCAAGCCATTCAGGATTACAAACCAAAAGAAAAATTTGATGCAATCATCAGTAATCCGCCCTTCTTTGAAAACAGCTCTAAAAATCCGAATGATCAAAAATCATTGGCTCGACATACCGAAAGTCTTTCCTTTTCAGAATTACTCCAATCAATTACGAGGTTGTTAACCGCAGAAGGGAAAGCATGGATAATCATTCCCTTCGAAAGCACGGAAAATATCATTCAACTGGCAAATGCGAATGAATTATTCATAGCTGATTTAATCACCCTCTTTGGCAAACCAAAAAAGCCCACAAGAACCATTCTTTGCTTGATTAAGCAGATATCAGAAATTCAGGAATCTTCTTTGTGTATAAGAACGGAAAGTGGTTCTTATACGGAAGAATACAAAATTTTAACGAAAGAGTTTCACGATCGGGAGTTATAACAATCCTGCAATCTCTTCCTGAATTTCCACTCCTCGATGCTCGTTGTACCAGTTTTGAAGTTTGATTTTCACCTCTTCAAACGGTGCTTGATTTGAATGCATGTCTTGGTAAAGAACTTGACATTCAGCTGGTCTTGGTCCCCAAACGGCTAAATCTTGTGCCATCGCTGAAGCTATTGGCGACATGCGATCTCCGTTGGCATTTTTGATGATTAATTTCGGAATCGCTTTTCCTCCATTCGTCAAATAATCTTGAATTCTATTCGGTTCAGCATCCCGCAATTCAAAGTCAATGTGGATTAATGGATTTAATTCGGCCATCATGTGAATGAAAGGCACGATATGTGAAGCATCACCACACCAAGGTTCAGTAATTACAATCCATTGTTGCGCTTCTTGAATGGATTGGATTTTTTCTTTTACGTGTGGTAGGATTTCACCTTTTTTCAACCAACGATTCATCCGCGACCAATTGAGTTTGGTATAATTCAAGTAATCAGCGTTGTCGTAAGGAGCTGTTGGGTTTGGTTCGTTTAAAATTTGTTCGAATTGTTGAATGTAAGTTTGAAAAGTCATGACTGTAAATTTGATGATTCAAAGTTAGTGTCAATCCATCTCAAACAGATACAAAAAACGCTAAATTAATTAAGGTGCTTCTAGGTAGGATTTCAAGAATAAAAAAACCTGTTCGTAATATAACGATATCATAATATAGAAATATCATGATTATGTATTATGAATCCTGCTTCACGTCGTAGATCAACTCCGAGATATTCTCTTCTCTAAAATAAGTCTGGGCAATTTCTTGCAGCTCCGCACTTGTTAATTTATCAATGCTCGCATAAATTTCCTGAATCGTGTCAATTTGATTGAACAATAAAAGTGATTTTCCCAAACCTTGCATCAAACCTACATTGGAATCTAAAGATAGGGCGATATGCCCCTTTAACTGCTCCTTAGCTTGCTGCAATTGCTTCACTGTCAAAGGAACTTCGCGTAATTTCTTTAATTCCGAATAAATAATCTTAATCGTTTTGTTCAAGTATTTTTGATCGGTTCCGAAATAAATCGACCAATACCCCAAATCTGGAAATGGAGAATATTGAGCTTCGATATTGTAAGTGTATCCATATTTCTCACGAACGGAAAGAATCAAGCGGGAATTCATTGCGGGACCACCCAATACATTTGTCAACATGGTCATTCCTCGTCGGTGCTCACTATTATAACCTGGTGCAATTCCACCAATAATAGCATGAGCTTGATAATTCCCCTCCTCTACACGCTTCTTTACTGGAATATAGGAATCAAAAGTTCTTGGAATAGCCCTCGTTTTACCCGACGGCATTCCTTTGAATTGTTTCTCTAATTGTTTCACCAAAGAACTCAGCGGAATATCCCCCACAAAAGAAAGGACTGTATTCTCTGTAAAAAAGAACTTATCTACGTAACTTTTTAATGAATCTCTTCCGAATGATTGTACCGATTCTGGTGTTCCCAAAATGTTATTTCCAAGCGGGTGATTCGGGAAAATAAGCGCTTCGTAATCATCGAAAATTTTATCACTTGGATTATCCAAATAGGAATTTAATTCATCCAATACAATTTCTTTTTCTTTTTGAATTTCCTTCTCTGGAAAATTACTATTGATTGCGATATCTGAAAGCAACTCCGCTGCTCGATTCAAATGCGTTTTCACAAATGAAGCATACACACAAATCTCTTCTTTGGTTGTATAAGCATTCAATTCACCTCCAACAGAATCTAATCGGGATAAAATATGAAAGGCTTTTCGTTTTTCAGTTCCTTTGAAAATGCTATGCTCTAGAAAGTGTGCCAATCCAACTTCGTGGTCTTCTTCAAATCTGGACCCTGCAAGAACTGTAACCCCCAAATGGGCAACAGGAGAACTCGCATGCAAGTAAACCAACTTTAATCCATTTGAAAGTACGTATATATGAGGTAATAATTCTATCATTCGTTAAGGATTCTTGCGGTATAACTCCCAAGAATTATCGGATTTCAAGTTAAAAACAATGCGATCATGTAAACGAGAAGGTCTTCCTTGCCAAAATTCGATATTGGTAGGTTTAATCAAGTAGCCACCCCAATGAACTGGTCTTGGAACAAAATCAGGAAACTTTTCAGAATATTCAGCTACTCGTGTCTCCAATTCATCTCTTGAATCAAGGATTTTACTTTGGTGAGAAGCCCAAGCTCCAAGTTTACTTCCCCGCGGACGGGACTCAAAATAGGAATCGCTCATCTCTGAAGGAATCTTTTCTGCAAAACCAGTCATACTTATTTGTCGTTCCATTTCTGGCCAATACAACAAAGCATGTACTTTTGGATTAGCTTCAATAGCCTTTCCCTTATCACTTGTATAATTCGTGTAAAAAACGATTCCTTCTTCCAGTAATTCTTTCCAATAAACTACTCGAGCTCGTGGAAACCCATCAATCCCCAAAGTTGACACTGTCATTGCATTGGGTTCTGTGGTTGGTTTCTCAATAGCTTCCCGCAACCAACTTGCCAAAAGTGCAAAAGGTTCCTCACCGAAGTGATCCTCCAATTTACCTTTGTCAAACTGATGATGGTCGTTCCGAATAATGTTCAGAAAATCATCCATTATTTATTCTTCCTCGCCAAATTGGTCATCAATTACTGAATCTTCGTCGTCTTCTAACTCATCAACATCAGATCCTGGAGCAGAAAATACGGTTTTAGTTCCAAGAGCATGCTCAGCTACTTCTGCTTTTACTTGTTTCTCGAAATCAACAGCTACGCGATCCTCAGACTCATCTCCAAAAGGAAAAACATCCACAATTGGCGAAATAATAATGGAAGGAATGACATAGTCAATCATCATTCCACCCAAACTTTCTTTCAAACGCTCGTAAGCATCTTTCACTGAATGAGCAGTAACGATGAAATTTTGAGAAACTTTCTTTGCTTTTGCACCTTCTTCACCTCCGTCAGCACCAGCTTCGTATGTGATTTTACATTTGTACCAAACGTCCGCATCTTCGTAATGGAAGATGTCGTGAAAATCTGTGCGAGTAATTCCTGTTACAACAAACTCACCTCTGATTAAACTTCCAAGTTCTTCATAGATTCGAGCCTCAGCATCAGTAAAGGTCATCGCCGCTACTAAATAAGGTTCTGAAACACGCTTGAAAGTACCATCTTCCAACTGCTTTGTATATTTAACCTTTACGGTAAACCAACTATTCATTTATCAAAATTTTTAAGAGAAACAACGCTTATGCCGAAGCTTCAGCGCAGGCACAAAGATACGACTAATTCAAAATTAAAAATGCAAAATTGAAAAGAGAATACGTTAAAATTCCGAAGGTTGACTTCTTCTAAGTCCACACATCTTCGAAACAATTAACTCAACAGATTCATATTCCTTTTTAAATTCTGAATTCATTTAGTCTCGGTAAATTTGACCATTCCACAGAACCATCACCGATCTATTTGGAAGAGTTACCATCACACCATGACCATTGATATAATAATCCGTGTTATTAATTGTGGTTATTTCTTTGTAGACGCCTGCAACAGATGCAGCAACTCCTCCCATTAATGTTCTGAAAGCAAAAACATCGTTTTTCATGCGCCAGTCTTTCACTACAAAATTGGCTAAATTTTTCTTCTCTCCTTTATAATATTGATACGTTGAATTCGCATCTCCCCAAGCTACTAAATCATCTTTAGCATCCCAAAATTGAGGATAAGAACTCAAAGTTTCATATTTACCTTTTCCGTAATACTTTAGGTTTCCTTGCAAATCTTCATAAGCAACAAAGCCTCTTCCAGCTTTCACTTTCGGAGATCTAAACTCTTCTACATCAACAAATTCTCCATCTTGAAATACTGCAAATGTTCTAGTTTGAGGATCATTAAATGCCAAGATATCTGTCCCTGGGAAAAACTCAAAATCTGTCCCGTTGTAGGTCCCTAAATCGTAAATTTGACCACGGTAAAAAACCTTATATACATCTCCATTGTCCTTAAACACAATCAAGTTATCTCCTTGAACAACTGGCTCTGGAAGATCCATCGTGCTTTGAACAAGAGTGGTGATTTTGCCTTGATAAACGACATTCAACGAATTGTATCTAGTATCTTGGAATGCAATTATCGAATCTGTTACCCAGTAATTCCCTCCAAAAGAAGTCATATTGTGGGGCTTTCCATTTTCATAATAAAATAACAATTGACCAATATTCCATGCTGCCATATGATCAGAAACTTTGAAAGCTGCTGGTTGATTGGTCATAACTCGAGCAAAAGTTCCATCATATATTTTAAAATCTCGTTGATTATTATAGTATGCAAGAACTTCGTCTCCCATTACTAAACCACTTACGGCTTGGTGATCAACTTGATTGAAATATCCATCCTTGAACGAATGAAAAAAGTTGTTGTAATCCATGTAGGCAAATACAGTCTGTTTCTGCGCGAAAAGACCCGTTGTAAAAAGCAAAAAGCAAAAAGTCACTGATTTCATAGTCCCGAAGATAACAAAAACCGTGCTACTTTCCACATAGTTGAAAAGTTCAAAAAAGTTCAAAGTGTTCAAACATTTAAACCTAAAAGGAATAAATGCCGTTCGTCCAGTTTTACATCCGAAATTCATCTATTTCCTCATTTTGCGAATTTTGTTGTTATTTTCGTGAAAACAAGTCGAAAAATTCAACATGAAAAAAAGTCTTTTTACAGCATTGTTGCTTTCTTCTTCGATTTATAGCTTCTCACAAGAGAAAGTGAAATATATCGAATATGATTTAGCAAATGGAATGCATGTTATTTTACATGAGGAGCACGCTACACCTATTGTAGCCGTTTCTGTTATGTATCACGTAGGTTCAAAAAACGAAACCCCATCTAGAACTGGGTTTGCACACTTTTTTGAGCATTTGCTATTTGAAGGTTCTACCAACATCAAACGTGGGGAATACTCCGAGTTAGTTGAGAAAAATGGTGGAGCATTGAATGCAAACACAAGTCAGGATAGAACGTATTACTACGAAATCCTTCCTTCCAACCAATTGGAATTGGGTTTATGGTTAGAAAGTGAGCGTTTATTACATGCGCGAGTAGATCAAACAGGTGTTGATACGCAACGTGAGGTTGTAAAAGAAGAAAAAAGACAACGTGTCGACAATCAGCCATACGCTACTTTTATGGAAAATCTATTTAAGTTGGCATACAAAAATCATCCTTACCGTTGGGTTCCAATTGGAAGTATGGAAGACTTGAATGCTGCTCAAGAAATTGATTATGTGAATTTCTACCACACATTCTATGTTCCTTCTAACGCTGTTTTATCCATTGCTGGTGATATCAATATCGAGCAAACAAAAAAATGGATTGACAAGTATTTTGCTTCTGTTCCAAAAGGACAAGCAATTAACTTATTCCGTGATTTCGAAAATCTTTCAGATGCAGATTTCAAAACAAAATATGCTGTTGAAAAGACTGCTTTTGATGCTAAAAATTTCAATAACCCGAAAGATGCTAAAGCAAAAGAATTGTTGAAGAAATACAGTGCAATGTCTTGTGATATTCCAAGACCAAATCCTGCATTTGAAGCAATTTCGGGAGTTCAAAGAGAAACAGTATACGACAATATTCAACTTCCTGCAGTATTTATGGGATACAAATTCCCGAAAGAAACAGATAAAGATTTTGCTGCAATCGAATTTTTAAATGCGGTTTTATCTGGAAGTAATTCTTCCCGTATGAACAAAAGCATCGTTGAGAAAAAACAACAAGCTGTTGCTGCTTTCTCTTTTGCATTCAACATGGAAGATCCAGGACTGGGAATCGTTGCTGCTATCTCTTCAAACGGAACGAAAGTAGAAGACTTAGAGAAATCATTGGATGAAGAGATTAAATCAATTCAGGATAATTTAATCTCTGAAGAAGAATTTCAAGCAGTGCGAAATCAATTTGAAAATCAAATAGTTAGCTCCAATTCTACTGTTGCAGGAATTGCTGAAAACTTAGCTCAAAACAAAATGTATTTCGGAAGTACTGAATTGATCAACAAACAAATGGAAATCTACATGAGCATTACACGCGAAGATATTCAACGTGTTGCTAAGAAATATTTGACTCAAGACAACCGAATCATTTTATATTATTTACCAAAGGCAAACTAATAGAATAGATCATGAAAAAGTTACTTACACTTGTTGCTCTTACAGCAATTACAGGAGTTTACGGACAAATCGATCGTTCTGTAAGACCCGCTGCAGCTGCGGCACCAACAATTAATATTAAGAATTCGGAGGTTTTCAAATTGAATAACGGAATTACAGTCATTCTTTCAGAAAATCATAAATTACCACGTGTTTCTTTCTCTTTAACAATGGGAGCTTCTCCTATGATTGAAGGTTCTAAAGCTGGAACAAACAATCTGATGGGAGAGTTATTGACTTCTGGTACTACAAAGCGTTCGAAAGACGTACTAGACAAAGAAGTGGATAATATGGGAGCTTCATTAAATGCAAATGGACATTCGATTTATTTTTCTTGTTTGACAAAACACTTGGAAACAGGTTTAGATATCATGCAAGATGTGGCAATGAATCCTGCATTTCCAGAAAGCGAATTTGAACGCATTAAAAAACAAAATGAATCTGGATTACTATCTGCTAAATCAGATCCAAGTACAATGGCTTCGAATGCGGAAACAAAGATTGATTTCCCAAATCACCCGCTAGGTGAAGTAATGGATGAAGCTTCTTTGGCTGCAATTACATTAGATGATGTAAAAAATAGCTACAAGAAAGTATTCACTCCAAACGGATCTTACTTGGTAATTGTTGGAGATATCACCAAAGAAAACGCACTAAAATTGGCTGAAAAGTACTTTGGTGCTTGGAAAGGAAGTCCTGTTTACAAAGAAGACTTTGGAAACGGATTGAAAGCAAAAGGAAACCGTGTGATTTTTGTTCCTAAACCTGGAGCAGTTCAATCAGTTATTTCAATTACTTTCCCAATTGAAATGAAACCTGGAGCAGATGACCAAATTGCCTTAAATGTGATGAACAGTATTCTAGGAGGTGGATCTTTTGGAGCTCGTATCATGCAGAACTTACGTGAAGATAAAGCATATACTTATGGGGCTTATACTTCTTTTGAAGTAACAAGAGATGGAAGTTGGTTTGGAACTTCAGGAAGCTTTAGAAATGAAGTGACCGATTCTGCAATTACTGAAATTCTGAATGAGATTACTAAAATAAGTGATAGTTACGTGACAGATGATGAATTGAACTTAGCAAAATCTGCAATGGCAGGTGGTTTCGCTCGTTCATTGGAAAGCCCTCAAACAATTGCTCGTTTCGCACTGAATATCATTCGTGAAAACTTAGCTGCTGATTATTACCAAACTTATTTGAAGAAATTGGAATCAGTTAGCAAAGACGATGTATTAACAGTTGCTCAAAAATATTTCAAAGGCGGATTCAATATCGTAGTTGTTGGTAATGAGGAAATTCTTCCAAAATTGAAAGCTTTTGACAGTGACGGAGTGATTGAAAAATTAGATGCTTTCGGAAATCCTGTGAAGGAAATGAAAAAAGCAGATATTACAGCTGATCAATTAATTGAGAGATATATCAATACCGTTACAGCAACTAAATCTTCAAAAGAATTGACTAAAAAAATGAAGAAAGTGAAATCAATCGTTAAGAAAATTGAGCTTTCTTCTCCTCAAATTCCAGTTGTAATTAGCATGACTGACGTATTCGTTGCTCCAAATAAGGAAGCAATGAAAATTGAAGCGCAAGGAATGGTTTTCCAAAGCTCTTATTACGATGGAACGAAAGGTTCTTCGATGAATATGCAAACGGGTAAAAAACCTCTAACTGCTGAAGAATTAGCCTCTAAGAAAAAAGGAGAAGGTCTTTTCCCTGAAGTAAATTATAAAACTTCTGGTATGACTTACGAAATCAAAGGAATTGAAACTATTAACGGAAAAGATTACTATGTCTTGACAACTAATAATGGTGAAAGCCAATCATTTGATTACTTCGATGTTGCTACAAACTTGAAATACAAAACAATTTCAATTTCTAAACAAGGCGAAGAAACAGTAGAATCTACAATCGTTTATGATGATTACAAAGATGTAAACGGATTTTTATTCGCTCATAAACTAACTCAAACTGCTGGAGAGATGAGTCTTTCTGGAACAGTACAAACAATTGAGTTTAATGGCGAAGTTGACAAGACTATGTTTGAATAAAATTTATTGAATTAATCCAAAGGGTTTCAAGCAGGTATGTGATGCATCACGTATTTACTTGAAACCCTTTTTTATTTTCAGGCAACCTATCTCATTTTTCAATTGTAATGAAGAAACAAATCACATTACAATATGAAATCAATTTTTACACTTATTACGAGCTTCTCTTTATGCTCGGTTTTTGCACAAAATGTAACCCTAGACCCCAATTTTGGTAATGCTGGAATCACATTTACCCCAAACACTTCTGAAATTAACGACCTTGCGATCGGATCTGATGGTTCCATTTTCAGTTCTGGATACAGTATTGAAGCAGGAGGAAGTGGGATTTATCATTTGACAGTAACAAAACACAACAGTGATGGTTCGATTGCTACCAACTTTGGAACAAATGGAATCGCAAACACTATTATTGATTATTCCGAATTTCCATTAGATCTGAAAATCCAAGCGGATGGAAAAATTTTGGTTTCAGGATCAACTTACCTTGGGCCAACACAAAATGGACCTGGTGATTACAAATCATTTGTGGTACGTTATTCAACTGACGGTACTTTAGATGCAAGTTTTGGAACAAACGGAATCTTTCAATTAATTCACTCGGATAGTCATATTGCTTCCATTATTACCTTAACTGATGGATCAATTCTATTAGCAGGAAACAGTTATGGAAGTGCTGCAATTAGTAAACTGAATTCAAACGGAGTTCTTGATAATCAATTTGGAACAAATGGCACGAGTCACCTATCTGACATGAATTACAGCTTTATTCTTTGGAGTGCTATTTTACTACAAGACAATACGATTCTTTGTGTTGGATATGAAAACTCTGAATCAAATAACTCAAAGCTTACTTACTGCAAAGTAGATACAAATGGGGATTTCATTCCTGCTTTCGGACAAAATGGAAAAGTCATTATAGATTTATCAAACACAACCCCAGAAATAACTGAATTATTTTCCATGGTCAAAGAAAGTGCTGATGGGAAAATTTTAATCGGTGGTTACGCATCCACCAATATTTTACTTCAAATTCATCCAAATGGAACCCCGGATAATTCATTTGGAACGAACGGAATATTGAATCATCCCTATCCTTTTACTGATTTTGAGTTTCAGGAAGACGGGAGAATTCTGATTGGCGGAAACAAAGAAATGAGTGAGTACAATTATGGTTACACCGTTACAAGACTTCTTGAAAATGGGAATTTGGATTCTTATTTCAACAGCGTAGGAACATTTGATTTAGATATTTCAACTGGACATGATTATCTTCAATCCATGAAAGTAGATGAAGATCGAATCATTGTTGGCGGTTCTTCCAAGCAAAATTCAATTTCAAATTTCACCTTAGCAAGTATTGATATCAGTCAAAGTTTATCGATTCAAGAAATTGCTGGTGAATCATTTAACACTTACCCTACTCCATGTGAGGATTACCTTTTTATTAAAACAACAGATTTAATCATCCAAAAAATAGAGTTAGTAGATGCTGCAGGAAAGTATATCGATGTATCTACTCATTCACTTGAAACAAATACAATCAATACAACACATTTATCAGGCGGAGTGTATCAATTAGTTCTAACTACAGCTGATGGAAATCTATTCGTACAAAAAATCGTGAAAAAGTAAGATTGAGATTCCGTAAATACTACCTTTAATCCATGGAATTGAAATCATATTTTGAGTGTTTCGATATTTTTACTTCTGGAGAAATTGATTATGCTATTAGCCTATTTTCGAAGCGAAAGTTAAATAAAGGTGATTATTTCATTCAAGAAGGTCAAAAATGTTCAGAAGTTGCTTTCGTTCAAAAAGGAATATTCAGATCTTTTTATGCCTCACAATCTGGAGATGAAATCACCTATTGTTTTCGTTTTCCGAATGAGTTAATCGCTGCTTATTCTTCTTTCATTACTGGAAATCCCAGTGTGGAAAACCTGCAAGCACTTTCACCAGCAGAGCTATTGATTATCCAACAAAAAGATATTGACTTATTGGTGAAAGAAAATCCAAAATGGGTAACGTTTTTGAGAATAATTGCAGAACAAAATTATTTAGAACTTGAAACTCGGGTATTTCAATTGCAACGAGATTCAGCGCAAGAGCGGTATCAAAACATGCTTAAAAAGCAGCCACAGTATATTCAACAAATTCCCTTACAGTACCTTGCCTCTTATTTAGGAATTACACAACGTCACTTGAGCCGAATTCGGAAACAACTCGTTTTTGAGACAAATGTCCTGTAGATTACATGAATGACTCTTTAACTTTGCTCTAAACAACTGAAATGAACAAAAAAATAGTAATCATCAATGGTCATCCAAATGCAAATTCATTCAACTTTGGACTTGCAGAAGCATACAAAAAAGGAGCAGAAATAGCTGGTGCTGAAATCAAAGAAATTGTCATTGCGGAATTAAATTTCAATCCAAATTTGCAATTTGGTTATCAAAAAAGAACCGAACTAGAACCCGATTTACTCGAAGCGTGGGAGAAAATCAAATGGGCAGATCATTTGGTTTGGATTCATCCAGTTTGGTGGGGTGGTTTACCCGCGATTACCAAAGGATTTATTGATCGGTTATTCCTTCCAGGGTTTGCCTTTCAATACCGCGAAAACTCTTCTTTTTGGGACAAACTATTGAAAGGGAAAACAGCACACATCATTACAACTTTGGATCAACCCGGCTGGTTCTATCGGTTCTATTTTAGAAGACCAAGTGTGAATCAATTGAAGAGATCTACTTTGCAATTCTGTGGAATTAGCCCTGTGAAAGTGAGTTATATTGCGATTGTCAAAAACTCATCTACAGGAATGCGTGAAAAGTGGCTAAAAAAAGTTGAGAATTGGGGAAAAGGGCTGAAATAATAAAAACTATGTTTTCTATGTGAGCTATGTGGTTAAATGGAAACCACATAGAAACAGAGGGAACATAGCATGAAATCAAACACTTCCATTCTGTAATCCACCCGTATGAAGAAAAATAACAGTCTGAGGAGTTTGGAAATCCTGCTGTTCCAACCAATTCATTAAGGCATAAAATGCTTTTCCAGTATAGATTTTATCCAGTGGCAAATCGAATTCAGCCTTACGATCTTGGATAAAATCTATTAATTCTTGGTTCCATTTTCCATAACCTCCAAAATGGGATTCAGAGTGCACTTCTACTCGATTTATATATTCGGTTATCGTTTCTTCATCTATCAGAAAAGGAAAAAGCTGTTTGCGCATTTCGGCTGTCGAATCAAATCCTTTCAAAACAGGAACGACATGTAAAGTTGTGTTCTCATTTGAACCAACCAGCAAACCGCAGCTGGTCGTCGTTGTTCCCTGGGCTACAAATAAATGATCAACCTGATCGGGCAATTCCTTCCAAATTTCCTGGCAACCAACCAACCCGTAATAATTCGAGCCACCTTCAGGAATTAACAAAAAAGACGGATATGCTTCTTTCCAACCTTCTTGACAACTTTTCTCGTTACGTTCATCATAGGATTCTCTCGGAACAAATAACAGCTCCATTCCCAATTCTGAACAGCGTTTCAAATTATCGTTGCTCGTTGCTGTCAACTCCTCTCCGCGAACAATTCCAATCGATTTCATTCCTGCTAATTGACAAGCTGCAGCGGTTGCCAACAAGTGATTCGAATAAGCTCCTCCAAAAGTCAGAATCCCGTCTTTCTTTTGAAATTGCACCAATTCGATGTTGTATTTCAGTTTACGCCATTTGTTCCCAGAAACTTCCGGATGAATCAAATCGTCGCGTTTTACAAGTAACCGAATATTCTTAAACTTAGACGAATCAAGCTTTATTTCTTGTAAAATGGATTTTGAAGATTCGAATAGCTCCATGAAATGTTTAATTTTGTAGAATGAATGATGATTTTCGTCCGCTCCCCAAAAATAATGGTTTAGATCCAGATGACTTTTATTATACACCAGAAGGTTATATTGTTTTTACAGAGAAGTATCATTTAAAGCGCGGACATTGCTGTAAAAGTGGCTGCAGACATTGTCCGTATGGATACGATAAACGAACAGACACTTTTAAGAAACATTCCGAATAATTGAAAATTATCATTTTTTTATCTCCGGAATAAATAGCGTCGAATTCTACCACCTCGTTTGGCGCCATTCTTTTTGTTCCGTTTTGGAAAGGAATGTCCAACAAACGATACGGCTTCTTTTATTTCCTGTTCCCATTGGAATTGTTTTGATTTGAACAGCTTGATTCTTATCCAATGACTGATAGATTCCTTTCAAATTGGATTCTTTTGAGACCAAGGACGAAAACCAGTAACAGTTTTTAGAGAACTTTTTACTTTCCTGAATCATGTTCATGAGAAACTGAAATTCTCCTCCTTCACAAATCAGTTCGTTGCTATTTCCAGAAAAATTAAGTTCTGGCATTTTTAACTGTTTCCCTGAAAGGTTTTTGATTTTTCTTCGTGTTCCGTTTTGTGCATCATCCAAGGACGAGTGAAAAGGTGGATTGCAGATTGTCAGATCAAATTTTTCTTCGTTTCCTATAATTCCACTAAAAATAGCTTTCGGTCTTGTTTGTAAACGACATGTAATCTTATTTCGAAGAGAAGAATTGGCCTCCACAACATGCCGTGAAGAAGCAACCGATTTCGGATCAATGTCAGACCCAATAAAACTCCAGTCGTATTCCGTAACTCCAAGAATGGGATAAATACATGTGGCTCCAACGCCAACATCCAAACAGGTGATTTGATTCCCCTGCGGAATACCATTCGGATTGTTTTCAGCTAACAAATCGGCCATGTGATGAATATAATCAGCTCTTCCAGGAATTGGCGGACATAAGTTCTCATCTGGAAATTCCCAATTCCTTATTCCATAATAATAATTCAGTAAAGCCTTGTTCAGAAGTTTGACCGCAGCTGGACTTGAAAAATCAATGGAATCGTCACCAAATTTATTTGGTTTTACATAACTTTTCAACTCCGGAGTAGAATGGATTAAAGCAGTTAAATCATAACGTTCTCGGTTTTTGTTTCGAATGTGCAATCTTTCCACACTGCTCCTCTTCTCAGCCTGCAACTTATCAAATTTAGATTTGTCCATTTTGGAATTGTTCAATTAACCAACGTATTCCGCGAACAATCGCTCCACTTCCTTCTCCAAATCAGGTGTTCTTCCTGGATGTGGCCGTGACGTTTGAATGATGGAACTTCTCACAGCTGTTAGCCAACGAAAACGCTCTGGTAATTCCTCACAGGCAATTGGTCCGCCAGCTTTAGATCCGAGAGCAATTAATTCAAAGGCTTTCAAATTTGCTTTTACTTGATCGATATCCAATTCACATTTAAACCAAGCTAAACGCTCTTCGTCCAATTCGATTTTCGCCTGAATAAATTTTTCCCGCTTCGAAAACAAGATAATCCCGACATTGATGAATTCTTCGCGCTCTACCATTGGTACCAACCGAATTACAGCATATTCATATAAGAACATTTCGGGCAGTTTTAGCTTCGTTTACAAAATTGGCAGAATGATTCAAGCGAATGGTTAAAAATTGCTTGTACACTTCTCTAATTTCATCTGGAGTAGCATCCAAATCTTCCCAGTTCAACCACACATCAGGAATGGAATCCACTAATTGATGGATTTTTTCTTCACTCAATTTAGAGCGACAAAATGTATCTGCTTCGTCCATCTTAGAGGCTTGAGGCAAAAGTACATGGTCTTTGACATATACAAAATTGCTGCTTGCCGTTTTCTCCCAATTGTCCCAAGTATGATGAAAATAGAACGAAGCACCGTGATCAATTAGCCATAATTCCTTCTTCCAAATCAACATATTGGTATTTCGGAAAGTTCGATCTATGTTCGTAATAAAGGCATCCAACCACACAATTTTAGAAGCAGTTTCTTCATCTACTTTCGTCACAACTGGATCGAAGGTAATTGCTCCAGAAAGAAAATGTAATCCTAGATTTAAGCCATGACTTGCGCGCAATAAGTCTTGAATTTCTTCATCAGCTTCTGAACGTCCAAAATCTTCATCTAAATGAATGAAAACCAATTCGGGAACTTTAAATCCAAGCATTCGAGCAATTTCTCCACCTAAAAACTCTGAAATCAATGCTTTTACGCCATGTCCAGCACCACGAAATTTCAATACATACTTGAAATCATCGTCTGCATCCACCAAAGCTGGAAGAGATCCTCCCTCTCTCAACGGAGAAATATACCGTGTTACGTTTACTGTTCTTAGAAAATCCAACATCATCATATCTTGCTTTGTTAAAGCTTATCCTCACAATTTTCGCACTGACGTTTGTCATTGATTCTACTTATCCTCACAATTTTCGCACTGACGTTTGTCATTAATTCTACTTATCCTCACAATTTTCGCACTGACGTTTGTCATTAATTCGTCTTCGATAGCTATGCTATCTCTTCTTTGCGAATTCCATTTTCAGGTACTTTCCCAGAATACTGAGACAAAATACTCTTAATATACTTGATATCCGCATCCACATCTCCTGTTGGCGTAAACAAAGAATGGAATCCTCCAATTTTTCGTTTGTAATCGATGTAACCAATGTAAATAGGAACATTCGCATTTTGAGCAATGTAATAAAATCCTTTTTTCCACTTTGGTTGGTAACTTCTCGTTCCTTCGGGTGTGAAAACCATGAAACATTTTTCGTTCTCATTGAAATATTTCACAGCCTGTTCAGTAATATTATTCGTCGTTTTCTTACGATCTACAGGAACTCCACCCATTGCCTTTAAAAGATATCCGAGTGGAAAAAAAAACAAATCTTTCTTAATTAAGAATTTCCCATTAACGTTGTAGTGCGAAAAAGCAATTTTTCCAATTATAAAGTCCCAGTTAGAAGTATGTGGCCCCATCACTACAACTGCCTTATTAACACCCACTGGAGTGTGATTGTCTATCTTCCAACCAAATAGCTTAAGAAGCCAGAAAAAGAATTTTCCCATGAAACAAAGTTACAATTTCAATAAAAAATTACCTTTATGATATGCAAATAAAAAAACGCTTTTATTCAGCCTTCCTTGTAGTGCTACTTACTGCTTCTAGTTTATTGATTTTTATTTGTATAAACATACTTTCTACAAGTCCCAATAATCCTCACATTCCTATTCCAATAGATGTAAAATGGATTATTCGTTTAGATGCTGAATCATACATCAAAAGAGAAGTTTACAATACACTTTTCACTGAAAAAGACGATGTTTTTATCCAACAACTCAGAGATATCTATGAAAATAATACCAATGAGGAATCTAAAAAGAAATCCCTCCACTTAGATTTACAAGAAGATGCGGTGGTTTATGGAATAGAACGTGACGGTAAAAATTTACTTGTTATTGCTGTACAAACTCAAAACAGCTCTGCATTCAATGAAAATATATTGGATTACTGTAAATCCAATCAAATTGGAAAATCAGAAGGGCATAACGCGCTATTTATTACTCAATTGAGCGGAAAAAAATCCAGTAAGAAAGAGCTAGAAGGATACATCTCTCAATTATTTCAAGCGCCAATCATTGAATTGCAGAAAGCGGCTCCAGAAAAGAATGAATTCATTGCCTTAGATTTCAAAAAACTCCCTACTTCAACTGGTTTTTCAAGTTTAAACCTGTCGATTCAACATCAAGATGAAGAAATTAATTTGGAAGGAGAATTGGTGTATCCTAAAAAATTGGAGAACAGCTTGAAATTTGGACTAAAACCAAAAGGAGTATACATTTATTCTCGATTCATTTCTGAAAAATTACCCGATACCTTATTGAATTTTTTACCTGCTGGAATTCCTCATTTCAAAGATATTCAAGCTTATGCGGTAGATTTCAAAGGAACATATTTAGAAGATCCAAAAGATAGTCTACCAAGCATCATTGGCTTCTTACCAACTCCAGTAATGAATCTGATTATTCAAACTAAAAACAAGTGTAAGGTAGAAGATTTATGGAAGAGCTTTCCAAAATCTGTACGCAAATCAAATCTTACCTTGAGCTTTGGAAATACGGTATTTCACTTGAAACAACTTTCTGAAAACACTTATTTCATTGGTGTAGATCCTTCTGCGATTATTCCTTATTCTGGAAATGACATTTTCTTCATCAAAGGGCATTTGGAAAAATCAACCAAAATATACGGAAGTACTTTTGTTACTGCCTTCATTGAAAACATGGGGCCAGTTAAAGCATTTAATGATTTCTTGAAAAGTACTGAATCCATAAACATTGAAATCAAACCTAAGAAAGGAACTCTTTATGCGATTATCGGACAAATCAAGTTCAAGAAAACCAAGTATCCGCTTCATGAAATAAGTAAAATGGTATTGACTTTAAGTCTTTTTGATCAAAGTTTCGGTGGACTTTCAGCTCATTAAACGTAACGAACTTTTACCGTCACTGCTTTATCTTCTTTTAGAGAAAATTTAAAACTATCATATTTTGGTTTACTCCAAGATGTGTGATAGTAATCCGCGAATCCGAACCCTTCGTCAGGCATCAGCATGGTATAGTCCATTTCCTTATTCTTATTTTCGTCGTCTAAAAGAGCCATACCATACTCTCCCGATTCAATTCCAGTGAAGGTACAAGTAATTGTATTGTTTTTCATTTCACTTTTATCAACTGTCTTTATTTTCCAAGCAAGTCCTTTGTTGTAGTTTTCTGCACTTCGAAAAATTTGAAGCTGAATATTTCCAGTACTATTACGAATATTGGTTACTTTAACGGTAATTGTATGATAAGCTGGTGTTTTAAATGATACAGACACTAAACTCACTAATGCAATTAGAATGAAGCTTAAAAAAAATCTTTTCATGGTACTAAAATAGATGTGCGATATAAATTTAATTGTTCTGACTGAAACTTTTTCAAACTGAAATCAGATTTAACAATTTCTTGAAATAGTTGGGGGCTTCTACTAATCGAGAACCATACCAAGAAAAGAACTCACCATCAACCAAAATAACCTGGCTATTAGGAAACTGCACTTGAAGTTCTTCGATATGTTTTTCTTTGAATGGAAAAGGTTCTGAACTCAGAAAAATAAAATCAGGATTCAATTTTTCCAGATTCACTTGCGGATAACGATCTTGTTGAACCGCGTTTTTAAACCCCAAACGTTCTAGCATTGCATCGATAAACGTATTTCCAGCCGCTGCGATATACGGATTTTTCCAAATCAGATAAAGTACACTTCCTCTTTTCTTTGCGGGTTCGTTGATTGTAGAAAAATTCGTTTGAATCCTTGATACAATTTCAGTAGCTTTTTCAGTTGTTCCAGTAATCTCTCCTAGCTTCTGAATCATCTCCAACGCATCTTCCAAATTGAAAATATCGCTCATCCAAGTTGGACATAAGTTTTGTAAAGCTTCAATATCCGATTGATTATTTTCTTCCTTATTTCCAATAATCAAATCCGGATTCAAAGACTGAATCAACTCAATTTTCGCATTTTTTGTTCCACCTATTAATTGAATTTCTTTCCGTAACTCTTTCGGATGAACACAAAACTTGGTAATCCCAACTAAGCGGTCTTTCAATCCTAAATCGACCAACAACTCGGTTTGAGATGGAACCAACGATACAATACGCGAAACGGTGGAATGAATCTCCACCGTTCGCTGCATTTGATCTGTATATTTTATTTTATCCATTCAAACTTTTATGTTCTTCCGCGGTAGGTTTATTTATGCCAAAGAAGCAATCACATCCTGACGAGTCAAGATTTTCTTATCACCATTAGCGCGCTCTACTATAACCGCCGGTGTTTGCTCATTGATTAATTTCGCTACCTCTTCCAATTTCGCTGTTCCTTGAACTACTGGGAAAGGTTTTTGCATAATTTTCGAAATCGGCGTGTCTCTCAAAGTAGGATTATCAACCAACAATTGATAAACCTGAGAATCATTCAAAGAACCAACCAATTCTCCGTCTCTTAAAACTGGAATTTGAGAAATGTTGTATTTACGCATTTTCATAATTGCATGTGAAACTAATTCTTCCGAATACAAGGTTACCAAAGGCAAATCTGCATGACGAGCAATTACATCTTCAGCTGTTTTGAACTCTTCTTCCAAGAATCCACGCTCACGCATCCAATCATCGTTAAAAATTTTACCCACATAACGACTTCCATGATCGTGGAATAAAACAACCACTACATCATTTTCTGTTAATTGATCTTGCAATTGCAACAATCCACCAATCGCTGCACCAGCAGAATTACCTACAAAAATCCCTTCTTCACGCGCCAAACGACGAGTGTAAACGGCTGCATCTTTATCTGTTACTTTTTCAAACAAATCAATCACATCAAAATCTACATTTGCAGGAAGAATATCTTCTCCAATTCCTTCAGTGATATATGGATAAATCTCATTTTCATCAAAAATTCCAGTTTCCTTGTATTTCTTGAAAACAGAACCGTACGTATCAATTCCCCAAATTTTGATGTTTGGATTTTTCTCTTTCAAGGATTTTCCAACTCCAGAAATTGTTCCTCCAGTACCAACTCCTACAATAAAGTGCGTTACTTTCCCTTCTGTTTGTTCCCAAATTTCTGGTCCAGTTTGTTCGTAATGAGCAGTTCTGTTTGATAAATTATCATATTGATTCACATACCAGGAGTTTGGAATTTCTTTCGCCAATCGTTTTGATACTGAATAATAAGAACGAGGATCTGAAGGCTCAACAGCAGTTGGACAAACAACTACTTCCGCACCAACAGCACGCAAAATATCCATTTTCTCTTTCGACTGCTTGTCATTCAAAACGCAAATAAGCTTATAACCTTTGATAATTGCTACCAATGCCAAGCCCATTCCTGTGTTTCCTGAAGTTCCTTCAATGATTGTGCCTCCTGGTTTTAGAACCCCTGATTTTTCGGCATCTTCTACCATTTTTACAGCCATTCTATCTTTCACCGAGTTTCCTGGATTCGTTGTCTCAACTTTTGCTAAAACAGTTGCTTTACAGTTTTTTGTGAGCTTGTTCAATTTCACCAAAGGCGTATTACCAATGGTTTCCAATATATTGTTATAAACTTTCATCAATTGAATTTTACACAAAGATAGTTTTAATTCAAAATTCAAAATGTAAAAGTTTGGGTTTCTGATTCAAGTTTTATTGCAATAGCTATCCAGATTACATTTTGACATTTTTATTGATATCTATTTAAAGCTTCACTTATCTATTTAAATAATCAAATATATTTGTTAAGAAATAAAACTATACTATGAAACAAATACTTGTAATTGGAATTATTAGCACATTGATTTTCAGTTCTTGCAGAACAACTCAAGGGATGCGAATTCAGGTTCAAAAACCTTCTCGAATCTCAGTAAACAAAGCTATTAAAACAATTACATTATTAAATCATTCAATTCCTGGAAGAGAAGGTTTACTTGAAGGAACACTGACCTTGGAAACCCCTAAACAAGACAAAGAGCTTTCGAACGAATGTATTCGCGGAATTGATGAATTATTGAGGACAAGTGAACGTTTTCAAATCAAACGTTGTGACAGTAGCATGCTCGCTTCAAAAAGTTCAAGTATCGATTTTGGAACAACGATGAATTGGGATCAGGTAGATAGTATCTGTAAAAAGTATGAAACCGATGCCTTATTAGTTTTAGAATTTTTCGATACCGATTTCAGTGTCATTAATCCGGCAGCTACAGCAGTCAATACTGTTCAAAATGTATTGAATGGGAACTCACCTGAAGTTCAGATAACAGGTAAAGCAACAGCTAGAGCTGGTTTTAGGTTGTATTATCCCGCGACTAAAACAATTGAATATGAGGATCGCTACAAACAAGACCGAACTTGGGTTCAACGTTCAACCAATCCAATTGAAGCTATTGCCCGATTAATTAAACGCAACGATGCATTAATTGAAGTTAGCTACTATACAGGAGAATCTTTTGCACATGATTTAGTACCACTTTATTTTTGGCAACAACGCATGATGTATATCGGCAAAAAAGACGGGATGAAGATTGGAGCTCGTCAGGCCTTAACTAGGGATTGGGAAGGAGCATTAAAAACATGGCTAGAGGTTTACGAATCAAGTCCAAAAGCCAAATTCAGAGCCCGTGCTGCCTACAATATAGCGCTTGCATACGAGGTGTTGAATGATTTGCAGAACGCCAAAAAGTGGGTTCAAACTTCTTACGTTGAAGGTGGAAAAAGTGAAGCATTGGAGTATTCGAATATCTTGGAGAATAGGATTAAAGAATTGGGAATCTTGGAAAATCAGCTTACACAGTAGTTTAAAGGTGAAAGAGTTCAAAGAAAGTTCAAAAAGTTCCAAGTTTAAAAATGTTTAAGAGGTTTAAGCCAACATACTATTGAACTATTGATCCCGATAGCTATCGGGAATTGAACTATTGAACTATTAAACTTTTAAACACTTTCAACTTTAAGCTGTCATTTTTGCGAAAGTTTAGCTAATTTTGTTTTCATGTCGGATTTTGTTGTTTCTGCCCGAAAATACAGACCCCAAACCTTTGATACGGTTGTTGGGCAAAAGGCAATTACTAACACTTTAAAAAACGCAATTAAGAATCAGCACTTAGCTCAAGCATTCTTATTTTGTGGTTCTAGAGGAGTTGGTAAAACGACAACTGCCCGTATTTTAGCAAAAACAATCAATTGTTTTAACAGAACAGAAGCTACAGAGGCTTGCGATCAGTGTGAAAGCTGTAAATCTTTCAATGAAGGTGCTTCCTTAAATGTTTACGAATTAGATGCTGCATCCAATAACTCCGTAGATGATATCCGTGGATTGATTGAACAAGTGAGAATTGCCCCTCAATTGGGAACTCACAAGGTGTATATTATTGATGAGGTTCACATGCTCTCAGCTTCGGCTTTCAATGCTTTTTTGAAGACATTGGAAGAACCACCAGCTCACGCAATTTTCATTTTAGCAACGACCGAAAAACATAAAATTTTACCGACTATTTTATCTCGTTGTCAAATTTTTGATTTCCAACGAATTAAAGTAAAAGATATTGCAGATCATTTGGCACATGTTGCCACTCAAGAAGCTATTTCAGCAGATCCAGATGCACTTCATTTGATTGCTCAAAAAGCAGATGGGGCTTTGCGTGACGCGCTTTCCATTTTTGACCAAATTGTTAGTTTTTGCGGAACAACAATCACGCACAAAGCGGTTCTCGAAAACTTAAATATTCTCGATCACGATTACTACTTCAAAATCGTTGAAAATGCATTAAATGAAGATATTCCAGCCTCCTTGTTGCTTTTCAATGATGTGATGGAAAAAGGATTTGATGGTCATAATTTCTTAGTTGGATTAGCTGAACATTTCAGAAACTTATTGATTTGTAAAGATCCTAGAACGGCAAACTTATTGGAAGTTGGAGAAGCCACAGAGAAACTATTTGTTGATCAGTCTAAAAAATTAGACGGCGGAATTGCTTTAAGATGCTTAGGGGTTTTAAGTAAAGCAGACGTAGATTACAAATCAGCAAAGAATCAGCGACTCTTAGTTGAATTAACCTTGATGCAAATTTGTTCAGTGAAATCTGAGCTTGAAAAAAAAAATCCCTAACTGATCCTGTTGCAATTATTCCTTACATTGGTCAAAGCCTCCGAAATGAGCCTTCTAAACCAGTAAACAAACCTTCCATTACACCAGAAAGAGCTGCGTTTTCGGTAAAACCCGAAGCAAAAGTGCTTTCTGCTCCAACGGGTAATTTAAATACCAATAACTTATCCATCAATCAATTAATTGGACAACAGAAATCAAAACCAGTTATTCCTCAAAGCGATTTACCCAGAAAGGAATTTCATCGAGACGATGTTGTTCGATTATGGAAAACAATGGCTCATACACAAAAACTTCGTGGGCAAGATCAGGTTTATCATGTGATGATCAAACGTGAACCTGTGCAATTAGATGAAACTACCTTCCAATTTGAAGTAGATAATACGATTCAGATGACACGATTAGAAGGTGCTCTTGGAGAAGTAATGGCCTATCTTCGTGAAGAAATTCAAAATTATGATTTAAATATTCAACTAGAAATGATCAAAGATGCTCCAGAAGAAGTGAAGTATTTGAATGGACCTGATCGTTTTGAAAAATTAGCTAAAAAAAATAGCAACCTTTTTGACCTGAAAAACCGTTTTAACTTAGACATTGATTATTAAACTGATATGAAATCATTCTCCATAGGCCTAATTTGCCTTTTATTTATTGTAAGTTCTTGTGATGAAGAAACTACTTCAACGACTGAAAATAGTGAAACAACCACTTCTCATAATGAAAGTTTTGATGCGCGTGCAAAAAGAGAAATTGTAGCTGCATTAGGAATTCCAACAAATGAGAAGTACAGCATTCGTATTTACAAAGAATTTATTAGTTCGGATACAATTAAAGATGCTATTATTACGGTAAACCGTATGGAATATGCCATCAATGAATCCATTAGAAATCAACGTGAAGCAAAAGCTGCTGAGACAGGGTATACCGGTAATTATAACTACATTTTCTATTACGACGGTGAATTAGACAAAATTTCAAGTCCCATTTTTGCTCCTTCCAGCCCAGGAAGAGAATTAGATGTCGAGTTTAAATCAATCGTTAGTCCAGCTAGAAAAGATTTAATCTTAGGTTACCGCATTCGCAACTCAGGTTGGAAATGCTATTTTTCTGTTTTTAACGACCATGATTTCAGGATGATTTTTCAGTGGAAATCATTCGACTTTGCAGGAGAAGACAATCCTGAGGTATTGTTTCATTCCTATGAAACAAATCCTAGTCAAGTTCCAAAAGACATTGCAATTTACACCAGTGAGATTGATAGTTACACCAAGAACATTGGCGATATCTACCAATATGTTCCATCTATTACGAAGAAAAAAGAATTGAAATTAAAGTTCTTCTTGGATCTTTCAGCTAAAAAATACCGACTTTATCCTGAGTTTGCTAAAAATCTTCCGAAAAAAATATGAATTCAGTAGAAAGTGTCATTGAGATTCCCTCTTCTTTGAGGTATCGTACCACACAATCCAATGGAAGCGTGAAACACTTGGTATACTTACTTCATGGTTATGGTCAATTGGTTGAATACTTCAGTAAAAAAATAGAAAATATCGATTTGGAGAATACCCTATTGATTTTCCCTGAAGGTCGGCACCGTTTTTACTTAAAAGGCACCTCTGGAAGAGTTGGCGCATCGTGGATGACAAAAGAATGGAGGGAAGAAGATATTCGCTTGAATATACTTGGTTTGGATCTATTGCACGAGGAAATTTTAAAAATGTGTACTCCAGAAAAAGTAACTGTTCTTGGGTTTTCTCAAGGTGGGGCAACCGCAGCACGTTGGGTTTCTCAAGGCAAAATAAGATGTAATCATTTTATTTCATGGGCAAGTGTTTATCCAGATGATTTAAGGCTCAATAATAATGAAAACTTGGCTTCTAAAGAAACGTTTGTAGTTGGAACAAATGATTTGTATTTCCCTGAAGATGAACTAAAAAAATTGATCTCTCAATATGAATCTAAAGGAATTCAAATTGTACGATTTGAAGGCGAACATGATATTCAACTAGAAACTCTTAAAACACTTTTATGAGAACTATTTTTACTCTACTCCTATTGCTACTTGTTACAACTTCTAGTTTTTCCCAAGAAGATCGGGAATTGTATGTAAACGATGAAGAAGAACTAACAAAAAAGCCTGCTTTTGAGCCACATAATGAAATTGGAGGCGATATTCACTTTTCTGCAAGTACCTTTGGTGGAACAGGAGGAATTGGTTTAAAGTTTGGTATTGTTCGGAGCCAATACATTTCATTTGGTCCAAGCGCTCGCTTCCACTATTCCTACTTCAAAAACAATGGGCTTTCTGGGTCCTATTCTGTTTATGGTGGTGGAGTATTTGTACATGGAAGATTTTTTAATTACCTTTTTATAGGACTTGAATTCGAACTACTTTCTAATCCGTATAGTAACGGAAATGGAGTTATTTCCGCTAAACGGACTTGGGCACCAACAGGATTGCTCGGAGGTGGATTTTCACACGCATTTGGAAAAGAAGAAAATTTCAGATTAAATGCAGGAATCATGTACGACGTCATCGATAATGTAAATAGTCCATTCAGACCAGGGTATTTCATGAGAAAACAAACCGCGAACGGTACGCCCGGTGCACTGATCCCATTGATTTATCGAATAGCCGTTTTCTTTAAGATTTGAAAAGCGTATAAACAACCATATCGGAATAAACTTCGTTGAAATAAATCCGATCTTTAAAATGCGCTTCTTTTTCAAAGCCTAGATATTCCAACAAAAATATGGCTCCTCTATTCTCGGGAGAAACAAGTGCCTCAATGGCATGTAGATTCATTTGGTCAAATCCAAAAGTTACGATTGCCTGAACCGCTTCCAAAGCAATATTTTTCCCCCAGTATTCGGTAGAAAGTTCTCCACCAATTTCAGCGCGATTGTTTAAGTAATCAATTCTATTGAATCCACATGTCCCAATAATATCTGAGCTATTTCTTAAGATCCCAGCCCAACCAATTCCTACTTTGGATTCAAAAGCATCCACCGTTTTTTTTACCAATTCCTCAGCGGCTTCTAAACCTGAAATACTCGTTCTAGCAATAAATTGATTCACGCGGTTATTCTGACGCATTTCCATGATTTTAACGGTATCTTCCAGTTGAATCTGTCTCAATAGCAATCTTTCAGTCTGAATGACTGGAAATTGATCGAATACTTTTTGATTGATTTTCATGAGAGTAGGATTAATAACATACAAAGGATAAGAAAGTGATTTGTTAATCGTTTGTAGTGGTTAGATAAAAGCAAAAAAAATCCCTCAGCCAAATGACCAAGGGATTTCAATTTCTTATTTCACGGTTCCTGCTGGCCCCATATCAATCAACTCGATATAGAATACCAAAGTGGAGAACGGTGGAATTGTATTTGGATCTGGTGAATCTTTTCCATAAGCCATTGCTTGTGGAACATACAATTTGTACTTCCCTCCTTTTTTCATGAATGGAATACCAACTGTCCAACCAGGGATTACTCCATTCAAGTTAAATACTTGAGGTCCTCTTGATAAAGAAGATTGAAGTGTATCTCCGTTTGTATTTAACAATACATAATGCGCTTTTACATCACTAGAAGACGTTGGATTACCTCCGTTTCCAGCTTGAATTGTTTCCATGTAAAGACCATTAGTCAATTCTTTGATGTTAGCCATAGCTTTCACTTTTGAAAAGTATGCCTTTTCTTTCTTCGTTACTTCAGCCATTACACGAGCGTTGATTTTATCCATGAAGGATTTCAACATCGGTTGTTTCAAATCAGCTTTAATTAAAGTGTCGCTTTTATTCAGTCCTAATTTGAATCCGTAAACCAAGTATTCTTTTTCGAACTCATTAAATGATTTAGCTTGCTGCCAACTCGTTTTAAACATTCCACCCAAAAATTTACCAATACATAAAGAAGCCTCTTTCACATATTTCTCATTAAACTCTTGTTGCGATGGTCCTAATAAATCTTGAATCGTTTTTTGACAGGCTTGATCAAACGATTTCTCATCATTCAATCCAACTTCAAAACCTTTCAAAATCTCTTCTTTATTGTATTTTGCGAAATTTGGATCTTGGAGCAATTGATTTGCATTATCTGCACCCATTAAATAGGAAATTTTTTGTTTTTCCGAGTTCAATGGCAATACCTCTTCTGCATTTTTCTTGTCTCCACAAGCAACTGTAATTGCTATCAGTAAGGTAGCTATGATTATTTTTTTCATCTTAATTGTTTTCGATTCCTAGTAATTCAACATCAAAGATTAAGGTCATGAAAGGCTTGATTGCTCCACCTGGATGAGGGTGCGCTCCATAAGCTAAATCTTCAGGGATGTACAAACGATATTTAGATCCAACAGGCATCAATTGTAATGCTTCTGTCCAACCTTTAATCACTTGATGGACTCCAAAAGTTGCTGGAATTCCTCTTGTAACTGAGCTATCAAAAACAGTTCCGTCAATCAAGGTTCCATGATAATGAACATTCACGGTATCCGTGCTTAACGGTTTTGCTCCTGTTCCCAATTCAATTACTTCGTATTGCAAACCTGAATCAGTTGTAGTGACTCCCTCTTTTTTCGCGTTTTCAGTAAGAAATTCAGTTCCCTCTACTTTATACACTTCAAATTTAGAAGTTGTAATTTCCTGAACATAACTTTGAATGATTTCGTTTGCTTGTTCTGGTGAATACTTCATTGTTTTCCCTTGAAAAACATCTGAAATAGCCTCTGCCAATGCAGTTGGATCAATTCCACCTAAATCTTGTTGTAAAAGGCTATCAGCTACGCTTAAACCGATACAGTAGCTAACCGCTTGAATATCTTGTGACATGCTTAATTAATTTGGTGCAAAGATAAGGGATAATTCCTAATTGCAAATGTCGAATTAGGAATGAAGAGAGAATTCAACGAGCTTCATAAAACTCTTTGCATTTTACATTCTTAATTCAAAATTAGATAAGATTTTTCTCCATCTTGATGTTTCCTCTTTCATAAACACCTTGTTCCAATTCAATTTCTACAAATCCGTATGTCCGATACAGGTGAATTGCTGGCTCAAGAAGCGTGTTTGAGTAAAGAATGAGTTTTTCGATTCGCTTTTCTGTTGCAACTTTCAGACAATGTTCCATCAATATTTTTCCAAGTCCTAATCCTTGTGCCTTCTTAGAAACAGCCATTTTACCCAATTCAAATACATAATTGGACTTTTTAAGAAGTGATACTGTTCCAACTATTTCTTCGCCATATTTTACATAAAAAATGAATCCTCCTTTATCTATAATGGTTTCCTGGGGGTTGCAAAGTGAAAGGCGGTCTCCTTCTTCTACATGGAAATATTCCTCTAGCCACTCATAATTGAGAATTCGGATAAATTCCTTCAGTTCATCCGAATAATCTATGATTTCTATCTTCATTTTCTTCTATCAATTCAACTTAATAAAATGACAAAATCATCTGCTTAAAAAGCATTTGATAATTCGCTTGAAGTAATTCTGACTGAGCAGCAACCAATTTGTTTTTGGCTTCGATTAACTGTGTAAATGTTGCACTTCCCGCTTCATACTGAATTTCAAAATTATCATGATTCTTTGAAGCTGAGGAAAAAACGACCTCCAAAGCTTCCAGCTGAGAACTAATATTGATAATATCCAAGGAAATTTGTTCTATTTTTTGTTTGAGCTGATTGTATTCATTCTGCTTATCAAAATACAAGGATTTCAGTTCAAGCTCTTTAACTTTAACCTGATTTCGAGTAGCATTTTTATTAAAAATAGGAATCGAAAGCGACAAAAAGACCGATTGGTAAAGATTATTAGTTATTTGTTCACTAAACGATCTGGGCACATATTCTCCTGATGCCGTAAGTTTTTTATTGTTTTCAGAATAACCACTTCCTATTGACCCGATTAAGGATAAAGTCGGATAGTATTTCCCTTTAGTTGATTGGAGAGCAAGTTCTTGTTTCTGAATTCCTACCTCCAATTTCATTATTTCTGGTAATTCAGCTATCGATGAATCAACCATTAATAGTTTGCTAATGGGCTCTGAAATCGAATCTGATACATCAAAACCATTACTTATCTGAACGTTTAATAATTGCTGAAGGAGTAATTTAGAATATTTCAAATCGTTTTCAGCCTTAATTAATAGGTATTTATCCAGATTTAATTGTGCTTCAATTTCCAATTGTTCAGCTTTCGTTCCTTGACTTTGGGAAACGAGTTCTTTGATCCGTTCGTACTGCTGGTTGGTTTTCTCAATGTTATTTATAGCTAGTAGAATCATTTCTTTATTCAACAATACCTGAAGAAAAGCTGCCGAAACATCAATTTTCACATTCCGCTCAACAATCTGTTGATCCAGAAATTGTTCCTCGAGCGAAAGTTTGGACGATTTCACAGAGTAATAATTTTGAAGTCCCGAAAACAAAACCACACTGCTGCTTAAATAAAAATTTTCATACATTACCCGGTCAGTGGCAAACTGATTGGTAAATAAGTCAATTGTTTGTCCCCAATTGTAACCGTGAGTTGCCCCTGCGCTCAAAGAAGGCAACAAATTCTGTTTCGAATTTCTCAAGTTAACAGAAGTAATGTCGGAACGTATCAATCCAGATTTCAAAGTAAGATTATTCTTTAAAGCAGTGTCGATACAGTTATCCAGGGTCCATTGCTGAGAAAAAACCCAAATTGGAAAAGCCAGAAATACAAATACTAATTTCATCGGTCAAAAATCTTCCTGAATTGATTGAATATCCGATCCGTTATTCTCAGATCTTCAGTTATAATCTCAGCACTACCACTCATTTCAGGAATGTAGTTCAACTCCTTATGATAAGTAGTCTTTAATCCATTTAGTAGTTTAACATTCACCAAATAACTTTTTTCAGCAGCAATTAATGAAACTGATTTTACTTTTCCAACTAACTGTCCATATTCATGAGATGGAAAGTTATCTATTTTAAGCATTACTTTTTGTCCCACTTTCACCTTTCCGTAACCACTTTTTGGTATTTTTAAATGAGCAACGTACTCCTGATTTTCTGGAATAACGGCAAACAATTCCTTTCCTTGTTCGATAAATTGGTTTTCAGAAAGGGTCAGTAAATAAGTTAATTTCCCTTTAATAGGCGAAACAATCTGATAGTTTCTAGACCAAGTTAAAAGTGCATTCTCTAAAACGGACAATTGGGTATCTATTTCCAATAGCAAGGTTTTTTTTCGCTGCTCAAAATTAAATCTCAAATCATTTAATTGTTTTTCCAGATCAGTTATTGTTATCGCCGTTGTAATCTTCGTTTTCTCCAAATTGTTGATTTCACCAATCGCAGTTTCATACGCCTTTTCTCGTTCAAAAAACTCAGCTTGGGAAATAACTCCTTTCTCATAGAGTGTTTTATCCGATTTGAACTTATTCCCAGCATTGCTTACTAGTTTATTTACACTATTCAATTCTTTTGAAATCAATTGCATAAGTGCTTTTTGGTTCTTTATTTGCTGTGAAACATTGAGCATGTTGAATGACGTATTATCATCATTTATGAGGTATTTATAATTTTTTAATGCGTTCTTTAAAATCGAATAATTAGTTTGCAAATCGCCAAATAGCATTGGAGTGTTTTTCAAGTCCAGTTTTTGCAAGGAATTATTGATGTATGATTTTCGTACTTCTGCAAGTTCAACCACTAGATAGGCCTTGGCATTATCAGACAATGTACTTTTGATAGATGCAATAGTTTGATTTTTCTCTACCATCGAATTATCAGTCAAAATCAAATGCTCTAATTCTCCAGATGATTTCACAACTAATTTTACTGGAGGAACAGATGTCGTAACAATAGTCTCACCCTGAATAACATCTGGGTATTTAATAATCCAGGAAAGAATTAAAAACAAAATGATTATTCCAAAAACGAGCGAAATTCCCCAACGAATAATCCAATTTGGAATATGAGACATAATCTCCTGAACCTCATAGGAACGTATTTCATTTTCCCTTTTGTATTCTGTTTCCTGCATAGCTCTAATTTCCTAATTCCAATTGATTTTTCACTAGATCATAATATTTTCCACGCAATTTAACCAGCTCCGTATGAGTTCCTTTCTCTGCAATAATTCCATGTTCAAGAACTACAATTTGATCTGCATTTTTCACTGTACTTAAACGGTGTGCAATAACAATAGCTGTTCTTCCTTTGAAAAAAGTATCCAATTGTTCCATGATAACCCGCTCATTGTTAGCATCTAATGCGCTAGTAGCTTCATCAAAAAAGATGAATTTAGGTTCTTTGTACACTGCACGAGCGATTAGTAAACGTTGTTTTTGTCCAGTACTCATACCTGTTCCCTCCATCCCTATTTTTGTATTGTATCCCAAGGGTAATTCGTCAATAAATTCTCCAATATTAGCTATTTCTACGGCTTTTTTTAATCGTTTTTTATCTATCAAATCTTCTCCTACAGCAATATTATTTGCAATTGTATCATTGAAAATATATCCTTCCTGCATTACAGCACCACTTTGGGATCTCCAGGTTTTCTGACTGATTAATCCGAGATCTACATTTCCTATCCTTACAGATCCTTTTTCTGGCTCGTAAAATTTAAGAAGCAATTTAAGCAAAGTCGTTTTACCACTTCCGCTAGTACCTACAATAGCTGTGATTTTATTTGAAGGAATGGTTAAATTCAGTCCTTTTAGCACTTCTTCATGGCTTCCTTTGTAACGGAAATGAAGATCAGAAATTACAAAATCGCCATCTGCAGGAATCTCATGTACTTTCTCCTCATCTACGGGTTCTTCATCTTCGCGGTTATGGATTTCTGAAAGTCTTTCCAAAGCAATTTTGGCGTCCTGAGCTGAATAGATAAAACCTATTAACTGCTGAATCGGATTGTTTAACTGTCCAATGATATAAGATATTGCCATCATCATTCCAAGTGTAATCTGGCCATCTATTACCAGTTTAGCCGAAAATATGGTAATAAAAATATTTTTTAACTCGTTGATGAAAGACGACCCGATGTTTTGAATTTGTTCTAATACCAATCCTTTCATTGAAATTTTAAACAAGCGTGCTTGCAAAAACTCCCAACCCCAACGTTTCTGCTTTTCGGCATTGTGTAATTTGATTTCCTGCATTCCGTTAATGAGCTCCATTACTTTGCTTTGCTCATTTCCCATTTGAGAAAATCGTTTGTAATCCAAATCCTTTCTTCTCTTCAAGAAAAGAAGTATCCAACCCAAATACAGGGTACTTCCCAAAAAGAAGATACCAAATATTTTTAAATCATACCAAGCCAGAACACCTCCGAAAATAATCAGATTGAAAAAAGAAAAGAGCGTATTGAGAGAGGTTGAAGTCAGTAAATTTTCAATCCGTTGATGGTCATTGATTCGCTGCATGATATCTCCAGTCATTTTCGAATCAAAATAAGCGATTGGGAGATTCATTAGTTTGATGAAAAAATCTGAAATCAATGAAATATTGATTCGGGTACTTAAATGAAGTAAAATCCATCCCCTGATAATATCGACACTTGTTTTACCAATAAACAAGAACAATTGAGCGATCAGAATCAGATAAATGAAATTGATGTCTTGATTTTGAATCCCAATATCTACAACACTTTGAGTTAAAAAAGGAAATATCAATTGCATCAATGAACCAAGAAGTAAACCCAGCATCAATTGAAAAATGTATTTCTTATAGCGAAATACATATTGATAGAGAAATGAAAAACCTTTTTTGCTTTCCAGATCATCATCCTCTATTTTTTTTAAACGCGGTGTAGGCTCTAACAATAGAGCAATTCCTTCTTCCGTTGTAACACTTGTATTATCTCCTATCCAATTCTTCAGGAAATCGCCAATGGAATACTTCAGGATTCCATGCCCAGGATCTGCAACATAAACATGCTGTTTGGAAATCTTATAAACCACTAAAAAATGATTTTGTTTCCAGTGAACAATACAAGGAAGCGGAGCATCTTGCTGCAAGGTATTAAAATCAATCTTAACTCCGATTGTTCGAAAACCAATTTTCTCCGCAGCATCAGAAATATTTTTCAAAGATGAGCCTTCTCTTGTGGTTTCTGACAGCTTCAGTAATTTCTCCAATGAAATAACACGTCCATAATACTTTGCTATCATGCGCAAGCATGTAGGTCCGCAATTCATTGCGTCAGGTTGCTGGTAAAAAGGAAATTTTTTCATTCTTCTCCCCAAAGTTCTTTATTAACTTCTACTATCCGATTGTGATCAATCGAAAATTCATGTTCGTTGGAAATCACACCGCATTCCAACAGGGTACGATAGCCCTCTTCGGTTGACCATTTAGCAATATATGGATTATAATTACATTTGGACGGTCTTGCATTTTTTCGGGAGGAACTATCTGTAAAAACCCGACAATCCAAACACATATACCGGTATTCACAGTCTCTGCAAACTTCAATTTCATCCTTGTTCATTTCCGCCAAAAATGTATACTCCGAACTCTTCAAAAAAGAATCTGTATTTGATATATCAACCTGTAATTTCGATTCCTGAACGGAGGGGCAATTACATACTTTGCCCTGAAAGTTCAGTGAAAGTTTCTTATACAAACAGGAGTTATATGCTTCATTCGTAAAAAATGATTCTCTGTTGATACTGAAATTTTCTTGTTCTATATTTCCACAGTCTAAAGTAAAATCAACACTTTCAATTCTATAATTCGTTTTATTGTTTTGTTTGATAAAGGGTGCGCTATAAACGAAATGTTCAATAATCCTATCTTCGTTATTAATGATGGCTTCTAGTTTTGTATTATCCGATTCTGAAATAAATTTAGAATACAATGATACTGTTTTAATAATGCTATCATGAAATAATTTACAGATTTTCTCGAATTTATCGATATCTAAATCTTCAATTCTTAGCTCCAACCGTGAACATAATTTGGATTTTAAATCCTGAATAAAATCAACAGCGGCAGCGAAATTTGAGTTCGTAATTTGAATGATCGAATTTTCAATCACTTCTGGCTGATCGACAATCCCTTCCATCGGTTTCAAATGATTCTTTAAATGCTCATCTCCAATAATCCCAAATTCATTAGATACAATAAATTCAATATACTCGCTGATGACTTCAGATTCTTTCGGATACTTTTTAAGGACCTCTTCAATGGAATTTTCTTTAAATTCAGGAAGAATCAGTGCTAACGATAAGGGAATTTTATTTGAGTTGGATGGTCTAGACAAATCATAAATCAATGAATGAAAATACCCATTTACTACTTTACAATCTTCAAATAAAATAAGAAAATCTACTGTCATTTTTTTAAAAAATTTGAACTCTTTTTATAATAGGCATTCAACTCAAGTCTTTTTGTTTGAAGCTGCGAACAGGTCACAAAAAAACCTTCCTTTTTTGAATTGGACTTCACGGTTTTTAAAGCATTAAAAATCAATGGTAAATTATCCTTTTTCATCCTGCTAAATAATTAAACACTTCCAAATCCAAATTGTAATTACCAAAATATTGAACCATTCCGTATTGACCTACTGGATTAACCTCCAGAAAAACATACTCATTGTCATTCGTCAGAATCATATCAATTGAACCTGTATTTAACTCCATTTTTTTCATGAAAAGAATTATTTTATCCTCCACCAAATCAGGTAGTTTATAGGGAAGCATCCGATTCATTTTTTCAAAATTGTAATTTCTAAAATCCAACTTAGTTTTAGGATCCAGCTGCGAGAAAATTGCCATGCTAAAAATTTTTTCGTCAATGTAAAATATTCTAAGTTCAATTTTTTTCTCAATATATTCTTGAAGACAAGAGGGGAATAGAAATTCATCTTTATCGGCAAGAATTTCTTTATTCAATAATTTGTACTCTGTATAAGAATATTCATCTGTGCTGCTTGAATAAAAACCATCTTCAAGCGGTTTCACAATTTGTTTCGAATTTGCGTATTGAAGTAAAAATTGAGTATCCGAACTTATTATGGACTTGGGAATGTTCAAGCCAACTTCTGAAGCAATGCTGAAACTGATTAATTTATTCCCATCACCAACAGCATAATTCCCCAGCGTTTTCTTTTTTTGAAGACTGTAAATCAAAAAATCTTTCAAGGCTTTGAGTTCCGAATCGGAAATAAAATTGCAAATTTCTCGTTTATCAATAGTTAATTCGGTACAAATCTTCACGTTTTCAAATAAGAGAAGATCATTTTTTCGGAACCAAAAAGAGGTAATCTCATCAAAATCCAGAATAGAATCACCAATTAGCAATTTGATTTCAATCTTCTCACTAGATAGCTGTATATAAACGGAGTTCACAAAATTCTCTTCAGAAAATCGCATAAAGGGAATTTGATTTAGAATACAGTGTCTTATTACATCATTGGTAGATTCGTCGACCGCTTTTGAAATAATAACTATCATACCATTATTTGAATGAAAATTCTATTTTCAAATGATATTGCATCCAGTTCACTATTACTGAAGCTTTCGGGAAGTTTCTTTTTGGTCTTTATAAAATAAAGGTGGCGGAGTAATTCTTCTTCTTCTTCTAAAGAACGGAATCCATACTTTTCCCTACTCGCATTTATTGTATTTTTTTGAACAGCATCCATATTGTATTTATCAGAATAGCTCATTTTTAATCCCAACCAAACTCGCGAATAATATGTGAGAGCAAGGTCATTTTCGAGTAATCTAGAAGATTCCAACATATTTACTAGTAAAAAAGGAGACGCCTTCAACTCATCTAATCCACCTTGAATAAGCCGAAAGAATGTTGAATCCACCTGATTGATATTTTCGCTGTTAATATAATGTGATAGAAACCAAGCTCCTGGATCAGAAGAAGACCAGATAGATGTTTTAGATTCACTGGTTACTTTTAAACATTTTTCCTTAAAGTATTCCGGCATAAAAGGATCATTCGAAAGATTTAAACATGTCGATTTTTCACTTGCTTTCGTTTTACACTTTTCTACTTTTGTTTCAAACCGTCTCCCCGAATCTTTATCACTTACATATCCATAAATACCTACAAGTTTTATGTATCTGTCGCGCAACAAATTCATCTGCTCATAATAGGCGGTATGATTACTCTCGCTAAGAGGGTAGGTTTTTGTAATGTATGAACGATAAACATCCAATTTATAAAAAGCAGCTGTTTTATCCCAATTTAATTTTTGAAGATAAGCTACTCTATATTTTTGAAAATCAAATAATATCAATTGATCCGGATTTAATTTCTTCCATTCCGTAAATAACGAATTGAATTCACTTTCATTCAATCCTAAATTTATTGCCTGTTCTAACAAGTTAGTAAACTGGACTTTGTCTCCTACAAAACTAGCTACATAAGCAGCTTGCATTGTTTCTTTGACATAAGGATAATTGAACTTTTCCAGTGTACTAATATACTTCCCCAATGATTCTTTATAATTCTTCGCTATAAACTCTTTCTGTGCCAATCGTATTTCAGAAGAGAATTCGCGGTATCCTGCAAATGAATTATTGGTGATAACTATAATTAATAAGCAGAACTTGAGTATCGAATAATGGAGTCTCATAGTGTAAAAAAATAGTGTAAAAAAACTCAAGACCATCCCAAATACAAACAGCCTTGAGTATTCAATAATGAATGAATATCTTAGAATGTAATCTGGTCGTTATTTCCTGATTGACCATCCCGACGATTCGTATAAACGGTTTTTCCAACTCTAAGGTCTGTACCGCCCCAAGCTTGTGTTGTAACGATGTCTCCTCCTTTAGTATTAGCCAAATGAGTGTTCGTAATCTTTTGATCAGTAAAATTTTTAATTGATTTCATAATTATTAAGTGTCAAATAAATATGTCTACTCTAAGTGGTTTTCGACATTCCCGGAAAATAGTGTGAAAAAGACTCAAAACCATCCGAAATTCAGACAGCCTTGAGTCTTTAATAATGAAAGAACATCTTAGAATTTAACAGTATCGTTATTCGCTGTTCCACCATCTAAACGGTTCGTATAAACAGTTTTTCCAACTCTAAGGTCTGTACCACCCCAAGTTTGTGATGTAACGATGTCTCCTCCTTTAGTATTAGCCAAATGAGTGTTCGTGATCTTTTGATCATTGAAATTTTTAATTGATTTCATAGTTATAAGTGTAAAATAAATATGTCTACTCTAAGTGGTTTTCGACATCCCCAGTAAATAGTTGTCTTCTTTTTTGAATAACAACAAAAAATACTAAATTTTGTTGCAACGATGATTTAGTGAGCACAATATAGTTTTTTTGTTTCAAATGAAACTTGATTTTTTTATTTATTTTTTAGAGTGTTTTATAGAGCCATGCAACGAATCAATTTTTAATAACTTACACATTCGAAAGAAAATTGATAATGAACCCTTTAAAGAAATCCAGTTCCGAAGATTATCTCAGTGCCATTTCAATATCTTCCCAAATATCTTCAATATTCTCCAAACCAATACTCAAGCGCACTAATCCGTCTGAAATTCCTACAGCTTCTCGCTCTTCCGATTTCAATTTGCTATGTGTTGTAGATGCTGGATGTGTTGCAATACTTCTACTATCACCCAAATTTGGAGTTAATGAAAACAATCCCAATTGATCTAAAAATTTACGTCCAGCTTCCAATCCACCTTTGATTTGAAACGTCACAATTCCACCACCGTATTCCATTTGGTCTTTTGCGATCACTTGTTGTGGATGAGAATCCAAAAATGGATATTTCACCCAATCAACAGATTCATTTCCTTCCAATCGTTTGGCGATTTCAAAGGCTTGCGAGCAATGTTTTTCCATTCTAAGATGCAATGTTTCTAAGGATTTAGAAAGAATCCATGCATTGAATGGAGATAATGCAGGTCCGCTGTGTCGTGCAAACCCTTGAATTTTTGCGATAATTTCTTTGGTAGAAACTATCAATCCTCCCAAAACTCTTCCTTGACCATCCATGTATTTCGTTGCAGAATGAATCACGATATCCGCTCCTAATTTCAAAGGTTGTTGTAAAACAGGAGTCGCAAAACAATTATCTACCACCAACAATACATTCTTCGCTATGCAAATTGCAGCTAATCGTTTGATATCGATAATATCCAAGCCTGGATTGGAAGGTGTTTCAATATAAACAATCTTCGTTTCTGGCTTAATTTCCCGTTCATATCCTTCGTAATCAATTGCATCAACGTAAGTTGTTGTGATTCCCCATTTTGGAAGGATATTTACAAACAACTGATGCGTGGAACCAAAAACAGATTTCGAAGAAACAATGTGATCTTCGCTTTGAAGCAAGGCTGCAAAAGTGGTGAAAACAGCAGCCATTCCTGTAGCAGTTGCCCAAGCAGCTTCACCAGATTCTAAACACGCTACTTTCTCCAAGAGTTCATCCACATTTGGATTTGAATAACGCGAATAAATATTGGCTTCTATTTCATCTGAAAAAGCAGCACGCATTTGCTCTGCATCCTCAAAAACATAACTCGATGTCAAATACAATGGAACGCTGTGTTCAGCTTCTTGTGAACGTTCGTTTTGAATACGGATGGCAAGTGTTTCGTTTCTGTAATTTTTCATGATTGATGTCTAACTTCTAATTGAATGTTTATAGCAGGATTTAACGATGCAGAAACAGAGCAATATTTTTCATAGCTCAATTGAATAGCGGCATTTGCTTTTTCAATATCTACTTCCTGATTAAAAGTGAATACGAGGTGAATGGTTTCAAATGGAGAAGGAACATCATCTTTGCGATTTGCATCAATGTTCACTTCGTAAAAGCTAACAATTTGTCGTTGTTTTTGCAAAATCAACAAAATATCGATGGACATACAACCTGCCAATGAGCTCGCTAATACTTCCATAGGTCTCATTCCTTTGTTTTTTCCTCCAATTTTTTCCGTTGCATCCATTTTCAGGGAAATACCTGATTCATTTTTAACTTCCAGTACGAAAGGAGATTCTGTTAATTTCAATTCTAATTTCATGACAATTCCTCAATTAAATGTGCTGATTTTTCAGTAGAAATATCTGTGTTTTTTGTCAATTGAATACTATCTGGAATAACTGCCAAGAAATAATCAGGTGCATTGTTCCAATCTTGCTTAGAAATTTCCTCATACGAAATGATTCCAATTTTATAGCTATGAGATTGTCCGGTATACGTTTCATGTGTTTCAATAAACGTTATCTGATCCAATTTTTCCTGACTGGTTGCACTCAAGTACACTTTCAGCGAATAATCACTATCAAAACTCAAGTGTTCTTCTGTTTTTGATTTTTTGTATTCGTACGCATAGTCAAACTGCAAAGCCGAAATATCTGAAAGAACCGCACTTGCCGTTGGGTGACTTCCGGCACCTTTTCCTAAGAACAATTGCTTATCGGAAAACAAAGCTTCAACAACCACTGCATTAAACTCGTTTTCGACATTAAATGCAAAGTGATTATTCGGAATGATATGCGGAGCTACAAAACCAACTATTTGATTATTAATTCGGGTTCCAAATGCCAATAATTTAATTTTCAATCCTTTTTCGCGTGCATATCTTGCATCCCAATCTTTCAACTGACGAATTCCGTAATTCCAAACGGCATCTTGCTTCGTAGTGAATCCAAAAGCATGTTTCAGTAATAAAACCAACTTATATTTTGCGTCAAAACCGTCTACATCTGATGTTGGATCCAATTCTGCGAAACCTAGATCTTGTGCATTTTTCAATGCTTCATCGAAAGATTCACCTTCCGCCGTCTTTGTGAGAATGTAATTCGTTGTTCCGTTTACAATTCCACTGATATTTGAAAGTGAATCGTTGTTATAATATTCCTCCAAGTTTCGAATAATTGGAATGGAACCACCAACTGAAGCTTCGTATAGAAATGAAACATTATTTTCTTTTGCCAACGAAACCAGTTCATTCAGGTGATATGCAATCAGTTTTTTATTTGCGGAGACTACATGTTTTCCAGCTCTTAGTGCTGTGGTGACAATTTCATAAGCAGCTTCTGAATCATTGATTAATTCCACCACCACATTGATCTCATCATCTTGCAAAATTCGATTTGAATCCGTACTAAAGTAACTTGAATCAATGATCCGTTTTTTGCTCAAATCTTTGATAACAATGTGCTTGATCGATGCTTGAAGCAAGGTTGTTTTATTTAATACTTCGTATAATCCTGTTCCAACACAGCCGAAACCAAATAATCCTATTGTGAGTTGATTTTTCATCTTAATTGTTTTTTAAAAATTGTGTAATGTGATTTGCCAAAATTTCTGTTTCTACTAAAAATCCATCGTGACCAAAATCAGATTTTAGGCGAATAAGTCTCGCATTTGGCAATTGTTTGGTCAGTTCTTCCTGTTCTGTGATTGGAAACAATAAATCGGTGTCGATTCCAATGACCAAAGCAGGCATGAGGCATTTTCCCAAAACTTTTTCGTCTCTATTTCTAAAAACATTGTGCGAATCCATTGCTTTTGATAAAACCCAATAACTAAATGCATTGAAGCGATTTGCCAGCTTTTCTCCTTGGTACTTTTGATAGGAACTTGCTTTGAAGCTGTCGAATTTGGAATCAGTTTCTTCACTTTGTGTGATTTTATAACCTTCATACGTTCGGTAACTCAACATTCCAATCGCTCGAGCAGCTTTCAATCCTTCTATTCCGCCATTTTCTTGTTTGCTATAAAATGTTGAATCTGCTTGAATTGCCAATCTTTGGGCCTCATTAAATGCAATACCAAATGGAGAATGCTTCAAGTTCGTTGCAATTGGGATAATGCTACCGATTTTCTCTGGAATTAGTAAAGCCCATTCTAAAAGCTGTTGTCCGCCCAAAGAAGCGCCAATCAAGGTGTGAATCCATTCGATTTTCAGTTCTTTCCTCACCAATTCCAATCCAAAAACCATGTCCCGAATGGTCAGAACTGGAAAAGAATCAAACTGTTCTTCGAGTAATAAATCGGTACTCAAGGGACCAGTTGAACCGTAAGCGCTTCCTAGAACATTGACCGCAACGATGAAATATTCTGCTGGATCAAAACATTTTCCTGCTCCAAATAATCCGCCCCACCATTCTTGTACACGGTGATTTCCCGTAAGCGCGTGGCATACCCAAACGACGTTTGATTGGTCTTCATTCAGCTTTCCCCAAGTTTGATAAGCCAATGAGAGACTGGAAAGTACCTTTCCCGATTCTAATTGAAATTCGGATTTAGAAGAAAAAATAAACTGTGTTGGCTGCAAAAGCGAAGCCTTCGAATAAATTGTTGACATGAAATGTGTTGTGAAATATAAATTATTGAACTGAAAGAATTAACAACAGCAACAACAACACATTTTCGTAAGAAGAGAAATAGATAAAGACGACTCGAATTTGAGTCTGAAGTTCGGATTTGAATGTTTCGCACTTTTCATAAACGCCATTTTTATATTCGTCTGACTGCAACATGCATCAAACTCGGAAGTTGGCACCGGTTTTCCAATCCACCCGAACTATTCGGAAGAACTTAAAGTTGGTTGCCAGAGGGTCAAAAAGTCCGTCTCTCGCCTCTTCTGTATAAACTAGTTGTATTCTCGCTTAGAATTACGGTACAAATGTTCTAAAAATAAATGGATAAATCAAAATTTCTTGAGAAAAAAATGAAAATAACTGGAATACCAAGAAGTGGATTGTTCTAATTCTTGTAGATGATTTTAACAGTTTTCGCTTAGTATGAATTCGTTGGAAAATAGACTCATGTCTATCCGTCTTTTGGAGTGGAGATTTGTTGGTTATAAACTGAAATAGTTACTGTTCCCTATCAAGACTGTTTCAATACTCCGAAAGATTTGAGGAAGAATCATCCCCTTAAACGCCCAATTATACTGGCGAATAGACTCATGTCTATCTGTCTTTTTGAGTCGAAGTTGTTGGGCTTAGAATCGCTATTTTACCAATCGCTCTTGAAAACCATTTTTAACACTCCGAAATATTCACGGAAATATTCGTCGCTAATCCTCCATCGGATGTTTCTTTGTACTTTGAATTCATGTCCAAAGCAGTTTCCCACATCGTTTTAATCACTCCATCCAACGAAACTTTTGCCGTATCCGGATCTCCCTGCAAAGCCAACTGACAAGCTGTAATTGCTTTAATTGCTCCCATCGTATTTCGTTCGATACATGGAATTTGAACCAATCCACCAATCGGGTCACAAGTTAATCCTAAATGATGTTCCATGGCAATTTCCGCAGCCATCATTGCTTGATTTGGGCTTCCCCCCAAGCATTCTGTCAAAGCAGCAGCAGCCATTGCAGATGAAACGCCAATTTCGGCCTGACAACCACCCATGGCAGCCGATATCGTAGATCGTTTTTTGAAAATACTTCCGATTTCCGCAGCTACTGTCATGAAGCGAATGATGTCTTTCTCTTCTGTTCCTCCCGCAAAGCAAACGTAATACATCATCACCGCAGGAATAACTCCCGAAGCTCCATTTGTTGGTGCAGTAACAACTCGCCCAAATGCGGCATTCTCTTCATTTACAGAAAGAGCAAAACAACTCACCCAATTCAAAGTGTTCTGGAAAATATTACTCGTAGCTTGAATTTGTCTGATGAAATCTTTGGAATCTTTACAAGCAATTCCGTTCAATAAACGTCTGCTCATTTCATACGCCCGTCTCTTTACGTTTAATCCTCCAGGAAGTGTTCCTTCTGTATTTACGCCTCTGAAGACGCAATCACGCATAACATTCCAAATTTCCAAACATCCAGCAATTGTTTCTTCCTGAGTTCTCCAAGTCAATTCGTTTCGCAATACAATTTCAGAGATGCTAACACCTTGCTCTTCACAATATCTTTTAAGGTCAGCAGCTGTTTCAATAGGAAATGGTAACTGAGCTGAATCGGATAAAGTAAGTTCCTCTTCGCCTTCTTTTACTACAAATCCTCCACCAACGGAATAATAAGTATGAGATTCTTGAAATCCATCCATCATGGTAATAGAAAGTGTCAATGCATTGGGATGTCCAGGAAGTGATTTATCGAAATGGAAAATCAAATCTGTTTCGGGATCAAAAGTGATGACTTGTTCTCCGCAAATTTCGAGTGTTTTTGTTTGATGAATCTTCCCAAATTTAGGATTGATTGTATTTACCTCAATGGTAACAGGATCTTCACCCATCAATCCTAAAAGAACGGCAATATCTGTACCATGTCCTTTCCCAGTTTTAGCTAAAGAACCATACAAATCCACATGAATTCGCTTGATTTCTTTAATTCCAGGTTTTACTTTATAGAGATTTATAAATTGTTGAGCTGCTCTCCAAGGTCCCATTGTATGCGAGCTTGAAGGACCAACTCCGATCTTGAATATATCAAAAACACTAATTTGTTCCATTGGGGTGAATTTACTGAAGCAAGATTAAGCAAAGATTCTACTTTCACAGCTTCTGCAAAGGTAAGTTTTCATGCCGATATTGTTAAGAATTCAGGATTAAATGACTATAAATTTATATCCACTTCGTGGATAACATATCAGAAGCTGTGCTTCTTCCCTCAGAACACGCCTTACAGGCTTTCCTTAGTCTTCAATCAGCTTTAGCTGATTTCTTATCTCACAAAAACCCATTCAGTTGGGGAAGATTGCTTTTCATCGTAAGTATAACCATCCACATTGTAAGCTTTCAAGTCTTCCGAGTGTTTCAAATCATTTTGAATGATATAGCGAGCCATTGCACCACGCGCATGCTTTGCGAAAATCATAATCATTTTATACTCTCCATTTTTAAATTCTTTGAAAACAGGAGTAACAACCGGATTCTTTACTTTTTTCCAAAGAATTGCTTTATTGTATTCTGCAGAAGCTAAATTGATAATCGCCTCCCCTTTTTCGGTTTCTTTCAGAAGTGATTTCGTCAATTTATCTCCCCAAAATTGGTACAAACCAGTAACTCCTTCTTTGATTTCTAATCTCGTTCCCATTTCCAAACGATAGGGGTGAATTAAGTCCATCGGTTTCAAAAGGCCGTACATTCCTGATAAAATACGCAAGTTTTGTTGTGCATTTTCCAATTCCTTTTCAGAAAGTGTTTCAGCATTCAATGCTTTGTAAACTTCACCTGTAAACAAAAAAGCCGCTGGTTTCACATCCTCTGTTGGAGTTTCTGAAAGATGCCACGCTTTATTCCTATTCACGTTTAGCTCTGCAATATCTTTTGAAACGTGCATCAATTCCATGATATCTTTCACTTTCATTTTTTTCAACTTCCCAACAAGTGTCTTCGCTTCTTTCGAAAAGATAGGTTGGGTGTAATTAAATGATGAAATCTGACAATTTTCATTGATCGATTTTGCAGGAGAAATGAGAACTTTCATACGTGAATTTACTTTGCCCAAAAATACGTTGAAAAAAGGGAATTGGTTTTATGAAAATAACTTGAATAAATAAAAAAATCGCCTCAAGTTTTATCTCAAGACGATTCCTTCATTCCTTATTGAATCTAATTATTTGATGAGTACTACATGACCGCCTAATTCAACTTTTTTGTCGTTTGATCTGCTTTTTACTTTTATTTTCCAACTGTATGTTCCATCCATTGTTGTTTGTCCATCAAATGTTCCATCCCAACCAACTTCATAATCTAGAGACTCAAAGACAAGTTGTCCCCAACGGTTAAATATTTGAAGATGATAACTTTTTACATCAAAACCAGAAGTCAAAACAGGTTTAAAAACATGATTAAATTCATCTCCATCTGGAGAAAATGCATTTGGAACATAGTAAATCAAATCTTCTTTCACTTGAACTGTTTTAGATACAGTATCCGTACAGCCATCACTATTTATTGCAACCAATATCACTTCGTAATATCCAGCCTCGACCCCAGGGAATTCATGTGTTGGGTTTTCCAAATTACTGTACGATCCATCTGAAAAATCCCATTGATAGTCTACCGCTCCATAAGAGTCATTGAAGAAATTCACAAAGGTATTCGATGTTTCAACTACATCTGGGGTTAAATTAAATCCTGCAATTGGATTCGGATAAACACACAATAAATTAGACTGTGTTCCTGTATTTGTACATCCTTCTGGCGTAAAAACAGTCAGTGTTACATCATAACATCCTGGATTCATTAATTCAAGATTAATAGAACCACAACCAAAGTATTGAGATCCATCAGACAAAGTCCATTGACAATCATTCAAATTTCCTGTAGACTGATTGGTCAATGTTGTAATCAAAGGAGAACATCCTGCAAGATTCGTAGCAGAGAAATTAATCTGTGGAGTTGGAACAACTGTAACATGAATCACATCTGTATTTTTACACCCATTTACATCAGTACCAATAACAGTATAATTCGATGTGTTTTGAGGTACAAATGCAACTCCATCAGTTACAGAATTATCCCAAACATAACTCACAGCGCCTTGTCCATTCAAAGTAGTTGAAAACCCTTCACAAACAGGATAATCAATACCCGCAGAAACAATTGGCAAATCCCAAACTCTCACTAAAATAGTATTACCTACTGCATTCGTACATCCAGAAATAGAACTTTCTTGTACAGAAATCAATTGATAATTAAAATCTCCTGCCACATTTGTTGGAACCGAAATAGTTGCTTGTCCAGTATTGGAAGAAATGGTTTGATTTGCTCCACCATTCAAAGAATACGTAAAGATGAAAGGTGCAACTCCGTTCAATCCTTGAAAAGTAACAACAGGTTGGGGTTCATTTAAACACAAACTAACAGCTCCAGCAATAGTTGCCGTTGGAAGCGGGTTAATGATAATTGTTGCAGTACCTGCTTGATTCGCTGAACACGCCGTAGAAGATGCATCCTGAACACTAATCAACTGATACACGAAATTTCCAACAACATTTGTAGGGGCATTAATCGTAGCATTGTTAGATCCTGCTGGTGTAGATACCGTTTGAGGAGCTCCTCCATTTAATGTATAAGTAAATGTATATGGTCCTACTGTATTTCCACCTGTAAAAGTTACCTGTGGCTGATTCGAGAATTGACAAATCGTTACATCTCCAGCGATTGTTGCTGTTGGCAAATCATTCACAACAACCGTTACAGAACCTTGCTGCAGATTCAAACAAGTAGTTGAACTCGCATCTTGAACACTAATCAAATCATAGACATGTGAACCAGGAACATTCGTAGGGATAGAAATTGTAGCCACTCCAGCAGCATTTGAAACGACCTGGATGGCAGCACCATTGTTATACGAATAGCTGAATGTATAAGGAGCAGTTCCGTTAGCTCCTGTAAAAGTAACCGTTGGCTGAGGGGAATTTAAACAAAGTGTTGTATTCCCTGTAATTGTTGCTGTTGGCAATGGATTTACTGTCACAATTCGACTATCCGTATTAATACATCCTTGAGCGCTTGTACCTGTTGCAGTATAGGTTGTTACACCAAGAGGTGGGGTTACACTCGAACCATTAGCAGGAACACCTTGATCCCAACCATAATTAGCTGCAGTTCCAGTTGCTGTAAGTGTAACCTGAGCTCCATCACAAACTGCAATATCATTTCCTGCATTTACTGTTGGAAGCGCATTTACTGTTACTGTTGTGGTTGTTGGTAAATAACAAGGAACTGACGGTGTAAAAGTGATCGTATATAACTGACTCGTTGTCGTTGTACTCGTAGATAAATCTAAAACACCTGTATTTGCATTAATATTCATTGTTGCAGGTGCAATACTATAAGCTCCAGCTAATGGAGTAGAAAGTGTTGCTGACGGATCAGCTGCATCGATACAATAAGCTGGATTTGGATAAGATACGGTATAAACATTCGCTGGATTTACTGTCACAAGAACTTGATCAGTTGCTGGACAACCATTCAAACCAATTCCATTAACAGTATATGTTTGTGTAGTTGCAGGAGTAAATGGAACACCATCGACACCACCGTTGTCCCAAACAAAATTTGTTCCAGTAACTCCTGCCAATGTGACACTTCCTCCAGCACAAACTGTTTGATCTAGCCCTCCATTGATAAAAGGAGTTAAAATTGTTACCGTTAAAGGAGCAGATTGACATAAAAGAACTCCATTTGGATCATATAATCCAGCTACAATAACTGTGTCACTATATATTGGAATCGTAATCGTATTTGAAGAAGGTGTATTACTTCCTGGGATATCCCAGCCAACATTTGTTGTTAAGCAAGGTCCCGCGTTTATGAAGATATTATCCAATCCCCAGTTATCACAACATCCACCAGATGAATTTACTTGAATCCATCGGAACATCGTGTTTGTAGTGGTAGCACCAGGAGGAATTGGAATAGAGAAATTACTCCAATTTGTATAAGCAGTAGCACCGTTGATAGAGTTATTTCCACCAGGGTTTGCTGGGAGTTGGAATCCCCATGGACTAAAATACACAAACTCAATCCAAGTTGCTCCGCCATCAATACTGTATTGAATCGAAACTCCTTCATCTTGTTCGTCTGGTCCTTCACAAGGCACACCTCCTCCTTGAACGGCGTATTTCATATCAAAGTCGATGGTCCCCCCTGAACAAACATCAAAATTATCACTTGTAATTTGTGGTGTTCCAGCCGCAGTTGAAGCCCAAAAATAAGGTGTGTTATCCAATGAATTTCCACATAGAACACCATAGTTGGCAGTTCCTGAAGTAGACCAACCAGCTGGAAGCGCATTATTGTTGAAATCAAAAGCTTGGTTTGCCTGCGTTACTGTTCCAGTAGCAGTTAAAGTAATTGAAGTCCCTGGACAAACCTGAAGAGGGTTGGGACCCGCGATCGTGACAGTGCACGTTTGTGAAAATCCGGTTATAGAACCTAATAAACACATTAAAAACAAGATTGTTTTCATGGTAGTAAGTAAAAAAGTGTTAGTAAAATCTAAATCAATTAAGTTTCAATCTGCGTAGAGCATCATTCAACCACCAAGTTTTCAATTTTTAATTGCTGAAAATGCCAAGCTCCAGAAAAATTAGGATTTTGCAGATAGACTTTCGTCTTGTCATTTGTTCCACAATTAGCAGTAAAAATTTGATTTGGAGATAAACTTTGATAATATAAGCTCTCATCACTTCCATTGCACCCTGCACATCCTTCTTCAAATTGAACAACGATATTAAAACCTACATGTAGATTTGTATTCGTTAGATTTTCAATTTTCAAAAAAGCGAATTCATAGGGTTGTTTTCCTGATTCAACATCACACGGGCCTTCAACATAGGAAATTTTAAGTTCGGGAGTAGTAATCAGCGTAAGCTCTTCTTGAGAATACGCTGCAGAGCCAAAAAGTAAGCTTAGTGCAATACCTTTCGCTACCTTGATAGGATCTTTTATCATAATCTAACTTTTAGTAGTAAAATTCATTTAATGAATAAATGAATGATAATTAATGTGTAGTTTGTAAGTAGGACTCAATTTTCACTTTGGTAATTTGAATCCCCTTATCTATAAAACGAATCATTTACCGAAAGAGCTTGTTAACTTTAACATTAATCAGGATTCATTTAATATTCTAGCAGTTTGATCGAATATTAACATTTAGTAAACTTTTACTGATAAAAAAATTAAATATCAAGCATTTAAATGAATTCAACACTATTAAGGTTTGATTCATTGGATTGCGGAAAAAGCACTGAGAGAGCGTGATATTTAGATTAGAAGGTATCTAGAGAATCATCCAAAGAAATCACTCATTCAGAATTGGATGTCAAATAGTATCAATTTTAAGGCAGAACAAGACAGCCTTCATTATAAATAGTAGGGCAGATTACTTCCTATGGAATAAAAATGGGGTGCGAGCTAATATACTATCAAAATCACTTCAAGCCAAAATGCTTTTCAGCTTCGTCCACAATCTGACCACCAATTGCTAATGACGCAGTTGCAGCTGGAGAAGGAGCATTTAAAACGTGGATAGAATTTTCATGAAATTCAAATCGGAAATCATCACGAGTGTCTCCGTCTTCGGCTAAAAGAAGCGCTCTTACTCCTGCTCTACCTGGATGAATATCTTCCATTGTTAAGGATGGAACGATTCGTTGAAGTGTTTTTAAGAATAATCGTTTTGAAAAAGCTCTGCGGTATTCATCAATCCCAAATTTCATGTTATTGAAGAACAATTTCCAAGTTCCTTTGTAAGACAGGGCATCGAAAGTATCTTTGAAGGAGAAATCTGTTTTCCCGTACCCTTCTCGTTTAAATGTGAAAACAGCATTTGGACCACATTCGATTTCGCCATTGGTCATTCGTGTAAAATGTACTCCTAAAAACGGAAAATCTGGATTGGGGACTGGATAAATCAAGTTCTTCACTTTATGTTTGGCTTCAGGAGTCAATTCATAATAATCTCCTCTAAAACCAACAACTTTCTCTTTCAACTTTACACCATCTTTTTTAGCCAATCGATCCGCTTGAAGTCCACCACAGAAAATCAAAAACTTAGCTTCTATGTTTCCTTTGTTCGTAGCAATGATTGTTTTTTCAGCTGAGCGCTCGATTCCAACAACTTCATGATTCAATTTCATGGCGCTTTTTGGTTGCATTGAAAGTGCAATTTCTGCCATTTTTTCGGTTGCTCCACGGAAATCAATAATTCCTGTACAAGGAACCCAAATCCCTCCAATACTTTCTACAAAAGGTTCGATTTCTTTCACGCGCTTTGCATCGATCATTTCAATACCTTCTGTATTATTTGCCAATCCATTCTGGAAAATTTTATCCATATTCGATAGCTCAGAAGAATCTACTGCAACGACTACTTTTCCACAAACATCGTGATCAATACGGTGTTCTTTCGCAAAAGCAACTAATTCATGTCTCCCTGAAACACAATTTTTAGCTTTTAAAGAACCTGGCTTATAATACAAACCACTGTGGATTACTCCGGAATTGTTACCCGTTTGATGATCTGCCAATTTTGCTTCTTTTTCAATCAAAACAATTGCCAAATCAGGATAACGCTTCTGCATTTTGTAAAGCGTTGCTGCACCTATAATTCCACCACCAATAATTGCTACGTCGAATGCCATGTAGATATAAATTTGGTGCAAAGTTAAAAAAAAGTGACGGTTTAGAAGGGTAAGTCAATACAAACGTTTGGTACAAAGTGATGCGGAAAAATCGAAATGACTACATTTGAATAACTTTCAAGAGAACTATCAAGCAGAAAGGAACAATGCAGCAAGAAAGAATTCATTTTGAGAACTTAAACGGATTGCGATTCATTGGTGCTTTCCTCGTTTTCATTTTTCATGCATTTACGATAAATCGCGAAGTTTGGGGGAGTTTTTTTGAATCTGGACCATTTCTTTTGTTCCGCAAACTAACTTCCATCGGACATTACGGTGTAAACTTATTTTTTGTTCTTAGCGGATTCCTAATTACTTATTTGCTCTTAAACGAATTGAAAGAAAAAGGAAAAATTCATATTGGATTCTTTTTAGTTCGCCGAATTTTACGACTTTGGCCCTTGTATTTTGTTCTTGTTATTTTTGGCTTTTTTATCTTTCCCTTGCTTCCATTTGGCGTTCAAACAATTCATGAATTTTGGAGATATGCCTTATTCTTATCGAATTTTGATGAAATTATTCATGGAAGTCGGGATAGTTTGAACTTTCTCACAGCGACTTGGAGTGTTAGCATTGAGGAACAATTTTATATCATCTGGGCACTCTTTATTGGACTTTTTCAATGGAAAACAATTCGTTCTTTTCGCATCTTTTTTTTGATTATCGTTTTCGGATCTTTCTTCTTTAGATGGTATTATTCAAACAATGTAAGTGTTTTATATTATCATACATTGAGCGTCATTTCAGATATGGCAATGGGCGGTTTATTAGCAACTTGGGTATTTAAAAAATCCATCATCTCTTCAGTTCAAGAGCTCAAGAAATGGAAAATTGCACTCATTTATTTGATGGGGATTTCCTTTTTATTTTTCGCATCTCATATACTTCCAGGGAAGTTCATTGCATTAGAACGTTTGGTTTCTGGAGCATTTTTCTCCTTTGTATTGTTGGAACAATTACAAGCCAAATATTCATTCTACAAGGCAGATCGTATTCCTTATTTTGAACGAGCTGGGAAATTAACGTATGGATTTTATTTGTTTCATTCCTTGATGATCTTTTACCTGTGTAAATCGTTTGAGACACTGGAATGGAATCAACATATTGAAGGATTTATTGCTTATTTCATCCTCCTCTTAGTGATTAATTCTTCACTATCCATTCTTTCCTACCGATACTTTGAAAAACCACTATTGAATCTAAAACGATATTTTCGGGTATGAGGGGAAAGTAACTAGTTATTAGTGGTTACTTTTTAGACATAAACTTCTGAGTCTTCAGATTGGAAAAATTGAACATAAAAAAACCCGAACAAGATGCTCAGGTTCAATTCAATATTTGATTGATTGGTTTATTGTAAACCGTTCAATTCTTCGATAAAATAAACACCTTTATCTTCCATCATTTGACGAATAGCAGGGAAATCTTTTTTTGAATTAGCTGCATGGATCTTAGCCAAAGCAAGATCTCCAAAACTCAATGCTTCTTCAATTAATTTATCAGTAGCTCCAGTTTTTGATTCGTTATACAATTGGATAGAAAAACACTCGTCAAGAACGTCGATAATCATCCCGTTCAATTGTTTTTTGATTAATCTCTTATTTGCCATTTTTGAATTATTTTCGACAAAAGTAAGGAATATTCTAGGACAACTGGTAAATTATCTTTTACAACGTTATTTGCATTCTCAAAGCACTAAAAAATAAGTAACTTTATGCCGTGAATTATGCAATTGTAGATATCGAAACAACCGGTGGGTCAACAAAATCTTCGAAGATTACCGAAATTGCTATCTATAAACATGATGGAATGAAAATTATCGATTCCTTCGACACCTTGGTTAATCCTGAAATGCCCATTCCAGAATTTATTTCAAGATTGACTGGAATCCATGACGATATGGTGGAAAATGCCCCTAAATTCTATGAAATAGCGAAACAGATCATCGAATTCACGGAAGATTGTATTTTCGTAGCCCATAATGTGGGATTCGATTACGGAATTATTCGGCATGAATTTAAACTATTAGGATACGATTACCGCAAAGCACATTTATGTACTGTTCGAGCATCTCGCTATGTTATTCCTGACCATGAATCCTATAGTTTAGGGAAACTTACCAAAGCTTTAGGAATCCAGCTAATTGGTCGCCATCGCGCAAAAGGAGATGCAGAAGCAACAGCGCACTTGTTCACTTTATTACACACAACCGATTCAAAAGGATTGCAAACCTTCATTCAAGAAGAGATAAATCCGAAAATATTGCACCCAAATTTAGATTTGGAAACCCTAGAAGAAATACCAAATAAACCTGGTATTTATAAATTCTACAACGATACCAATCAGCTGATTTATATCGGTAAGAGTAAACATATAAAAAAACGGATTGAACAACATTTAAAGAATGTAAAAACATTAAAAGGATCCATCATGCGCGAAGAAATAGCGCGTATTGAATTTGAATTGACGGGTTCGGAATTGATTGCTTTGTTGTACGAATCTGAATTGATTAAAATTCACAAGCCCATTTATAATCGGGCGCTTCGTAGAAACAATTATTCTTACGGACTTTTTTCGTTTGAGGATCAAGCTGGCTTCATCCAGTTATATGTCGATAAAATCAATAAGACTTCCAATTTACCTATCACAACTTTTACCACCAAGAAAGAAGCAAATGATTACATTTTTCAATTGGTTGATGAATTTCAGTTGTGTCAAAAATTAGTTGGATTGGAAAAAAGTTCAGGAAGTTGTTTCGGGTATCAAATCAAAAAATGTCACGGTGCATGCGTTGGTGCTGAAACTTCAGAGTCATATAATCTCCGTATTCAAGCACTCATCAATCAATTAACCTTTGATGATGATAATTTGTTCTTGGTTGAAAATGGTCGCGACAAACGTGAAAAGAGCGTAGTTTGGATTGAAAATGGATCTTACCGTGGTTTTGGATTTGTTCCTTACTTCGCATTAAAACAGCCTCATAGAAACTGGCTACGCTTTATCGATATGCATCCTGAAGACAAAGATGCTAGAACTATATTGAGGTATTATACCCGTAAGAATGTAGAGCTTCTTAAAATTCCTTACAACGGGTAAAAACCCAATTCCTTATCCTCTTCTTTGAATAATTACGTTCCCTACTAATAGTGCGAGAGCGAGTGAAACTATAACAATCATCGTTTGCGTTTTTATAATTGATAGATTTCATTCTGAAAGGTTGTAAATATACAGAAACAAAAAAAGCGGCTCATCATTAGACGAACCGCTTTTCAAAATTATATATCTTAAAGTTACTTGCTTTTTTTCACTTTGAATGTCTTCGTAAAGTCCATCAAAATTGGAGTTGCTACACACAATGAAGAGTATGTACCAATTACAACACCAATCAACAATGCGAATAAGAATCCTTTAATTGCTGGTCCTCCAAACAAGAACATGATCAACAATACTACAAACAAAATCATTGAAGTATTGAACGTACGACTTAAAGTCTTATTCAATGCATCGTTAATTACTTCTTTAGCTTCGTGTTGATTTTTATCAAAATTCAAGCTCTCTCGAATACGGTCAAATACAATGACGGTATCATTCATCGAGTAACCGATTACCGTAAGAACCGCAGCAATGAATGCTTGATTCACATCTAAACTAAATGGTAAAATACCGTGTAACAATGCAAATACAGAAAGTACGAATAAAACGTCATGTGCTAATCCTAAGATTGCCCCTAATGAATATTGCCATTGACCAAAACGGATGAAGATATAAGCGAAAATCGCAATCAAAGCTAAGGTAATAGACAAGGTAGCAGAAGACCACATTTCTTCAGAAACAGAAGCCATAATGGAACGTGTATCTGTCACTTGAATCTCGCCTGTCTTTTCTTTAATGGTTTCAAACGCTTCTTTCATTTTACCTTCCACTTTTGCAGTAGCAGCTGCATCAGCCAATAAGTAATTTGTTGTGATTTCGACATTATAAGAATTCGATTTGTTTTTGATTTCAACATTCGATTTTTCACCATTTTTTTCTACGAAATAGGTTTCCATTGCTTTTCTGATAGTTTCAGTATCAGCAGCTTTTTGCATTTTCACACCAAATGTTCTACCACCAGTAAACTCAACACTTTGTTTCAAGCCTCTGGTTGCCATTGCAGCGATTCCTAAAACAGAAACTGTAATTGAGAAGATGTAGAAATATTTACGTTTTCCAATCCAATCAAAATGGAAGTTAGAGAACATATTGTGTGTATACTTTGTACTGAAAGAAACCTTCTTACCTTTTTCTATTGAAGAAGTAATAATCAATTTCGAGATAATAATTGCAGAGAATACAGAAGTGAAAATACCAACAATCAATGTTGTAGCGAAAGATTCAATCTCACCTGTTCCAAATATTTTCAAAATCATTGCAACCAATAAGTGAGCAACGTTCGCATCAATAATAGATGGTAATGCTTTAATGAAACCAATGTTCACCGATTCTTCAGCAGATTTACCCAATGCGTTTTCTTCTTTTATACGCTCAAAGATTAAGATATTCGCATCGACTGCCGTACCAATAGTTAATACGATACCTGCGATACCTGCTAAAGTCAATACTGCTCCAAATGAAGCCAAACATCCAAAGATTAAGATTACGTTGATTGCTAATGCAATATTTGCAACCAAACCACCTTTTCCGTAATAGAAATACATGTAGATGAAAACTGCTAAGAATGCAAAAGCAAATGATACTAATCCTGATTCTGAGTTTTCTTTACCGATTGTTGGTCCAACTTTCGTTTGCTCTTTAATAATACAAGGTGCAGGAAGCGATCCTCCATTTAACAAACCAGCCAAGTCATCTGCCTCAGCGATACTGAAATCTCCTGAAATTTCTGTTGATCCACCGTTAATTGCATTACGAACAACTGGTGCCGAATAAACAACATCATCCATAGTAATAGCAACCGAACGATTGATATTATTCCCTGTCATGACACCCCATTTCTGAGACCCATCGATTGACATGGTTAAACTTACTGTAGTTTCTAACGTTTGAGAATTGAATGAACGAACAGCAGAGCGAATATCTTCACCACCTACTTCCGCTTTTCCATTTTCAGGAATTTTTACCGCATATAAAACGTATGCTTTTGATCCATTTGCACCATCTTCTAAATTTGCAGACCACATGAACTTCAAGTTCTCTGGAAATAAGCTAACAATATCAGAACGTTTTAAAATAGCATTTACTTCCTCTTTGTTTTCGGCACTTGCCATTCCAAGTCCCATTCCTGGTTCAACTTTCAAGTACTCAAACAATGACTTTTTAATACCCGAACCCGTTGCAGTAGGTGCAACCAAAGGTTTCGCTGGAGCAGGAACTTTTGCAGTATCAAGTCCACTTGTATCAGAAACAGATGCTGTCTCAAGAACTTCCTTCTTAATCTCAGGAGTTCTTGATATAATATTCGCATTCGTCAATCCAGCTTGAATCCCTGGGTCTCCTAAAGAATATGTTTCGAAGAATTGAAGATTTGCAGTTGACTGCAATTTTTCAGCTACTGTTGCCTCATCTTGAACACCTGGAAGTTCAATATATAAACGATTTTTACGAGATTCTTTTTGAATATTCGGTTGTGCAACACCAAACTGGTTGATACGCTTACTCATGATTAACTCAACTCCATCCATGGAAGCTGCAATTTTATCATGGAAGAAAGAAGCTACATCTGAATTTGAAGAATTATAAGACAATTCCTTTACCTCAGAAATTGCTAGGCTACGAACCAATTTATCTTTTGGATTTTCTTTTTCGAATTCTGAAATAAACAAATCAACGAAATCACCTCCCTTAGTTGTATGTGTGTAATATGCAGCATCGAACGCTTTTTTGAATTTCAAATCACGCTTGTTACGTGCATAAGTCTCAACAAACTTTGGAACGTCAATCTCCATTGTCACACTCATACCTCCAACTAAATCCAAACCAAATGCCAAAGAACGAGCCTTTACATCTTTAAATTTAGTACCGATAACTGGATAAACAGCTTTCTCCGCTTTCTCCGATAAAACCAAATTAATCATCGCAGCTTTCGCTAACTCGAAAGATTCCGGTTTATTGAAGTCAATAGTTGTTCCGTTTGATAATGTTACAGAGTCACCAGTTAGAGCAGCTGTTTTTTTCAACTCTTCAACTCGTCCTAGAGCCTCACGCTCAGCTTCGTTTTCAACATTGATAGTAACCCAAGTAAATGACAATTGATAGACACAAACTGCAGTTAGCAATATTGTTAAAAACCAGAAAAATCCTTTATTACGCATTTTGATTGATGTATTTTAAGCCCGCAAATATAGAATTTACAGTTGGCAATGTCAACTTTGTGTAAAAATGATTCGAAAAGGTTATTAACAATTAGGGATAAAGGAAGTATTCAAACGGAGTAATTAGCTGTAAATTAGATTACAAAGCATCTATAAAAGAGCGTAATTTCTCTGAAAAATATTTCCAGCTGAAAACTAATTTCTCTTCCAAAAGTGCTTTTGAGAAGCCTTCTTTTTGATTGTTGCTGAAATAATTACGTATAATCTCCGCGATTTCTACAGGCTCCTGACTAGCACTTAACCTACCATTCACTTGATCCTTAATGATTTCCTTTAAACCACCAACAGAAGTGGCTATGGAAGGACATTCAAAATTCAAAGCAATCGCAGAAATTCCACTTTGAGTTGCTGATTTGTAAGTCATCATTAATGCATCTGCCGCGGAAAAATAAGCCGCTACATCTTGGTCCGAAATATAGTGAAGATGTAACGTTAATTTCGATTTAAGATTCTCTGAATCAATGATTTTTTGATAGTTTTCAAAGGAACCATAGACCTCACCTGCAACCACTAAATGATACGAATCGTCTAATTTAGCAAGCGTTTTGAGAAGGATATCTAGGCCTTTGTAATCGCGAATCAATCCAAAAAAGAGCAGAATTTTCTTCTCGGGATTAATTTGAAGTTTTTTGCAAGCATCAATACGGTCTAATTTCTCACCAAACTGATCATAAATTGGATGATTGAGCAATAATACCTTTGCATCAGGTTTCAATAGTAACAAATCTGACTGAACCTGCTTTGACATTACGATAAATCCATCATGATTTCGGACAAAATAGGCTGTTAACTTCTTATCGAAGAAACGTGATTCGTGAGGTATCAAATTGTCTACAATAGCGATTCTTTTAGTTTTGGAATTCATTTTCTTTGCAATATATCCCATTGAGGGTGAAAAGAAAGGCATCCAATATCTTGTAATCAATACATCTGGTTTGAGCTGATTGATTTTAGCGGCTGTTTTTCGATAGCTAATCGGATTAATCGTATCTAACCAACGTTCTGTTTTGAGTACTTCCACCTGATCTTTTTCCGTAACAAGTTGTGTTTTTCCAGGGAAAAGAATCGCAGGATATTGTCTTTTGAAAGTTACAGAAACAACCTCGTTCTCTTTACTCAACTCCTGATGTAACTTGGTGTTAAATTGAGAAATACCACCTCGGTATGGATATGCTGCAGAAAGAAGTACGATTTTCATAAAACGAAGGTAATACAATCACCCATTAAATCAATTCCCGTAACTAACCATCTTCATTTCTAAGAAATGTCCTTTTTTGACATTATTAGGGTTTCCATTCAATATTTCATAATCCTTGAAATACTTATGGACCATTCCAATTCCTTTTGCATAGACCTCATACTTTCTACGAGAATCAATAAAAGAGGTGAAATCTTCTTGTTCAACCGTAACTGTAGTTGGAAGATTCGTACTGTTGATGGAGTAAGGCTGATTCAAATTTGAATAATAGCAGTCCAATGCTTCCAAGGTATTGTATGCATTCATATTCCAATCGGCAGATTCACTTGGTGCGAAAATCAATTTTATTGTTCGATTATTCTCTTCTACCAATTCTGCTCTAGGCCCATCAATAATACTTGTCCAAACATCCTTAATTGTCCAAGGTCCGTTTGCCGAATTACTAGAATAACGTTCGTATTTACGAGCTATTCGACCCGAATTATCTGTAATTGGTTCTCCAACAACTGCTTTGATGTAATAATCGAATGTATCTTTATCTGTATCAATATAGATTTCATGTACAGAATAAACGACGTAATGCCCTTCATTTTGCGGGAAATAATCGTATCCCATATCTACTTCAGTAGATTTTTTTTTACAAGATTGAGTTCCAGCTAGAACTAAAAAAAAAGTCAAAATGAAAGATATATAACCGATTTTCAGTATCATGCTCGAAAAATACAAAAATTCTAATAAAACTCTAAATCAAATGAATAAATGAACTATTTGATTGATTAGCCATTCGGAGAAATCCCTTTTTGCTTACACATTTTCAAGTGCTTTTCCAATTCTTTTCCTTGAATGCGTTTCCCTGAACGAAAGTATACCTTCCCTGTCTCTACACCTGATTCATCATGCGCAGATTGCCATCCATGCTGAATTCCACCTTTATAACGTTCTGTCATCATTACTTTTCCATTTGGATGATTGATGACTCCAATTCCTTCTTTTTTACCCTTTACGTAAGTGACTTTGCTTTTAATCACCCCAGTGTCAAAGTATTCAATCACTTCTCCATTAATTACACCCATCGTGTAAGGGGTCACTTTTGCAACAATCACCCGCTTATCAGTTGCATCTTCAAATACGTAATAAACAGTCTGATTACCATTCAATTTTCCTTTTGAATAACTTTCTTTGGTACTAATTCTTCCCGAAGGCCCATAATATTCCCAAATACTATCTTTCTCTTGATTTCTGAAAATACCTTGTGCCATCAGTACTCCATTTTCATGATACATCACCGCACTAGAACGCCCTGTTTTTTGATCATGTACAATGATTGCTTTTTTCTTTGTAGAAACGTAATAGTAATAAAAGGTACCAACGGGTTTGTCATCCTTAAATTGACCTTTGTACTCGAATGCACGCGATTTTGGATAGTTTTTTTGCCAAGGACCTTGCTTTCTACCTTGCGTGTCTTTTTTATTGACTGCTTGACTCCAAGAAAACGGAGCTACTAGCAACAAAACGATTAGGATTCTAAAGATCATAGTTCAATAAATTTTATAAACAATTCAAGCGAATCAAAAGTTAAATCAGCTGTTTTATGTGCTTCCAAATCTTGATGATTAATAAACACTGTTTTCATTCCAAGTTTCTTGCCAAACTCAATATCCGAATCAGAATCTCCAACCATAATTGATTTGTTAAAATCAACTGTAGGAAACTCTTCTTTCGCCAAAAGAGCCATTCCGGAGTTTGGTTTTCTTAATAGCGAATTTTCAGAAGCTAAATTTGGAGCAAAATAATACCTGTCAATGCGCGCATTATCAACTTTTAGTAATTCACTACAATAATCATGAATGGTTAAAAGGTTACGCTCAGTCATCAAACCTTTACCTATTCCTTGCTGATTTGTAACCACAAAAACAGATGAAAACAATTGATTTGCCTTGGAGATAGCTTTGGAAACTCCAGGAAGTAAAATAAACTCTTCGGGGAGTTTGACATAGTCATCCATGATTCGTTCATTAATCACTCCATCTCTATCCAAAAACAAAGTCCATGATTGATCCAAATTCCAATGTTTCATTGAGATTTTTAGATTTCAGTTTCTACCAAATAGTGATTTCTAGTGGAGGAATTCCTTCCTACTAACTCTGCTAAAAAGCCAGCCAAGAAAAATTGAACTCCCATAATCATCGCAGTAAGGGCAATGAAAAATTCTGTTCTATCTGCCAATTTTATTGCCGTAGAATGAATAAAAAGTTTATCGATTGCTAAGTAAAACGTAATTCCAAATCCAATCATGAATAACAACATTCCCATTGCTCCAAAAAAGTGCATCGGTTTTTTACCGAATTTCCCCATAAAAACAACCGTCATCAAATCCAGTGGACCGTTCAAAAAGCGATTCAATCCAAATTTCGTTGTTCCGTATTTTCTAGCTTGGTGAATAACAACTTTCTCTCCTATTTTATTAAATCCAGCGAACTTCGCTAACGGCGGAATATAGCGGTGCATATCTCCATAAAGCTCTATACTTTTTACAACTGCATTTTTGTACGCCTTTAATCCACAGTTAAAATCATGCAAATGAATTCCAGTCATTCTACGAGCAGCCCAATTATAGAGTTTAGTTGGAAGTGTCTTCGTAATCGGATCATAACGTTTTTGTTTCCATCCAGAAACAACATCGAAATCATCTTGTATAATCATGCGGTGCAACTCTGGAAGTTCATCTGGTGAATCTTGCAAATCGGCATCCATCGTTACAACTACTTTTCCTTGTGCTGCCTGAAATCCAGTATGAAGTGCCGCAGATTTACCGTAATTGCGTTGGAATTTAAATCCTCGAACATTGGAGTCTTCCAATTTCAAGGATTCTATCACCTTCCAAGAACCATCCTTACTTCCATCGTCAATAAAGATGACCTCATAAGAAAGTTTGTGTTCATTCAATACGCGTTTAATCCATGCGTGCAATTCAGGCAAAGACTCTACTTCATTGAATAAAGGAACGACGATTGATAATTCAAGTTGATTTTCCAACGCTATTTACTTTTTGAACAAAAATAAGAAAAAGCTTTGCTTTTGAAGACTAAATCATAACAAACGTTCCTGCGAAAATGATTTAGGAGAAGTGCAAGGTTTTGAAGACCGAATTACAATCCGTCATCTGCCCCATCAGAGAGGCAGTAATTCGGGATATTTAATTACGAATGAAAAACTAAATGTCTTCTATTATAGCTTTATATTGAAACTTATTTAGCAAACATTTCCTATCCAGCAATTTGGTGTGTTATTCGAGCTAAAGGATGAAAATAGCTGCGATAATAAAGATGATGATAATTGCTATGTATTGCCAAACATCCACAAAATAGGGGTATATTTTCTTGAAACGTTCTTTAATCTTTGACATTACTTGCAATTTTTGGCTAAATTAATACTTAATTTCTACCATTTCCAGAAAAAAAAATGTCATTTTGTCGGTTTTAAAATCTTAAAACTGTCTTTTTGTCTTGAAACAATTGCTGGACGTGATTTGGTTCACGATTTGACAAACAAAATCAAACTCAACTAAAATGGATACGAATCTATTTACAATTAAGACACAAGAAGTCATTCAAGCAGCTCAAGATTTTGCTCAAATGGAAGGGCATCAAGCAATTGAAAATGCTCATTTACTGAAAGGGATTTTCCTTAAAGATACAGACGTAGTTCCTTATTTATTAAAACAATCACAAGTCAATCCCAAAACGATTGAATTAGCACTTGACCGCATATTAGAATCACAAAGTAAAGTTTCAGGAGGACAAATTTATCTTTCTCCAAAAGCACAAGAAACACTTCAGTTAGCTTTGAAAATTGCCAAAGAAAATGGCGATGAATATGCAACGATTGAAATGCTTTTTCTCGCTTTAATTGATTCAAAAGATCAAGCAGGACAATTATTACGTGACGCCAAACTGGATAAAAAAACGGTTATCAAACACATTATGGATTTAAGAAACGGAGAAAAAATAACTTCTAACCAACAAGAAGGAACTTACAAATCGTTGGAGAAATACGCAAAGAATTTAAATGAATTGGCCAAAGAAGGAAAATTAGATCCAGTGATTGGTCGGGATGATGAAATTCGTCGGGTACTTCAAATATTAACTAGACGAACCAAAAACAACCCGATTCTAATTGGTGAACCTGGAGTTGGAAAAACAGCCATTGCCGAAGGTATTGCCCATCGAATTATAGATGGAGACGTTCCTGAAAACTTAAAGTCCAAAATTGTTTACAGCTTGGATATGGGGGCATTGATTGCTGGAGCAAAATACAAAGGCGAATTCGAAGAACGATTAAAATCTGTTGTCAAAGAAGTAACGAATGCAGATGGAGAAATCATCTTATTCATTGATGAAATCCACACATTGGTTGGCGCTGGCGGTGGCGAAGGTGCGATGGATGCCGCAAATATTTTAAAACCAGCTTTGGCAAGAGGAGAATTAAGAGCAGTTGGAGCTACAACCTTGAACGAGTATCAAAAATACTTTGAGAAAGATAAAGCATTGGTTCGTCGTTTCCAAACGGTCTTGGTAGATGAACCAGATACCGAAGATGCAATTTCAATCTTACGTGGAATTAAAGAAAAATATGAAAACCACCACAAAGTACTGATTAAAGATGCCGCTATTATTGCCGCTGTTGAATTATCGCAACGCTATATTACCGAACGGCATTTGCCTGACAAAGCGATCGACTTAATTGATGAAGCAGCTTCTAAATTGCGAATGGAAATCAACTCAAAACCAGAAGAACTGGATGAGTTAGATCGACGAATCATGCAATTGGAAATTGAACGTGAAGCTATTAAACGTGAAAATGACACGAAGAAAGTGGAAGGTCTCGGTAAAGAAATTGCAACCTTGGAAGAGCAAAGAAATGCATTCAATGCGAAATGGCAAGCTGAAAAAGACATCGTTGAAGGAGTTCAAAAAAACAAGGAACTTATTGAAAACTTAAAAGTCGAGGCTGATCAAGCGGAACGTTCGGGAGATTATGGAAAGGTGGCTGAAATTCGCTATGGAAAAATCAAAGAAGCCGAAATTCAATTGGATGAAGCGAAGAAAAAATTGAGTGAAATCCAAGTAAATTCCAAATTCATTAAAGAAGAAGTAGATGCTGAAGAAATAGCCGATGTAGTTTCCAAATGGACTGGAATTCCAATTTCGAAAATGCTTGAAAGTGAAGTTTCAAAATTACTACGATTGGAAGATGAATTAGGAAAACGCGTTGTTGGACAAGAAGAAGCTATTGAAGCAATTTCAGATGCGGTAAGACGATCTAGAGCTGGATTACAAGATATGAGAAAGCCAATTGGATCATTTATTTTCCTTGGCCCAACGGGAGTTGGAAAAACAGAACTTGCGAAAGCATTAGCTGAGTTTTTGTTCAACGATGAAAATGCCATGACTCGAATCGACATGTCGGAATACCAGGAAAAACACAGCGTGAGCAGATTGGTTGGAGCACCTCCAGGATACGTTGGATATGATGAAGGTGGCCAATTGACAGAAGCTGTTCGTAGAAGACCTTATTCCATCGTATTGCTAGATGAAATCGAAAAAGCGCATCCAGATGTCTTCAATATCTTGCTACAAGTTTTGGATGATGGTCGATTGACAGACAACAAAGGGAGAACGGTAAACTTCAAAAACACCATTATCATCATGACTTCCAACTTAGGATCTCATTTGATTCAGGAAAGTTTTGAAGGCGTGAAAGAAGAGAATTTGCACGAAGCAATGAACAAAGCGAAATTCAAAGTCTTGGAGCTGTTAAAACAAACTATCCGACCAGAGTTTTTGAATCGCATTGACGAAACAATCATCTTCACACCTTTGAACAAGCGATATGTAAAACAAATTGTTCAGTTACAGTTGGATCAATTGAAAGTAATGCTTCTTGAAAAAGGAATCAAAATTCACATGACTGAAGAAGCAAAAGCTCATTTGGTTGAAGCAGGTTACGATCCGCATTTTGGAGCAAGGCCAGTAAAACGTGTAATCCAAAAACAAGTGTTAAACGAATTATCCAAATCTATTTTGGGTGGAACATTAGATACTTCATTGACTGTAGTAATGGATATTTTTGATGGGAAAATAGTATTTAGAAAACCAATTTCCCAGGAAGAGGAAGCATAGCTTCCGAAGACTAAGGCTCTGTCTCACAAGACAGAAAAGCCGAAGGAAGAGGTTGAAGTAAAATCATAAGTAGTAGTTTAGTTTTAGGTATGAAAAGGCGGGCTAATTAGTTATTCCGCCTTTTTGTTTCTGAATCTTGGGACAGTTTGCAAATTCGTAAATTCACCAAATAGCGAACCACATTAAAGTAAAGCACGATGAATCAACTACTAAGAATCTTTAAATCAGCATTTTAAAAATGACTAATCATCTGATCCAAAGCTATTAAATTTAATAGCTAATCGAATTCATTTCATTACTTGAGACTAGCTTAATTCTATTATTTTTACACCAAGAATCAAGCAAACATGAAACGAAAACGCAACTGGTCAAAAATCATCAAACGAACACTTTTAATTAGTTTGTTTTTTCTTCTTTTCTGGTTCTTTGGAGCTAATTGGGTGATCGAATCAAATGCTGAAGGGAAACTATTCAACCAAGCCAGTCAATGTCCGAAAGCAAAAGTAGCATTGGTTCTCGGTACTTCACGCACGAACAAACACGGAAACGACAATTTATACTTTTCTTACCGTATAAAAGCTGCCGTGGAATTGTATCGAGCTGGAAAAGTGAAATACATTTTGGTAAGTGGAGACAATAGCATTACCACTTATGATGAGCCAACCGACATGAAAAATGCCTTGGTTAAAGCTGGAATTCCTGCGAATAGAATTTTTTTAGACTATGCAGGATTTAGAACTTTGGATTCCATGGAAAGGGCTTTAAAAGTATTTGGACAGAAGGAAGTAATTGTTATCTCACAACAGTTTCACAATGAAAGAGCTATTTATTTGGGTGAACATTTCGGAATGACTGTTTACGGATACAACGCTCAAGATGTAGCCAAAATGGGCGGATTTAAAACAAAAGTTCGTGAGCGTTTTGCACGCATGAAAGTGTTTTGGGATATCCTATTCGGTATAGATTCAAAATTTTTAGGTGAAGCAGTTGAGATTGGATAAGAAGAGAATGGCTCTCAAAAAGATGAGCTCACATAATTTCGTTTTCTTGGGAATTCTAAGTTTGTTATTGGTTGGCTTTGTTGAAGTTGATCCTTTTCAATCTATCCCTTTAGTAGAAGGTTTTCCTGAAATGCATATTCCTGCCGACAATACACAATCAAAAACAAGAATTGCTTTGGGTAGAAAACTATTCTACGATCCAATTTTATCGCTCGACAGCACTATTTCATGTGCCAGTTGCCATAAACAGAAACTTGCATTCGCAGATTCATTGCCAATAAGTCCTGGAGTTAAGAACAGAATTGGAAACCGAAATGCCCCAACACTCGCAAATGTTGGCTACAATCCTACTTATTTGTTCGATGGATTTTTAGAGTCATTGGAAAAGCAGGTAGTTGTTCCAATAGAAGAACATGCAGAAATGGCCTTCAATATGGTAGAAGCTTCAAAACGCTTAAAACGAAACAAAGAATATGTTGCACTTTCCAAAGAAGCCTATAATCGGGCACCTGATCCATTTGTAATAACCAGATCTCTTTCGAGTTTTCAGCGTACTTTCGTGAGTAATCACTCCAAATACGATTTATTTCTGCGCAAAAAAGTGAAATTCACAAAAAATGAAGAACGAGGACGTATGTTGTTTTTCAACGAATTGCATTGTTCTAACTGTCATAATGGTTTTAATTTCACCAACTTTTCCACTCAAAACAATGGATTCTTTGAGATGTATGCAGATTCAGGTAGAATGCGAGTAACTCGGTTAGAAGTAGACCGTGATTTGTTCAAAGTACCCACACTACGCAACATTGCTCTCACTGCTCCATACATGCATGATGGAAGTTTCAGCTCTTTGCGCGAAGTCATTCAACAGTATGAAAAGAATGGATTTAAAAACAAAAACAAACACCCAATCTTACAACCTTTTTCAATCAGTTTAGAGGATGAAGATGCCTTAATTGCGTTTTTAAATACTCTAACAGACCATCAATTTATTACTAATAAAAAATTCAGTAAACCGAAAAATTAGAAGGGATTCTTGTACGCTGGATTGGTTAAATAAGTCTGATCTGTGAGTGTCTTCAAAAAATTTACCAGGTCAATTTTATCTTGAGTAGTAAGCATCAAACCTGTTGCCATTGTATTTGCCAAAGCAGGATCCAAGGATGCAGATTGTTGAATATTGTCACTGTAATGATTTACAACTTGTTCGAGAGTTGTAAAACGTCCATCATGCATATAAGGCGCCGTAACCTCTATATTTCGTAAAGATGTTACTTTGAATTTCCCCTTATCAGCTGGTGATTGCGTTACGTTTTGTCTGCCTAAATCAGAAATATCCCCCTCTTGGTCCAATCCGTTATTCATGAATTGATCGTTCTCAAAATTACTACCGCTGTGACAATGCGCACAATCAGCACCAGATGAGTTAGGGAAACCAGGATTGTATTCCGCAAAAAACAACACACGTCCGCGTTCTTCACTCTCTGTTAAATTGATCTCTCCACGCAAATATTGATCATATTTCGAGTTATCTGAAACGATGGTTAACATAAATTGCTCCAATGCTAATGAAATTCGTTCAGCTGTCACGACTGCATCTCCAAACGCACGAACAAATTGTTTTCGATAGCGTTCATCGTTTTGGAGTTTATTGACTGCATTTTGAAGTGTTTCGTGCATTTCCAAAGGATCTTGAATTGGACGTAAAGATTGTTCACGCAAAGTATTTACACGTCCATCCCAAAAAAATCCATTCGTATTTAATCCTAAATTGAAAATTCCCATCGCATGCCGAGCTCCAAACAATCCGTCAATTCCTGTAGAAAATTGATTTAAATCTGAGAATCCGTTGACTTGTGTATGACAACTTGCACATGAAATGGTATTATTTCCGGACAACAATTTTTCGTAAAACAACATTCGTCCCAATTGAACTTTTTGAACCGTTAAGGGATTGTCACTAGGAATATTTGGTGCTGGTAAAGTGGAACTAACGGCTAAATTGAAAGGGGTTGTATCTAAGGTCAAAAGTTCAGGTGTGGTTTCATTTTTTTTACATGCCACAAAAAGAATCACCAGAAACCCGAAGAGCAATAGAAACTTATTCTTCATAAAGAATTCAATATTAATTGTTGATCAATTTGGAACTTTGTAAGACTTTGCCATCTTTCATTAAATTCAACATATAAAACCCTGGGTTCTCTAATTGAACGGAAAGAAGAGCAGCATCAGAAGATATTTTTCTGGTAGAAATTAATTTCCCTGAAACATCCAACAATTCAACTTCACAATTAGAAATATCCTCCATCAATTGAATCTGAACGGTTCCATTTGCTGGGTTTGGGAAGATTGAAAAATAAGTGGATTGATTCTCTTTTACGGCCAACACATTTGGAGTAAAAACATAATTAACAAAATTCGACACCAAATTAGCGGCCTCATTATCAGCACCGTGAACAACCAAGCCCGAATTGATATTTATATTATACAAGCCTAAGACATAGTCTGCATCAACATGCATTTCCAATCCATTTTGTCCTTGCTCCCCATTCACGTTAACCGAAGTTTGGAAATAATTATGATCATCCAAACTATGAATTTCTAGTGTTTGATTGACCGTTGGACCACTTTGTCCTTCCAAAGCAATAAAACGGTATCCAGAAGTCCAACCCCAATGCATGGATGGAGCTTGAAAAGCAAGCGGGTGATAACTTGGAAACAATGATGGATCTTCGTGATTCACTGGAGTGTGAACACCAATGTAAAATTTAACTCCTTCAATGTTTGTAATATTGAATTGCCCCAATTGAATCGTTGATATAAGATCTTGAGCTCGAATCAAACTAACGGTATCGGATGAAACTTGTGTGATTTGTCCACCATCGTGTACAATGGAATATTTCGTGATATAATATTCCAATCTGATTAGTTTAAAACTATTTCCTAGATTATTTGTATGAACGGTATTAAAGGCAAAATCGTCATTTCCTAGTTTGTGATGAAACACAATAGAAACATTTGATTGCGAGAAAGCTAGTGCATTTGAGAGTAACGCTAGGGCTAAAAATATGTTCTTCATAATCTATTTTATGCTTTAGAGAAACCAATAATAAGGTTTATTCGTCAAATTAACTGAATAGATTTAGAGCTATTGTTGAAATTCCAAGGTATTTATTTCAACTAATTAATCTTTGAGCACTCTTTTTTCAACCATTTGAAGAATTCGTTTGTTGCAATCCGTTTTGTGATTCAAATACCACGTAAATTGATCCAATTCGAGAAAGCTCACAATTAATCCAACACATTGATTCCGCAAAGCTTGATTATTTTGAATCGTCTGCCGAATAAATCGGTTACGCTCTTTTTGAGGAAGATTTGATAAATTCGGATTCATTTGTTTGCAGCAATCCAAAACAAGCAAATTCAAATAGTCATTTTGATATTTCAAAATTGCGCGTAAGTGTTGATTCTGAAACAATTCGAGTCCTGAAGAATCCACTGATTCATCAAAGAATATTTCAGGAAGTAATGAAGAACGCATCATATTCAGTTTACGTGTTTAATTATGTTCAAATTACTGAAAAACCTTTTTAAATGAAAAAATCAACGCCCTAAAACAGACAAAACCTGCATGACATCTTCTTTTTGGGAGGTTCCTATCAATAATTTTCTGCCATCTTTAAAAACCAACTGAATACCTACTCTTCCAGAAACATTTAAAGCTCTTCCTTTTCCAACAAAACTATAGCGCATTCCCCAACCTCCGTATTCGGTTATTGGTGAATATTCTCTCAAATAAACGTGATCGATTTCCTCCCAGTTATATGTTCTGAATTTGAGCTGAATGGGATAGAATCTTACTCCAATTCCTCTATCTGAAATACGGGTTTCCAACTTCATGATAAAAAACAAGAAAGAAAGGACAAGCATAAATGAAAATGCGACCAACAATGATATATTATTTGCAACATTATTCCCAAAAGGCTTTCCTGCGATTACTTGTGTCACAATAAAAAAGCCCATAACACCCTTAATTCCAGCTAAAATAAACCACAGCCACCATTGTCTAAATTTTTGAGTTTCTGTAAAACGATAATTCTCTGTCATACTTTTGACTTTTGGTAAAAAATTAAACTAGCACACCAATCTTTTCAGAACTTTAAATGGTCAATTGGTAAAGAGAATGGTATCAAGCGATTCATAAAATAGTGTTACTCAAATATAGTATTATTCCGGCAACTTTTCCAACAACAACAAATAAGGTTCCAACATGTGATTTCCGAAAATAACTTTCGGATCTTGGGGAAATTTCTGATAGTACTCTGTATCAGGATACAAGACAATAAAATTTCCACATCGGGTGAAGTCAGTTGAATGAGCTAATTGAGGTGGTTCAAAACCCTTTAAATTTTTGGTCATTAATTTTCCCACTTTCCGACCCAAGTATTTTTCAAATTGACGTTGCGATTTCTTCGTTGGTCTATTCAATTTATTATACATGTGCTTCACTACTATTCGAGGAATTAAAGGCAATTTTTTAATTGCTTTTTTGGCATTTTTAAATGGATTTACGGTATTGAAATCATTCACTGTTTGCACCGAGAAAGGAGATTCAGGAACCCAATCTAACGAATTCACAGTATTGTAAGCCCAACCAGCCTGAGTCATTTTTTCGTAGTAATAAGCAAAATATAAATTCCCTGGTTTTGGAGCGGCACTACAATACGTTTTAAACTGAACATCCGCAGGAATAAATCCATTTTCTTTCATAATTAGCAAATGAGCAGTCAACAAATACGCTATAGCCCCACCCTGACTATGACCTGTAATGTAAAACTCTTTCTTTCCTTGATCGATTTGAGCAAAAAGTAAAGAATCAATATCTTTCCAAATACAACCCAAGGCAGTTGTCCAACCTACATGAACCAAAGCTTTTGGATCTTTTGACAATTCGTAATTAAACGTATCCTTCTCTCCTATTTTTATCCAACCTTTTGCAGGAACCATTCCTGCATAGAAATTGGCTCCCCAACTCGAAAAAGTACCCGTTGTTCCTCTTAAAGACAAAACCCCTACTCCCGCTTTATCTTCCCAGTAATCCCATTTATTGTCGAACCCAACTGTTTTTGAACGGTATTTCAATTCAAAACGTTCTGGACCAGGCATAGAATCCCAAGCAGTGGAGTCTGCAAACCGGAAATTGACTTTTAAGAGTTCCATTGCTTCAAATTTGTCATATCCCGATTTCAACTGAGCGAATGACAAATGAGTTACAAAAACAAGAAAACCGATTAGAAAAAGTTTGTTTTTCATAGAGTTAGTTCATATGAGTCAAATAATCAATTAACGTGAGCAGATGATTCTTCTGCTGCATCATCAATCTGTTTGTATATTGAATAGAGTGAATACTTCCTCCACCAGTATATGTTTCTTGCATGAATTTACCAATCAAAACACGTTCTGTATCCATTAATTTTTTCCATTCTTGATGCCAAGAAACCAGTAATTCACGATCATCATCTTTCATTTTAGCAGACAATATCTCGTAGTATTTTTGAACTAATTTCTCATATTCGGAAGAACAGGCAAGATTAGCCTTGTTGATTCCTAAGTTTGATGATTCTTTATCTAGTTGCTTTCGAAGCAAATTTTCTACGATAAAAGTGTCTTTCAAAAACAACCGTTGAACGGAATCAGAAAAAACGGATACTTGTTCTTGCTTTGTTTTTTTTGTGACTAGCTCATTTGCTTGTTTTGCTAAGTCTATTCTCCACTTGACTTTCAATGATTCCATTTCAGAATCAGAAATTTGTGAAAATGAATACGAACCTTGAAAGATAATCAGTAAAAAAACTATTCTTGAAATCATGTTTTTAGTTTAAAAATAATCAATATTAAATAGCTGAGATGAATTGATCAAAACTTTGGGTTTAAATTCTGATGCTAAATCAATGAATCAAAAGAAATAAATTTAACGACTATTTTATTAATTTTAGTTCGACATTTGATGTCTCGACTCTACAATTATGAAACAAAACTTACTTAGTGCTATTTGCCTATTACTTCTTCCATATCTTGCTTATTCGCAGACAGAAAAACAACTTGACTCTATCATTCAAGTTTGTTCAAAAATGAAAAACGACACGAATAAAGTCATTTTTCAAAACCAAATTTCTTGGAGTTTTAAGTATTCTCATCCAGATTTAATGGAAAAATTGCTTCGCGATAACATTCAGCTTTCAAAGAAATTAAAATTCGATTCAGGAACAGCCTTGGCTTACAAAAACCTCGGAATTCTAATGGATGAAGCTGGAAACATGCCTAAATCCATTGAAAATTACCAGCTCGCCATTCGTTACTATAAAAAGGCGAATGATGAAATGGGCGTTGCAAAAAGCGAGGCTAATATTGGGATTCTTTACCGCGATTTGAAACGAAATACAGAAGCCATTGCAAAGTTTCGAGAGTCCAATAAAATATTTATCAAAAATGGATTTTTACAAGGACAATTAATCATTTATGAAAATTTGAGTATTTGCTACGAATTCATGAACAAATTGGATTCTGCCACTGTCAACATTAAAAAAGCCATGGAAATTATGAATGAGCTTAAAACTGTAGACCCCCATGTTTACGGGAATTACGCCAATATTTTCATGAAACAAAAAAATTATCCGAAAGCCATCGAATACTATGAAAAAGCAATTGAAATATTGGGTTCAGATTCTCGGGGAATAACTTGGACAGATAATTTAGGTCTGGCTTACTACTATCAAAAACAATACCCAAAAGCATTGCCACTCTTTATAGAAAGCATTGAAAATTCGCACACAATCTACAACGCAAATACGATGGCAACTCACATGCATTTAGCTAATTTGCATTATGCCATGAAGGACTACAAAAGTGCATTTGATATTCAGCGAACTTACTTGGAAATTCGAGATTCAATTTTTTCAGTAGAAAATTCGAAGCAACTTTCAGAACTAACGAAAAAATACGATTCTGACAAGAAAAAAATTCAAATTGAGAACCAAAAGAGGCAAATCAAAAGCGAGCAAACTCAAAAGTACATCTTTGCTGGCAGCATGGTCGTTTTTATTGGATTAGGATTTTTATTATTTCGCTCGTTAAAACAAAAAAACAAAGCAACCAAAATCATCTTAGAACAAAAGAATATTGTTGAAAATCAGAAAGATGCTTTGGAGTTTAAGAACCGAGAAATCCTAGATTCCATCACGTATGCAAAAAGACTTCAAGATGCCATTCTTCCTGCGGTAGATTATTGGCACAAAACACTTCCAGAAAGTTTCATTTTGTACAAACCGAAAGACATCGTTGCTGGCGACTTTTATTGGCTGGAAAGCCATACTGTTTCTAATGGTACAAGTTCTGACGAATACTTGTTCTTCGCAGCAGCCGATTGCACAGGCCATGGGGTTCCAGGAGCAATGGTAAGCGTAATCTGTTGCAATGCATTGAACAGATCTGTTTTAGAATTTGATTTAATCGAACCAGGTAAAATATTGGATAAAACCAGAGAATTAGTTATTTCTACCTTCAATAAAAGTGTGGAAGATGTAAAAGATGGAATGGATATTAGCTTGGGTTGCTTGAATGTTAGAACGAAAGAATTACTTTGGTCTGGAGCAAACAATCCGCTGTGGGTTGTTCCTGCAGGTAGTGATGAAATTATTGAGTGGAAAGCCGACAAACAACCAATTGGAACCTATGCCGAAGAAAAACCATTCAAGACACATTCAATGGTGTTGGAGCCAAAAACAACCATCTATTTGTTTACCGATGGATATGCTGATCAGTTTGGTGGACAAAATGGTAAAAAATTCAAATACAAACAGTTTAAAGATTCCATTTTGGCTATTCACGATCGTCCAATGGAGGAACAAAAAGAGCATTTAGAAACGACTTTCGAAAGCTGGAAAGGCGAATTGGAACAAGTCGATGACGTTTGTGTCATCGGAATTAGGATTTAATGTTTTCCACCAATTACCCATTTTATATCCACAAAAATAGTTCTTGGTCTTGAAGGACCGTAAACGAAATTACTGTCTCGCAATTTGGATGTATCAAAATCACTCTGATAACTGTCAAATAAATTTTGAATTCCGAGACCAATTCGAATAGTTTGTTCCATTTTGTGAATGTGAATAGATCGTTCAGCTCTGATGCCTAAATCCCAAAAGGATTTGGTGTGTACAATTTCATCATGATCTAATTCTGGAGCACCACCGAAATGGGGAACGAGCATTTTTCCAGTGAAAACACCATTAATCGATCCAGACCATTTTCCTTCAGGAAAAATTGAAATCGTAGATGAACCGTACACGTTTGGTGTTCTTAGAAAAGCTTTGATAGGTTCTACATCAAGCGACCATTGTTGAGCTTCTGTAAAACGCGATTCTTGGTAGGTAAAATTGACATCAACTTGCAAAAATTTATCCCACTTCAAACGAACTGATTCACTAAAATCAGTTACTTCGGCATTCGATCCATTGGTCCGTAACAACATCGTTTTAGAAGGATCTACACTTGGAATTTCATTCAGTACAAAGGAATGAAGCAATTGCGTATGAAAAAATACCGTTTCCGAAGAATAAAGCATCTTCTTTCTTCTTCTACTCCAATTTGCCTGCGCTGAATAAGCATGTGATTTCTCACTCTTCAAATTCGGATCAACCTGGATCTGGGAAATTCCTCCATTCGCAAAAGCAATGTGCATATCCGTTTCAAATACTTGAGGTGCTTTAAATCCATTTCCATAAGATAAACGCAATTGCCATTGTCCATTCGGTTTAAAGAGCAAAGCGGCTCGCGGAGTGATAATCAGATTGTCAACTTTAGAGTGTTTTGTTATTCGAATTCCAGCTACAAAAGACCATTTCTGTCCCAAATCTAATTGACTTTGAAGAAAGCCAGCAACTTGCATGATTTGTTGATTGATATAATAATCGTATCCTCTGATTGAATCTTGAATGTCATCGTGGTAATGTTCCAAACCTCCGATTAAGAGAAATTTGCTTTTCGCGCCGATCTTTTGGGTGAAATTGAATTGAAGACCCGATTGCCAAGTTACATTGTTCGTTTTCCCCCAAGCTTCTACATGATTCAAACCCGTATAGTGATGCCGATTTGTTTTCTGAAAACCAGTATATGCTTGAAGGTTCCACTTGGTATTTCGTGATTTCCAATTTCCAGAAAACTGACCAATAGACGTTATTTGATTTCGAAATTCGCTTTGCTCTGCTTGTTGTGGATCTCCATTCCATAATTGACCACCTTGCCGTTGTTCGTGTAAAATCCAAAAATCCGCGTGTAATTCGATTGATTTCCCAATATTCTGAAAGGCATTGATTCCTAATAAAGAACTATTAACGCGGGGAATTTCTGTAAATCCATCACCGTTTCGATCATAACCATCCCGTACTTTATTCATTCCGGAGAACAAAAAACCACTTTTCTTAGATTTCGTAACCATTCCACCATTCAGTTGAATCACTTGTTCGATTGGTCCTTTTGGAACAAGGGAAACTTTATCCGAAATTTCTATAAAGTTGTATTCAGGATGTTTTGTAATAATATTGATTGTCCCAGCAATGGCATTTGAGCCATAAAGAACAGATCCTCCACCATTCACAACTTCTATTCGATCTACAATATTTGTTGGGATTTGCTCCAATCCATATAAGCCCATCAAAGAAGAAAACAAAGGTCTTCCATTAATTAGAATTTGCGAATATGACCCTCCCAATCCATTCATTCGAACTTGTGTATAGTTACACGTTTGACAATTGGTTTCCATTCGTATTCCTGGAGAAAACTTCAACGCATCAGAAATAGAAGTTGCAGAAATTGCTTGAAACAATTTTTGATCTAAAGTCGAAACAGAAACCACACTATTCTTCTTCAATTGGGCTGTTCGACTTCCCGTAACTGTTACCTCTTCAATTTCTCGCAAAGAATCAGAAGTAACTTTCAACGTATCAACATATTGATTTTGAGCTCTATAAATCAGAGGATTTGAAAGGAAAAGAAGGAAAATTAAAGCGCGCACAAATTATTATTTTCACAAATATAAAACTATTTTTAGTCTTGTCTAAATATTATTTTAATAAGTTGCTTAAAATGGTATTTATGGGATTCAACAACTGAATCACGCACTTCACTTTTTCCCGCCTTATTTGAAGGAGTAACTCAATTACCTTTAATCAAAAAAAATATGAAACTATTCAAATTCTCTCTTTTACTAGTTGCTATTTTAGCAATTTCAGCTTGTTCCAAAGACAAAAAAAAGACACCCGCATCTACTAATCCAGGAACAACCAATCTTCCTTCCACTTTTACATATACTTATGCAAGTGGAAGTTTTCATTTCGTTTCTCAATCTGATGGAATTGATGTTACTCTGAATGCTGCTCCACAATCTGGGAGTCAAATTGGTAAAGACGCGGGACAATTCCCTCATAATTTAATATCTCTCATTTCAGAAGATCTGGCCAATCCTACTTTAACTGGGAATCCGGATTTGATTTTCGTTTTAACCAATCAAAATGCGGCATTTTATGCTACGAATCAATCCATTCACATTGGAGACGGATTTGGAGATGATTTTCAATTTGCAACAGTTGTCAATTCAGTCGCTGGAAAATTCAGACCTCTTAACGCTAATGTGGTATTCACCAAACTTTCCGAACAACAAATCATCGGATCAATAACTGGAACCTTTGATTTTGATAACGATGACAACTCGCGAAATTGCACTGTAAACTTCACTTTAAACAAGTAGTATGAAAATTCTCACTCTCACAGCTTCTTTCTTAATTACTGCAAGCTTAAATGCTCAATTAGACAATCATTCATTAATCGTACCCGAATTTGGACATGGATTGATCAAACTCTATTTGCCTACTTCATCTACTTCCATTCAAGCTCATTCGAATTACACCATTGACTTGACTCAATTGGGTCCAGCATTATCAACAGCTGGAAGTCCGAATTGCACTGCTCTTCTTGGGAATGACTTATTTGTATCCATTACTGGAGCAAATCAACGTATTTATCGTTTTCCAAATTACTTACTGAATCCAACTTCTTCTATTGCTAATGTCACACAAGTAACCAATATTGGAAATGATTATGTAGGAATAGTTTTTGATTCAGCTGGAAATTTGTATGCCTCTGAAGGAGAAAGTTATGATACACACATTGTTCGCTACAATGCTTCCGATTCTTACGCGACTCGTATTGATTTAGGAAATGGTCAAATTCCATCCTATTTTGCAAATTTTGCTTTCGATGCTAGTGGCAATTTATGGGCAAGTGATTACCGCAATAACCGAATCATTGCAATTGCAGAAACTGATTTAGCTACATCTGGCGCAAATTTCCACAGTCTTTCTACCAATAGTGGTGATTGGGCAACTAATGGTGGACATGTTGAAAACACCAACGCCATTCTTCAAAACAAACAGGTAGTTACCGTTTTTGCACAGCCAGAAGGAATCGCTTTTGATTCAAATGGTTTGCTTTGGGTTGCAAATAACAACGATTTACCAAGTAATGAAAATGCCACTTTAGTTCGCATAAGTATTAGCTTACAAACTCAGATTCTAGCAACATTAAATCCAGTGGATGCATATCCTAATTTGTCAAACAGTATCAACGGTTTTCAAGTTTGGAACGTTCCTTCTTCTCAATCAGGGGCAAGCCAATTAGGTGGAATTCAAATTGATAAAATTGCCAATCACATTTTTATCAATGAGGAAATCAGCAATTCTGGTTTGTCGTTCGACTTAGCTACTCTTTCAAGTATTACAGACAATTTCAGCAATTATCAATTGGGAATTGTTTCAACAAATCCAGGGAATGGCGGAATCACACTTGCTCCTTTGATTTCTACAGTTTCCATAAACGAACTAATTAATCCCCAAGAAATTACAATTTATCCCAATCCAACCACTGGAATTTGTTATCTTAACTCTTTGAAGAATATGGAATCAATTCAGGTATTTGATCAATTGGGTAAAGAGGTTGAAGTTTCAATTACTGGAAACGAGATTACATTTCCTTCATCAGTAAAAGGAATATTCTTTCTAAAATATATAAATAAATTAGAAACAAAAACATTACAAGTGGTAGTTGACTAATATTATAGATTATGAGAAAACAATTTTACGCGGGCTTTTTAGTAGTATTTTTCGGAACATATTATGCAATTGGTCAACAAAACACATTGCAGGTTGTTGGAAAAAATCTTACTTCGATAAATGGTCAAAACATTATTCTTCGCGGAGTTAATTATGGATTAATTAATCAAGGAGATATCTCCTTAGCTGATGCTGCAGGCTATCAAAGTTATATTGATGAAGTTGCAAATACAGGTGCAAATGCTGTTCGTATTCCTTGGTACACAAGCGGACAAAACTGGAGAGATATTCCTGGTCCACCAAACAATGGAACACCTGGAACTGTCGATGGATATGTTACAAATGGACATTTAAGTAATATCATCGCCTACTGCATTTCGAAAAAAATGATCCCAATTTTGAGTATTCACGATGATTCTTACATTACTTGTAAAGATAATTGGGCTTATTTTAATTCAACAGTAATGGATTTTTGGACAGATCCCGATGTATTAACACTCATTGAAGCTAATAAAGCTTATTTAATTATCAACTTAGCGAATGAATTTGACAAAGTAAGATGGGGCGCTGGTTCACTGGCAACGGAGTTAAACACCTTTAAATCCAATTATTCAGCAGCAGTTGCTACACTTCGTCAAGCTGGTGTGAATGTTCCAATCATTATCGATGCACCTGATTGCGGGCAATCTTCTACCGAGCTTTTATCCATTGCTGTAGACATGAATCAGAACGATACACGACACAATTTGATTTTCTCTTCTCACGCTTATTGGTATGGATATGCTAGTACACTCGCACAAGTTCAAACGAAATTGAACGAAGCTCAAAACACGAATGTTTGTTTTATTTTGGGGGAAGTTGCAACCAATCAGGATGGCGACAACGGCGAATGCGGGCTCAATGACCTATCAACTCTTTATCCAATCATATTAGATGAAGTCTGTTCTCGGAATATTGGCTGGTTGGCGTGGACTTTTAGTTTGGATTGTTCATCAGCAAGAGAAATGTCGCCCACAGGCTCAGCGTCGAATCTCACGACTTTTGGCAATGACATTATTAACAATCCCAATTACGGACTAAAATCGACGAATGGTTGTGGAGCTGTAGTAATTGACGAAAGTGTTGGAATTGATTCAAAAACTAGTCAAGTTTTTAGTATTGAACCAAATCCTGCTTCTACAAATATTGCCATTCATTCTGCTTTTTCTAATTGCAGCCTAAGCATTCGAAATGCATTAGGAGAACTAGTTCTAACAGAAAAACACACTAAAAATTCTAACGTTCGAATAGCTGATTTTAATCCTGGAATTTATTTCGTAGAACTTGAAAATTCTCAGCAAACACATATTCAAAAATTGATTATCTATTGAGCGTACCGTGACAAAATTTGACAATTGGGCAACAGCATGAAACATTGGTTTTGGATTCTTCTTTTCATTACTCCCTTTTGCAATGCTCAAGATAATGCGGAATTTCCATCGTTTCAGTTTACTCCTCTTTCCATCAATGAAGGATTGAGTAATCGCATTGTTTATTCAATTTCGGAAGACCAACGTGGATCTATTTGGATTGGAACAGCGGATGGATTGAATCGGGTTGATGGTAATCAGATTCAATCTTATTTTTTCAGTCAAAGAAATCCAAGCAGCATTTGCAATAACGCTATTAAACATTTTTACCAGGAATCAAATTTCATGTGGATTGGAACAGAAGCCGGGGTTTCTATTTTCGACCTAAAAACTGGACGTTTTTCAAAACCAGACCCTCAAAACAAAAGTACGCTCCATTTGGAATTTAACACAACCTTTATAAAGACAAGTAAGCAGTTTTGGATTTTAGGTCAACATCATTTTTACAAACTCCTCTCTTCTCAACAAGTAAAACAGTTTGCTTATGAGGGTTCTAAGAAACTGGGAATTCCAGTAAACAAACGCATTGATTTTGCTTTTCACGATTTGAATCAACAAATTTGGGGAGTTTCTGGAAGTAGAATCGGACATCTGAATCCCAATAATTTAAATTTCGTAGCTACTATTGCTGTTGGAAATGACAAGAACGAAGGAATTACAAATGTTGTCCCTTCAAAAAATGGGCTTTGGATTGGGACTTGGGGAAATGGGCTATTTGCTTATGATTCGAATCTGAAGAAACTTACTAAGCTTCGACTTACTGCCCCAATTATTCATGACATCGCTTCCTATTCTGATTCAAAAGGAAATTCATTTCTTCTTGCAGGTACCAACTTGGGATATGCAATCGTCAATACTTCCACTGGACAGTTTAAAGAATTCGAACTTGATACAGAAGTCAGAAATGTGTTTGTTGATTCCAGAAACACCCTCTGGTTCGGCACAGATCAAGGCGTTTATTTTGCCGAGCAAGCAAAAACTGGAATTCAAACGCTTCAATTGTCTTCACTTGTAAATAACTCTTTAAGTACACACATTGATTCCAAAAGACTGATTGGATCGATTAGTTCAACAAATACCAACTATTATACTTCTCTGCTCTATGCAAACGGATTCTTGAAATTCGACAAAAACTGGAAATTTGAAGCGTATATTCCTTCTTTGGTAAAAGACTTGTCGCAAACTGCTTTCAGAGATATACGGCACATTTTTGAAATAACGGACCATTATTGGATTTGTACCGATGCTGGTTTGGTCAAATGCCAAAAAGATTTCAAAATTCTCAAAATCATTCAATTGCCGTTCACTGAAAAAGCAATCCAAGGACGCACTTTATTCAAAGAACTAATTCCCTACAAAACGAATCAGTTTCTAGTTCGCGGAGACAAATTTATTGCAATTTTCAACTGGAAAACACAGCAATTCAGCTACATTGCCCACACGAATTCTCTGAATAACACAATTCCAGATGATTTGATTGTGGGACAATGTCTGATTGGAAACAAATTGTATGTTGCTTCAGAAAATTATTTATACTTCATTGATCTCCATTCCAAAGAAATTAAAAAAATCATCTTTCCGTTTTCAGGAAAACGCATCAGCTCTTTTACTTCTTTGAATAACTCTTTGTGGATTGGGACTCAAACAGGATTAATTGAATATCGTTTGGCATCTAGCACTTTCCACGCTTATTTTCGTTCTGATGGATTATCTAGCGATAATATTTTGCAATTGGCTTCCAATCATAAAATTACGTTATGGATTGCTACAGCAAAAGGCCTTACAGCATTCAATGTATTTACAAAAGCATGCAAAATTTATCAGAATAAGGAAGGAATTTCAGACGAATATATGGAAGGTGCTTTGTTCTTTGACGAAAAGAATCAATGTGTTTTTTCGGCAATAGATAAAATTTCATTTTTAGATCCTAGTAAATTCAAAAAATCGAAAAATCAGCAAAGAGTATTCATCACAGAAATTACAGTAGGAAGTAAAAAAGTCCTATGGAAAGAATTCCACAACTTAAAATCACTTGTTGTACCTTATTCTACAAATGATCTAAGCATTGATTTCACTATTCCAGCATATTTACCCGATTCAAAAGAACAATCTTACTATTATAAAGTAAACAACCAGTGGAAAAAACTCAATTCGAGCGTTCTGGAGCTATCAAATCTTCCCATAGGGAAGACATTTGTAACCATTGCTTCAAATCCTCAAGAATCTATTTTAAACGATCAATTGCTGATCACAATTTATCCTCCATGGTATAAGACTTGGTGGTTCATGGGAATCTGTATCCTTGTCTTTGGGTTATTGATTGCAAATATGATTCGTTTTAGAGTAAACCAAAGCAATAGAAAGTTTCAAGAAAAGGAACTCATTCAAAATCAAATTCGGGATGCTGAGATGAAAACACTGCGTTCTCAAATGAATCCGCATTTTATGTTCAATGCATTAAACTCGATCAACAGATTCATTATTCAAAACGACAGTGAACAAGCAAGCAATTATTTAACTACGTTCTCCAAACTGATGCGAAATATCTTGGAAAATTCAAAAAAAGCAACGATTTCACTCAAAAAGGAAATCGACTCTTTGAGATTGTATCTGGAATTAGAAGCAGCACGACTGGAACACAATTTCGATTACTTTATTGCTATTGATTCTGACATTGATTCTGAATTTATAGAATTGCCTCCACTCATTTTACAACCTTTCGTAGAAAATGCTATTTGGCATGGTATAAATAATCTACCAACACGTGGTAAAATTAAAATTGAAGTGAAAAAGAATGGTTCAGAATGCATTCAAATTGATATCAGCGACAACGGAATTGGAATCGAGATGTCAAAAAAAATTAAACAAAATCAAACAAATCACAAATCCTACGGAATAGAAACAACCATTCATCGCTTGTACTTACAAAACGCTGAAAATTCCATTTCTATTATCAACTTATCGGACGAAGCGGGATTAAGCAAAGGAACACGAATTAGCATCTTAATACATCACTAACATGATCAAAGTACTTTTAATTGATGATGAAAAACACTGTTTGATAACCTTAGAGTTTATCTTAAAACAACTGGATGAAGTTCAAATTATTGGAATGGTTCAAAACAGCAACGACGGTATCAAATTGGTAGAGGAATTCAATCCGGACATCGTATTTCTAGATATTGAAATGCCGAATCAAAATGGATTTGATTTCTTAGCTCAATTTACAACCATTCCATTCAAAGTTATTTTCACTACTGCTTATGACCAATATGCCGTGAAAGCTTTGCGTATGAATGCATTGGATTACTTATTGAAACCTATTGATAAAACAGATTTAATTCAGGCATTAGACAATTACAAAATCGAGAATCAGAAAATCACTGATGAACAAATCCAAAACTTGCATTTGTTTCGAAATGGTAAAATTCAAGATACGATTGCTCTTTCCACTCAATCTGGGTTAATCTTCATCAAAATCGAAGAAATCATGTATTTAGAAGCGAGTAGTAGCTATACTTATTTGATTATGAAAGATAAGACGAAGCACTTGGCAAGCAAAACCATGGCAACTTTCGAAGATGTTTTGATAGACAATCCAATCTTTTTCAGAGCTCATAAATCACATATTGTCAATTTGAAAAGCATCAAACAATACATTCGTGGAGATGGAGGTGAACTAATCCTAGAAGATGGAAAGTCCGTTTCGCTAAGTCGTAGTAAAAAACAAGAATTTTTAGAACTCTTTATGAAGATTTAAGCAAACTCAGACAATTCAATCCAGCGTTCTGTTTTCTCATCTATCTCTGAAACAATTGCACCCAACTTCACTCCTGCTTCCATCAATTTTTCGTTATTCGAACTTGAATCAGATAATACGTTTGTCCATTTGGTTTTCTCTTCTTCCAAACGCTCCAGGTCTTTCTCAATCTGATCGAATTCGCTTTTTTCCTTGAATGATAATTTGCGTTTCTCTTTCGGAGCTTCTTCAGAAATCTGCTTCACTTTGACAACTTCAACGGGTTTATCATCTGTTGATTTATCTTTTTTGTAATCCGCTGCAGTTTGTTTTCTGTATTCAGTGTAGTTACCAATGATATCTTTGATTGCACCTTGTCCTTCAAAAACGAACAAGTGATCAACCATTTTATCCATGAAATAACGGTCATGCGAAACAACAATCAAACAACCTTCAAATGTTCTCAAGTAATCTTCCAAAACACTCATTACGAAGATGTCCAAATCATTTGTAGGCTCATCCAAAATCAAGAAATTGGGATTCGACATCAAAACGGTCATCAATTTCAAACGTCGTTTTTCTCCTCCACTTAGTTTGTGAACGAAGTTGTAATGCATGTGACGCGCAAACAAGAATTTTTCTAAAAATTGCGCTGCAGAAAGTTGTTTCCCTTTTTCCAATGGAATAAACTCAGCAATATCTCGAATAACGTCAATGACCTTTTTATCTTCATCTACTTTGATTAATTCCTGACTGTAATAACCAAAGACGACCGTTTCACCGGTAACTACTTTTCCTTTGTCAACTTCTTCCCTACTTTGAATCATATTCAAGAAAGTAGATTTTCCTGTTCCGTTGTTTCCAACAATTCCCAAGCGCTCTTTTCGCTGAAAATTGTAGGAAAAATTATCCAAAATAATTTTATCGCCGTAAGACTTTCCAATTTTATGCAATTCCAGAATTTTAGAACCCAATCGCTCCATTTTCACTGGAATATCGATTTCATCATCGTCGATTCGTTGACTGGCAACTTTCTTAATGTCTTGAAAACTATCTACGCGGGCTTTTTGTTTCGTTCCGCGCGCTTTTGGCTGTCTCCGAATCCAATCTAATTCCTTCTTGAAAGTATTTCTAGCTTTATCGATAGTAGATTGCAACTGATCTTGTCGTTCGGCCTTTTTCTCCAGATAATACGAGAAATTTCCTTTGTATTTATAAAGCGTTTTGTCTTCTAACTCATAAATGGTATCACAAACCACTTCCAGGAAATAACGGTCGTGCGTTACCATTAAAATAGTCGATTTTGACTTGGAAAGATATTCCTCCAGCCATTCAATCATATCCAAATCCAAATGATTGGTAGGCTCATCCAAGATTAAAAAATCTGCTTCTGCAACTAAAACCTGCGCAAGTGCAACCCGTTTTTTCTGTCCACCAGAAAGACTTCCAACCAATAAACTTGTATCATTCAATTTAAGAACCGAAAGAATCTGATTAACCTTCACCTCCATGTCCCAAGCATTCAGCTCCGTCAATTCTTCATAACATTCATGGATTGCAGCTTCGTTTCCTTCACGCAATGCTTGATTGTATTTCTTAACGATTTGAAGTTCGGGTAAATCGTGAGAAAAAACAGCTTCTAAAATGGTGTGTGTTTCATCCAACGTTTCTGTTTGCTGCATAAAAGCAACGCGCAAATCATTTCTGTAAACAACTCTTCCTGAATCGATTTGTTCCAGATTCATCAAACAACGAAGCAAAGTGGTTTTCCCATTTCCGTTTTTTGCCACGATGGCAACCTTGTCTCCTTGGTCGATACCAAAGGTAATATCTGAGAAGATTACGCGATCCCCAAAGGACTTCGTAAGGTTTTCAACGGAAAGAAAATTCATGCTAATTGTTGTTTTGAAAGTGCAACGCTTGGGCTAAAGCTTCAGCGACGGCACAAAGATAGGGGATAATTACGAATTACGAATGAAAACAATGGGAATAGAAAATATTAGACTTAAGATGAAATACTATAGACTTTAGACTAATTCTAGACTTGCGTCTTTTGTCTATAGTCTTAAGTCATTTCTAGTCTCCATTTTCAATTATCTCAGTCTATTCAACGAGTCAATCGTCTTTTTGTCTTTTCGAACTCCTCTGATTCCAAGGAATACAAAAATGAAAGCTGCAGCATGTAAATAGAAAACAATACCGTATGACAAGTTTGTTGCACCTTCGTTACACATCGTACATTGCATTGGTTCAGCAATTGATCCTAAAACAATCCAAGCTGAACTCAGAATATTCAACACCAACAAAATCCATCCTAAGAATATCTGACGATGACGCATTTTGAATGAAAAAATAATCATCAATGCAAAGATTATTTGAACCAATGAAAGCATCCAGAAATCCACTTTTTTTCCTTCTGCATCAACCCCTCTAAAAAGATGATATGCTGTTGAATGAACAAACGTCCCTTGATCGAAAGAAAATAAATCAGTTCCAAAAAGTGTTGTTGCAACCAAAATTGCTGCTATTAAAAAGTAAACGGTTTGAATGCGCTGAATCATGTTTTTGAATATTTGGCTTCAAAGTTATCATTTTCGATGCTATACAATTCCATTCAAGTACATTTTAATCAATGATTTTAGAACATTTATTGTTTTTTGAAATTGTTATGGAAAAACAAAGTAGTTTACATCTTATTGCTGAAACGAATTAGAAACCAAACTTATCTACTATGAAAAATGTAGGAATTCAAAAAGCTTGTTCAGAAGATTGGAGCAAGATGACACCGACAGAAAAAGGAGCTTTTTGCCAAAAGTGCGTCAAACATGTTCACGATTTCACGAATAAATCAACCGATGAAATCAAACGTACTTTACTGAAATTTAAAGGTCAGGAAGTTTGCGGACGAATGACCATCGATCAGGAAATAGCTTTGAATGCAGAATTTGATGATTTGATGAGAAGCAATAAAACCAACTTCCAACATCTTTTCATTATGGCTTTGATGATTGTTTTTGGATTAACGCTTTTCAGCTGTGAAGACGAACGAGACCAACAAAAAATTGTCGCTACGCAAGCAGCTATCACTAAAATTATTGAACAGAAAGATATCGTAGAAGAAATCACTATTCCAAATGTCGACAATATTTTTGTGCGAGAAATAGACGTCGAATCTATTTCATTTTCACAAGATTCCTTCGTCGAAGTCATTGACGAAGTCGAAATTGTAGGATATCCAGAAACACACATTAGTCACATATTGGGTGGAATTGGCAGCAGCCCTATCTACTTGGAATACCTTGAACCTTTAACTCGAGAAGTCGAATTAGATGAAAACGGAGATCCGATTCCAACGGAATTTAAAGCTTTTGCATTTCCAAATCCAGCTGTGGAAAGTACAACTATAGAAATCCAAGCTCCTCAAAAAGAACACATGGACATCCAGTTATACGATACCAGTGGAAAGCGAATCAAAGAAATCTACTCTGGAAAAATTTCCAAAGGCACTTTCCGCCAACTTATTGATTTAACAGATTTGACTAGCGGGATCTATTTGATAATTATTCAGTCTAAAGATTTCAAGGAAACTGTTCGAATTTTGAAGAACTAGAAGATTCACATAAGACATTGATTTTACCAAATGATAAAGATACCGCTCGTTTGATAGAGTGATAACTAAAAACGGTCAGATTGCAAAACAATCTGACCGTTTACCTAACCATTACTACCTAAACTAAAGTGGTAATCGGATCATAGTTAATTTGCTGCGTATAAAATATAAGATCCCGAAACATAGGAATTGGATGCGTAATCCCAAAACCCGTTCCAATCACCAACTGCAGGATTACTTGAATTTCCGTCTCCATTGGTATCTCCGCCATTCGCATCATCTTTATAAGAAGTGAAAACCACTCCTGAACCCAAATTAATGTGATTATTCGTACCTCTGGAAATTCCCCAACTCGATGACATGAATTTTAAAACCACATTATTTCCAATATTTACATTGCGAACTGCTGCACTACCTCCACCGCTAAAATCCGTCATAAAAACGTAGGGAACCTCTGAAACATTGTAGCTCACGCTGGCTCCAATACCTCCCCACATGAAGATACCATTTCGGGTATTTTTTTGATTCACATTCGCTGGATTATGAAAACTATTATTGGTGTTTACAGTATAATCAAAACTACAGTACAAAGGTCGGTCATTGTCGTAAAAAACGTTGTTTGTAAAAACAGAAACTGAAGGATCACTCATATAACTTCCTCCATGAAACACATAAGCTCCTGAAGAAGAATTACTACTCAAAGTATGTGCGAAAGTACAATGATCGAATGTGAATATAGGACCTGCAACAGAAATTTCCACCGCATTGTAATCACTTCTTCCTGAATATAAAATATCGCAATATGCAAACGAATTATTCGTTCCCCCATTCAGGTAAATGTTTTGCCAATCCCCCTTTAAAGGGCCTGTAGCGGTTCCGTCTCCGTTAGAATCTCCACAATAAGTATCATCTTTGATGGATGTGAAAGTAATGTGTTGTGAAGAAGTTCCATTAGCACTTATTTTTCCAGAATTAATGACTTCAAAACCTCCAGAAACATCCAGTTTAATAATCGCACCCGCTTCAATCGTTAAAACAGAAGTAACGGTTACTTTACTTGTCACTGCATACACATTTCCAGCAGTCCAGGTTGTGGGCGTGGAAATCGTCACTGCAATCCCCGTAGGATTTACTTCTACCACATTGCAATTTGTTGGTGTAGGTGTGGGAGTTGGTTCAGGTTCAGGCTCCGGATTATTCTTCTTACACGAAACGAACACCAATGCAAGTGATAAAACCGACCACATTGCTACTCTTATTTTTCTCTTCATAACTCTTTGTTTTTAAGCAAAAGTAGTTTGAAGAAGAGGGGTTGTCAATCAACCGTTTGGTTCATTTTAAGGAGAGTTCATAGAAGGTTCATAGAAGGTTCAAAGGGTTCAAAGGGTTCAAAGGGTTCAAATGTGTTTAAGTAAATCTATATTGAACTATTGAACTATTGAACTATTGAACTATTGAACTATTGAACTATTGAACTATTGAACTATTGAACTATTGAACTATTGAACTATTGAACTACTTCCCATAAAGCTTATTCACCGCTTCGGTTTTGTTTTGAACTTGAAGTTTTTCGTAAATGTGATTTAAGTGACGCTTTACAGTGCTCAATGTAATATTCAATTTATCCGCAATTTCCTTATATAAATAACCTTTACTCAATAAATCAAGTACTTCTCTTTCCCGTTTGGAGATTAATTGTAAAACAGGATTTTCTGCCTTATTGAATGATTGTAAGACTTTTCGTGCAATTTTGGGTGACATAGGACTTCCTCCTTCGTGTAATTCCAAAATGGCTTCTATGATCTTGTCTGGATTAGTGTTTTTGAGAATATACCCAGTAGCTCCTGCTTTTAAAGCTTCAAAAACCTGATCGTTGTCTTCATAGATGGTAAACATGATAAATTGAATTTCAGAATCAATACTCTTTAATTCAAAAACACATTCAATTCCATTCTTACCTGGCAAATTAATATCCGTAATCACCACATCTGGTTTCAGCTTTGGAATACACTCAATGGCTTCTTCAGCGGTTTCAAACGAACGTACCCATTGTAGACGGTCATCACTTTCAATGACAGATCGCAATCCTTGTTGGATATCCAATATATCTTCTATGATACAAATATTAATCATCTCTGTTACAAATTACGAGCTTTCATCTCTCAAACACAATGAAACAAACGGTTGATTTTCGGCACGCCAATTGTCTGTAAGTAATTTTACTAAATTGCTGCCAAATAAGCAATGAAGGCATTCATCTCAGTCTTCTGTACTCAACGGAAATTCAACTATCAATTCCACACCTTCTTCACTGCTTTCCAGTTTCATGACTCCGTTTAACTTATTGGTGCGATTTTGCATCGTCTTCATACCATTTCCAGAAGCTCTTCCTTCCTTCACTTGAAATCCAACACCATAATCTCTGATCAGAATTCGCATCTTTTCTGTCACTTGAATTTGAATATAAACACGTTTTGTGTGAGCATGTTTTACAATGTTGTGAAGCGCCTCCTTAAAAATCAAAAATACTTGTCTTCGAACTTCACCAGATATTCTGCGGTCTTCCAGTAATTCATCCAATTCCATTTGAATTTCAATCTGATTCGTTTCAAAGTATTCCATGGCATAATGCCGCAGATAACTCATCAAATCCAGTAATGAATCGTTCTCAACTTTCATCGCCCAAATCAACTCGCTCATATTATTTACTAATTCTACCGAAGTGTTATTAATCCGATTAAGTTCTGCTTGATTTTCCGATTTGCGGAGTGCTTCTTTACTTAAATAGGATATTTTAGTCAGCCCGCTTCCCAAATCATCATGCATGTCATAAGCAATTCTATCTCTTTCATTTTGAACTGCGAGTTGCTTCTCAAGAATTGCGCGTTGTTTTTCTATCTTTCTCAGGAAATAAATCCTTGTAACCAGGAAAATAACTCCTGAACTCGCTAAAACAATGAGGATTTTGAACCACCATGTAAGATACCAAGGTGTCGCAATGACAAAACGAATGGGATTCTTTAAATAAAACCATTTTTTTGTCCCTGGAATTTTTGCACGCAGACGAAATTGATACTTTCCAGAAGGTAATGAAGGAAAAAAAACGCTGGAATTGGTTCCTAATGAAACCCAAGTCTCAGATGAGCCTTCCAAGAAATAACTATACTCAATTTGATGTTTCCCTAAAGCATTGATTGTTGAAAATGTCAATTGAATAGTATTCTGAATGGGAGAAAAATCATAATTTGAGGTATTCTCTAAAGACTGCTTGACGTTAGACACTAAAAACTCATCTACAAACAATTTCAATTCAAGACGTTTTGTTTTCAGCAGTTTATCTGGAGAAAATCGGAGTAAATAATTGTCGGATGCAATCCACACCATCTGTGTTTGATAATCAAAATAAGAGCTTTGATCGAAATGTTCGGAAGGAAATCCATTCTCTACTCCAAAAAAGTGTGCTGTTCTTAAATCTACTTCCAAACAGGCTAATCCTTTTTTCGTCCCTACCCACAATCTTTCCTGATCATCAAAAACCAAGTTGTAGATAAAATTAGATGGAATTCCCTCCTTTTTTCCAAAAATGGTGATTTTTTTGGTTGAAATAACATAACGCACTAACCCGCTTCCTTCAAAAGCAATCCACACATTTCCTCGGTTATCGGTTTTCACACATTGAATGATACTTTGGTGCTGTTTTTCAAAAATATACGCAAAATTGATTTCTTCAAAACGGTCTTCTGCTTGAATCCAATGAGTCAATATTTGTGTTTTATTACTTGAGAACCAAAGATCTCCATTCGGAGCTTCTGAATAACTCGTAAAATAAGATCCTGAAAAGGACGATTTGGCTCTTGAAAAATGAGTTATTTGGTGCGATTTCGGATGATACCGAACCAATCCACCGCCAACATTTCCACTAAACCACCAATTCCCAGAGCTATGTCTAAACCCCAACACAACCACATCCGATTGCTTGAAATACGGTTTCAAAAAGGATAATTTAGAAACCTGATTTGTTTGGAGATTAACCAGCTGTAAATCTGCTCCTTTTCCTCCGTGGACGACATGAATTCCATCTTTAAAAACAAACCACGAGCCGTGTAATTCTTTTGAATAAAAAGGATCGAATTGATTCCTTTTTTCATTGATCTGATAGACCCCGTCGTAATATTTCGTTGCTAACAGTTCATTTGGAGAGATTCTACAGATATTCATTAAAGGTTCATCCGAACTTATCGAAAGATTCCATTCTGAAATCAATGTACTGTTCTTATTCAGAATACTCAATCCCTTATAAGTTGTGACCCACAAATTTTGATACCGATCTAAATAGAGATTATTTATCTGATTATCGGCAAGTGAAAGCGGAATATTGGGATCGTGGAAATAGTTGATTGCCTTATGTGATAGCAGGTTGAAATGAGAAAAACCCTTATTTCCAGAAATCCAAACCATTTGCGGATTGTTCTTGTCTACAACTATCTTATTGGGTAATCCACTCAAATCGGTATTCAAATGTAACTCATCCCAAGCATGAATAACATTCCCCTGATAATTAACTTGAACCAATCCCATGAAATAATTAACCAAATAAATCCAGTGATTCTCTTGATCTACATGCAATAATTGATATCCTGTGTTTAACAATCCTTCGAGCCTTATTTGTGGCTTGAACGATTTAAACTTAGCAGTCTTAAAGTCAAAAAAGAAAAATTCTTTCGAAGAAGAAATCAAGCATTTCGACTCGCTGATCATTTTTAGCTGAATACCAAGACCTTTTTCCTGAGTTGGAGGTGCAATCGTTTGAATAATTTCAAGCTCATTATTCAATATAAAAACAGTATCAATGGAAGAAACACTCACTCGGTTTTTATCTATCCGTTCAATATCCAGTGCATTGCGATTTTTCAAACATTGAATTGGCTTCAAATCGGGAGAAATACAATTCAAAATGAATGCTTTCGAATTTCCTAAAGTGAGGATTAATTGATTCGGAGCAATTTCAAAAAATACCCGCGAGTTATCCAATAATTGCTTTTCTCCAAGCATTTCGCTTGGGAAATAACATTTAAAATTAGTGCCGTCAAATCGATTGATTCCTCCTTGAGTGGAGACCCAATAAAATCCACGACTATCTTGAACTATTCCGCTGCAAACTGGTTCACATAAACCATCTTTAACTCCATAGTTAATAAACTGCCCCGTGTTGGATTGAGTCCAAACGCCAAAGCCTATAAACAGGAATAAACAGAGGATGTAATTTCTATACAGCAAACCGTAGTTTTGATTGAGTTTAACCAAAACTACGGTTTTAAGACTTTATTTACAATGAATTACAGCTGAAATCAATCATTTCGTCTCATGTTATCCCGATCCCGTTCATCTCTCAAGATTAAACGCAAAGAAGTATCTCCAGTAATGTATCTCCAAGCCCAGTTGAAGAAAACCGCAATTTTATTTCGGACACTTAAAATGAGCATTAAGTGAAGTACCATCCAAACCATCCAAGCAAAATACCCTTGGAATTTAAAATTGGGTAATTCAACAACAGCCTTGTGTTTTCCAACGGTTGCCATGGTTCCTTTGTCTTTGTATTCAAATGCAACTTGCTTTTTTCCAATCCATTTTGCACGGAAATTATTCGCTAGTACTCTTCCTTGATTGATTGCTACGTTTGCTAATTGTGGATGTCCTTGGGGATATTTCTCAGTTTCCATGTAGGAAATATCACCAATAGCATACACATTCTCGTAACCTACAATTTTTGAAAAGTGATCAACCATATAGCGAGCACGAACCATCGTTGCTTTTTCTAAACCAGCCAATACATTTCCTTGAACGCCAGCCGCCCATATCACAGTTTGAGTAGGGATTACCTCTCCTGTTTTTAAGGTTAAATTATGTCCATCAAACGTGGAAACAACTGTTGAAGTTCTGACATCGATTCCCATTCCTTCCAAATATTTACGAGACCAAGCGCGCGATTTATCACTCATGGCATTCAATGTATTCGGACTTCCTTCCAACAAAATAATTTTTAATCGAGAGAAATCATAGTTTGGGTAATCGTGTGGTAGCACTTTGGTTTTCATTTCGGCAAAAGCTCCAGAAAGCTCTACACCTGTTGGACCTGCACCCACAATCACCAAATTCATCAATTCATCTTGTTCCTGTTTATTTTCCACAAACATGATTTTCTCGAACTTCGTGAGGATTGTATTTCGAATGTGAATCGTTTGCTGAGTAGATTTCATAGCCATGGTATGCTTTTCCAATTCCGCATTCCCAAAGAAATTTGTTTTACAACCCGTTGCAATAATCAACTCATCATACCCAATTTCACCCATGGAAGTTTCAATGATATTGTCTTCTGGTCGAATAAGTTCTACTGTCGCATACCGAAATTCCACATTCTTCCTTCGTTTAAAAATTGCTCGAAATGGAAAGGAGATGCTTGAAGGTTCCAGGCGTGCACTTGCCACTTGATAAAATAGCGGTTGAAACATGTGGTGATTTTGCTTATCCACCAAAATTATTTCACAATCGGACTTAGCCAATTTACGAGCGAGATTTAGACCCGCAAAGCCACCACCTATGATGACTATTTTTTTTCGTTTCATGGCCTTGAATTTACCCAATTTTGAGCAGAAAAAATGCTATTTTAGCGTCTAATTTTTGTTAAATTAAACTTACAATTCGATTTTGATTCAGAAATTCACAGACCGTTATTTTTTATAAGCTTTTTGCATCAAGTAATAATCTAAAATCACCAATGCAGCCATTGCTTCCACGATTGGAACAGCTCGAGGAACAACACACGGATCGTGTCTACCTTTCCCCATTAGCTTTACAGCTTCAAAATCTTCGTTGATTGTATCTTGCTCCTGAATTAAAGTTGCTACAGGTTTAAAGGCCACTCTGAAATCGATCGGCATTCCATTGGAAATCCCTCCTTGAATTCCTCCTGAAAAGTTTGTCTTTGTTGTTCCATCAGTTGTAAACAAATCATTGTGTTCAGAACCTTTCATTGAAATCGAATCGAAGCCTGAGCCAAAATCAAAACCTTTCACTGCATTTATCGAAAGCATTGCTTTTCCTAATTCAGTGTGTAATTTATCAAAAACGGGTTCTCCAAGTCCTGTAGGAACTCCCGTAATCACACAACGAATCCCGCCACCAATTGTATCACCCTCTTTTCTTATTTCCCGAATCAAATTCTCCATTTCCACAGCAAGTTCTTCTGAAGGAACACGCACATTATTTGCTTCACTAATTGTTTTCAATTCCGACTTCCATTCTCCTGTCCATTTGAGTGAACCTACTTGATACACAAATGCGTCGATTCGAATGTTTTTTTGAGCCAAAATTTGCTTTGCAATTGCACCAGCTACTACACGACAAGCTGTTTCTCGCGCAGAAGACCTTCCTCCTCCACGGTAATCTCGAATTCCATATTTTTGCTGATATGTGAAATCAGCATGAGAAGGCCTAAATGCTTTTTGAAGTTCCGTGTAATCAGCAGATTTTTGATCTTCATTTTCTATCGTAAATCCAATGGGGGTTCCAGTAGTCTTTCCATCAAAAATACCAGATAAAAACTGAACTTTGTCTGATTCTTTCCGTTGTGTTACGATAGCTGACTGACCTGGTTTTCTTCGGTCTAAATCGTGCTGTATTTGATTATAATCTAACGAAAAACCCGCTGGAATTCCTTCAATGATACCACCAATTGCTTTTCCATGTGATTCACCAAATGTTGTTAGGCGCACCAATGTTCCAAAACTTGAACCTGCCATATGTTTTTTATTACACTACCAAATGTAGTTAATTCAGGAAGAATTGCTTCAAGAATGATTCTCCATTTTGAAAACAGCTCTTTCAAATTGAATAATCTATTCGTTTTTTTGAAAAAAATCCAAATCAGTGATTTTTAAACCAATGACTGTATACCAATGTATTAAAGTGTATTCATTCAATTGATTATAACCTTTGGCAAGGCAATTGGTTTGATAGAATATCAAAAATCAGTGTCATGAAAAAAGAATCTAATCACTTCGCAAAAGTATTCATTCTGTGCCTGCTCATTTTTAGTGTAAACTCAATGCAGGTAAGAAGTTTTGCCCAACGGCCTTATTTTATTCAAAAAAACCAGCAAAAAAAACACCTGTACTACTATTACCCTCAACAGAACATCTATTTCTATCCAAAGGGAAAAGTTTATTTCATTTGGGGAAATACACAATGGAATCGAATCGTTCATCTTCCTTCTAAATATGAGACTATTAACCGAGGAAACACTCCTAAATTCGAGTTAGTAATGGTTACAACTCATCCTTATTATTTCAATGCGGATCATAGAAAGAAGTATGCTAATTATCGTCTATTTAATAATCAAAAAAAGGAATATCATCCTAAAAAAAACAAATGGAGAAATGAATATTACGTGGAAATAAATCCAAAAACGAATCAGAAAAAGGAACTCATTATTGAGGAACATTATGTGGTTAAACATATTCCAGGTCATTTTTCGCATCCTAAACATAATGGACATAAACATTGATTCATCAATAAAACGATTCGTTCAAGACGCTTTCTTTTTTTTCATTTTGAAAACAGCTTATTCAAATTGAATTTAGTATCCATTTTGAAGTAAATCATTGAAAAGCAATATCCATATATAAACAATTGATTATTAAAGATGTAAGAATCAAATTGAACTCTGACACTTATTACGGCAAGAATATTGAATAACCTAATTGAAACTTAAACATTCAAGTCATGAAAAATTTAAGCAACTATTTGGCTCCAGTTTTAGCTCTTTGTTTTTCATTCAGTCTCATGGGAAATAATTTGCACGCTCGACCAGAACATCCTAAAAGCGGACCTCACAAACATGGGCAAAAAAAGCACAAATATTATTACTATCCGAGACAAAATGTCTATTATGATCCGTCGGATAATGTTTACTTTATTTGGGAGAGAACTTATTGGAAACCGGTATCTCATTTACCCAGAAGACAGGTTTCGGTGACTTATTCTAGTTCTCCCAAATTCACACTTTGGATTGCTTCAACACACCCGTATTATTACAATCCAGATCACCGGAAAGTGTATCATGAATACCGTGTAGTTAGGCCAAAGCCAGCTCCAAGAGTTCGCGTTGAAAGCAAACCCAAATCAAATATCAGTTTTCATATAGACATTAATCCAGTTGTTGTGGAACCACACCGAACAGTGGTTGTTCATGAACACCATCCTAAAAAACATCATCACAAAGGACATGATCACGGTCATGGCAAAGGACATAGACATTAACAAAAAAGCTTCCGTTAAATTAACGGAAGCTTTTTTGTTTTTTAATTACATATTGTTTTTTCGGTCACCTTTAAGATTTCTCTTACTTCTTCAAGCGTTGGTGCTTCAGCATAGGTTCTTAAAACGGGTTCAGTACCAGATGCTCGAATCATCATCCAACGATTATCGTCGAAGAAAAATTTCCAACCATCAACAGTTCCAACGCTGCTAACGGTATATTTCCCAAATGATTTATACTCGTCATTACTACATTTAGCAACAATGGCTTGCTTCAAATCTTCCGTAATGTGCAAATCGTTTCTTTCAAATTTAAAAGGACCAACAATGGCATAAACTTCGTCAATCAACTGATCCAAAGTTTTACCTGATTTCGCCATATATTCCCAGATGATTAATCCCATCCAAATTCCATCCCGTTCAGGAATATGTCCTTTCACTGCAATACCTCCAGATTCTTCTCCACCTATCAGAACGTCTTCATCCACCATGATTCCAGCGATGTACTTGAATCCGATTTTTACCACTTGATATTCCAATCCGTAGTGCTCTGCTAATGTTTTTACACGTGGAGTTGTACTGAAAGCAGTAACTACTTTCCCTGTCATACCTTTATTCGTCACCAAATAATGCAACAATAACAAAATAATATGATGAGAATCGATGAATTCACCTTTTCCATTATATAAGCCAATTCGATCAGCATCTCCATCTGTTGCTAATGCACAGTGAATATTTCCTTTAGCTAAGATGTACTTTTCTAATTCCTGTAAATTCTTTTGAATTGGCTCTGGAGCTTGTCCGTGGAATGACGGATTGTAGTCACAATGTAACAATTGAACATCAGGCAAAATACGTCTAATCACATTTTGTCCAGCTCCGTACATTGCATCATACACCAAATTCAGACCGGACTTGCGAATTGCTTCCAAGTCGAAATTTTTCTCAATATGTTGAACATATCGTGTTTCAAAATCAACTATTTCCAGTTTACCAGATTTTTCAAAACTGCTCAAATCCACTGATGCGTAATCAAAGGGAAGTGAATCTGGAATAATATCTTCGATTTCCTGAACTAATTCAGGAGTTAAAGGCCCACCATAATGTGCTTTCAACTTATATCCGTTGTATGATGGCGGATTATGACTTGCAGTCAAAATAACTCCAAGTCCACACCCCAATTGATTTGCAGCCAAAGAAATCATTGGGGTTGAGACAAATCCTTTCGACATCAACACATCAATTCCTTCATGCAAAAGTACTTTAGCGACCGTTTCCGCAAAAAGCTCCCCTGCGAAACGACAATCATGTCCCAAAGCAATTTTCGAATTCCAATCAGATTTTTTGAGCCATTGAGCAGTTGCATAAGCTACACGAGCTACATTTTCAACTGTGAATTCATCCGCGATGATTGCTCTCCAACCATCTGTTCCAAATTTTATTTTTGTTGTCAAATCAATTCTATTTTTATGCGCCGCTACTAATCTCATACCGCCTTACCTTTAGAGATTCCACAGCTTTGGTGCAAGTGTTGGGTTCAAATATAGTTAATGTGATGTTTCTAAGTTCGAAACATTGATTAGAATTACATTAAATAAGTACTAAATCGATTATTCTTTCATCCAAATACGTGTATTGAGATTCAAATCTTCAATAATTCCGGTCATTAGTTTCATCATTGTGATAATAATTCGATAGTCTTCCTCCTTGAGTAGACTTCCAAAAACGGATGGTTCAAACAAATCCATATTGTTGAAAACAGCAATGTAAACCTGGTTATTCCGAAATGAGATTGCAACTTTAAAATGAATTTTATTCCCCATCTCAACTAGTCTTTCCATCATAGAAGGAGTTAAGATATACCGACACTCCTGCTCATCCGTACTGTATACGGCAAATTTATTTTCAAATTCAGGGTTTTCCAATTTCACAAGATTTCCAGTTCGACTTGGGTTCCATTTCTGAAATCTTCGTCCGATTCTCCCAAAGAAACGCTCCATGTAATCCACATCAATGATAGTTTCTCCATTGAAATTCTTGTGAAAATCGCTGACAAATAACATCCCTTTAAAAATGGTGTGCCAGTGTTCCTGACGATTTCCGTTTTTATCTCTTGTTACCGTTTTATACTCCGTATGAATTTCTCCAAAGGCAAAATCAGTCAAATCAAACTTTCCTGAAATGGTATCTTCTGCTTTGTATCGATCGTAACGTTGAGAGAAGATTCGGCTTTCAGTATACTTATCAATTAATTCCTTATTCGGCTCGTAGTGCAATCTTTCATCTACGAATTTCACCACAGTCGGAATGACTTTCCCTTTAAACTGTTCTTTAAAATACTTATAGAAACGACTATAGCTTGTACCTAGAAAAATCGCGGAACCAACCAAAATTAAACCCGCAGCGATTAATGCCACAAACATTGAATCGGGATTTACAATGAAAACGGCTAAAGGTATTCCTATGAAAAGCGCCAGACAAATCAAAAAATGTTTCCAGAACTTTTTAGTAAATGATTTTCTTTCAGCTTCCAAAACACTTAAATCCCCAGCAATCATGTCTGCCTGAAGTTGTGCAAAATTAATATCCATGAATATGATTTAGTCGTTGAATTTCAAATACTGCTTCTTCTCCATCTTATTGTTCTTTGCAATAAGGGACGACGGAAATTGAAGTACAGCATTGTTGAAAATTTCGATAGACATATTGTAGGTTCTTCTTGCTGCAGCCAATTGTTCTTCCATTTCATTCATACTTCGTTGAAGCATCATAAATTGGTCGCTCGCTTTTAAATCTGGATACGCTTCCGCTTTGATTAAAAACTGACTAAATTGACTCTGAAGTTCATGATTTCCCTGTGCTAATGTTTCTGTATCTCTTGAACCAGATCGTAAGGCTGTCAATTTTTCCAATAATTCTTTTTCATGAGTCATATATCCACTCACACAAGATGTTAATTGAGGGATTAAATCAAACCGTTTTTTGAGCATGACATCCACAGAAGCAAAAGCATTTTCAACTTGATTTTCTTTAGCAATTAGTCCATTTTTGATTACAATAACCGTAATAACAGGAACGAGAACAGCAACAGTTAGTGAAATCACTATAATTAATAACATAGAAGCATTTTTTGTCGAAGATAATCAGAAGTGAAAAAACACTCTGAAATTTTGGTCATTTTTTAATCCTCAAACAGTACTAATTGATCTAATTATAGAAAAATCGTTCGTTAATTTATAACATCATCTCTATTTTCATAGCAATCTTATCACTATATTCCTTCATTTTTAGAAAAATCCATCACAAAAAGAAGTCCAATGATCAAACAGACAAGTGGTTTCACTGATAAAATAACCAATTCAGGAACAGAACAAGCTATTTTCCATACTATTTTTCAATCAGAAGAGAAACCTCTAAAAGCTACCATACTTATCTTACATGGAATGCAGGAGCATAGCGGGCGTTATATTGAATTTGCAAATTTTCTTGCTGAAAGCGGATATGCTGTTTTGACTTATGATCATGCAGGACATGGGAAAACGGCAGCTTCCAAATCTCATCATGGTTATTTTCATTCAAACAATGCTGCCAAACGCGTAGTAGATGATGCCGAAAAAATGGCAGAGTTACTTGAACAGGAGTTTCCATCGATACCGCATTTTGTTCTCGGGCATTCTATGGGATCTTTTATAACAAGATGCTTGCTACAACAAGCCCATCATCGATTTGATGGTGCTATTATTGTTGGAACAGGTGGAAAGCAAGCCATTGCTCCTATAGCCCGATTTGTATTTTCTATCCTAAACACACTGACTCCTCAAAAAAGGAGCATAAAACTTAATCGTTTTTTTAATAATTTGAACAATAAACGTTTCAAAGGTGATTCATCTGAAACACGCTGGCTAAGTGTGAACAAGGAGAATCAACGCGCTTTTGTGAAGGATGAACTTTGTGGCATTCCATTTACCAACAATGGGTTTCACACCTTACTCACATTAAACATCAAATCAACAAGAAATGATTGGGCGAGTAACATATCCAAGAAACTACCATTTCTATTTGTAAGTGGCGCAGAAGATCCCATTGGGGATTTTAGCAAAGGAGTTACTAAAACGGTTGAAAACATGAAGAAAGAAGGATTTTCAAATACCAGTTTATTGCTATATCCTAAAATGAGGCATGAAATTTTGAATGAAGATATCAAACATCAGGTTTTTCAAGATATCCAAAACTGGTTGGATGAACGGTTGGTCTAAAAATAAAAATCCCTCCGCCGTAGCAGAAGGATTTTTACAATTACTTTATTGCATATTACTTCTTAAACTCAAGAATCGTTTTTTCAATGATTGCAACACATTCCATCAATTGCTCTTCGGTCATAACCAATGGTGGTGCAAAGCGAATGATATTTCCATGAGTTGGTTTAGCCAACAAACCGTTGTTTTTCAATTCCACACACAAATTCCAAGCAGTTTTACTATCTTCTGTGTCATTTACAATGATTGCATTCAACAATCCTTTTCCACGCACTTTTAGAATCAAATCCGACTTTTCGATGATACGATTCATTTCTGCTCGGAATAATTGCCCCAATCGTTCAGAATTTTCAGCTAATTTTTCGTCTTTCACGACTTCTAATGCAGCAACCGCCACTTTTGCCGCCAATGGATTTCCTCCAAAAGTTGACCCGTGTTGACCTGGTTTGATCACCATCATGATATTGTCATTGGCAAAAACTGCAGAAACTGGATAAACTCCTCCTGAAATTGCTTTTCCAAGAATTAAGATATCTGGTTTTACATTTTCATGATCAACAGCCAATAGTTTTCCTGTTCGTGCAATTCCAGTTTGAACTTCATCAGCGATAAACAAAATATTATTCTTCGAACAAATTTCTTTTGCCCCAGCCAAATAACCTTCTGCGGGAACATATACTCCAGCCTCTCCTTGAATAGGTTCTACTAAAAAACCGATGATATTTGGTTGTTTCGCTGCCTCAGCTAATGCGTCTAGATCATTGTATGGAATACGAATAAATCCTGGAGTAAACGGTCCGAAATTGGTATTTGCATCCGGGTCACTCGAGAAAGAGATGATGGTTGTTGTTCTACCGTGGAAATTTTGCTCACACACAATAATTTGCGCTTGATTTTCAGCAACACCTTTCTTTTCATATCCCCATTTACGCGCAATCTTGATAGCCGTTTCCACTGCCTCAGCCCCCGTATTCATTGGAAGAACTTTATCGAAACCAAAATAGTCGGTTACGAATTTTTCATAAACACCCAATGTATCGTTGTAAAATGCGCGTGAGGTTAAGGTCAATGTTTGAGCCTGATCCGTTAATGCTTTTACAATTTTCGGGTGACAATGCCCTTGATTTACAGCTGAATATGCTGAAAGGAAATCAAAGTATTTTTTTCCTTCAACGTCCCAAACATAAACCCCTTCTCCTTTTGCAAGAACGACTGGAAGCGGATGATAATTGTGCGCTCCATAACGATCTTCTAATTGCATCAATTCCTCTGATGACAATTTGTCTACTGCTACCATAATATTCCTTTTTAAAGCTACTTTCACTCGTCACGGAGAGCAATCATCCTTTCCTCATTTGCAGTCGCAGGAGAGAAATCATCCTTGGGAAAAGCAAAGATAGGTAAATATTCATTTTTAAAAAAGACCAATATTCAATCGAAGTTGTTCAAATCAATCTCTGTGGGCAAAATTGATCAAAAACGAACACTTTTATTTCTTAACTTTGTAATTATATCCAAAATCAAATTAGTCGTGAAAAAAGTTCAGTTTTCTAAGCCTCAGGGCGAATTCTTTTCCTCACTGAGAAAATCGGTTCAGAATTATTTTGATGAAAATCAACTAGAAACTTCTGGAAATTGGAAATTGTATTTAAAGACAACCATCATTATCACAACATACATTGCTATTTATTGTTCAATCATGTTGCTTCCAATTCCAGGATATGTTGCGCTTCTTTTATCCGCATCATTAGGATTTGTTCAGGCATTGGTTGGTTTTAATATCATGCACGATGCTAACCACGAAGCTTTCTCTAGCAATAAAAATGTCAATTATTTCTTTGGTCTTTCCATGAACGCTCTGGGAAGTGATGCATTTATGTGGAAACAAAAACACAATTTAGTTCACCATACTTATACGAACATTGATGGAATTGATGACGATATTTCGAAGACTCCATTTTTACGTATGAGCGAAACACAACCACGTTATAAGGCACATCGTTTTCAACACATTTACTTGCCATTCTTGTATGGCATTTCTACTATTTACTGGGTTTTGGTAAAGGATTTTCAAGATTATATTACAGGTTCACGTTTCAATGTAGAGGTTGGAAAGATGAAACCAATTGATCATGTGATGTTTTGGACAACGCGTATTATCTATTTCGGGTTGTATTTGGTTCTTCCATCGTTTGTTTGGGGAATCGGTTGGACTATTCTTGGTTTCACGTTGATGCACATGATGCTTGGATTAACGATGTCATTTGTTTTTCAATTGGCTCATGTGGTTGAAAATGTGGAATTTGAACACGCAGAAGATGAATCATTGATGGTTGAAAATGAATGGGCTGTACATCAATTAGCTACAACGAGTGATTTCGCGGTTGACAACAAATTAGTAAGCTGGTTAGTTGGCGGCTTGAACTTTCAAGTTGAACATCACCTTTTTCCACGCATTTCACATGTTCATTACCCAGAAATTCAGAAAATTGTAGCAAAAACTTGTGCTGAATTTGGAGTTACCTACTATTCATACACAAGTACTGGTGAAGCAATAGCTTCTCATTTCAGACACATGAAACGTTTGGGGAAAGAATAAAATTCTATTCTAAAATCCAGTTATTTATTCAGCAAAAAATCCACTTCCCATGGAGTCTGAAAATAATGTTTCCGGAACCAAATTTCAAAAGCTGGATCTAAAAATTCATAGATTCCCGTTTCATCTTTCAAAATCATGTCTCGACCTTCGAGAACCAATCGGTTTTTCGAAACGTTTCTAGGTGTTCCCAATCCATAATTGCGCATAACATCGGTTGATGTCAATTGTTTTTCCCGCTGATGAATGGCCTTCAGCAAGTTGATTTGAGTTGTGCTCATCCCTTCTATCTCTCTTTGATAGAGAGGTTGATTGGCAAAGATGAGCTCCGTTAGTGCAATTTGAATAACTTGTTTATCCACAGACTCCAAACGACTCTGATTCCAGACATAATGAGACAATTGCTGTACGTACCACGAATGATTTTTCATCAGACGCGGGATAATCGTAGCGATCTCTTTTGAAATTTGTTTACCTGTCTTTTTGAAACTTGATTGAATGAATTTAACCCAAGCTTCTTCTTTGATTTTGGGCAATAACATTAAATCTCCGAAGCGGTAAAAAGGTTTCGATGGATTATTGAATATTTCCTCCAACATGTGTCGTTTACTTCCAAAAAGGCAGTATGAAACTAATTTTTGGCGCTGCCAGATTGCGCGCATCTTCTTTTCTAGCGGCTCGTAACCTACTAAATTTGTCAGGTTCTGAAACTCATCCAGACAAATCACCATTCGAATCCCTTTTTCTTTTGCAATTCGCTCAGGAAGGTTCAAAATTTCATCTGCAAACTCGTGTACTTTTTCGTGTTGGTATTTAATATTGAAATCTAAATGAGGATTAATTCCAACATTAACTGTTGGCACTAAATTGGATAAAAAACTCTTAGTATCGGCAAGCCAATCCTCCCATTTGGTAGAAGTCGCCTTAATCACTTCACGTGTAAATAACTCAAAGAATTCTACTTCGTTATTGACAGTAAACAAATCGAGTAACACTGTTTTGCATTTTTTTTCGGATTGATTGATATCACTAATAACACGCTCTACCAAAGACGATTTCCCCCATCTACGCGGTGAAATAAGAATCGTACTGATTCCACCCATTAAGTTTTGTTTTAACCTATATGCTTCATCTTCTCGATTCGTATATGCTTCTGTACTTACTGTATTTCCGAAAATAAATGGTGAATAGATTTCTTTCATCTCAATCAATTTTTATTAAAAATAATGAAATATTACCAAATGGTATTATACTCAAAGGTACAATATTATCACTCTCAATTATTTTGTTGTATTTCATGATTGTACCTTTAAGTATAATACTAAAAGGTATAATTTTACATGATCCAATTAGGAAGATATAACTTCGATTACGTTCAATTCCATTAGAAGCAAAAAAGTCTCCGCTACAACGGAGACTTTCTATTTATCTAAAACAATGTTGGTTGATCATCTGGATCATCAGGGCCTTTTGTCAAGTCCCACTCAATTGTTGGATTATCTCCATCTTCCGAATCTTCTCCGTCCAAATCCTCTTCCGAATTATCGATTTCCAATTCCAATGGGTCTTCATTTGGCCAAGGTTCAGAACCTTCAATTTCATGTGTTAATACAACCTCCTTGACTTTTAATTTCGTTAGTTGATTTCCTTGCGCTTTCATTCCTTTCACATCGATGAAATCAGCCAAAGCAACCTCGTTATCTGGAAGGTTTTTCGTTTCTTTTAAAAGCTTGTTGTAAACGATTCGAACAACTGGCTGGTATGCTGTAGAAACACAATCTAGATAAGATCCTTCTGTTTCAGAAATGTATGAAACCCTCTTATCTGTTGTGATTTCACAAGTAAACCGCTTCACAAAGTGCAAATCCTTCTCTCCATCGTAATAAACAGCAGAAATTGGTCTGTCTGGAACCCATTTTTCAATATGGATCATGTCTTCATCAAAGTGGTTTGCCAAATCGAAAGTAGTCAATCGGTAGTCTCCATTCTTATACAAAGTCATAATCCGATCTTCTCCTTTGAACGAGCCTAAAAATTTCCCTCTTCCTTCGTCATTCAATCTTCCAACAACGGTATCGTACCAAATCTTACGAGCGGCTAATGTGGAACCTCCAACTTCTTTCTGAGTGATCTTTTGAACAATTTCTTTTGTAACCCGATTTCCAGCAGACTGGCGACCTTTAATTAGCAAATCTCCCAAGTCAATATCGAACCGTAAACGCTTCAAATGTGGCCTTGGTCGGAGCATTACTGAAACAACCTCGCGCTCTCCATTTGGATGAACGGAGAAATACAAGAGCTTAGATCCTTTGATTCCTCGTGTTAAATCGTATTCGGTGTCACGCGTTACTGAATTCACAAAGAACCGTTTCATCATTGTTGCTCCACCAGCACCATCTTGATACATTACGTGATAGATTGTGCGTTTATCGCCTTTTTTCCATACGTCAGCATGTACAATCCCTTTGCCTACGAATTTCTTTTCAGAAACTTTTGTAACAATGAATTTTCCGGTATCGAAGAAAACAATAATATCATCAATTTCAGAACAATCATTGACAGCTTCGGTCTTTTTCAAGCCCCAACCAATGAATCCTTCTTCGATATCTACATATAACTTTCGATTGGCAATAATTACTTTCGAAGCAGCAATATTGTCAAAAACTTTCATTTCAGTTCTTCGCTCTTTACCAGCTCCAAAACGCTTTTTTAAATCTTTGTAATACTCAATAGCATACTCGATTAAATTACCCAAATGTTTCTTCACCTCTTCCATTTCAGCCTCCAACTTTGCTATCAAGTCGTCTGCTTTATCTGAATCGAAACGTGTAATACGAATCATTGGAATCTGAGTCAAACGCTGTAAATCTTCATCTATGATCTCACGAACAAATTGCTTTTTGAATTTCTCAAACCGCTTGTACATGTATTGATACAAACCTTCTTTGTCTGAATACAACTTAAAATCAATGTACATTTCTTCGCGAATGAAGATTTTTTCCAACGTTGAAAAATGCCACTGAGACTCCAATTCAGCCAATCGAATTTCGAGTTCTTTTCGAAGTAAAGTAACAGTATTGTCTGTATTCACTTTCAGAATCTCAGTTACTCCCATAAATCGAGGAGTATCACCATCAATTACAGAAGCATTGGGAGAAATCGATACTTCACAATCCGTGAACGCATAAAGAGCATCGATTGTTTTATCTGGAGAAACACCAGGAGCCAAATGAATCACAATTTCTGCATCTGCAGCCGTATTGTCTTCAATTTTTTTAATCTTAATTTTCCCTTTGTCGTTTGCTTTTATAACGCTTTCAATCAAAGAAGTCGTTGTGCAACCAAAAGGAATTTCATTAATTATCAATGTTTTATTGTCGACCTTTTTAATCTTAGCTCGAACACGCACTTTTCCACCTCTTAAACCATCGTTGTAATTGGTAAAATCCGCCATTCCACCATTCAAAAAATCGGGAAAAATCTCAATTTTCTTTCCGCGCAAATGATTGATCGACTGATCGATTAATTCGATGAAGTTATGCGGCAAAATCTTACAAGCCATTCCGACAGCGATTCCTTCAGCACCTTGAGCAAGCAAGATTGGGAATTTTACGGGCAAATTATCAGGCTCTTTGTTTCGACCATCATAACTCAATAGCCAGCTTGTAGTCTTTGGATTAAAAACCACATGACTAGCAAACTTGGAAAGACGCGCTTCGATATAACGAGGAGCAGCTGCACCATCACCCGTCAACGTATTTCCCCAGTTTCCTTGACAATCGATTAATAATTCTTTTTGTCCGAGTTGAACCAAGGCATCACCAATAGACGCATCACCGTGCGGGTGATATTTCATGGTATTTCCGATTACGTTCGCGACTTTGTTGTAACGTCCGTCATCCAATTCTTTCATGGAATGTAGAATTCGTCGCTGAACTGGCTTAAAACCATCGTGTAAAGAGGGAACAGCGCGCTCAAGAATTACGTAAGAAGCATAATCCAAGAACCAATTCTCATACAGACCACTTAGTGGAATGATATTTTCATCTACATGATTTTTCTCAAAAGGACTTGAATCGGAAGATTCTTGACCTTCATCTCCATTGTTATCATTATCTAAATTCTCATTTTCCGGGTCTACCGGTCCAATTTCATCTTCACTCATCTTAAGAAGCTTTTTCTATTGGTTCTGTATTTTCATCTTCTGATTGGGAATCTTCCAGATCCACATTCTTATCATCATCTTTCACAACACGCAAGTTTTCAATGATAAAATCTTGGCGTTCTGGCGTATTTTTCCCCATGAAATAAGATAGAATCGAATCAATGGATGCATCTTTAGTTAAGAGAACTGGTTCCAAACGAATATCATCACCAATAAAATGCTTGAACTCATCTGGCGAAATCTCTCCCAATCCTTTAAATCGAGTTATCTCTGGATTTTTCCCTAATTCAGAAATAGCTGCTCGGCGTTCTTCATCCGAATAACAGTAAATCGTCTTTTTCTTGTTTCGAACACGGAATAATGGAGTTTGAAGTACATAAACATGATTCCGCTTCACTAAATCTGGGAAAAATTGCAAGAAGAACGTCAAGAGAAGTAAACGAATATGCATTCCATCAACATCGGCATCGGTTGCGATTACAATGTTATTGTAGCGCAGGTTATCCATGTCTTCTTCGATGTCCAAAGCAGCTTGAATGAGGTTAAACTCTTCGTTCTCATAAACCACTTTTTTGGTTAATCCGTAGCAATTCAAAGGCTTCCCGCGCAATGAGAAAACGGCTTGTGTATTGACGTCTCTTGACTTGGTAATTGATCCACTCGCTGAATCTCCCTCAGTAATGAAAAGCGTAGTCATTTCACGTTTTTCATCTTTCAAGTCAGTTAGATGACTTCTACAATCGCGCAGTTTCTTGTTATGCAAACTCGCCTTCTTCGCTCTATCACGAGCTAGTTTACGAATTCCTGACAATTCTTTGCGTTCGCGCTCCGATTGCTTAATCTTCTTTTCAAGTGTATCCGCAACATCTGGATGACGGTGCAAGTAATTATCCAATTTATCCTTCAGAAAATCATTGATGAAAGCTCGCATGGATTTTCCATCTGGTTCAATTTCCTGAGAACCTAATTTCGTTTTTGTTTGAGATTCAAATACTGGTTCAATTACTTTCACGGCAATTGCAGCAACGATAGATTGACGAATATCTGAAGCATCGTAATCTTTCTTGTAAAAATCACGAATCACTTTTGCGATGGACTCACGGAAAGCGCTTTGATGCGTCCCTCCCTGTGTTGTGTGCTGACCATTCACAAAGGAATAATAATCCTCTCCGTATGTTTTTCCATGGGTAAAAGCAACTTCGATATCGTCACCTTCCAAGTGAATAATTGGATATAATGGATCTCCATCCATATTATCTTCCAACAAATCTTTCAACCCGTCTTTCGATTGGTATTTTTCGCCATTGAAGTAAATCGCCAAACCGCGGTTCAAGTAGCAATAATTCCAAAACATCTTGATCAGGTAAGGCATCTTGAACGCGAATTTCTTGAAGATGGATTCGTCAGGAATAAACTCAAAATAAGTTCCATTCACCTCATCTGTTTTACTCAAAGGCAAATCTTCGGTTAATTCCCCTCTAGAAAAAACAACCTGTTTCTTTTGTCCTTCTCTCACCGAATAAACCATAAAATAATCACTCAACGCATTTACAGCCTTGGTTCCTACTCCATTTAGTCCAACTGATTTTTTAAAGGCCTTGGAATCGTATTTTCCACCAGTATTGATCTGAGAAACACATTCAATCACTTTCCCCAATGGAATTCCACGTCCATAATCACGAACAGAAACTTTCCCATCTTTCACTTTGATATCGATACGTTTTCCATTCCCCATAACGAATTCGTCCACGGAATTATCGACAATCTCCTTCACCAAAATATAAATCCCATCGTCTGCAGAAGCACCATCTCCTAATTTCCCGATATACATACCAGGTCTTAGTCGAATATGTTCCTTCCAATCAAGAGATCGTATATTGTCTTCAGTATATTGATTTTCAGCCATAATAACGGATTCTGTGCAAGTATCAAAGATACAATCAGAAAGCTTTGATTAAACAGGTAATTAATAAGAGTTATGAACGATGTAAGGTTAATTTCCCTCCGATAGATTATACCACTTTCTGGGTATTGTTTAGAATTATTCTAAGTAATAATTTTACCTAAAACAAACAACATGTGCCATTACAAAACTATCAGCAACAACTCATTTGGCTGCCTAATTCAATGTAAGAACTGTGAACAATTTCATTTGGGATTCGGAAGCGTGGTGCTCATTCTCTCTTACGCTGAGTTTATTCGATTTTCAGAGCAAGTTCACAGCATTCATACCATGCATTACGAAGAAGAGGAAGCAAAGCTTCTGAAGAATGAGAACTTATCAAACAAGGATGAAAAACCAAAGGAAAAGATCTACATGCACACGGATAATTCTAAAATGATCCTAGCATTCAACCACAAAGAATGGATGAAATTGTATGATTTACTAGAAGAATCTCGCTTTTTGCTTTACGCGAATGAATTTATTGAGCAATCCTAGGTATTTCGCTTTAACCAACCTCTTTTCCAGAAGATAAAAACCAAGGCTGCCGTTATCAAAATCATGACACCCCAAATGATGAAATAGCCATATTTCGAGGATAATTCAGGCATGTTTTCAAAATTCATTCCATATACACCAACAACAAATGTTAAGGGAATGAAAATGGCACTTGTAACAGTTAGCACCTTCATAATTTCATTCATTCGTTGTCCCTGGATAGCATAATACAGATTCGCAACACCATCAAGCATTTGTTTTTTTGCTTCTATTTCCTCAATTAATCCATAACAAGTATCTTTCAACTCTCTGAAATAATGAATGTTATCTTCAATAATCAGCTCGTTTTCAACACGGTCCAATTGCCCCATCAAATCCTTCATTGGAAAGACAATTTTTCGGAGATCTAACAACTTTCTCTTTTCCCATTCAACCTTTCGAAGCACTTCACTCTTTGGATCTCGCAATACGATTTTATCTAGTAATTCAATATTCACTCCAATCTCCTCAACAACTTCTGAATAATTGTCAATAATCGCTTCCAACATTCGAAACAACAAGAAATCAGGGCCTTTGTAACGAATTTTCCCTCTTTTGTATTCAATTCGTTCGCGAACCGTCGGAAAGTGATCTGAAGGCTTCTCCTGAAAAGAAATCAAGTAATTATCTCCAATAATAAAACTGATTCGCTCTTTCTTTAAATCGAAATTATTCAATCCTTCTTTAGGTAATGCGGAAACAATGCTGAAGTAAACATAATCTGAATACTCCTCCAAACGTGTTCGTTTTTCTGGCTCAAACAAATCTTCCTGAAGGATTTTATCTATACACAACTTATCGCACAACTTAATAATCGCCTCTTTGTTTTTCATTGAATGAAAATTCAACCAGTAAGTCGAATTCATATCCTCAGTAGGATTGAATGAATCAGCAAAATAATCCTCTGAGTTCTTTTCTAGGGAATAAGCATCAAAATTGTACTTATATAGTTGTGCTACTTCGGACATACAACGAAAATAACGTTTTTCCAATTATGAATTTCAAAATCTCCAAACATTACCTTTCAATCAATTCATTAGACAGATCAAATCTTAGGTTTGAACAGATTTCAATAAGAGTTGTATTCTTCAGAAAAAATCACATGAAATCGCTTGCTATTATTCTACTTTTTATTTCATTTAGAGCTATTTCTCAATCCGACACATTGATAGTTGAGATTATTTATGGCTCCAAGCCTTTATCCAAAAATGGAGCACATTGGTTTGGCGGAAAACTAGGTGGACACATTGGACTTACAATCGGAGAAGACAGCGTGATGCACTTTCTTCCAGGCGGAAGAGTTGCGGCTACAAACATCAATTCAGATATAGGGAAATACATCATTTCAAACAAACGGAGGTTTTATAGAACATTTTCAAGTGACACTTTGAAGACTTGTCGGATTTTCATTCCAGTTACCTCAACTCAAAAACAGCAACTTTTGAACGATTCCAAATCCTTTTTGAAAGAAGGCCCTTATCCTTATGCATTTTTTGGAATGCGTTGTGCAGCCGCCTGCTACCATCTTTTATCTCTAGCTGATGTAACAAAAGATTTATCTCGAAGTAAGATGACTTGGAAATTCATTTATCCCCGAAAATTTCGGAAACACCTTTTCAAAGAAGCCTTGAAAAACAATTGGAAGATTATTGAAACAAAAGGAGATTCGAAAAGAAAATGGGATCATGACTAACTTCGACTTCGCTGCACTTTTCAATTGGTCAAAAGTTGTTGATACCTCTTAAATTCTTTGACGTTTGAAACACGTTGGATGGCCGCCAAAACTTTTAGTTTCTCATGTTTGGTTAAATGCCAAGACAAACTAATTCGGTCTTTCTGCAACTCTCTCAAATTTAGATTTACTGTTTGAATCGGCACATCGTATTTATTCATTATCAACTTCAGCAATTCATCTTGATCATAATCTTGAATTCGCGGAAAATTGGTAAACACATTTGAAACAGGCGCCGTGAATTTATCAAAAAGTCCAAAGGAACGCGTTTGTTCATTGTACATAATTCGTTTATTATCACGAATCTGAAGAATAACCACACCACTGGTATTTTTACTAATCCAAGATTCTAACTTATTCAACCACTGAATAGTTATTTTAGTACCGAAATTATCGCGCGCGCCAGCATCCATCAATTGAATTTCAGGAGTGGTAGGCAAACTTGTCATTGGAAGTACATACGGAAATGACGCATTCATACGCAACGCTGAAGACAAACGCAATCTTTCTGATTTTTGTTTCTTGAGCAACAAATGAATATCAATATTTTCTTGAATGTGATTCGATTCTGGAGAAGGAGAAGCAGAATCCATTAAAAAACTCAATCCCAGAGAAGAAATCATAATTCTTCTGCCATCATTTACTACAGAAGGCGTTAAAATAAGATTCGGAATAATACCTTGTTTTTCATACGTCCTGAAATACAAGAGCGGTTTATTCAATCGCTGTCCTGTATTTTCATTCAAATCAGATTCAAATGCCATGGCTCGGTCGTAGCTATATTTCGAATTCTCAAAAGTGGATTGATATCTGAAAAACAAATCATTCGTTGAGGCTGCAAAGCATAATTTATTTAATAAATCCTGAGCAATTTCTTCAAAATACTTCTTATCGTTAAAATTAACCTTCCCAGTTTGGTGGTTTTCAAGCAATAATGATCGATAATAAGACGCTCCAACAGTTCCTCCTGAAGCTCCCGTTATCATTGCTATATGCTTGGAGGATTTGAATTTGGTTAGTGAATCACAATTTCGAAGCACTTCATAAACCCAAGTAGCACTTCTAGATCCTCCCCCAGAAGTATTCACAACAACCATTAAGGGTTTTTCCTCGCCTGTTTGCTTTTTCCAGTTTTCCAAGTAACAGATGTAATCATCATAATCATCCTTACAAAGTTCAGCATTCTTACTCAATTCAAAAATCGCAGAATCGGAATAAACAGCTGGGTCATCATAACTCAAACCATAAGCTTGAGTTTGAAATTGAAATAACTCTCCGCTTTTGGAGAACATATTCATGATTAGAAACAATCCAATAATCACTGGATAAGCCCAAACTCTCAACCAAGTCATGAGTGCACTTAACAGCATGAGCAAAATCGTCAAGAGCAATACCACACTAACTCCAGCAGGCACATCTAAAAATGTTTTACCTCCAAACAATCCAATTAATACGAATGTTAAAATCGTAGTTATTTCAAAAACGGTTGTTGAAACCCTGTTTTGATCAAACACGGATTGCAACAAAGATTGCGCATAATGTTTTGTAGAACGGCATTGCTGCACTCGAAATCCTCTTCCCACATAAAAATACAATCGTTGTTTATTTGCGCTTCTTACTTTAATCCGATTTCCTTTTCCAAAACGCATCCAACGATCAGTTCTGGTAGATTTACTTTCATTGTATCTTTTTAATTCGAAGAGATTTTTATTTATTGGAAAGAAATAGAGTAAAGACACACCAACAAACAAGAAAAAGCCTACCAAAAATCCAGCCCCAAAAAACAAAGCATTTGTCCACGACTCAAACTCTTCCATCCGCTGAAAACGAACTACACGAATCAAAAAGTAACTAATAAATATAATCGGTATGATGCTGTTATTAATACAAAAGCGCACAAAAGGCTTATTCACCATTGCTAAAAAAGGAAATCTCGAAGCCAAGCGCATATAGGAATACGAATGAAAAGCCATTGTTAAGCCTCCAAAAGAAAATCCGATCAATAAAAAGGAGAAAAAACTAGTATTCCCTTGATATTCTGGAGATAAAAACAAATAAGACAAACCAAATCCTACTCCAATTTTATCTGAAATCAATAAAAAGAAGAATACCCAATAGAATAATCCAAGTAGATTATGTTTCAAATGATGCACCAAAAGTACAAGAGGAAAAAAGACTCTTAGGAATCTTAAAGTGCTGAAAGTAATGTCTCGGAGTGAAGCCACGAATTTAATATACGAATTAATGATGATGTTTCAGATATTCCTTTAAAAAATCTGTTACCAAATAAGTCAAAGCCTTGCCAACAACTAATTCCTCCATCTCATTTTTAGGTGCTGCTTCAGGCAAATGTAAGTAACACACTTTTTCCAAAGAAGCCATTTTTCGGATATAAATTCGAGCTTGGTCCACACTTATTCCAGAGGGTGAAAATGCACTTGAAGGCATGTAAGCAATTGCATCCATATCCAACTCTACTCCCATCAAATCTTGAAAATGCGTATCGTACACTTTATCAATATCTGCTTGGAATTTAAAACTCTTTTCAAGCCACGATTCATAAAACGTAAAAAAGGCGTTCATCTCTTGCAAGCGATCTAGAATAAACTGATTATTATACGACTCATGGAGGCCAAGGACCGAATAATTCTGCAAAAAACCATCTTCAAAAGCGTATGAAAATGGATTTCCTGAATGCCGGCCCTCCATAGCTCTTGTATCCGCATGAGGATCTAAATTCACTACAGAAATTGGCTGACACATAGCTTCTGAAACACCTTTAATAATCGGATATGCATTATTATGTCCGCCTCCTATTACGATTGGAATTCCTCCAGCTTCAACAACTTCCTGAACCCAAATCGACACCAGGTAATCTAAGTCATCAACATGCATATTTGAAATTGCTGTGATCGATTCTTTTAAACAAATGTATCCATGTATGCAAATAGAATTTCCGCTCAAAAATTGATTGGATTGAACAGCCAGGAATCGAGTGATAAAAGCATCAAATGCTAAATCAGAACCGCCTTTTCCCGCATTCAAACGCGGACCAATATCTTCCTTAATTCCGATAATATGAAAACGCTTTTCCTTCCAACCTTCTAAACCAGCAACGGAGCGAAAAAGAACATTTTGGCCAATTCGAATTTCTCCATCTCTTTCCGTTAACCACTGCTTCAAATGAAGATCTTCTGGAAACTGTACCTTAAAATAAGTTGATTCAAGCATGATGCTTTTCCATTAATTGAACAAAAGTAGTTGGCGGCGGAATTGGTCGCATGGTCTCCTTCGAAACAAAGACCAAAGTCGTTTTTGCTTTACACAAACATTCTTCCTTTTCGTTAAATAACGAATATTCAAAAAACAATCGAGGGCCTTTCAGTTCCGTAATTGCAGTTAAAACAGTTAATTCATCATCATAGAACGCAGGTTTGAAATAATCTACTTCAAAATGACTCACTGGCAACATTACTCCACTTTCTTCCAAATCTTTGTAACTCATTCCTAAAAATCGCATCGCTTCAACCCTTCCAACTTCAAAATAAGCTGCATAATTTCCATAATAGCAATAGCCCATTTGATCCGTTTCGCCATACCTAACTCGGACCTTTGTTGGAAATTCAAATGAAGTTTTCATGAAAAAAAAATTGGAATTAAAACGGGTTAAATGTCGTAACTATTTTTCAGATTATGAGTTAGAAAATAAATGTTGTTAAAACTATCTTTACAGATGAATAATTTGCGCTATTAACAAGCTAATTTTGTACATTTGAAAGAAAGGCGATTTTTCTATTCGAATAAAAAAATTTAACATTTACCTATAAAATTTGCTTATTCATCGAACAATCAACACATTTTAATAAAATAAGAAGATGGTGTTAAAGGAATACTTCAATACAAAGCAAAACTTTTCAAATAATCAACCCCTATTCAACTTTTTTTTTCACTTTTTTATGAGAATATTTGCTCTCTGAAAAATTCAAGGGCTTAACAGTTGAGCTATGAATCTATTACGCTGATTATTTTTT